>CAVUJM010000001.1:0-268926 GCA_963741795.1 uncultured Chloroflexia bacterium
GTCCCTTACCGGCTTTTCTCCGTCGCTGCATCATCAGCGGGCGTATAGACCGACGGGTCAAGCACGCCGATGAACGGCACATTACGGTCACGACCCGCGTAGTCCAATCCATACCCGACGACAAACTCGTCCGGCACAACGAAACCGACGCGGTCGACCTGCACTTCGATGGCGTCCGGCTTGTCCTTCTTCACCATCGCGACCACGCGGATGTCCTTCGGATTCCTCTGGTACAGCATCTCGAGCAGGTAATGCAGCGTCAGTCCGCTATCGACGATGTCTTCGACGATGATGATCCGGCGACCGGAAATCTCCTCGTCCAGATCCTTGAGGATCCGCACCACACCGGATGATTTCGTCGCCGCGCCGTAACTCGAGACAGCCATGAAATCCATCTCGAGGGGGATCGTCATCTCCTTCACCAGATCCGCCATGAAGGCGACCGCGCCTCGCAGCACGCAGATGACAAGTGGCTGGTCGTTGGCGTACTCCGCGTCAAGCTCCTTCGCCATCATGGCGACCTCGTCGCGAATCTGCTCTTCGGAGATGAGGATGCGGTCGATACCGGCAGATTTGAAATCGTCAGGGATGCCGGTGTTGTCGGTTTTCTCGGTGGGCATGGTCCATCCTGCTGGTCACGCGCGTGGCGCGTCGATTCCTGTTCCGCCAATGGTACCCGGGAATCAATGCCTCAAGGCCAGGACGCCCTGCTCCAGCATGACAATCCATCCATCCCCCATCTCGACCAGAGCGCCACCGGTTCCTCTCCGCGAGGCCGCAAACGGCGTCAATGCGGTTTGTCGTCAGCTCGCCGTCGAAACCACGTTGGTCGAGCCATTGCTGAACCACCCGTCGCTGGATAGCGCGCGGCTGGTCAACGATCGCGCGACGATGCAGGTCTCCGTCCGGTTGAACCTTGAGGCGATCCCCGGCCATGGCATCGAGCAGATCGTCGTCCTCCCCGGCGAGCTCGGCAAACCGGGCGATATTACCGACCGCGCCACTTGCGATCCCCTCCAGCAGCGGCAAGACATCATGCCGAACCGCGTTACGCCGATACCGACGCTGCTCATTCGAATCGTCGAAGTGAATGGGTAAGCGCGAGCCGACGGCGATCTCCTCGATCGTGTCCCACCGTTCACGCAGGAACGGCCGCCAGACGGTCAGCGCTCGCGAATAGTCGTCGCTTGGCCACCACGGCACATCGAGCGTCGACCACTCGCGCATGCCGGTCGCGCCATGCAAGCCCGAACCTCGAACTAGATGCAGCAAGACCGTCTCGGCCTGGTCACGTTCATGATGAGCAACGGCCAGCGCGTCCGATTGCGTCTCGCGGGCGATGCGGGCCATGGCCCGATACCGCTCGCGCCGAAGCGCCTCCTCTGGCCCGACGCCAACATGCTCGGCCAACGCGTCCGATTCCAGAGACATGAGATGGAATGGAAGCCCCAGCATGGCGGCGATCTTCTGCGTCCCTTCCGCCGCAAGCGCCGACGACGACCTCTGTTTATGATCGACATGCACAATCGAAGCGGTCGCAGCACCAGTGCGCGCAAGGGCCGCCAGCACCCACGCCAGCGCCACGGAATCCCGCCCCCCACTGCAGCCGATGAGGATATGAGGCGTTGACACAGGGTCGATCCTCGCAGCGAGCGATGCTCGGACACGCTGAACGACCCCCGACTCCCGTTTCGGGGGTGGAGGAATCCGTTGCGACGAACGATCGTCCATGGCGGTCTTCTTTATCGCTACGGTCCGTGTGGTTGGTGCCGACGGCTGGATTCGAACCAGCGACCGAAGGCTTATGAGTCCTTTGCTCTGCCACTGAGCTACGTCGGCAAATTGTGACGGCGGTAAACGTACCAGAATCCTCATCGGGCGTCAACCAAAACGTCGAATCCGGCCATACCTGCAGTGCTACACTCGGCAGTGACTCGAGACGATCAGGGACAGCACGTCGCGCGGCGTTCCAGGGCTTTCGCCTCGCTCACGCGCCTCCCTGGTCCCGCCCCCACATACGCCATTCTGGATGGACCACAGGAACCCATGACCGACTATGTCTCCCCTCTCCTTACCGGCCTGAACGAAGATCAGCAACGGGCCGTGATCACGACCGACGGGCCCGTGCTCGTTGTCGCCGGACCCGGTTCGGGCAAGACGCGCGTGCTCACGCACCGCATCGCCTACCTGATCCAGGAGATGAACGTCCGCCCGGAGAACATCCTGGCCGTGACGTTCACCAATAAGGCCGCGCGAGAGATGCGGGAGCGGATCGACAAACTGATCGGCACCGAGGGCACTGAAGGGCTCGTAATGGGCACCTTCCACTCGCTCGGGGTTCGCATCCTTCGCCAGAACCCGGGCCTCGTCGCCAACCATCTGGGCTTGCAGTCGAACTTCGTCATCTACGACGACGGCGACCAGATGGAGCTGGCGAAGGCGGCCGTGCGCAACGCGAACCTCGACCCCAAGCAGATTGCGCCGCGCCGGATGCTATCGCGCGTCTCTGCCGCGAAGAGTCAGCTCATGACACCGGACGACCTCGCGGCCGAGGCCAACTCCTACGACGACGAGATCGTCGTCCGCGTCTACCAGGAATACGAGAAACTGCTCAAGGGCGCGAACGCGGTCGATTTCGACGACCTGCTTGGCCTCCCGATCCGGCTCTTCGACGCCGCGCCGCAGGCCATGGAGCGCTACCAGCAGCAGTTCCATTACATCATGGTGGACGAGTACCAGGACACGAACCGTGTCCAGTATGTGATGGTCTCCGCCCTCTCCGATCGCTACCGAAATCTCTTCGTCGTCGGCGATCCGGACCAGTCGATCTACGCCTGGCGGCAGGCGGATATCCGGAACATCCTCGACTTCGAGAAGGATTACCCGGACGCAACGCAGATCCACCTGGAGATCAACTACCGTTCGACCCAGCGCATTGTCCAGGCGGCCGACCGCGTGATTCGCGACAACAAGGACCGCATCGACCGCCGCATCCGGACCTTGAACGACGAGGGCGAGCAGATCCAGGTGCGAGAGCTCTCCGACCAACAGCACGAGGCGACATGGATCGTCAGCGAGATCCGGCGGCTCGTGGCGCGCGGCTATGCCCGCCCGGAAGAGATCGCGGTCATGTACCGCACGACGGCGCAAAGCCGTGTGCTTGAGGAGGCCTTCCGCACGAGCGAGTTCCGCTATCGCATCATCGGCGGCGTCCGCTTCTACGAGCGCAAGGAGGTGCGCGATATCCTGGCGGTCCTCCGCGTGCTCTACAACCCCTGGGACCGCGTCAGCCTCGAGCGTGTGATCGACCACTTCCCCATTGGCCGCGGCTTCGGCCCCAAGGCCATGGACACGGCGTCGGGATGGGCAGCGGAGTACCAACGCCCGATCCTCGATGCGTTCACGGCGGTCGTCCCGTCTGTCGCCAACGCGTCGAACATACCCGGCCCGTCGTACAGCGGCGCCGGCAAGTCGGCGGCGTCACGGATCGGCACAGCCTTCGCCATCCTCCAGGAGGGTCAGAAGGAGAAAACACTCGCGGAGCTGTTCGACTCGGTCATCGACGTGACGGACTTTCGCACCTCGTTCGACCAGGGCTCGGAGGAAGAACTCCAGCGTTGGGCGAACGTCCAGGAGCTTCGCACCGATCTCGAACGCTATGACGCCATCGACCCGCAGGAGGCCCTGACCGCGTACCTGGAGCAGGTAGCCCTGATCTCCGATCAGGACACCATGGAGGATGAGAACCAGGGCTCGGTGACCCTCATCACACTCCACTCCGCGAAGGGGCTGGAGTTCCCTGCGGTGTTTATCGCCGGGGCCGAGGAAGGTTTGCTCCCCATCAATCGGGCGATCGAAGCGGAAGCGTTTGATACCCTGCCGATGGAAGAAGAACGGCGGCTCTTTTACGTCGGCGTCACGCGCGCCCAGCGACTGCTCTACATTACCTACGCCGCGAGCCGCATGACGTATGGCCAGTACCGGGAGGGAGTCGTTTCCCGATTCGTGCAGAGCATTCCCGCGGAAGTGATGCGCTCGGTCACGCGCCAAACCGGTCACCGCTCGAGCTCATCCGGCCGGTCGTATGGTACTGCTGGCGCCGGGTCACTCACCTCGCGCGTGTCGACATCCTGGTCGACGCCCGAGCCGACGCCGAAGAAGGTGCCGGTCGCGATACCGGACTACAAAGTCGGCAATACCGTGTTCCACCCGAAGTTCGGCGAGGGTCAGATTGCCGAGATCACGCCGCGTCGCGATGGCGACATGGAGCTTTCGGTCCTGTTCAAGAAGAAGGACCATGGCCAAAAGCGCCTGATCGCCTCGCTGGCCAATATGGACATCATCAGCTGAGACCGGAGGCGCGATGAGCACGTCGAACGGTGAGTCGATCCGCGAACGCCTGGAGCGCACAGAGGATGCGTTCCTCACGCCCCGTGCTGCCCGCAGCAGCGCCGCCACACGCCGGCGCCCGGAGGAACCTTCCGCGATGCGGACGGAGTTCCAGCGCGATCGCGACCGAATCATCCACACCAAGAGCTTCCGACGCCTCATGCACAAGACGCAGGTCTTCATTGCGCCGAAGGGCGACCACTACCGGACGCGCCTGACGCACACGCTGGAGGTCACGCAGGTAGCCCGCACGATTGGCCGGGCATTGCGCCTGAACGAGGACCTTATCGAGGCGATCGGCATGGGCCACGATCTCGGTCATACGCCCTTCGGTCACGCCGGCGAGCGAGCGCTGGCCGAGGTGATCACGGGATTCCGGCACAACGAGCAAAGCTTGCGCCTGGTCGACACGCTCGAAAACGACGGGCTCGGACTCAACCTCACAGAACCTGTGCGCGACGGCATCCTCCGCCACTCCAAGGGCCGCGCGTCGATCATGGCGGCCCATTCTTCCGAGCCAGCGACGCTCGAGGGCCAGGTCGTGAAGATCGCCGACGGTGTCGCCTATATGAACCATGACCTCGACGACGCTATCCGCGCCGGGATCATCTCGCAGACCGACATCCCGGACGACGTCATTCGCTATCTGGGTGCCCGCCATTCCGGGCGGATCAACACGCTGGTAACTGACATCATCGAGCAGTCGGACGTCCAGAGCCCGGAAGGCAGCATCCGCATGTCGGATTCGACCCGCCAGGTCGCGGACGTCTTACGGAATTTCCTGTACGAACGCGTGTATGATCCAATCAACGCGCGGCCAGAGACGCACCACGCGCAGGAAATCGTCCGGACCCACTATCGCTACTTCATGGCCCACCCGGACCGGCTGCCCGAACTCTACGTGACGTCGAACCCCGACGACTCCGTGGAGCGACGGGTCGCCGATTTCGTGGCCTCCATGACCGACCGGTACGCCCTCGAGCTCTATCAGCAACTGCACATCCCCGCTGTGCTGGCCCCGTAGACTGGATGCACCCATGGCCAGAGACGCCGTAGCCGAAGTTCGTGATCGCGTCGACATCGTCGACCTGGTACAGGGGTATGTCCCCTCCCTCAAGAAGACCGGTGCGAACTACAAGGGGCTGTGCCCGTTCCACAACGAGAAGACCCCCTCCTTCATCGTCTTCCCCGACTCGCAGAACTTCCATTGCTTCGGCTGTGGCAAGGGTGGCGACCTGTTCACGTTCTACATGGACATGGAGCACGTGGAGTTCCGCGACGCGCTCAAGGAGCTTGCCTCCCGCGCTGGCGTCGAGCTCGAGATGGGCGTGCCTCGGCCCCCGGAGGAGAAAGAGCATCAGCAGAAGCTCATCGAGGTCAATGAGCTGGCCGCCATGTGGTTCCATCATGTGCTGCTCAAGACCGCCCACGGCGCCGAGGGCCGGAAGGTCGTCGAGGATCGCGGTATCTCGCCAGAGATGACAGACGAGTTCAACCTGGGCTTCGCGCCTGACTCGTGGGACGCCCTGCTCAACTTCCTCAGCTCCCGCAACATCAGCGCGGAACTGGCTGCCGAGGCTGGCCTCGCCAGCAAGCGCGACTCCGGCGGGTTCTATGATCGCTTCCGCAACCGGCTGATGTTCCCGATCCGCGACCGCGATGGCAATACGGTCGGCTTCGGCGGCCGCGCGCTTGGCGACGCCCAGCCGAAGTACCTGAACACGGCCCAAACGCTCGTCTTCGACAAGAGCTCGCTCGTCTACGGCCTCGACCGCGCGAAGGACGCGATTCGCGAGAGCGACCAGGTCGTGATCGTCGAGGGCTACATGGATGCCATCACGGCGCACCAGTTCGGCTTCAAGAACGTGGTCGCATCGATGGGCACCGCCCTCACCGAGGCGCAGGTGGCCCAGATCAAGCGCGCCAGCAATCGAATCGTGCTCGCGCTCGACGCGGACGCGGCCGGGCAGATGGCGACGTTGCGCGGGCTCGAGACCATGACCGACGCCCTCGACGCCGAGGTGCGGCCCGTGCCAACGGCGAACGGACTCCTTCGCTTCGAGCGCAAGCTCAAGGCGGATATCTCGATTGCCCAGCTCGCCGGCGGCAAGGATCCGGACGAGATCATCCGTCAGGACCCGGAGGCATGGCCAGAGCTCGTTCGCAACGCCCGCCCCTTTCTCGACTTCACGATCGATATGCTCACCAGGAACGTTGACCTCGGCGACCCCGACGCGAAATCGGACGCGGTGCGACGCATCATTCCGCTCCTGCGTCAGATCCCGGACAGCGTGAAGGAGAACCACTACACCCGCCTGCTGGCGCGAAAGCTGGACATTTCCGAGCAGACGATCGTCGCCGAAAAGCGGCGATCCAGCCTGGGCGGCAAATCGGCGGCGATTCGCACGGGCATGAAGCCGGGTACCGTCGAGAAGGTTGGTCGCCGCTCAACCGAGGACTACCTCGTCGCCCTGCTCCTCAAGCATCACCAGCTGAACTATTCGCTGCTGGAGGGCTTCCCGATCGACGGCCTCCAGGACGCGCGCAACCGGGAGATCATCCTGCTGCTCCAGGATCCGGCCACGTTCGAGCTACAGGGGCAGGATCTGGTGATCGCGATGGACGACGACCTTGCTGACCATGCGGAGGCGCTTCTGAAGTCCCTGGATGGCCGTCCAGAAGAGTTCCCGAGCAATATCCTCATCGAGACCCGGGAAGTGCTGGGCAAGCTCGGACGCGAACGGTTCCGCTTCCTGGAGCGGCAGCTTCTTCAGGACATCCGCGAGGCCGAGCTTGCGCGGGACACCGAAACGGTACAGGCACTGAAGTCGCAGCTCACATCGCTTCTCACCCGCCGGTCGTTGTACGACCCCGCCCCCAGCCCGTATTTCAAGGACACGCGCAGCAAGCAGACATATTGAGGCGACACACCGAGCAAAAGCAGCGTGCAGCAAAAAGGCGGTACCGGTCGGTACCGCCTTCTCTGTGTTGGTCGGGGCGAGAGGATTTGAACCTCCGACCTCAGCGTCCCGAACGCTGCGCGCTGCCGGACTGCGCCACGCCCCGTGGCAACGGACAGAGAGTACCACGGTCGTCCCCACAGCGGCAAGGCATCACCGCCTTTTACCCGAAGTCAGCGGTGCCGGGAACGAGAAGAGCTTCCCAACTTATGGTCCAGACGGACGCTGGTGGTCAGCTTCTGCACAGGAATGACAGTTGAACTGTCGTAACGTTGACCGCCCGACTGACGCAATTAACATCTCTAGATCATGTTGTCGCACGCGACATGGCGCATATGATAGTCCGTTCCGACCGCGTACGTTCGCAGATAAGTGCATCGAGTCGGGCGTATCTCTGCGACTCCTGCGTCCAAATGCTGCCTGTGGTAGCATGCACCTAAGAGAAGCGGCGCAAGCCCTTCCTGCCCGTGTAGCTCAGTGGATAGAGCGTCGCCGTCCTAAGGCGAGCGTCGGGGGTTCGAGTCCCTCCTCGGGCGCCATCACAAGCGTTCCGCTATCCTGCGGCGCTCTCCTTCGCGGATCGCGTGGTGAGCGTTCGCTTGTGATACTCGGTTTCCGGGTGCCGGCAGCGGGACCGTCCGAAGCCGGCAGGCACGAGAACAGGAGGCTGGCGTGGACCTGCAGATTCGCACCAACGGTGTGAAGGTGACCAACGGCATGCGCGAGTTCATCGACCGGCGCGTGGCCAAGCTGGATCGCCTGGCCGACCACGTAACCGAGGCGACCCTCGAGCTGCGATCCGACAAGACCCGGACCGGCGCCGAGATCGCCACCGCCCAGCTCACCCTCCGCACCGGCAAGCACGTGCTTCGTGCCGAGGCTGAGGATCCCGAGGTCGCGCACGCGATCGACATCGCGATCGACAAGCTCATTCGCCAGGTACGGAAGTACAACGACAAGCGCACGACCAGGAAGAAGAGCACCGCTCCCGTCAGCGCCCTCGTGGACATGCCTCCGGTGGATGCCAATCTCCCGGAGAACTTCCAGTTCGACGAGAGCGAGGACGCCAACAAAAATCTCGCGGAAGCGGTTGCACGCAAGAAGATCTTCCAGATGGATCCGATGGGCATCGAGACCGCGATCGAGCAGATGGAACTCGTCGGGCACGACTTCTTCTTCTTCAAGAACGCGGATGATGAGAAGTTCAGCGTGCTCTATCGCCGCCGGGATGGCAGCTATGGCTTGCTCTCACCCGAGTAGTGACCGCGACTCGACCAACATGCGTAGAAACGGGAACTGCCAGCCTGCGAGGGCTGGCAGTTACTCTTTGTGCGTCTTGTAGTACTTCTTCGGCTTGGGATTCTTCGGGTTCGCCATCCGCTCTTCCTCGTCCCGCAACGCCCGAAACTCCTCGGCCCGCTCCTCGAGCTGCGATTCCAGCTTGACGAGGTCGTTGTAGACCGCCGGATTGCTGTTCGCGACGGCGTTGCGCATCAGCATGCGCACCAGCTGCAGCATGGAGCTCGCATTTGCTCCGCTCGCGGCCGGGAGCGAGGCGCGCTGCAGGATCATATCGACCATCTTAACCGTCTCCTTTTGCGCGCGGTTCTCGATCAACCGCGCCCGGATCTCGGTTAGCCCTTCCTTGACGTTCATTCATGGTTCCTTCTGGTACCTGCGTGGCTGCAAACAACGGTAGTATACGTACCGAGATCACAGGGCGGCGACGTCCGCCCGCCAACCACCATTCCCAGGAGAACGCGCTCCCATGTCGTCCCAGCACATCGTTCGTGCCCTCACCATCGCGGGGTCGGATTCCGGCGCCGGTGCCGGAATCCAGGCCGACCTCAAGACCTTTGCCGCCCTGGGCGTCTACGGTTTGTCGGTCGTGACAGCCGTCACCGCCCAAAACACGGTCGAAGTCTCCGCCATTGCGGAAGTCCCGGAAGAGGTCGTTATCGCGCAGATCGACACCGTTCTGGAGGACATTGGCGCCGACGCGGTAAAGGTCGGCATGCTGAGCAGCACTCCGATCATCCAGAACACGGCCGACCGGCTCGAGGCGTGGGGCATCCCTCACCTCGTCGTCGACCCGGTCATGATGTCGAAGTCTGGCGCTCCCCTCCTTCAACCAGATGCCATCGCGTCCCTGAAGAAGGACCTGCTCCCGCTTGCAACGATCGTCACGCCGAACATCCCGGAGGCCGAGGTTCTGGCGGGGCGCCAGATCGCTTCTCCAGCGCACGCCCAGGAAGCCGCCAAGGCGATTCGCGCGCTCGGTCCGCAGACAGTCATCATCAAGGGTGGCCACCTCGAGGGCCCACCGGTCGACCTCGTGCTCCACGATGGTCAGTTCACCCCGATCGAGAGCGTCCGCATCGAATCGTCGAGCACGCACGGAACCGGCTGCACGTTCTCGGCGGCGATCGCGGCATTTCTCGCCCACGGCATCGAGACGTTGGAAGCGATCCGTCTTGCCAAGCTCTATGTCGAGAACGGAATCCGGAACGCCCAGCGGCTTGGCGAAGGGCATGGGCCACTGAATCACTTCGCCCCTCTTCCCGAGTCGATCAAGGATGCCCTCGCGGCCGTTACCGCGCGCTGATGGATCCCGCTCTTCTCCGACTGTATCTTGTCGCGGATCCGGATCACGCTCGCGGCGACATCGTCGACACGGTCGAGCGCGCGATCAGCGGCGGCGTGACGTGCGTGCAGCTCCGGGCGAAATCGCTGACCGATCGTGAGCACATCGCTCTCGCCAGGCGCCTGAAACGAACGTGCGCGGCGGCCGGCGTACCGTTCCTGGTCAACGACCGCCTCGACATTGCGATGATATCCGGTGCGGACGGCGTCCACCTCGGCGTCGACGACCTTCCGCCGGGCGAAGTACGAAAGGTTACACCGGCCGGATTCCTGATCGGATTCTCGCCCGAGACGGTTGACCAGATTCGATCGTTGGACACGCGCGCGGTCGACTACCTCGGGGTGGGACCTGTCTTCGGAACCCGAACGAAGGGTGATGCGGGTCCGGCTCTCGGGCTGGATCGCTTCGCCGAGCGGTGCGCGTTCAGCGCTGTGCCGGTCGTCGGCATCGGCGGGATCAACGTCGACAACGCGGCCTGCGTACGGGACGCCGGCGCGTCAGGTATCGCAGTGGTGTCGGCCATCCTGACGGCCCCTGACCCGGCAAGGGCCGCCGCCGAGCTGACGGGCTAATCCGGTATCACGAAGAGCTCGTCAAGCTCCGGGTCATCGGCCGGATCCCAGAGGTGAGCGTCAAGGTCCACCGTCAGGTCATCGACGAAGTCGACCCCCTCGTCCTCAAGCAGGCTTCGCATCAACTCTGGCGGGCCGAAGTGGTGCGCACCGGTGAGCTGGCCGTTACGGTTCACCACCCGGTGCGCGGGCACGTCAGATCCAGACGGCAAGCTGTTCAGCGCCCAGCCCACCATCCGTGCCGAGCGCGGTGCACCGAGTGCTCTCGAAACCCGCCCGTAGGTTGTGACCTTCCCGTTCGGAATCCGCCGCACGACAGCATAGACGCGGGTCCAAAAGTCGCTGGTCACCTGTCTCACCTTCCTTCAAGAGCCATACTCTTCCGGCAAGAACCGACGGGCGGCCGATGGCGTTAATGCAGTGGATACCGGTGGGGCAAGTATACTTTCGGGAAGAGTCCGCACTGGCACCCACCATTGCATCACGCCACGTCTTACTGGAGCAGCAATTTCATGCGCAGTTTCTTCTCAAAGCTCATGGGTGACCCGAACGAAAAAGAGCTCCGTTCGGCCGAGCCCGTCATCACTGAGATCAACAACCTCGAACCGGAATATGAAGGCTTGTCCGACAGCGCCCTCCGCGCGGCCTTCGACGAGCTCCGCTCGCGATACGAGGAGGGCGAGTCGCTCGACGACCTGCTGCCCGAATCGTTCGCCTTCACCCGCGAGGCATCGAAGCGCGCGCTCGGTCAGCGGCAGTTCGACGTTCAGCTCATCGGTGGCGTCGCCTTGCATGAAGGCAAGATCGCCGAGATGAAGACCGGTGAGGGAAAGACGCTCACCGCGACACTTCCGATCGCCCTCAACGCGATTACCGGCGACGGCGTCCACCTTGTCTCGGTCAACGACTACCTCGTGCGCCGCGACACACAGACCATGGGCAAGATCTACCACGCCCTTGGGCTCTCTGTCGGCTGTCTGCAGCATGAGTCGGCCTATGTATACGACACGGAATTCGTCTCCGAAGACGAATCGCTCCAGCATCTCCGCCCGGTAAACCGGAAAGAGGCGTACGCCGCGGACATTACCTACGGCACGAATAACGAGTTCGGCTTCGACTACCTGCGCGACAACATGGTGGTCGAGCCGGACCGCATGGTGCAGCGCAGGCTGAACTACGCGATCGTCGACGAGGTGGACAACATCCTGATCGACGAGGCGCGCACTCCGCTCATCATCTCGGGCGCCGCCGAGAACGCCACGGACCGGTACTACCAGTTCGCACAAATCGTGAAGCAGCTGAAGCTGGACCGTGACTTTGAGGTCGATCTCAAACACCGCACAGCCACCCTCACCGAGGAAGGCATCGATCGCGTCGAGAAACTGGCCGGCATCCCGGATGGCGAGTCGATCTTCGACGAGCGCTACCTCGATCTCACCCACTACCTTGAGCAAGCGCTGACCGCCGAGGCCGTCTACCACCGGGACAAGGACTACATCGTCCGCGACGGTGAGGTCATCATCATCGACGAGTTCACCGGCCGCATGATGGAAGGTCGCCGCTACAGTGAGGGTCTCCACCAGGCGATCGAGGCGAAGGAGAACGTGAAGGTTCGCCGCCAGAACGTCACGATGGCGACCATCACCTTCCAGAATTACTTCCGTATGTACGAAAAGCTCGCCGGCATGACGGGCACGGCGGAGACCGAGTCAGAAGAGTTCTACCGCATCTACAACTTGCCGGTGGTCGTGGTCCCGACGAACAAACCGATGATCCGCGAGGACTTCGGTGACCTCATTTTCAAGTCCGAAACGGGTAAGTTCGAGGCGGTTGCGCACGAGATCGAAGAGATCAGCGCCGAGGGTCGACCGGTGCTGGTCGGCACGACGTCGATCGAGAAGTCGGAATACCTGAGCGAGCTGCTCACCCGCCGCGGGATCGAGCACTCGGTGCTCAACGCGAAGCACCACGAGCGTGAGGCGGCGATCGTCGCCGAGGCGGGCCAGCCCGGCATGGTCACTATCGCGACTAACATGGCTGGCCGCGGTACAGACATCCAGCTCGGCCCGGGCGTCGCGCAGCTCGGTGGATTGCACATCATCGGCACGGAGCGCCACGAATCACGCCGTATCGACAATCAGCTCCGGGGCCGTTCCGGTCGCCAGGGCGACCCCGGGTCGTCGCAGTTCTTCGTCTCGCTCGAAGATGAGTTGATGCGCCGCTTCGGGTCGGAGCGCATCTCCGGCATGATGGGCAAGCTCGGCATGGAGGAAGACCAGCCCATCGAGCACAAATGGATCTCCCGTTCGATCGAGAGTTCGCAGACCAAGGTCGAGGGTCACAACTTCGACCGCCGGAAGCATGTTGTCGAGTACGACGACGTCATGAATCGCCATCGTGAGGTGATTTACGGCGACCGTAAGATGATCGTTGCCGGCATCGACGTCCACGAGAAGATGGTCGAGCTCATCGAGGGCGAAGTCGAGTCGATCGTCGACCAGCATTCACCCGAGAAGGAGCCAATCGACTACGACGCGCTCCTCACCCAGTACAAGGCGCTGGTGCTCGAGTCGAAGGTGTCACTCGACGACATCGACGGCATGACGCACGACGAAATTGTGGACATCCTTCTGGACGACGCCCATCAGGCGTACGACAAGGTGCACGCCCGCTTCCCGGCCAACACAATGGAGAAGGTCGAGCGGCAGGTGCTGCTCATGGTGATCGACAAACTGTGGGTCGAGCACCTGACAACAATGGATGAGCTCCGTGGCGGCGTCGGGCTGCAGGCCTACGGCCAGAAGGACCCGCTCGTCGTCTACAAGACCGAGGGCTACCGTCTCTTCAACCTGCTCCTGGAGAGCATCCAGCACGACGTCGTTCGCTCGATCTTCCGGGTCCAGCCGGTCGTGGCGCAACAGCCGGTCCAGACCAGCATCTCAGCGGCGCAGACCACGACAAACGCCGCGCAGGACGAGCCAGACAGTCGCACGCCACGCAAGGTGACGAAGGTGCGGCCGAACGAGCTTTGCCCCTGCGGCAGCGGCAAGAAGTACAAGCACTGCCACGGATCCGCCAAGGTGAAGCAGACTGCCAGCGCGGTGTAGCCCCGAGTGGGGACCATCCGTGACCCAAGGACCCGAGGATCGACCCATATGTAGATTTTTGAAGCCTCTGGTGGATGAAAACTCATATGCGTGAGGAAGGGTCCGGAGATTGCTCTCCGGACCCTTTCCCGTTCGCTATTGTGGTTTGGATCAGGACTGGAAGGTATCCTCGCCCTTCATGTCCGCGTACATGTCCTTGGCCTCGCCGAAGATCTCGTAGGCGATCTCCTTCAGCCGCTTCTGCTGGTCCTCATCCAGGAACACTGTGAAGACCAGGACGCCCGCCAGCGCGATCCAGAGCAGCAACGATCGTGTCTCGCGCGTGCCGCGCTTAACAGCGTCGCCAGCCTCCGATGCGTGCTCCTCGACGGCGGCGGCAGTGGCTGAGAGCTTCGCCGCTGCGTCGGTTGCCTCCGCGCTGATCGTTTCCCGGGCGGCGCGAGCGTTTTCTTCGACGTTGTGGGTCAGCGTCTCCGCCCGCTTCTTCGCCTCGGGCAGCACTTCCTGCTCGGCCTTCTTGCGAAGCTCCTCGGCGCGTTTTTTGGCCTCCGGGATAACGTCCTTCTCGGCTCGCTTCCGCAGCTCTTCAGCTCGCTTCCGTGCCTCGGGGATCACGTCATTTTCGGCCTTCGCTCGCAACTCGCTGGTCCGCGACTTCCCTGTCTCGACGGCACCCTGGGTCTCCTCGATCAACTCCCTGATCTTCGGCAGGACCATCGCGCCGAGGTAATCCTCCGCGTGGTGCTCCGCGTCCTGGACGCGGCCCTTGAGCGTGTCGACGAGCGACGACAGCTCACGACCGGTCACGGCGGCGTCCTTCTTGGCTTGCTTCGAGTATTTCCTCGACGCCTCTCGGGCGTCCTTGGCGCGGCTTTCAGCATCGCTGCGGAACTGCCGCGCGAGGCCGGAGACCTCGTCGGACTGCCGACTTGCCATGACTGCGGCATCGTCCCGCGCGTCCTTCAGGAACTGCGCGATCCGGTCGAGCGTCTCGTTCTTCTCCGCTTCGGCCTTCTTGCTCATGCGCGTCCCACGCTTCTTCGCCTGCTTGCGCGACCGTTTGGTCGCCTTTTTCGCGTCGCCTTTGAGGCCCTTGAGCCCGGAAATGAGCGACGACTCGGCGTCGGCTCTCTCGTCACGGGCACGGGCGGCGGCTTCGTCGATCAGGAGTTTCGCCTGCTGCAGGGTCGACTTCGGCTCATCCTTTTTGCCGCGCTCGCTGAGGAGCACCATCGCACCGGCAAGCACGCCGGCCGCGCCACCGGCCAGCGCGATCACCTTACCCGCGTCCATCGTCGTCTCTTCCGCCGCGGTCGTCCCGTACGTTGGTGCGGTCGTCACCGCCGGGTCCCGCTTCTCGTTGCCATACATGTCGCGCATCGCGGTGTCCTTCCTGCATTACCATTGGGTCGATGCCCACAAAGCATCCCTCTGCCGTCATTTCATCGCCATTCATGTGCCAACGACCCGCGTCGTTCCCATACATATGATGCGCCGCAACCCTCTTCAGGACCTTTCATGACCGCACATCGTTCTTCGTCACTACCGAGTCACTACGACGTCGTGGTGATCGGCGCCGGCCACGCAGGAACCGAAGCCGCGCTCGCGGCGGCGCGCATGGGCGCCCGCACGCTGGTAGTCACTCCAAATCTCGACCGCATCGGCTTCATGCCGTGCAATCCCTCCATGGGCGGTCCCGGCAAGTCGCAGATCATCGCCGAGATCGACGCTCTTGGCGGGGCGATGGGCCGCGTCGCCGACATGACCGCTGTTCAAGCCCGCGAGCTCAACACGCGCAAGGGTCCGGCGGTCCGGGCCGTACGTTTGCAGTGCGACAAGTCGCTCTACGCGATGGTGATGAAGGAGACACTTGAGCGGCAAGACGGTCTTGACATCCTTCAGGACGAGGCCATTTGCCTCCGACTCGAAGCGGGTGGGAAGCCCCGGGTCAGCGGTGTGCTCCTGAGGCATAGCGGCCTCGTTCCCACGCGAGCCGTCGTGGTGACTGCCGGGACCTTCCTGCGAGCGAGGATGATATCCGGGGAAGAATCGTCAGAGGGTGGACGCGCTGGTGATAGTGCCGACACGCGGCTCTCCACCACACTCCTCGATCTCGGCCTGCGCCTGAAGCGATTCAAGACCGGGACCCCTCCTCGAATTGACGCCCGGACAATCGATATCTCGGCCTGCGAACCCCAGCCGGCGGACGACCGTCCCCTGTGGCTGAGTCGCGAAGGCCAAAACGGGGAGCTGAGCGCTGTCACCCTTGCCGCGGCGCCGGATGGCATTTTCTCAACAACCGACGAGCTCGGCGGGCGCATACAGTTACGCTGCTACCAGACGTGGACCAATGAGCAGACGCACGCCATCATCCGCGACAACCTCGACCGTGCCCCGATGTACAACGGCAGCATCGAGGGCACCGGTCCGCGCTATTGCCCCTCCATCGAGGACAAGGTGGGCCGGTTCGCCCACAAGTCATCGCATCCCATCTTCATCGAGCCGGAAGGTTGGCGCTCACATGAGGCCTATATCCAGGGCCTGAGCACCAGCCTTCCGGCCGACATCCAGCACGATGTCGTGCGCTCGATTCGTGGCCTCGAGAACGCTCGCATCACCCGCTACGGCTATGCCGTGGAGTACGACGCGCTCGACGCGACGGAGCTGACGCAGACGCTCGAGACGCGCAAGGTGGACGGCCTCTTCATGGCCGGACAGGTCAATGGCACGTCGGGCTATGAGGAGGCCGGCGGCCAGGGCATCGTGGCTGGCGCCAACGCCGCGTCCACCGCGCTGGACCGCGGCCCGTTCATCCTTACACGCACCGACGGATACATCGGCGTCATGATCGACGACCTCACTTCACTCTCGCTCGATGAGCCCTACCGGATGCTTACGTCTCGCGCGGAGTACCGGCTGATCCTTCGCTCAGATACAGCAGACGCGCGCCTCGCGGGACGAGCACACCGGATGGGCTTGATCGACGACCAGCGATTCAGCGGGGTAAAGCGGGAGCAAGACACCATCCACGAGATCCAGACGCGCCTTGCTTCGATGTGGGTCGGCGACAATCCGCGCCACGCTGCAGCGCTCGTTGCCGAAGGCCTCGCCCCGGCAAGCCGTTCAATGAGCGGTCTTGAGCTCGCGCGGCGTCCGGATGCTTCTCTCGGCGCCGTCCTGCGCAGCCTTGCGGGGCTGGGATTGTGGACCGGGCCGATCCCGGACGGATTGGCCCTGGAGCGCGCCGGCATCGCCATCATCTACGCGTCGTTCATCGACAAGGAAGAGCGCGAAGCGGCACGGCACAGGAAGGCAGCCGACGATCGACTGGACCCGGATCTGGATTACCAGGCGGTCCTGGGGTTGCGAATCGAAGCGATGCAGCGACTGGCCGCCATCCGCCCGCTCACCGTGGGCCAGGCGTCCCGCACGCCCGGTGTGACGCCTGGGGATATCAGCGCCCTCCTCGTCCATCTCAACAAGACACGCGCGCCGGAGTACAATCAGCAATCATGACGACATGCGCAACCACAAACATTGGCGACACCGCATTCGTGGACACAGTTCTGCGATAGCACTCGACAGGAAGGTAGCGTCCGGTATACCGGTGCGGTACACTCCGGCGTCGCGTCTTTATCGGCGCGCACGAGAGATGGCAATTCGCTCTTTAGAGGAAGTTGGCGTTGGTCAGTTTTCGACAGGCATTTCGCGGTCAATCTCATTCGCAAGCAGTCGAGCAGGCGTCGATCCTGGTTCCGGTCACGGGCAGTGATTCCGACGACCGATTGCTGAAGGTCGTCGAGCGTATCGCACGGCGCCAGAACGCAAGCGTGACGCTCCTTTTCATTGTCGAGGTCATGCAGTCGATGCCGCTCGACGCCGAGCTACCGGTCGAGTGCGAACGTGGAGAGTACGTCTTGCGTTCCGCCCGCGCGGATGTCCTCCGCAATCTCGAGAGCAAATCCTGCACTGTTGACACGGAGATTCTCCAGGCGCGCTCCGCCGGCGCGGCGATCGTTGATGAGGCGATCGTGCGCGAATCAGACGCGATTGTGATGAGCGCGAGCATCCAACGTCGCCACGGGAAGCTGTCCGTCGGCGATACGACGGATTACGTGATGCGACACGCGCCCTGTGAGGTCATCGTGATCCGCCAGGCCATGCCAGAGTGGCTTCTCGAGACGCTGGAAGTGGAAGTCGAATGAACGTCGTCATCATGGGGTGCGGTCGCGTCGGCGCGCGTGTAGCGTCACTGTTGGATCAGAACGGGCATCGCATTACGGTGGTTGATACCCACTCTTCTTCGTTCCAGCGCCTCACCGCCGACTTCTCAGGCGATACGGTGATTGGCACCGGCATCGACGAGGACATCCTCCGTATGGCGGGCATCGAGCGAGCGGACGCGTTCATCGCGGTGACGAACCACGACAATCGCAACCTGATGGCGGCCCAGGTCGCCCAATCGATCTTCAACGTGCAGAAGGTCATCGTCCGCATCTACGACCCGGTTCGCGAAGACACCTATCGCCGCATGGGCCTCACGACGATCTGTCCAACCACGACGATTTCGGCGATGATCCTGGACCAGGTAATCGGGTCCGGGCTCTCCTCTTCCAGGTGACCCGACTATGTATTTGATTGTGGTTGGTGGCGGAAAAGTCGGCTATTACCTCACCAAGACACTCCTGACCGAGGAGCATGAGGTGTTGCTGATCGAGCGAGACCCGGACAAGGTCGAGAACTTCTCCGAGCGGCTGGGGAATGTCGTCCGCCAGGGCGACGGCGCAGAGGCGGCCGTGCTCGCGGATGCCGGTGCCGCCCGCGCTGATGTCGTGATCGCCGTCACCGGAGAGGACGAGGATAACCTCGTCATCTGCCAGGTGGCGAAGCAGAAGTTCAACGTCGGTCGAACCATCGCGCGCGTCAACAACCCGAAGAACGAGCACCTCTTCCGCCTGCTCGGCATCGATGTCACTGTGAGCCAAACGAACTTCATCCTGAACCTCATCGGGCAGGCGATCCCCGAGCGCTCCTTCATCCATCTGATGAACCTGCGCTATGCCGGTCTTGCCATCGTCGAAGCGAGCATCACGGAGCGCTCGCCCGTGGCGAACCAGGCGATCCAGGACATCGATCTCCCGGTCTCCTGTGCGATTGCGGCCATCGCGAGAGGGAAGACCGTTATGGTGCCGGAGCCCGACACGGTCATCGAGGTCGGCGATGAGATCATTGCCGTAACGCATCTCTCCCAGGAAGAGGAGTTGCGGGACCTGCTCGTGATCGACTGAGGTCGCGGGTTCCACCCCAGATACACAGGAAGAGGACCGGCACATGCTCTTGTGCCGGTCCTCTCTCGTTCTCACCTCGAATGCGGGCAGCGCGCTATGGGTAGACGCCCCGAATGCGGGTGAACTCCGCGACCCGATCGACGGCCCGGAGCAATGCGCCGGTGCGGTAGTCCACACCGTGTTTCAGGGTCGCCTCCCGAACCGCAGCGTAGGAGCGGCTCATCACCAGACGCAGGCGCTCGTTGACCTGCTGCTCCGTCCATGGGAACGCCTGCATTGCCTGTACCCACTCGAAGTAGGACACCGTCACGCCGCCCGCGTTCGCGTAGATGTCCGGCATCAACGTGATGCCGCGATCGAACAGGATTTGGTCGGCTTCCGGGGACGTCGGGCCGTTCGCGCCCTCGGCGATCAGCGTCGCCTGGATCTTGGCCGCGTTTCGCTCGGTGATCTGGTTCTCCATTGCGGCCGGGATGAGCACGTCGCACGGCAGCTCGAGAAGCTCCTCGTTCGTGACAGACTCTGCTTCAGGATAGCCGAAGAGCGATCCATTCTCCGCCTTGTAGAGGTCAACGTTGGCGAGGTCGAGGCCGTTGGGGTTGTATATGCCGGAGTGGGAGTCGCTGACCGCGACGACCGTCGCGCCCTCATTTGCGATCAGGCGCGCAGCCGTGCCGCCGACATTGCCATACCCCTGGACGACGACCCTGGCCTTCGTGAGGTCCAGATTCAGGTCCTTGGCCGCCTCCTCGATCGCGAAAACACAGCCCCTACCGGTCGCCTCGGTGCGACCTTCGGACCCGCCGAGCACAATAGGCTTGCCGGTCGTGATACCCGGGACGGAATGGCCGACGTTCATGGAATACGTGTCCATCAGCCAGGCCATCGTCTGCTGGTTCGTGTTCACGTCCGGCGCGGGGATGTCTTTATCCGGGCCGATAATCGGGATCAGCTCGGTGGTGAAGCGGCGCGTAAGGTTCTCGACCTCGTTGCGCGAGAGCTCCTTCGGATTGACCTGCACGCCGCCTTTCGCGCCACCGTACGGAATACCGACCACGGCACATTTCCACGTCATGAACATGGCCAGCGCCTTTACCTCGGCCAGCGTGACGTCCTGGTGGTAGCGAATGCCGCCCTTGGTGGGGCCGGGGTTGCGGTTGTGCTGGACACGGTGGCCGGTGAAGACCTTCACGCTCCCGTCGTCCATCTCCACCGGGAAGTTCACCGTGAACTCCCGCTGGCAGTGGCTGAGCACCTGCCGCATGCCGTCGTCCAGTCCCATGATGTCAGCGGCGGAGTCGAACTGGGCGACCGCGACATCCCACAGTGTTCTGGATTCCTTCACGACTTCAGCGAGTTTTGATGTCATGTCTGCGCTCACAACCATGTTGAACCATCCCAGGTATCAACTCACGCGTCGTTGCGGCGACGTGAGCGAAAAAACCGAAAACCGTTCGGTCGGTCCTCCTACTCTCCTTCCAGAAGCCCAAGCAACGCCGCGCGGACATCGTCTGGCTTGGCGCGCCCACCGGTGCGCTTCATTGTCTCACCGATGAGGCGACCAATCGCCGCCTTCTTGCCGCTCTTGTAATCAGCAACCGCGTCAGGATTGCCATCGAGCGCCGCCTGCGCGGCTTCGACCACAGCGCCGGCGTCGTCCATCGAGAGCAGGTTCAGGCGTTCGGCGGCATTCGCCGGCATCTCGTCCTCGCCCAGCTGCGCGAGCAAGTCCTTGGCGGCGCGGGCGGTGATCTTCGTGCTCGCGACGAGGTCAACCACGTCGCGGATCTGCTCCGTCGAGAACGGGAGCTGGTCGGCGCGAAGTCCCTTGGCCCGACCGATCCCCATGATGTCGTTCAGGATCCAGTTCGCCGCGATTCGCGGATACGCGGGATCGCTTTTGTCCGCGATCACGGCCTCGTAGGTATCGGCGATCGACCGGTCAGCGTTGAGCTGCGCGGCATCCGCCGGAGAAAGGCCGAGATCACGGACGAAGCGGCGTTCGCGATCCAGTGGAAGCTCGCCGAGGCTCTCGCGGATGGCGTCGACACGGTCGCGCGTGATATGCAGGGGCGGCAGATCCGGCTCCGGGAAGTACCGGTAGTCGTGCGCCTGCTCCTTGGTTCGCTGGGACACCGTCACGCCCTGCGTATCGACCCAGCCGCGTGTTTCCTGGACCAGTGGCTCACCATTCGCGACCGCCTCGCGCTGGCGCTGTTCCTCGAAGCGCAGCGCGCGCTCGACGGCCCGGAAGGAGTTCATGTTCTTGATCTCGACCTTCGGGCCGATATAGCTCCCGTCCTCGGCACGCACGGAGATGTTGGCGTCACAGCGGAACGCGCCTTCCTCCATATTGCCAGTCGATGCGCCGATGCTGCGGAGAATCCGGCGCAGCGCCATGAGATACTCTCGCGCCTCTTCCGGCGTCGTCAGGTCTGGCTCGCCGACGATCTCCATCAATGGCACGCCCGACCGGTTGAGGTCGACGAGACTGAGTCCCTCGTCGGAAGCAACATCGTGCACGAGGCGGCCAGTGTCCTCCTCGATGTGCACGCGCGTGATGCCCGCGGTGCGTGACTCGCCGTCGACAACGATCTCGATCGACCCGTTGATACAGAGCGGCAGGTCGTACTGCGAGATCTGGTACCCCTTCGGGAGGTCCGGATACATGTAATTCTTCCGGTCCATCTTGCAGAACTCGGGAATCTCACAGTTCAGCGCCAGACCCGTGCGGATGACGGTCTCGATTGCCTCTTCATTGATCACCGGCAGGGCGCCGGGAAGACCATAGCAAACCGGGCAAACATGGGTGTTTGGGTCGGCGTTGGCGTAGTCCGCCGAGCAACCGCAGTACATTTTGCTGCGGGTCAATACCTGGGCATGAACCTCGAGACCGATCACGGTTCGAAGTGTATCGGCAGGTGCGTCGGTCGTCGCGGATGACAAGGCAGGTTCCCTCCGTTGGTGTGCGCTTGGCGGCCACGCGCGTCCGGCGCGAGGTGGCCTCTGGTGTGCTCACGTAAAGATAAAGCAAACGCATTAACGATGAACGTCCAGCACCCGCGTCCGGACCTGTCGGACCACGTAATTTGCCAGCGGAAGAGACCCCTCGCTGTGGTACCATCTGGGGAGTGTAGACGGTGCTTTGTGCCCGGTTTTTCGCGGTGCGCGGCGCCGCCAGGTCACGGATGCGGGACCCGGTCGCCACATCGGTGCCGAGTCATCCCAGGGGCGTATACCGCCGGCGCTGCCGGCCGCCCTGGATATCGCGATACGCCAACGGAGGCTTTCCTCACCTATGGTGGCAACAACGCAAGTCAAGATGGTCACCGGAACGATCAACGGCCAGGAGGTGACAGTCCCGGCCGGCACCAGTATCCTGGACGCCGCCCGCCTGGCGGGGATCGAAGTCCCGAACCTGTGTTTCCAACCGTTGATGCGCGCCTGGGGCTCCTGCCGCATCTGTACCGTCGAGACGCTCGGCCGCCGTGGTGGTCTCGTCGAGTCGTGCGCGGCCCAGTTCGCGGAGGGCGTCGAAGTCCTCACCCACTCTGAGCCAGCTCTCGAGGCGCGCCAGTACATTCTCCAGATGTACCTGATCGACCACGCGCTCGACTGCCCGACGTGTGACAAGTCCGGCGAGTGCTACCTGCAGGACAACACCTACCTGCATAACATCAACGCCAACCCCTACCGCCGTCCGAAGCTCGCGCAGCCATACGAGCACTTCAGCGCCACCATTGACTACAAGTGGGACCGCTGCATCATGTGCAACCGCTGCACGCGTGTCTGCGACGAGATCATCGGCGTGACGGCGATCGAGTCGGCCAACCGTAGCCTCGAGGCGACGATCGCCCCGGCGTTCGGCCAGGACATGATCCAGGAAGGCACCTGCGTCAACTGCGGCATGTGCATCGCGGTGTGTCCGGTCGGCGCCCTCACGGACCGCCACTTCGGCCACCACCCGTGGGAGCTCGACACCACCGAGACCATTTGCGGTTTCTGCGACGTCGGATGCACGCTCAACATCGAATCTAACAAGGGTGTCGTTCGCCGCACCACCCACCTCTGGGAGCGCGGTGTCAACCACGGCTACACCTGCGACCGCGGCCGCTGGGGCCACGAGCAGGTCCAGTCGCCGGATCGCCTCTTCTACCCGCGCTCTCGTGACGATTCGGGCCGAGCCTACGAGATTTCGTGGGACGAGGCGATCGACCTCGTGGCCGAGGGCCTGGCCCACTACCAGGGTGATGCGTTCGGGGCGTTGGCGTCTGGCGAGAACACGAACGAGGAGGCCTACGTCCTCCAGCAGTTCTCGCGCGCCGTCATGGGCTCGAACACGGTCAACCGGCTCATGAGCCCGAACCAGGCCGCCGTCGAGCGCGTGACCCGCCAGGCGCTGGGTTACGACGTCTCGCACACGAACAACATGCAGGAGCTTTTCAGCGCCGCCGAGAACATCCTCGTCGTGGGGCCGTCGATCTTCGAGCACGCGCCGATCGCGTCGTACTGGATCAACCACTCCCGCATCTACCGCGAGACGAACACGATCGTCGTCAGTACGGAGCACTATCCGCTCTGCGACCGCGCCGCGGTCTGGCTGAAACCGAACCCGAACACGACCTCGCTGGTCCTGCAGGCGATGGCCTCCGAGATCGAGCGCCTCGGATTCGCGATCGAGAAGTCCAACGCCCCGTCGGTGGACATGTCGACGATCGAAAGCCGAACCGGCGTGCCGGCGTCGCAGATCACCGAAGCGGCGATCATCTTCGTCAACGGGATCGAGAACCGCGGTGCCAATCGCGGGCCAGGAGTCCATGCGGCCGCCATCTTCCAGACGGTCTCCCACGACACCGAGCCTGATCACATCGTCCCGTTCCGCATCCAGAACCACGACCAGGGCGCGTACGACGACGCGGCGGAGATCGCCGCGGCGTGCACGAACCTGTCCGTGATGACCGGCAATATCGGCCGGATCGGTGGTGGCGTAGCCTCCTTCCGAGGCGCGGCAAACTTCCAGGGCACCACCGACATGGGGCTGATCGCGGATACGTTGCCGGGCGGCTTCGCCGTTACGGACGCGTCGGCTCGCGCGCAACTCGAGAACCTGTGGCTCGGCCGCTGGGCCGACAAGGCGACAACGTCCAACGGTTTCGTTCCTGTGCGTTCACTGCCTGACCAGCCGGGTGTCGCCTACGACGACCTGGTCCAGGCCATCACGAGCGGCCGCATCAAGGCGATGTGGGTCGAGGGCGGCTTTGCCACGCGCAAGATCGTGGCGCACAAGGCGCTGTTCGATGCGATGAAGAACCTTGAGCTGCTGATCGTCGTCGATGCGTTCGACTCGCCGCTGACCTCGATCGCGCATGTCGTCCTCCCGCTTGCGTTGAATCTCGAGAAGGACGGCACGTTCACCAACTTCGACCGGACGGTCCAGCGCGTTCGCGCCGCTGTCCCGGCCATGGGCGAAGCGAAGGACGTCATCCAGATCATCAGTGCGCTCGCCCAGCGGATGGGCTACAACCTCGAGGACGCGCATCCGAGCCGGGTGATGCAGGAGATTTCGAAGGTCGTTCCGGGCTATGCTGGAGTCACCTACGCCCGACTCGAGCGTGGCGGCATCTCCACGCCGGTCACCTCGCTCTCCGAGCAGGGCGCGACTATCCTGACCGCAAACTCCGATTCGATTCGCCCCTTGCAACCAACCATGCTGACGCTGCCGGTGGTGTCGTCCGCCGACTAGAAGAGAAGGGTCTTTCCTCCATGCTGGACGAAGTCAAGGGTTTCTCCGTCACGCTCAAGCGCTTCTTCAAGCCGAGCCTGACCACCGAGTATCCGGAAGAGAAGCGGGCGATGATGTCGCGTTTCCGCGGCCTGCCGGCACTGCGCGCCGATCCGGAGACGGGAGAGGCGCTCTGTGTCGCCTGCGGACTCTGTGCCCGCATCTGCCCGACAAGCTGTCTTGAGATGCACGTCATCCCTTCTGAGGAAGGCGACCGCGAGCTGGGCGAGTTCATCCTCAAGTCCGGGCGCTGCCTTTTCTGTGGTCTCTGCGCCCAGGTCTGCCCGGTCGACGCGATCACCATGAGCCAGGAGTACGAGCTGGCTGTGCTCGAGCGCGAGGGGCTCATCTACACCAAGACCGAGCTGGCGCACTTCGGTGCCCAGTCGGAGACGTGGTGGGATGCCGGCCTGCCGGGTCACCACCAGACCAACGCGCCGAACTACTTCGACCCCTACCGCGCTTACTCTACCGACCTCCCCGACTTTACCTAGTCGACGGCGGCACACACGCATGCGAGCACGGACCCGGCATGGAGCATCTCCCTGCCGGGTCTTGCGCTTCCAGAAAGGATTCGTCATGGCACCTGTTTTCCCGATGTATCTCGCCGGCTACTGGAAAGAGAACGGCCACAAGCTGACCGTCACCAACCCCTACGATGACTCCGAGGTCGGTACAACCTTCCTCGCGCAACCAAATGATCTCGAGATAGCGGTCACGTCGGCACGGGAAGTGGCACGAGAGCTCAAGAGTACGCCAACCTGGCAGCGGGCGCAGTGGCTGAGTGATCTCGCGACGGCGCTTGAGGGTCAGCGCGACCTCATCATCCGCACCATGGCACAGGAGGCGGGCAAGCCCATTAACGACGCCACGACTGAATTCAATCGCGGCGTCTTCACGCTCCAGTACGCCGCGGAGGAGGCGAAGCGCATCGGCGGAGAGGTCATCCCGCTCGACCTGATGGCGTCTTCCGCCGGACGGACGGGTATCGTGCGCCGCTTCCCGATCGGTCCGATCGCCGGCATCACGCCGTTCAACTTCCCCCTCAATCTCGCGCTGCACAAGGTCGCTCCGGCCATGGCGGCGGGCAATCCGATCGTCCTCAAGCCAGCGTCGAAGACGCCGCTGACGATGCTGCTCGTCGCCCACGAGATCGACAAACTCGGCATGCCAAAGGGTGCGGTCAGCGTCTTGCCGATGGACCGCCAGACCGGTGACGCGATGGTCGAGGACGACCGCTTCAAGATGCTCTCGTTTACCGGCTCTCCTGTCGTCGGATGGCGGATGAAGGAGCGCGCTGGCAAAAAGAAGGTCACGCTCGAGCTCGGCGGCAATGCCGGCGTGTACATTGACCAGGATGCCGATCTTCAGTTCGCCGTCTCGCGCATCCGCACTGGCGGCTTCTCGTACGCCGGGCAGACCTGTATCTCGGTTCAGCGGGTGTTCGTCCACCAGGATCGATACGAGGAAGCGCGCGACGCGATCATCGAGGCGGTCGGGTCGCTGAAGACCGGGGACCCACTTGACCCCGGTACCGAGCTTGGACCGATGATCGGGGTGAAGGAGGCGCAACGCGCCGAGGAATGGATCACGCAGGCCGCCAAGGATGGCGCGAAGATCCTCGCCGGGGGCGGTCGGGACGGCGCGTTCCTACAGCCAACAGTGGTCGAGGGCGCACCTCGCTCCAGCCGCGTCTGCGCCGAAGAAGCGTTCGCGCCGGTCGTCGCGATCTTCCCGGTCGAGAGTTTCGCCGCTGGCATCAACCAGCTCAACGACTCTGATTACGGTCTCCAGGCCGGCGTCTTCACCAACTCCCTGGAGCACGCGCTGGCGGCATTCGAGGAACTGGAAGTCGGCGGTGTGATCATCAACGACATTCCGTCGTATCGGATCGACCATATGCCGTATGGTGGGGTGAAGGACTCCGGCCTCGGCCGCGAGGGCCTGCGCTGGGCGATCGAGGACATGACCGAGCCGAAGCTGATGGTGCTCAACCGTCTCCAGAGCCAGAAGGTCTCGTTCCGCTGATACCCGCGGGTCAACATGCGCCGGGCGGTGATACACATCCCGCCCGGCCCTTTGCGTTAATCCAGAAGGTCGCGGAGCGTCGCCAGGTTCTTGCGGTCGAACTCGCCGTCGGGATCCTTCTCCGTCTCGAGGATCGCCGGCAGCCCGCATAAACGCGGGTCGTTGACGATAGCGCGAAATCCCTCGATGCCGATCAGGCCCTCACCGATGTGGTCGTGCCGGTCCTTGTTCGACCCGAGCGGCTGCTTCGAGTCGTTCAGGTGAAGTACCTTCAAACGCTTCAACCCGATCGTCTCATCGAACTCATCGATCACCGCCCGGGTGCTGTCGACCGTTCCGAGGTCATAGCCAGCCGCGAAAACGTGGCAGGTGTCGAGGCAGACGCCGACCCGCTCCTTGTCCTCAACCAGGTCGATGATCGCGGCCAGCTCCTCAAACGAACGACCGAGCGTTGTCCCCTGACCCGCGGTCGTCTCCAGGCAAGTGATCGTCGGGTTGTCTGGCAACCGGTCGTGCAGCACATTGATCGACTCGGCGAATTTACGAATCCCCTCGTCCACCCCACTGCCGGTATGCGCCCCCGGGTGAGTCACGAGATGCGGGATGCCCAACGTCGCGCACCGCTCCAGCTCATCCTGGAAGGCAGCCATGGATTTGGCGTGGATGTCCTCTTTCGGCGAGGCGAGGTTGATCAGGTAGGAGTCGTGCACCACGAGATGGCGGATGCCCGTCCGCTCGCATTCCGCCTTGAAGCGCTCGACTACCGCCGGATCGAGCGGCTTTGCGTTCCATTGCCGCTCGTTCTTCGCGAAGATCTGGCACGACGTCGCGCCGACATCAGCAGCTCGCTGGAGCGCCTTGTCGACCCCGCCGGATGCCGAAGCATGGGTCCCGAACTCCAGGGTCATCGCCGCGTGCCCTCGATCAACGCTTCGAGTTTGGCGGCATTGTGCCCGATCAGTACCTCGCCGCCGGCGATCACGATCGGGCGGCGAAGCAGGCGCGGGTCATCGACCATCAGGTCGATGATCTGGTCGTCACCCAGCTGTCGGCTGCCGAGATCGTGCTCCTTGTATGGCGTGCTGCGCGTAGAGATCACGTCCGCCACCGTCAGGTTGTGGGCCTCCAACAGGGCGCCGAGCTCGGACGCCGTGAATCGGTCCTTGAAGTACTCGCGGCGGTCATATTCGACCCCGCTATCCTTCAGCATCTGGTCGGTTTTCCGGCATGACGTGCAAGAGTTGTAGAGATACGCGGTGATGGCCAAGAGTCGCCCTTTCCACTGAGTTTCGAACGAACACTGGCGGCATTGTAGCGTGCCGGAAAGGACCATCCGGCACCGTGCTAGACTCTTTCAGACGATTTGCCTGCCGGTCCACCCGGCGCGCGAGCACCACCGGAGATCCTTCGCTTGCCACAGGCGTCCACCGACAATCAGGCGGAAGCGACCCCCACGCCGGACGTGAGCGTGGTCGTTCCCGTGTACAACGAGTCCTCCCGGATGGCCCTGTCGCTTGAGAGGATCTGGACGTACTTCCGCAGCGTCGCTGCACGTCCTGAGATCATCATCGTCGACGATGGAAGCGCGGACGACACGCTGCGCCTGGCGCGCGAGTTCGCCCGCACGCACCCGCAGGTCCTCGTCCTGGCGGAGCCACATCGCGGGAAGGCGTCCGCCGTGCTCGCTGGCCTGGAGCGCGCGACGGGCGAGGTTGCCGGCTTTATGGACGTCGATCTCGCGACGCCGCTGGAGGCGTGGGTGTCGTGCCGGGAGGCGATCGAAGAAGGCGCCGGCATCGCGATCGCATCGCGCGAGGGTGTCGGCGCCACGCGTGTCGACGAGCCGTGGTATCGGCACGCCATGGGGCGGATTTTCAATCTGCTCGTGCGTGTGCTGCTCCTGCCTGGCATTCACGACTCGCAATGCGGCTTCAAGTTCTTCCGCCGCGACGCGCTGGACGTCGTCATGCAGCGGACGCAACTCTACCGCGATGCCGAAGAAGTCCGGATCCCGCGCGTGACCGCCTTCGATGTGGAGCTCCTGTTCATCGCCCGCAAGCACGGGTTCCAGATCGCCGTAATCCCGGTCACCTGGCACTACGGCGACCAGAGCAAGGTCAACCCGATCACCGATACGCTGCAGAACCTGCGCGATGTCCTCATGGTGCGCCTGAACGGCTGGTTGGGACGCTACGCGTGACGCCGGAGAACGCGCCACCGGGCCGGCCGGTTCTCGCCACGTATCTGCACCTGCCAGACCATGATGCGTTCCGCCCGGCGTTCGTCGACGACGCCGACGTTCTCGTGATGAAGGCTGACCACCCGCTCGTGCCCTTCTACCGGTTCCTGTACAGCACAGTTGGCAGTGGCTTCAGCTGGGTCGATCGACTTCGCTGGACGGATGCGCGTCTGCACGCGCATCTCTCACGTCCGGACGTCGCCGTGCTGGTGCTGTATCTCGAGGGGACTCCCGCAGGCTACGCCGAATTGGTCGCCAAAAGTGGTGACGAGGGCACCGAGGTCGCCTACTTCGGCGTGTTCCCGCAGTTCCACGGCAGGGGGCTCGGCAAGCACCTTCTTTCGGTGGCGGTCAAACGCGCGTTCGACGACGGCGCGACACGCGTCTGGCTCAGCACGCGCTCAACCGACGGACCCTATGCCATCGCGAACTACAAAGCCCGCGGGTTTCGCCCCTTCCGCACCGCGTGGGAACCTGCGCCCGTCCACCCCGACGAGGATACGCCCTAACGTCGCGAGAACTGCCGTTCGAGCTCCATCTGCGACATGTGCAGCATCGTTGGGCGACCATGGCCGCAGGCGCGGGGATGCTGGCAACGCTCCAGTTGTGCGACAAGCTCGCGCATCTCGGGCAACGAAAGCTGCTGACCGGCACGGATCGCCGTATGGCATGACGCGCTGATCGCGACGGAGTCCATCCACGTCGTGCCCGAGCCGCCATCGGACAATTCTTGCAGCATCTCGTGGATACGCTCCGCCACGTCGACGCCTCGCACAAGCGCCGGTACGGACCGCACGATAATCGACGTATCGCCGAAGCGCTCGACGGCGAAGCCGATAGCGTTCAACTCCTCTGCGGACTTCTCGAACACCGCCAGCTCATCGGGCGGCAGCTCGATGACAAGCGGATCGAGCATGGGCTGGACGTCGACGGCGTTCGCCTGCATCTGGCCGAGGATCTTTTCGTACATCACCCGCTCGTGCGCGGCATGCTGGTCGATCAGGAACATGCCCTGCGGTCCTTCGGCAATGATGTAGGTCGCGCCAACCTGCCCGAGCACCCGAAGGACGGGAATTCCGGACGGATTCGATGGGACCTCCTGCTCAGGCGGGCGTTCCTGTTCGTGCTCACGTCGCGTGCGGCTGTCGAGACGCTGGTCTCCGTCAAGCGGAATCGGCTCGTAGCCGCTGCGGAAAGAGATCTGGTTCGAGGTCATTGTCGCGCGGGGGGCTGGCTCGAACATGACCTGCGGCAGCACGTCGTTGTCCTGCTGCGTCAACGCGTGATGCGCCGCGCGCTGGACCGCCCGGGCCACGGCGCGCTCGTCGGCGAACTTCACCTCGGCCTTGGTGGGATGGACGTTGACGTCCACCTTCGCCGGGTCGAGCTCGATCCGCACCATCCCAAGCGGATGCCGCCCGACCATCAGCAGGCTATGGAACGCATCCTCCAGCGCATAGGTCAGCGCACGGTGCTGGATTAGCCGCCCGTTGACGAAGAAATAGAGGCTCTGGCGGTGCGACCGGCTCACGCGCGGCGAGCTGATCCACCCACTCACCTCGATCTCCGGCACGCGCATGTCCGGCGGCAGTTCCGTCAACGCGAGGATCTCGTCGACCAGCTCCGTGCCGAACACCCCGATCGCGGCAGTGCCGTCATCGCCTGTCCCGTCCGTCCGGATCGCCCGGCGGCCATCGATTGTCAGCGACCACTGGATGTCGCTGCGGTGGCACGCGTAGGCCGAGAGAAGACGGGAGACATAGGTCCCCTCGGTCGACGGCTGGCGCAGGAACTTCCGGCGAGCCGGGACGTTCCCGAAGAGGTCGCGAACCGTCACCGTCGTGCCGCGCGGGGCCGCTTCGACGCGCGCCTCACTGACCCGCCCGTACTGGATCGCGATGCTACCCCCACCGTCTGCACTCGCCGACCGGATAGCAACATCCGCGACAGACGCGATGCTCGGCAGGGCCTCTCCCCGAAAACCCAGCGTGTGCAGCGTCTCAAGGTCGTCGAACGACGCCAGTTTCGAGGTGGCATGTCGCTGGATCGCGAGCGGCAGCTCATCGCGAGACATACCGACCCCGTTGTCCGAGACGCGGATGAGTCGATTGCCGCCCTCCTCGATCTCAACCGAGATGCGGGTCGCTCTGGCGTCGATCGCGTTCTCGATCAGCTCCTTGACGACCGAGACCGGCCGCTCGACGACCTCGCCGGCGGCGATCTTCCCGATGGTTTCTTCTGTGAGGAGATGGATGGGCATGGTTATTCCGGGAACGCGAGCTCGAACGTTGCGTCCCAAGGATACGTCAGGTCTTCGACCGCCATCCCGGCTTGGGGGAGCAAGTCAGCGAGTCTCTCGAAGGACACCGGCAAACCTCGCTTGTGCGACGAGACAAACGGGCTCGGGTGCTCGAAGAAGCGCCATGGCGCGCCGATCGCCCGGCTGATGCCGACGCGCGGCCCGGCGTGAACAGGCTGCTCCTTCTCACCACGATGGACGCTGAACACGTCTGAGAGGACAGCGTCCGTGCCGATATCCTTTGGCCGAATGCCCATCGCCTGGCCCAGGCTGCCGGGGCCTTTGCCGAGCTGCCGGAACGCGACGCCACCGCGACGCGCCTCCATCACCTCCGTGCCCTCGAGCGGCTCGATCGCGCGGAGCAAGACCCCGCCGGCCGAGTCTTCCTCGTGGGCCACAAGGTTCATCATGTCATGGATGCCATAGGAGACGTACGTGTAGACGTATCCCTGCGGCCCGCCCATCACCTCCCGCGCGATCTTGCGGCGGCTGGCGTGCGAGGCCGGATCACCCGGCCCCGCATACGCTTCCGTCTCCACAATCCGGCCCGACACCACCACCCCGTCCCGCTCCACGCGCAGGATGCAGCCGATGAGGTCATAGGCGACGATCACCGGGTGCCGCGCGAACCAGGACCGGTCGGTGATGCGAGGGTTACGCATTCCCCAGTGACTCCAGCCGTGCCTTGATCACCTCGGCCTGCTCGCTCGCACGGGCGAAGCGATCGCGCTGCACCTGCACGACGTTCTCCGGCGCGCGGGACACAAACGATTCGTTCGAGAGCTGCTTCTCGGCCCGGCCTTGCTCGGCAAGCGCCTCCTCCAGCTCCTTCTCGAGCCGTGACCGCTCTGCGTCGAGGTCGACCATGTCGGCCAACGGCAGCGAGGCGACAACATCACCGGCGATCGCGGTCATTGTGTTCGACCCGGACGGTGCGGCTCCCTCGTGGAACCGAAGCTGGTCGTCCGCAACGCGCGCCAGGAACGCGATCTCTCGGCGCGCCGATTGGAACGCCTCTGTCAGGTCACCGGCGTAGATGTCCGCGCTGATCCACCGCGCCGGCTCGATGCCGGCATCCGAGCGGACATTGCGGATCGACCGCACGAGCTCCATCAGCGCGCCAAATGCCTCTTCCGCCTCGATGTCGCGCTCGCCGGCCCCGGGCCACGACGCGATCATGATGCTCTCGCCACGATGCGGCACCTGCTGCCACAGCGTCTCGGTGATGAATGGCATGAAGGGGTGCAGCAGCCGGAGGCTCCGCTCGATGGTATAGGCGAGTACCTGAGCAACCACCCCAGCCTCGTCCGACTCCTTGCGCACCTTGGACGCCTCGATGTACCAGTCGCAGAGCTCGCTCCAGATGAAGTCGTTGACCTGGCGTCCAGCCTCGCCGTAAAGGTGGCCCTCCATCAGGCGCGTTGAGGTCGCCGTCACCTGATCCAGCCGGCTCAGTATCCAGCGGTCCGCCAGTTGCAGGTTGCCGGACGGGCGCACTGGACCGTCCTCGTCCATTGCGACCTGATGATCGGAGATGGTCCGCAGCGCGAAGCGAGTCGCGTTCCAGAGCTTGTTGCCGAAGTTTCGGCTCGCCTCGACTTTCTGCAGGCTCAGGCGGCTGTCGTTGCCGGGCGACGCTTGCGTCACGAGCGTGTACCGCAGCGCGTCGGCGCCAAACTCGTCCGTGACCTCGATCGGATCGATCACGTTGCCCTTCGTCTTCGACATCTTCGCGCCTTCGATATCGCGGACGATGCCATGCAGGTAGACGGTGTGGAACGGCACCTCTCCCATCATCTCCATGCCGAGGAAAACCATCCGCGCGACCCAGACGAAGAGGATCTCGTAGCCGGTTTCCATCACGGAGCCCGGGTAGAACCGCTTCAGGTCCCCGGTCTGGTCTGGCCAGCCAAGCGTCGAGAACGGCCACAGGCCGGAGCTGAACCAGGTGTCCAGCACGTCGGGATCCTGGCGCACCTGCGCGCCACATTCCGGGCACGCGTCCATCGTCTCCTCGGTCGTCGCGTTGACGTGCCCGTTCTCGCAATACCAGATCGGGATGCGATGGCCCCACCAGAGTTGGCGCGAGATCGTCCAGTCGTGGATATTCTCCAACCAGTTGTCGTAGACACCCTTGAAGCGCTCCGGCACGAATGTGATGCGGCCGTCCTGCGCGGCGTCGTACGCCGGCTGGGCCAGCTCCTTCATGCGCACGAACCACTGCTCGCTGACCATCGGCTCGATGATCGTATCGCAGCGGTCGCAGTGCCCGACGCTGTGCGTGTGCGGCTCGATCTTGACCAGCAGCCCGAGTTCCTCGAAGCGCTGGACAACTGCCTTCCGGGCAGCTTCGCGCGTCATGCCCTGGAACTCGCCACCATGCTCGTTGATCGAGGCGTCCTGGTTCATGACGTTGATTGACGGAAGGTCGTGCCGCTGGCCGATCTCGAAGTCGTTGGGGTCGTGGGCCGGCGTAACCTTCACCGCGCCGGTGCCGAACGCCTTCTCGACATGCTCGTCAGCCACGACCGGAATCAGTCGATCGACGATTGGCAGCCGCACCTGCTTGCCGACGAGATGGGCATAGCGCTCATCATCCGGGCTGACCGCCACGCCCGTATCGCCAAGCATCGTCTCTGGCCGGGTCGTCGCGACGACGATCCGTTCGTCGGAGCCCTCAACCGGATATGCCAGGTACCAGAGGCTGGACGTCTCGTCCTTGTATTTCACTTCAAGGTCGGAGATCGCCGTGTTGCACCGCGGGCACCAGGAGATGATGCGCTCGCCGCGGTAGATCAGGCCCTTGTCGAAGAGGTGCTTGAACGTGTGGCGAACCGCCTTGCCGGGCCCCTCGTCCATCGTGAACGCGAATCGCGTCCAGTCGGCCGAGGCGCCGAGTAGCTTCATCTGCTCGCGAATTCGCGGCCGGTACTCGTCCATAAACTGCCAGACGCGCTCGAGGAACTTCTCGCGGCCCAGGTCGTGCCGCGTCAGGCCCTCCTTCGCAAGCTCCTTCTCGACGACCCACTGCCCGGCAATACCGGCATGGTCGGCGCCCGGGATCCACAACGTCGGGTCGCCCTTCATGCGGTGCCAGCGGACCATGATGTCTTCCAGCGCGACGAACAGCGCGTGACCGACGTGCAGCACGCCGGTCACGTTCGGCGGAGGCATCACCACCACGAACGGATCGCGGCCCTCGGTCTTGTCCTTGTCATTGGGCTGGAAGTAGCCGTTGTGATCCCACCAGTCGTAGAGACTGTGCTCCACAGCCTTTGGGTCATAGGCCTTGGCCAGCTCGGCCGGCCGGGTGTTCGTCGAATCCATGCCTGCGTCCTTGTGCGTGTCGTCGTTCATCCAAAATCCGGGTACAAAAAAACCGCCCCGACATCATGCCAGGACGGGTCTCCCCGCGGTACCACCTCGCTTCGGCGCGCAGTGCGCCGCTCTCATTCGCGATAACGGGCGGACCCGCCGCGCGCTACACACCCTCCCCGGGTTTCGCGTGCGGTCCTCACGGGCGACGTTCAGCGTTCAGCGCCCCGCCGCGGCTTCCAGTCATCGACCGCCGGCTCCCTGCAGGGGATGTACGCCTACTCCTCCCGATCGTCGGAGCGCTTTCGATTATACGTCACTATGCCAATCAGGCGCGGCGCCCGACGTTGGGCGCTCCCCGTGAAGTGTCCGGACATAGGGAAAAGTGCTACAATGTCATGATGCGATCAGATGTTCGCCTTTTCGGCGTTCCTGATCCCCAGTCCCACATTCACCGGTCACAACCGGCCTCCGCATGGCGCGCCGGATCACCGTAGTGCCCGAGGTCATCGAATGCCCCAGTACGACCACATCCGCATCCAAGGCGCCCGCGAGCATAACCTCAAGAACATCAACGTCGACATCCCGCGCGATAGCCTTGTCGTCATCACCGGTCTCTCCGGCTCCGGAAAGTCCTCGCTCGCCTTCGACACCATCTTCGCCGAGGGCCAGCGCCGCTACGTTGAGTCACTCTCCGCATACGCCCGCCAGTTCCTCGGGCAGATGGAAAAACCGGATCTCGACCATATCGAGGGCCTTTCACCGGCGATCTCGATCGACCAGAAGGGCACGAGTCGCAACCCGCGCTCGACCGTCGGTACGGTCACCGAAATCTTCGACTACATGCGACTGCTCTGGGCGCGCACCGGCCACCCCCACTGCCCGAACTGCGGTCGGCCGATCGAGCAGCAGGCGCCGCAGCAGATGGCCGACATCATCCTTGGCATGGATGACGGCACGCGGCTGATGATCCTCGGTCCCGTGATCCGAGACCGCAAGGGCGAGCACCTCGCCGTATTGGAGGAGATTCGCCGACAGGGCTTCGCGCGCGTTCGCGTCGACGGTGAGATCCACGAGACCGAAGAGACGATCAAGCTCGCCAAGACGAAGAAGCACACGATCGAGGTCGTCGTCGATCGGCTCGTGATCCGCCACCCGGAAGACCCTGATGAGGGCGAGCAGCACCCGGACCGCGTCCGCCTCATCGATTCGTTGGAAGTCGCGTTGCGCATGTCGAGCGGCATCGCGATCGCGCAGATCATCGATGGCGACGAGGTTACGTTCTCCGAGCAGTTCGCCTGTTCGCATTGCGGAATCAGCTTCGGCGAGCTCGAGCCACGTAATTTCTCGTTCAATGCGCCTCACGGCGCTTGCCCGGAATGCATGGGCATTGGCACGACCATGGAGCTCGATCCCGAGCTGGTCATGCCGAATCGCAATCTCTCCATCGCGCAGGGCGCCATCGTTCCGTGGATGCGCACGGGCATGGAGAACAGCAAGTGGTACTCCGCCTTGCTGATCGCCGTCGCCGACCGCTTCGGCTTCTCGCTGGATACGCCGATCCGCGAAATGGACCCGAAACACCTCGACCTGATTCTCTACGGCACCAGCGGCGAGAAGGTGCAGGTCAAGTACTCCCCTCGTTCCGGACGCGTTCGAACCTATGACGTCGCCTTCGAGGGCGTCATCCCGAACCTGCGCCGCCGGTACAGCCAGACGGACTCAGACTACGTCCGCGAGGATCTCGAGCGCTTCATGAGCACCCGTCCGTGTAGTGTTTGCCACGGCCAACGTCTGAAACCAGAAATCCTTGCTGTCACTGTGAACGGCAAGTCGATCATCGACGTCACCCGCCTCCCGGTGCACGAGGCGCACGACTGGTTCGAAGCCCTCGCCTTCGACCCCGCGGACCACCCGGACGCTCCATTAACCGCGCGCGAGTACCTGATCGCCCGGCAAATCCTGAAAGAGATTCGCGAGCGGCTGGGCTTCCTCGTCGATGTCGGGCTCGACTACCTGACCCTGGAGCGCTCGGCGAACACGCTGTCCGGCGGTGAGGCGCAACGCATCAGGCTCGCGACCCAGATCGGGTCCAGCCTGATGGGCGTCCTCTACATTCTCGACGAACCCAGCATCGGTCTCCACCAGCGCGACAATGCTCGCCTGATCAAGACCCTCGAGCGTCTGCGCGATATCGGCAACACGCTCATCGTCGTCGAGCACGACGAGGACACGATGCGGGCCGCCGACTGGATCGTTGATATCGGCCCCGGCGCGGGCGAGCATGGCGGCTATCTCGTCGCCGAAGGACCGATCGACGCGATCATGGCGACGGAGGGGTCCGCCACCGGGGACTTCCTCAGCGGCCGGCGCGAGATCCCGGTTCCGGAGGCGAGGCGTCTGGGCAATGGCAAGAAACTTACGCTTGTCAACGCACGCGAGAACAACCTGAAAAACGTGACCGTCGACTTCCCGCTTGGCACGTTCATCTGCGTCACCGGCGTGTCAGGCTCTGGCAAGAGCTCGCTCATCACCGATACGTTGCACAAGAAGCTCGCGCAGGATCTCCATCGTGCGCGGCAAAAGCCGGGCTCGCACGATGCGCTCGAAGGGCTGGAGCATCTCGACAAGGTCATCGAGATCGACCAGAGCCCGATCGGCCGCACGCCGCGCTCGAACCCGGCGACGTATACCGGCGTCTTCACGCAGATCCGCGAGCTGTTCGCATCGATGCCGGAGGCGAAAACCCGCGGTTACAAGCCCGGCCGCTTCTCCTTCAACGTCAAGGGCGGCCGCTGCGAGGCCTGCAAGGGCGAAGGCATCATCCAGATCGAGATGAACTTCTTGCCGGACGTCTTCGTCCCGTGCGAAGTCTGCCAGGGCGCGCGCTACAACCGCGAGGCACTGGAGATCCTCTACAAGGGCAAGTCGATCGCGGACGTGCTGGATATGACCGTGGAGGAAGCGCTGGAGTTCTTCCAGAACATGCCATCCATCAAGAACAAACTCCAGACGCTGTTCGACGTCGGTCTCGGCTACGTGAAACTGGGTCAGCCAGCGACGCAGCTCTCTGGTGGCGAGGCGCAGCGCGTGAAGCTCTCCAGCGAACTCTCGCGCCGCTCAACCGGCAAGACGATGTACATTCTCGACGAGCCGACCACAGGCCTGCACTTCGCCGATATCGAGCGGCTCCTTGAGGTGCTGCAACGCTTGACCGATGGCGGCAATACCGTGCTGGTGATCGAGCACAACCTCGACATCATCAAATCGGCGGACTGGATCATCGATCTCGGTCCCGAGGGCGGCGCCGGCGGTGGCCAGATCATCGCCGAAGGCACGCCCGAGCAGATCGCGGCGAACTCCGCCTCGTATACCGGCGAGTACCTCCGCCCCATGCTCGAACGCCGCGCAATGGCCGCGGCCGATTGATGCACGATTTGCAAACCGATGCCTGCGCCCATTGACGCAGACCTGGAACAGCCGCTCCCGACATATCGGGGCGGCTGTTTCGTTCGTACTCTTTTAGCAATTCACGTTGTGCGTTCGCGGATTCCTTTGCTAGTATCTCCACAGGCAAATCCGCATACGGTTGCAACCGGTGCCTGGTGCGAAGGAGAACCGCGGCAATCCTGAACCGAGAGGAATCGGCAGGGTGAACAACGCCGTACTGGTCCTGAACCAGAACTACGAACCACTCAACATCTGCAACGTCCGGCGCGCGCTTGTGCTGGTGCTCAGCGGCAAGGCTGACATCCTCCAGCAACACGACGCCGGCATCGTCACGGCCCGCGACGTTTTCCCCGCCCCGACGGTCATTCGCCTGCGGCATTTCATTCGCCGCCCGCGAGCACGCGTCAAACTGTCACGCCGCGAGATCTTCATCCGCGACCACCATACCTGCCAGTACTGTGGCGTTCGCACCCACGACCTCACGATCGACCACGTCATTCCCCGCTCGCGCGGTGGGTTGCACACGTGGGACAACGTCGTCGCCGCCTGCCGTTCCTGCAATCACCGCAAGGGCGGCAAGAGCGTGGCAGAGGCGAGAATGTCTCTGCGCATCCAGCCACATGAACCGCGTGCTGGCGCCTACTACGCCATCGAGCGTCGACTCGACGCGCGAGTCCACACCGAGTGGCTGGAATTCCTGCCGCAGCTCGACGCTCCAGCCTCCTGGCCATCCACGGACGAATCGTCTCGAATCCCCGCGTGATCTGCCCCGGCCATCCCGACGACTGAATCCCGGCCGGTCCAGCGATCGCGCGGGGCAATTTCCCTTGTCCGAACGCGGTCGCGCAGGGCACTCTTGTGCCAGCAGGAATTTGACGACGAAAGGCGAGCATCATGGTCGACATCAGGTTCATCCGCGAAAACACTGACGAGTTTGCAAGGCGCATTGCCACCAAGGGCGTCGACGTGCCCGTCCAGCGCATTATGGAGCTGGACGAGCGGCGCCGGACGTTGATCACCGACGTCGAGCGCATCAAGGCCGAGCGCAACGCCGGCTCAAAGTTGGTCGGCAAGACGAAAGATCCGGACGAGCGGCAAACGCTCATCGGTGAGATGCAGGGTCTGGGCGACCAGATCGACGCGCTCGACGCCGAGCTACGCACCACCGAGGCCGAGCTGGACGAGATCATGCTTGGCGTGCCGAACCTGCCTGACGAGGACGTGCCAGTCGGGGCGGACGAGACTGCGAACGTAGTACGCGAGACCGCCGGCCCGGACCGGGAGTTCGACTTCACCCCGAAGCCACACTGGGACCTGGCGGAGGAGCTGGGGATCATCGACTTCGAGCGCGGCGTGAAGATCGCCGGGACACGAGGCTATGTCCTTCGCGGTGACGGAGCCAGGCTACAGCGGGCCTTGATCCAGTGGATGCTCGACGTCCATACCAGCCGCCACGGCTATACGGAAATCGAGCCGCCGTTTCAGGTGCTGGGCGAGATGCTCGTCGGCACAGGCCAACTCCCGAAGTTTGGCGACACCCTCTTCCACGACGCGGAGGAAGACAAGTGGCTGATCCCGACGGCAGAGGTACCGGTCACGAACCTCTATCGTGACGAGATCCTCGATCAGGGCATGTTACCCATCTATCACGTCGCGGCGACGCCATGCTTCCGTCGCGAGCAGATCTCGGCCGGCCGCGACGTCCGCGGTATCAAGCGCGTCTATCAGTTCTGGAAGACCGAGCTGGTCAAGTTCGTCCATCCTGACGAGTCGGCCAACGAGCTGCGACAGCTCATGGACGAGGCGCTCTACATCGTGAACCAGCTCGGTCTCAAGTACCGCATTCTCGATCTCTCGACCGGCGACATGACGTTCGGCTCGGCGCACACTTTCGACATCGAGACTTGGGCGCCAGGCTGCGAGGAGTGGCTGGAGATCTCGTCATGCTCGAACATGCGCGACTTCCAGGCCCGCCGAGCGAACCTCAAGTTCCGTCCGGAGGGTGGCGGGCGACCGCAGTTCCTGCACACGCTCAACGGCTCGGGCCTGGCGCTTCCTCGCGTTGTCATCGCTATCATCGAAAACTACCAGCGAGAGGACGGCACCATCGAGATCCCGGACGTCCTCCGCCCCTACTTTGGCGGCCGCGACACGATCGGCAAACAGGCACCGTTCGGCCCCGCATCACACGCGACGGGCTCCTGACGGTTGCATGAAAATCGACAGGGGCCCCGGTCGACTGACCGGAGCCCCTGTGCTGTTGGCGGAGAGGGCGGGATTCGAACCCGCGGAGGCTGTGACACCTCGACGGTTTTCAAGACCGTTCCAATCGTCCACTCTGGCACCTCTCCGCCGCCGATTCTACAGCATCGGCGCGGCGCCTGCACCCTGCTCGCGCGCCGAGTCGACGGCGGCCGCATGCATCTGCTAGACTAGCGCCGCAACTGGGGAGGTGGCCGAGCGGTTGAAGGCGCTCGCCTGCTAAGCGAGTATAGAGGCGTAATCCTCTATCGAGGGTTCGAATCCCTCCCTCTCCGCCGGTGCGAAGGCGAGCGGTTTGCACAAAACGGCACCGCACGTCTATACTCTTCCTCGCGCCGCTGAATGCGTGCCCGTAGCTCAGGGGATAGAGCGTTGGGTTGCGGACCCAAAGGCCGGAGGTTCGAATCCTCCCGGGCATACCACACGGCGAGAAGCCGCTCCAAACGGGGCGGCTTCAGTGCTTAACGCGCGGCGACAATCACCCCTCCAGGCGCCCGAAACTGGCATGACAACCCGCGCCGGGGCTGCTATACTCTCGCGCGGAGAGGTGTCCGAGTGGTTTAAGGTGCTGCTCTCGAAAAGCAGTGTGCTGTCAAAGGCACCGCGGGTTCGAATCCCGCCCTCTCCGCCGCCACACTGGTGGAGCCAAACGGACACGGAAGGGTCGCATAGTCTGGCCTAGTGCGCACGATTGGAAATCGTGTAGGGGGTAAAACCTCTCGAGGGTTCGAATCCCTCCCCTTCCGCCACACGAGAAAACCGCCGGGCTTGACGCCTGGCGGTTTTCTCGTTGGAGCGTTCGCGCTCGGCCGTCATCGCGCTGCGTCGAGCATGTTCTCGGTCTCGGCCCTGCGCGGTATCGACGCCTGCGCGCCGCGACGGGTCACGGCGATCGCCCCGGCGACGTTGCCGAAGCGGATCGCCTCGGTGAACGACGCTCCCTCGGCCAACCGTGCCGCGAACGCGCCGCAGAAGGTATCCCCGGCGCCGGTTGTGTCGACCACCTCCACGGGGACGCCCTCTTCGTGATGGATGCCGTCTCTCGATACGCCGATCACGCCGTCGCTGCCGAGCGTCACGATGACCCGGTCCACGCCCAGCGCACGCAGCCGTTGGCCCAGCTCCCCGGCATCCACCCCCTCATCGACCTCATCGAGCAATGCCAGCGCCTCGCCACGGTTTACGATCAATACATCGACCATCTCCACCAGATCTCGAGCCTCGGCCGAAAACGGGGCCACGTTGAACACCACCGGGATGCCGTGGTTCCGAGCCCAGGAGAACAGCTCCACATGGCACGAGCGGGACAGCTCGTTGGCAGCCAGCACCAGAGCCGGCTGCACTGCGTCGATCGCTTCACGGGCATGCTGCGGCTCCACAACGGCCGTCGCCGCCGGGATATACGCGATGCGGTTTTCGCCAGTGGCCTCTACCGTGATGAGGGCCACGCCGGACGAGACGTCGTCGAACGTCCGCACCCACGAGATATCGATGCCGTCAGCAGTGAGCCCGGCCTTTCGCGCGGACCCGAACTCATCATCGCCAACACCGCCCAGCATGACGGTCGACGCACCGCTACGGGCCGCCGCAACCGCCTGGTTGGCGCCCTTGCCCCCGCCATGCATCTCAAAGGAGCGTCCGGTGATCGTCTCCCCGGCCTCGGGCGCGCGCTCCACGTAGGCCACCAGATCGGTGTTGATCGCGCCCGCTACCAGGATTGGTCCCGCCATGCGTGTTGTCCTCCTAGGCGCCGCGACGTCGACGGCGTATCCGAATAAGCAGCCCGGCCACGGATCGCCGCAGTTCTCGCCATGCGTCCCTCGCGGCCGCCAGGCTCCCGGCGTCAGCACCCGAGGGCCCGTATTGATCGGACTCGTACACCTGCACGATCTTCCGGACCGGCGGCCCCATACCCGGTAGCTGCTCAGAGAAGCGGTGAGCATACTCGCGAGGAGTTGTAGTTGGACCGTTCCGGACCCCGCCGAGCGAGCCGACCTGCTGGGCCCGGGCGAACAGTGCCTCCGCTGGCCGCATCCCCCGGAACCGCATGCTCCAGCCGAACCAGACCAACGCCGGAACCGCAATCGCCGCCACGGTCGCGATCGCGGCGGGAAAAATCCATCCGGGTGTGTCCCCACGCTCCGGATCCTCGGCGATCACCGACTGCGGTGGCCCCGGATTATCGATCGATCGCTCCTCCGGTACCGGCGTCGCGGCGTCGTTCGCGTCCGCGACGTCCGGTGTCGGGATCGCCTCGGTCGGCGCCGGGGCCTCGGTTGGGAGCTGCACGGCGCTGGGGTCACGATCGTCCAGCGGCCGGCTCGCGGTCGGTTCGAACGGGATCCAGCCGTATCCCGGGAAAAACACTTCGGTCCAGGCGTGCGCATTCAGTTGGCGATAGACATAGCCGCCCTGCGCCTCGTCGTAATCGCCCGGGTAGTAGCCGACAACCGTTCGTGCCGGGACGCCGAGAGAACGCATCATGATCGTCATCGAGGCCGAATAGTGCTCGCAATAGCCTTGCTGACTCTCGAACAGCGTGTAATCGACAAGATCGACGCCCTCCGGTGGCTCGGCGACGCGCTCGTTGTACGTGATGTTCTCGCGCAAATAGGCCTCGACCCGCACCGCCTGGGTGTAGGGGTCGACCGCATCGCCGACAATGTCAATCGCCAACTCTCGTGTCCGCTCGGTCAGGGAGTCGCCCGGCGACAGGTAGCGGTTCGTTACCCATGCCGGGTAGATCGTCGGGGCAGTCGCGAGCTCGTCCGGCGTCGCAACCGAGGACAGGCTCCGAACGGTGTAGGTGCTCCCGGCTGCGGCATCGTCGGCACTGCGCGGGTAGACCGCCTCGACGTCATCGAACACCGGCAGGCGTCCGGAGACATAGAGCGCGCCGACGATCCCGTCCGGGGTCGCGTCCCAGCGCACGAGGATGCCCCTGCTCGCGAGCGCGTCAACCTCCGCCTCGATCTCCTGCTGCATTGCCGCGCTGACGGCCTCAGGTCCCCAATCGCTTACGGGACCGGAGAGCTCCGCCTGCAGGAGAAGGTTGGCGATCCGCTGGATGTCCGGCGGCAATGTGTTGAGCGACTCCACCGTCACCGGGAAGGGCGCATCGTCGAGAAGTTGCCACGACATGCGGACGACGGTGCTGATATCCGACGTCACATACGTATCGACGGAAAACACGACGCCCGACGGCCCCGCCAATGGAGTGACCGTCGTCGACTGGGCCACGCGCGCGCCGGTAACGTCGCTCGAGAGTACAACCGATTGGCCGGCGCGGAACAAGAGCTCCGGCGAGAGCCTCCCCTCGTCCGTCTCGACGTCGCCAAACGCGTCATCGGTCGACGAGGCCCACCCCCGGCCAGTGTAGGTGTCATAGGTGTGCGCGGTGAGATACGGCGCGCGGTCGGCCGTGGTCTGCACGAAGACCTCCGGCCGGTCCGAGAGTTCCAGCGGGCCGCCGATCGAGAACGCGTCGTCGAAGGCCGTGTACGACCCAGCGTTCTGCAGGTCGGGCCCCTCCTCGCCCGAACGCTCCCCGATCCACTCCGACGCCTGGTCCGATGCGCGCTGATAGGCCGTGGTGAGCTCGCGCATGAACGGCTCGAACGTCAAGCGTGACCATCCATCCGGTGTCTGGGCGGCGGCGAGCGAGACCAGCAGGCCCATAACCGTGCCGACGATCACGAAGCGGCTCCCGAGCCCGACCGGAGACGCCATGCGTCGCCTCGTCCAGCGCTGCTCTCGCTGGACGTAGGTCATTTGCGTGGCGATCGGGATCGCCAGGGCGAGCATCACTACCAACGTCCACGGGTGAGGTGTCGGCGCGTATCGCATGCTAACCAGTGCAAGGGCCGCCGGGAACAGCAGCCCGGCTGCAAGCCATCTCCGCCGGAACAGGCTCCATGTGGACAGGAACGCGAACATCCAGACCAGGAGCCCGAGCAGCAGGGAGACGAGCAACAGCTCGAGGTCGTCGCTTTCCTGACGCCCCAGGTACCAGTCGACCACGGCGTTCACCAGAGGTCGGACCCGATCGACAAAGCGCTCGCCGAGCTGTGGCGCATTCAGCAGAAGCAGCGCTGTGGACGCCACCACAGCGAGCACGACGCTCAGCAGGTGCGCGACAGCGTCAGAGACGCGAGACTTGGCGAGGAGGACGCCCGCCAGGGCACCGCCTAATCCCGCGAGCCCGGCAGGCACGTATTGCTCGGGCCAACCACCGTACTGGACCGCGAACCCCGGGATTGCGACATACGCCACCATGAGGAGCACAACAGCCAACCCCTCGCTGTACCGGCTACGGTAGCGAGCCCAGCGGGAGTCGGCTTCGGGAAGGACGCTTGGTGACGGCACGCGCATCTCTCTCATGATCCTGTGTACGCCGTCGTGGGTCGCCTGGACGCCGCCGTTGCGGTATGCGTCGGGAACCGGTGCACATGCGCGCGTGCCGCGACCAGCCGCTCGATGAGTGGGGAGACGTCGTCCTCCCCCGCTCCACCGGCATCGACCACCACTGCGGTCACCGACACCTGGCGATCGATGAGCGACCGCGCCGCATCGACCCAGTCGGCCTGGGGATCAGACGAGACGACGATCACGCCCTGCGTGCGGCTGAAGCGGCGCTGGCCGGATGTCAGGGCCTCGGACAGCGGCCGGTTCCCGAAGGCCGTCGCCGTCGCGAGCGCCTCGGCAATCCGGAACCATTGCCGCTCGGTGTTGTCGGCATCGAGCCGCATCGGCATCTCGCGATTGATGATCATGCCGACCTTCCGCCCATCGTCGAGCGCGCGTTCCGACAGCGCGCTGCCGATTGAGATGATGTACTCAACCGTCGAATGCAGGTAGGCGGCCGGACCGGTACCGATCTCTCCCTCCCGCCGATGGTCGGTGAGATCGAATTGCCCGTCCTCGCTGAGGTCGAGCACGATCCAGAGATCGGCAGTCGGGTCAGGATCGAACTCCTTCACCATCATCGTGCCGCGCCGGGCGGTCGCACTCCAGGCAATGCGGTTCATCGGGTCACCCGGCGTGTACTCGCGGACGCTCGAGACGGTCGGGGACGACACGGCCAGCGACCGGTCGCGCATGACGCCGCCACTCATCGTCGCCGTCGGTAGCGGGATGGCGGAAACGTCGACCAGCGCGGGATAGACGACGACATCGTGGGTTACCGGGATTTGGGTGGACCGCGGAAAGATCCCCACCGGATCACCACCGATCGCGGAGAACGGCCCCAAACGGTACTTCCCCCTGCGGACCGCCACGGTATCGACGATCCAACTGGTCCCTGATCGTCCGCCGACGCTCACGACACGCCCGGCGGCGTGGTTTGGGAGCGTGGAGTGGTCCTCGATCTCGATCCAGAGCTTGGGCAACCGCGCGCGGTTGAGAAAGGTAACCTCCTCGCGCACGCGCTCGCCGACACGGACACGATCGGAAAGCAGTACCCGTCGGAGGCCGATGCGCGTGAGGCTCGTTCGGCTCCACAACCATGAGATCGCCAGCAACAGCAGAAGCGCGACGACGATCCGATCCAGCCCCTCCCAGTCATAGGCGATCGCCGCGATGAGCAGCGCGCCGATCAGGAGAAGCAGACGAAACCCGCCCAAGGCCGAACCGACCTAGGCCCGCGCGGCGAGCCGGTGCTGCGCCTCGCTGGCCTGTGGCACCGGGATGGACCGCAAAAGGTCACTGACGACCGAGCGGCTATCGTAGCCGCGCATACGGGCTGCCGGGCCGATGATGATGCGGTGTGCCAGCGTCGGCTCGGCGAGCAACTTCACATCGTCCGGAAGCACGAAATCGCGCCCGCGGATCGCCGCCCAGGCGCGGGTGGCGTTGAAAAGGGCCAGCGATCCGCGTGGGCTCGCGCCGAGGAACACATCGTCATGACGCCGCGTTGCCTCGACCAGCGAGACGATGTATTCGCGGACCGGTTGGGAAACATGGATCCCCTTCACGGCTTCTTGCGCGCGCCGGAGGTCCTCGACGGACACCACCTGCTGCAGCGTCTCCAGCGGATGACGCCGATGTTGCCGGTCGAGCATCTCCAGCTCGCCCGCCCGACCCGGATAGCCGAGGGCGATGCGGATCAGGAAGCGGTCGAGCTGCGCCTCCGGCAGCGGGAAGGTCCCCTCGTAGTCAATGGGGTTCTCTGTCGCGAGCACGATAAACGGCTGCGGTAACGCGTGCGTCACGCCGTCGACGGAGATCTGCGCCTCCTCCATCGCCTCAAGCAGGGCCGCCTGCGTCTTCGGGGTTGCGCGGTTGATCTCGTCGGCCAGGACCATCTGGGCAACGATCGGGCCCGGGCGGAACTCGAAGGTGCCACGCTGCTGGTTGAAGACATTGACGCCGGTAACGTCACTCGGCAGGAGGTCAGGCGTGAACTGGATGCGCTTGAACGTGCTACCGATGCTCCGCGCAATCGCCTTCGTGAGCACCGTCTTGCCGACTCCGGGTACATCCTCGATCAGCACGTGGCCCCGGCACAACAGCGCCACCATCACCAGCTCGACCTCCCGCCGCTTGCCGATGATGACCCGCTCGACGTTGTCGGCGGTCGTGGTGACGAGATGGCGAATACTCGAGGAATCCATGCGGTCGGTGTCTCCCGGGAAGGTGTCGAAGCGCACGGCGAGGTTCCCGGCCATGCGAGGGCGCTTTCGAAGTATAGCGAAGCCGCCTGGCGCCGTTCGATGCGCCGGTGACGCTCTCCCCTATACTCAGGACCTGATTGACCAGCCGGCGGCAGCGCGATCGATGGAGCGAAGAGGACATGGCAGGGAGCAACGCGACGCAGGATAAGGGCACCGTCGTGCTCGTCGACGGATTCGGGCTCATCTTCCGGGCCTACTACGCCCTCCCGACCGCGATGACGACCGCCGAAGGAGAGCAGACCAACGCCGTCTATGGCTTCGCCTCCATGCTGCTCGACGTGCTCAAGACGCGCGACCCCGAGTACGTCGTCATCGCCCTCGAAACCGGGCGCACGTTTCGCCACGAACTGTATCCCGACTACAAGGGCACGCGCGCCGCGATGCCGGACGACCTTCGCCAGCAACTCGAACGCGTGAACGAGTTGATCGCCGCGCTGAATATCCCGATCCAGAAAAAGGATCTTTACGAGGCCGACGACGTGATCGGCACGCTCTCGCGCGAGCTTGCCGCCAGGGGCCATCAGGTGGTCATCATCACCGGCGACTCGGACCTCCTCCAGCTCGTTGGCGACAACATCCTTGTCGTTTTACCCGGCGCCCGGCGCTTCGGCGAATTCCGGGAGTTCGACGATGAGGCGGTCGTCGAACGCTACGGCTTCGGGCCGGAGTTTGTCCCGGACTACAAGGCGCTCGTCGGCGACACATCGGACAACATCCCGGGCGTACCTGGCATCGGCGACAAGACGGCGAAGAAGTTGATTGCCGACTACGGCAGCCTGGAGACCATCATCGAGCACGTTGATGACGTCACGCCGACCCGCGCCCGCAACGCGTTGGCAGGCAATGTCGAGCAGGCGAGAGAGAGCAAGCGCCTGGCGACGATCGTCCGCGACGTCGAGCTGGACCTCGACCTTGAGACGGCGCGGGTGAAGGACTACGACCGGGAGAAGGTGATTGACCTCTTCCGCACGCTCGAGTTCCGCTCCCTCATGGCCAAGCTGCCAGAATCACACCATGCAGCCCCCGCGCAAGAGCATGAGGCGACGCGGGAACCGCGTCCTGAATCGGTACAGATGACCGTCCGCACGATGGACAACCTGCAGGCGATGATCTCTGAGATACATGAGTCAGGGGCATTCGCGCTGGACGTCGAGACCACCGACACGGACCCGATGCGAGCCGCGCTGGTCGGCATCGCGATCGCGACCGGCCCGACCCGCTCCTTCTATGTACCCGTCGGACACCAGGACGGCTCGCAGCTTGATGCCGAGAAGGTACGTGCGACGCTGGACCCGGTCATCACCGACACGTCGCTGAAGCTCTATACGCACCACGGCAAGTACGACATGCAGGTGCTCGTGCGTCACGGTTACACCGACCGGCGAATTTCCTTCGATACCATGATCGCCGCCTACCTGCTCGGTGAGTCGTCGATCCGGCTGAAGGACCTCTCGTTCAACCGGCTCGGCGTCATCCAGACGGAAATCACCGAGCTGATCGGCACCGGCCGGAACCAGATCACCATGGACCGCGTCGACATCGACAAGGCGGCGCCATACGCGTGCGGCGACGTTGAGTGCACCTTCTCGCTCGTCGAGCCGCTGGAAAGCGAGCTCGCCAACCGCAAGCAGGTCTCGCTGTTGGACCGCATCGAGCTTCCACTCGTGAACATCCTCATGGAGATGGAGCGCACCGGCATCGCCATCGATCAGGACGAACTGGAGTCGTTCGCCGCCGAACTCGGCCACCGCGTGGTCGAGCTGGACGATGAGGTCGACCACCTGGCCGGGCGCCCGATCAGCATCGCCTCGAACAAACAGATGGGCACGCTCCTCTTCGACGAGCTCAAGCTCACCCCGGGCCGCAAGACGAAGACGGGATACTCCGTCGACTCCGACACGCTGGAGAACATCCGCGACGAGCACCCGATCGTCGCGCTGGTCCTCGAGCATCGCGCGCTGGCGAAGCTGAAGTCGACCTACGCCGACACGCTGCCGAGCTACATCCATCCCGACGACGGTCGGGTTCACACGACGTACAACCAGACCGTCGCGGCGACGGGCCGGCTCGCGTCGACCAACCCGAACCTGCAGAACATCCCGGTCCGCACGGAGATGGGCCGGCGCATCCGCCGCGCTTTCATCGCCGACCGGCGACCAGAACACAAGGTTGTGGACAACGCGATCTTCCTCGCCGCCGATTACTCCCAAATGGAACTCCGGATCATGGCGCACATGTCCGGTGATCCGTACCTCGTCGAGGCCTTCCGCACCGGCGAGGACATCCACCGCGCGACGGCGGCACTCGTCAACGGCGTCGAGATGGACGAGGTCACGTCCGACATGCGGCGCATCGCGAAGACGGTGAACTTCGGCATCCTCTACGGCATGCAGGCGTTCGGGCTCTCCCGCGACACCGGCATGGCTCGCGCGGACGCCCAGGCGTTTATCGACCGCTACTGGGAGCGCCTGCCGAAGGTGAAGGCGTTCTTCGACGGTGTGATCGAGACCGGCAAGAAGAACGGGTACGTCGAGACACTCGCCGGCCGACGCCGCTACCTGCCGGATCTCGTCGCGAGCAACGGGATGCGGCGCCAGGGCGCGATCCGCATGGCGATGAACATGCCGATCCAGGGCACCCAGGCCGACATCATCAAGCTGGCCATGATCGACCTGTACCGCGAGCTTCAGCAGCGCGACCTGCCGGCGAAGATGATCCTGCAGGTTCACGACGAACTGGTGCTGGAGGTCGACGAGACGCGTCTGCCAGACGTCGCCACGCTCGTGAGCGACACGATGGAGAACGCGTTCACGCTCGACGTGCCGGTGGTGGTCGATATGCGCATTGGCCAGAACTGGGAAGACATGGAATCGTACGACCCGTCCAAGACCTGAGTCGTCCCGTTCATGCTTCTTGCGTGACCTTGGCTGTACGCGATACACTTCCAGTGGCCCGCATGCGGACCCTGTTTCCGTGTTCATTGCACACTAAAGGAGTTATGCGTCGATGCCCACGTATGCGTATCGTGGCGACGAGTGCGGTCATAAGTTTGAGGTCCGGCAATCGTTCTCCGACGACCCCCTGACCGAGTGCCCAACTTGCGGCCAGCCGGTCCACCGCGTCATCCATCCAGCCGGTATCGTCTTCAAGGGCACCGGGTGGTACGTCACCGACAGCCGCCCGACGACCGAGTCGTCCGGGGGTGTCCACGACTCCTCGAAGGTCGCGAGCAAGAGCGAGGATGCCTCGACACCGGCCGCCAAGGCCGAGCCGGCCGCCGCGACAGCGACCGCGAGCAAGACCAGCTCCGCGACAAAGGACGCCTGATCTCCCATGACGCCACGGCGCCTCACCATCATGCCCGAGAACGGACAGCCCCTCCCCTCGAGGAGCGGTTTGGTGGTGGCCGCCGGCGTGTTCGACACCTGCGTCTGTCTCCCGGGGTGACGTGGGCACCCGCGTCACCCCCAGCACCCCGACGTCCCGCGCCTGGCCACACCGCTTGCCCGGCCGCCGGCTGCCATTGATGGAGACAGTACCTTCATGACCGACCAACCCACGACGACGGATCATCCCATCCGCCTCTACAACACCCTCACCCGGGCGATCGAGCCGCTGCAGACGATCGAGCCCGGCAAGGTCCGCATGTACGTCTGCGGCGTCACCGTCTACGACCACGCCCATATCGGGCACGGCATGTCGTCGATCGCCTTCGATACGATCCGTCGCTACCTGATGCATGCCGGGTACGAGGTCGCGTACGCCCAGAACTTCACGGACATCGACGACAAGATCATCAACCGGGCGAACGCAGAAGGCATTGATCCGTTCGACCTGGTCGAGAACATGATCTCGGAATGGACGCGCGAGATGTCCGCGTTCAACATCCTGCCGGCCACGGTCAACCCGCGCGCCACGCAGGAGGTTCCCCAGATCATCGAGATGATCGAGGGATTGATCGAGCGCGGGCACGCCTACGAGGCCGGCGGCGACGTCTACTTCAAGGTGCGGTCGTTCCACGGGTACGGGAAGCTTTCGCACCGTGACATTGACGACCTGCTCTCCGGAGCGCGGATCGCCGTCGGCGAGCAAAAGACCGACCCGCTCGACTTCGCCCTCTGGAAGGCCGCCAAGCCGGGTGAACCGTCGTGGCCGAGCCCATGGGGTGACGGGCGCCCTGGCTGGCACATTGAGTGCTCGGCGATGTGCTCGCACCACCTCGGCGGGATGGTCGATATCCACGGCGGCGGAGCAGACCTCATCTTCCCGCACCACGAGAACGAGATCGCTCAGTCCGAAGCGTTCTTCGGCGAGGAGCCGTTTTCGCGCTACTGGATGCACAACGGCCTGCTGCAGTTCGGCTCGGAAAAGATGTCGAAGTCGATCGGCAACGTCGTTCGCCTGCGCGAGCTGATCGCGCGGGGTCGCGCCATGGCGTTCCGGCTGCTGGTGCTCTCGTCCCACTACCGCGCTCCTCTCACCTACACCGATGAGGGTCTCGAGTCGGCGCAGAACGGTCTGGAGCGCCTGCAGGCCGCGGCACGTCCGGTTGATGCTCCGGTCGCCGGTGAGCGGGATGCGGCACTGGATGCCGCTGTCGCGGAGGCGACGGACGCCTTCCACCGCGCCATGGTGGACGACTTCGACACACCGGTCGCCGTCGCTTCGATCTTCGAGCTCGCTCGCGCCATCAACCGCACCCGTGGGCGCGAGACGATCTCCCCGTCGGTGGCGGATGCCGTGCACGCCCTGAACCACCTGGGCAACATCCTTGGCCTCGATCTCGAGCCGGCCGCCTCCGCCGTTGCATCCGACGCGGCGCCGTTCATCGATCTCCTCATCACCATCCGCAAGGACCTTCGCGACGCACGACAGTTCGCGCTTGTCCGACAAGATTCGCGACGAGCTCGCCAACATGGGAGTAACACTTGAAGACACCAAACAAGGGACGACCTGGAAGTCCTCGTAACCACCAGGATTCGCAGGACGCCCGAAGAAGCGGCCGGCCGGGTTCCAACCCGCGTGGCAAGGGAGCGCCCGGTCGGGGAGCACCTCCACGAGGCGGAAGGCCCGAGGCACCCGAAGGTCGCTCCGTCGGGACCGCGACAGGCGCGACCGAAGCGCCCGATTACGCCCGGTATCCAGATTCGTCAGGACCTCGTCTACGGCCGCAACGCCGTGCGCGAGTCCCTCCGTGCCGGCCGGCGCGAGCACAATCGGCTCTTCGTCGCCGAGGGCGTGCGCGAAGACGAGCGCGTCAACGAAATGGTCCAACTTGCGCAGGAGCAGGACGTGCTCATCGAGCGCGTGCCTCGCATGCTGCTCGACGATTTGACGAAGGGCGGGAATCACCAGGGCATCGCCCTGGACACTGGCGAGTACCCGTACGTCGATCTCGAGGACGTGATTGAGCGGGATGGCACGGTGCTCGTGCTCGATCATATCAACGACCCGCAGAACTTCGGCACGCTTCTGCGCGCCGCCGATGCTGCCGGTATCGCGGGCATCGTCCTTCCGCAGGACCGTTCGGTGAGCGTCTCCCCGGCTGTCGTGAACTCGTCAGCCGGCGCCGTCGAGCACCTGCAGGTAGCGCAGACGCCGAACCTCGCCCGCGCGCTCGACAAGCTGGAAGCCTCCGGCCGCTGGATCGTGGGGCTCGATGAGGACGAAACCTCGCGCTCGATCTTCGACGCCGACGTCCCGACGCCCGTCGCACTCGTGATCGGAGCGGAGGGCAGCGGACTCTCCCCGATCGTGCGCAAGCGCTGCCAGGTTGTCCTCTCGCTGCCGATGCGCGGCCACGTCGACTCGCTCAACGCCGCTACCGCCGGCTCCATCGTCCTCTACGACCTGCTCCGCCGCGAGTTGGCCAGCGGTGAGCACGAGGACGCCTAGCCGATGTAGCAGGGACATTCGACCTCACACGCACATGGCAACGGCATACCATACAGGTCGAAATGTCCCCTTGTGGCGCATATCCCCATCACGTCGAGTTCTGATTTCATGCGTGGACAAGGCAGAGAGAGGTCGGCAGCGCCATCGCTGTCGACCTCTCTCTGTGACTACCGATGCGAGACAGAACTAAGGGGCAGGCGTCGTAACCTCAACGACGTACAGGAGCCCCGACATGCCGGTTGCGGTATGACCAGGTATGGCGCTGTAGTAGGCGTACGTTCCCGCCGGCGCGTTGACAATTATGGTGCGTGATTCGCCCGGGGCAAGGTCGACGCTGATACCAAGTGCGTCAATTGTGAAATTCGCCGGACTCCCTGGGAATCCGCCTTCGCTAACCGGAGTCAGGAATTCAGCGCCGGAGTTTGATGCCGACGGGTCATTCACCAGAGTGATCTGCACGTCCCGATCTGCCAGTATCGCCAGCGATCCTGGTACATACTCCATCGGGGGTCGCATCGTGATTGTAGCGCTCGCAACCGGGATCCCAGGCTTCCCTTGAACCGCAATCTCTTGAGAGACCGTTGATGCCTCGGGTGTCGCTTGGGGTTGCCCCTCGATCACAAGCATTCCCGAGAAGACTTCCGGATCATCGCCGGGTACATCGCTGTAGAAGGCAAAACGCCCTCCCGGGTGCTTCAGGTTCGCGCTGGCTGTGCTGCCAGGATCGACCTCGATCCTGATGAGCAGTTCTGGGATGACGATGGAGTGTGGTGTGGCGCCTTCATTGCGAACCACGAGTTTCGACGGAGCCGCCGGAATGACTACCTCTTGTGGCATATAGCCTTCATCACTCACCACGATCTCCACAGTAGCCAGCTCCGTGACATGAACAGCCTCATCGACGAGCCACCGTCCCTCTTGCTCGATGAACACGTAGTAGTCGTAGGTGTACTCTGGGGCGTTGAAGCCGGGCCGGATTACCGCACCGACCCTGCCGTCCGCGAACACCACAACGTTTTCAATCTCGGGTGTTGGCGTATCGCCGGACGCTGGTCCGACCAATGGTACAAAGCTTCGTGGCTTGTCCGGATTTACCGCGATCCCAATGTCGTTGGAACGGCGCCAATAGTCGTCCGTCGTCCAGGCGATCGTTCCCTCCGGGTCGTCAGCATTCATACATGCCACCAAGCCTTCAACGGATTGGACAATGTCAGTGCGGAGCTCCTCGTTGACAGGGTCTCCATCAGTAGGCAAGACACCAGCATCGACACCTGGACGTCCCTCAGTACTCGACTGAGCGGGCAGCATGACGACGGATTCATGTTCCATCCGCCCCGTAAGCGCGAGTCGGGACAGGTCACCTCCCTCCTGGTCACACACAGCGCTCGGGCTCGGTTCTTGACTCGCCTGCATCGCAGCCGGAAGTCGCACCGTGTCATCAGCCCGGTCGGGCCCACGCAACAACGCAAATCCACCAAGGCCGATCATAAATGCGATCGTCGCAGCCACGGCTATGATGCGACGAGATACGTCGACTAGCCTGGTCTCCTCATAAGGGTGTAACACCGATCCTTGCATAGAGTTGTCCTCCGCAGATGTGCGTAGCGTCCGGTTGCTGACCGGACGACGCGCGGTCTCTGCATGTAAGTCGTCCCTTTCCGAGTCGGAACGTCCAACGGAAGTACCACTGGGTGAGAGGACGCTTTCCCGCTTCAGCGTTACAGGCGAGCGCAGTTCGCTGGTAAACGTCCTCGTCGCGGAAGCGATCGCCTCCCACTCAGCGAGTTCAATGCGGCACTTCTCACACGAACCAAGATGCCTGTGCACCGACACTTGGGTTTCGTGGTTGAGCGTCCCATTGACAAACGCCGGAAGAAGGTCGTCGACATGTTCGATTTTGGATTTTCCGGATAGCTTGCTCATGGCGTCTGTGTCCCGAGTTGCTCTCGCAACGCCTTTCGAGCGTTGCTAAGTCGGCTTCTGATGGTGCCTAGAGGAACATCAAGGACGTTGGACAGTTCCTCGTACGACAGTTCATGGGCGAATGTCAGGACAAGCACTTCTTGATGTATGCGAGAAAGCCGTTGAATCGCTCCGACCACCTCACGCTCGGCTGCCGCGAATATCACGGCGTTCTCTGGACTTGGAGAAGGATCGGGATATCGTACCAATGCCTCCTCACCCGTCACGGGAACACGCTTGCGGCGAAGAATATCCATCAATCGCCGCCTGGAAATGCCAAAGAGCCAGCTACGGACGCTTGAACGACTTCGGAAACCCGGGGCGCCCTTCCAGACACCGAGCATCGCGTCCTGGATAGCCTCATCAACCGTGCCCCTATCAGAAGTGAACAGGGACAAGTACGCCGCCAGCGATGCATGGTGACGCTCATAGAACTGCTCCAGCGCCCTTTCATCTCCTTTGCCGATGCGGGCGACGAGCATTCCGTCGTCTGCCGTGTCGGACTCCATACCGTTGCTTCTCCCCATACCTCGGTTAGGCCCTCAAAGCCTTAGTCGTGGTGCAGCGGCAAAAGGTTCACTTGAAATGCAAGAACGCCCGTGACCATGTTCGGCCACGAGCGTATCTTGAGATTTGAGTATTGAACGCAGGTCTATTGCTGGCGGAGATGGGCAACGGTCGCGCCCTCCCCGCCCTCGTTCGAACCGGCGGCCTCTGCGCGGGCGACCACCGGGCTGTCGCGAAGCAGGTCGCGCACCACCGCCCGCAATGCCCCGGTCCCCTTGCCGTGGATGATCCGCACGAACGGCATCCCGACCAGGTAGGCGTCGTTCACGTAGCTCTCGACAATGGGCCCGATCTCTTCAGCACGCTTGCCGCGAAGGTCAAGCTCCAACGGTACCGGCGCCATCGCCGCCTGTCGCTCGCGAGCCAACGAGGCGGAGCTCTGCTGGCTCGGCCGCTTCGCGCGTCCGATGCGCTCAAGCCCCGCGACCGGCTGGCGGATCTTCAGCGCCCCCATCTGGATCTCGGCCTCGTTGCCGACGACGGAAAGCACTTCGCCTTCTTCATCGAACGCGAGGATGCGAACCCGGTCGCCTCGGTCGATCCGGGCCGTTTCGACCTGAATCTGGCGACGTGGCGCCTGTTTCCTGCGCTCGACGGTGCGCACCCGCTCCTCGGCCGACTTCAGCGTCTGCTCCATCGAGCGCCGATCCTCAAGCGAGGCAGTGGCCGTCTGCCGCCGCTGGCGGTCGATCGCCCGCATCGCCTCCCGCGCCTCCGACAATTCGCCCTGAACCTCGGCGATCGCCTCATCGCGGGCTGAGCGCTTGGCCTCCTCCGCTTCGCGGAGCGCCCGGGCGGCCTTGCGCCGAAGCTCGCGCGCTTCCTCTTCCGTCTGCTTCGCGCGGTCCAGCTCGCGCGTGATGTCGTCGCGCCGCGTCCGGATGTCCTCGATAAGCTGCTGCGTGTCCTCGTCGCCCGGGTCGAGCAGCGAGGTCGCTTCCTGGATGATCGGGTTTGGCATCCCGAGTCGCGACGCGATCGAGAGCGCGTTCGAGCGGCCCGGGATGCCGATCATCAGCCGGTACGTCGGCCGCAGCGAGGCCATGTCGAACTCAACGCTCGCGTTCTCCACCCCGGACGTCGCGTAGGCGTAGGCCTTCACCTCTGAATAATGCGTGGTCGCAACCACAATGGCGCGACGTCGCAGGAGCGCGGAGATGATCGCCCGGGCGAGCGCCGAGCCCTCCTGAGGATCCGTCCCGGCGCCGACCTCGTCGAGCAGCACGAGGCTGTCCGAGCCGACGTGGTCCAGCATCGAGATGATGTTGCGGATATGCGATGAGAACGTCGAGAGACTCTGCTCGATACTCTGCTCGTCGCCGATGTCCACGAATACCGACGGGAAGACGCTGATGATCGACGTGTCGTCCGCCGGGATGAACATTCCGGTCTGGGCCATGAGCGTCAAGAGACCGACCGTCTTCAGCGCGACCGTTTTGCCACCCGTATTCGGGCCGGTGATGAGCAAGCACGCGATACCGCTCGCCGATCTCCAGGTCGATCGGCACGACCTCATTGCGAGGAATCAGCGGATGTCGCGCCCGGACGAGGCGCACGTAATGGCTCGGGTGCCCCGGATCCTCATCCCGCACGCGGCCACCGGGCCTGCGGCTGGTAGATCGCCGGTCGGGTAGCCTCCATGCGGTCGGCGAGACGAGCCTTCGCGAGCGCGAGATCGATCGCGGCGATGGCCTCCACCATCCGCAGCAGCGGCTCTTCGAGATCACCGACCTTGCCGCTCAGCTCATCGAGAACGCGCTCGACCTCGCGCTTTTCAAGCGACTGCTCCTCGCGCCACTTGTTGTTGAGATCGACGACCTCAAACGGCTCGATGTAGACCGTCTGCCCGCTCGCGGAGGTGTCGTGGACGAGGCCCTTGATCATCCCGCGCGCGTCGGCGCGGACGGGGACGACGTAGCGACCATCGCGCATCGTGATGATGTTCTCCTGCAGGGCGCTGGCGTAACGACCGCTCACGAAGCCCTGAAGTCGCTCGTGAAGTCGGCTGTGCGCCACCCGGACGGCTTTGCGAATGCGCGCCAGCTCGCCGCTTGCGCCATCGAGCACATCACCGCGCGGACCGATCGAGCGGCCAAGATCGGCTTCGAGCGGCGCGAAGTTGTCGATCGACTCGGCGAATTCGCCAAGGTGCGGGTAGCGCTCGTGCCCATCTGGCAGACGCTGGAAAAGCTTCCGCAGACTCGCGCCCGGAGCGCAGCGTGTCCATCAGCAACAGGAACTCGGCTGGCTGCAGGCGCATGCCCTTTGGATGCGCGCTGCACCTGCTGGCGAACGTCCCTCGCGCCACCGACAGTCAAGTCAGGGAACTGGATCGAGAGGGCGACCGCCTCCGCCGTCACATCGAGCAGATAGCGAACCTGCTGCGGGTCGCCGGACGGGCCGATCTCCAACGCGCGCTCGGCCGCGACGCTGTACTGGCACAGCGAGGCGAGCTGGCGGAGGATGTGATCGAGTTCGAGCTTCTTTACGGCCAAATGGGCTGCCATGAAACGTCACCTGGAATGAGCCGGAGCGTTCGGTATGGACGAACGCATTGTTCGCTCCGGTCGAATAGCATGTGTCCAGTGCATTGACACGAACACTTGTTCTTACTTATACTCGGGGCGTGATCATGTCGCGGTGCCGGACCCCGCCCGGTTCCGACCCAACGAGGACGCACTTATGAAGAAGCTGTCGGCGCGCCAACAAGCCATTCTCGACTACATCGCCGCCTTCCTGGACGAGAACGACTACCCGCCCACCATCCGGGACATTCAGCATGAGCTGGGCATCTCGTCTACGAGCGTCGTTGACTACAACCTAAAGGTACTCGAAGAGCGGGATCTCATCCGCCGAAACCGGAATATCTCCCGCGGCATCGAGCTCGTCGGGCGGGCGCCGTCCCGCGGTAGCGCGGTGAGCGTGCCGCTCATCGGTCAGATCGCCGCCGGTACGCCGATCCCGGTGCCAGACGCGTTCGCAGAGAACGATGTGGTGAGCATCATCGAGCTCAGCCGTGAGCTTGCGCCAAACGACGGCCAGGGCCTCTTCGCCCTCCGCGTCAAGGGGCATTCGATGATCGACGCCCTCATCGGCGACGGGGATATCGTCGTGCTGAAGGCCCAGCAGACCTGCGAGAACGGCGACACCGTCGCGGTCTGGCTTGAGGAAGAGCGGGAAACGACCCTCAAGAAGTTCTACCTCGAAGACGGCAACCGCGTGCGCTTGCAGCCGCAGAACGTCACCATGGACCCGATCTACACGAACGCGAACAATGTCCAGATCCAGGGTCGACTGGTGACCGTCCTCCGCCAGGTCGACTAACACCCCGCTCCAGCATCGCGTCCTGTGCCAATGGCGATTCCCGTATACTCGGGAATCGCCATTGTCGTGTGACGATCGGCGTCAAATCCGCTTGAACGCCTGAGGTGCTCCCCGTGCTGACCATGATCCTGACCGGCATCGGCCTCGCCGCCGGCTCCGGCCTTAACGCCTATCTTCCCCTGCTCATCCTGGCGCTCGCCGACCGCTTCACCACCGTGGTCGAGCTGGACACGCCGTGGGATATCCTCTCGTCGTTCTGGGGACTTCTGGCGCTTCTCCTGATCCTGCCATTGGAGCTGATCCCGGACAAGATCGCTCGCGTCGACCACGTCAGTGACCTGTTCCACTCCGCCATCCGCCCGGCCGCCGGCGCCGCGGCATTCATGGCCGTCGCGAGCCAGGAGGACGATTTCCAACTGGTCATCGCCTTCCTGCTCGGGCTCGTGATCGCCGGCGCCATCCATTGGATGAAGGCGTCGACTCGTCCCGTCATCACCCACACCACGCGCGGCGTCGGCAACCCGATCGTCAGCCTGCTGGAGGATGCGCTCGCGATCGTGTTCGCGCTGACCGCCATCTTCCTGCCCTACGGCGTCATCGTCCTTGTGCCGCTGGGACTGGCGCTCCTCTACCGCACCTACCACCGCATGCGCACGGGCCAGACGCGCATGATGCGCGTCTTCAACGCCAGCAAGCCGGCCGCATAGTTGATACAGTACGACTAAAGGTTGTAGACTGACCCCAGATCAATGTAATGGGGTGAATCATGCCAGTCCAGTTCAAGGATTACTACAGCGTCCTGGGCATCGCCCGGACCGCAACCGAATCTGAAATCAAGACCGCCTTCCGCGAAAAAGCCCGCAAGCTCCACCCGGATGTGAACCGGGACGACCCGAACGCCGAGGACAAGTTCAAGGAAGTCAACGAGGCGTACGAGGTCCTCTCCGACTCCGAAAAGCGTCGGATGTACGACCGATTCGGCGAGGATTGGCAGCGCTACCGCGACGCCGGCATCGACCCGGACGACGTCGGGCGCTCCTACACGACGGGCAGCCGTCGCACCGCGTCGGACGACGACTTCGAGCGATGGTTCACGGGCGGTGGTCAGACGCCGCCGAACGGCTCGTGGGAGTGGACCGAGAAGGGCGGCTACCGCGAGACGAACGGCCGCTTCTCCGACTTCTTCAACCTGCTCTTCGGCAACGAGACGCCCGCCGGCGGAACGCGAGGCCGGTTCTCGAAACCCCGCCCGATGCGCGGCGACGACCTCGAGGTCGAGGCAAATATCACGCTGCAAGAAGCGATGAACGGCGCGGGCCGCAAGCTGACGCTCCAGACGCCCTCACCGTGCGCGACCTGTGGTGGAACCGGAATCGTCCGCGGCGGCATGTGCCCGACCTGCGACGGCACCGGCCAGGTAGCGAAGAGCAAGACGCTCGAGGTCACGATCCCGAAGGGCGTCCACACCGGACAGCGCGTGCGCATCGCCGGACAGGGTGGGCGCGGCAGCAACGGAGGTCCGAACGGCGACGTCTACCTGATCATCAACGTTCAGCACGATGATCGCTTCGAGATCGACGGCAAGGACGTCCGCACGACGGTCGACATCCCGCTCTACACCGCCCTGCTTGGCGGCGAGACGGTGGTCTCGACGGTCACCGGACGCGTCGCGCTGACGATCCCGAAGGGCACGCAGAACGGCCGCGTCTTCCGCCTCCGCGGCAAGGGCCTGCCGGCCAGTGGCAAGAAGGACGGCACGCCGGGCGATCTGCTCGTCACCGCCAATGTGGTCCTGCCCGACCATCTCAGCGCCGAAGAGGAACGCCTCTTCACGGAGCTCCGGAATCTGCGACAATAGGAGCCGGGTTCGCGTCGGCGCCCGGCCTCAACGGCACGAACGCTCGCGCGACACGCACCACAGAACTGAATGCGACGGGTGGCCGGGGAGACCCGGCCATTCCTGTGTCACACACCCAGGAAGGGAATCACCATGCCAGCAACGGTCATCATGGGCGGCCAATGGGGCGATGAAGGCAAGGGCAAGCTGACCGACGCCCTCGCGTCCGGCGCATCGATGGTCGTCCGCGCGAACGGCGGCAGCAACGCCGGTCATACCGTCAAGACCGACCGCGGCACGTTCAAGCTCCACCTCGTTCCCTCCGGCATCCTCAACGACGATGTGACCTGCGTCATCGGCGCGGGCGTGGTGATCGACCTCGAGACGCTGATCGGCGAGCTGGACGATCTCGAATCGCGCGGCATCGACACGTCGAATCTCCGCATCTCCGACCGCGCACACCTTGTCCTCCCGTACCACCCGAAGCTGGACCAGCTGGAGGAGACCCGGCGCGAAGGTGATGAGATCGGCACGACGCTCCGCGGCAACGGCCCGGCGTACAGCGACAAGGTCTCGCGCCACGGGCTGCGCGTCTGCGACCTCGCGGACAGCGCCACTCTGCGCCGCAAGCTCGCCATCGAGGTCGACGCCAAGAACCAGCTGTTCGATCGCGTCTATGGCGCCGAGCCGATCGAGTTCGCGCCGCTTTACGACCAACTCGTTGGATGGGGCGAGCGGCTCTCGCGCTACGTCACGCCGACCGAGGTTTCGGTGCAGGACGCGTTGGCAGATGGCAAGGACGTCATCGTTGAGTGTGCTCAGGGCGCGATGCTCGACATCGACTACGGCACCTACCCGTACGTGACATCGTCGTCGCCAACCGCCGCCGGCGCGTGCCAGGGCGCGGGCGTCGCGCCGACCCAGGTTCGGCGCGTGCTCGGCGTGTACAAGGCGTACAGCACCCGCGTCGGAGCCGGCCCGATGCCGACCGAGCTGCTCGACGATACAGGCGAGCTCATCCGGCAGAGGGGCAACGAGTACGGCACCACCACCGGTCGCCCTCGCCGCACCGGGTGGTTCGACGGCGTCGCTGCCCGGCAGTCGGGGCGACTCAACGGCGTGACGGAAATCGCGGTCACGCTGCTGGATGTGCTCGACGCGTTCGAGGAGTTGCGCCTGGCCGTCGGTTACCGCACGCCGGAAGGTGAGTTGGAGCATGTCCCGGCCCTGCTCGACCGGCTAGAGGGCGCCGAGGCGATCTGGGAAACGGTCGCCGGCTGGAACTTGGACACGACCGGCACCCGGGAGTGGGACGACCTGCCGGAGGAGGCCCGTGCCTATCTCGGCCGGATCGAGCAGCAGGTCGGCGCCCCGGTTCGCTACGTCGGCGTTGGACCCGCTCGCGAGCAACTGATCGAACGGAAGGGCCACCTCTAGTCCATCAGGTCCGCATGTTCGGTGCGTGGTTCGCGGCTCATCAGGTCGCGGACCGCGTCGAGCGGAGACTTTCCCCGGAACAGCACCTCGAACATCTGCTCCGCGATCGGCATCTCCACCTCGCTTCGATGGGCCAGCGCGATGGCGGCACGGGTCGTGTCGACGCCCTCCGCAACCTCACTCATTCCGGCGAGGACATCGTCCAACGACCGGCCGCTCGCCAGCCCGACGCCGACCTGGTGATTGCGCGAGAGCCCGCTCGAACATGTCGCGATGAGATCGCCGATGCCGGAGAGCCCAGCGAAGGTCAGCGCCTGCGCGCCGTGCGCGATCCCGAGCCGGCTCATCTCCACGATGCCGCGCGTCATGAACGCCGCTTTCGCGTTGTCCCCGGCGCCCAGTCCATCGCCGATGCCCGCCCCGATCGCGATGATGTTCTTCAGCGCGCCGCCCATCTCCACGCCGACCACGTCGTCGCTCGTGTAGACGCGGAAGGTCGGCCCCATCAGCAGGGCCTGGACATTCGCTGCCGCATCCGCGTTTTCCGATGCCACCACGGTCGTACCAGGCTTACCCTGCGCGATCTCCATCGCCAGGTTCGGCCCGGAGAGGGCGCAAATCGGCGTCGCACCATGATCGCCGAGTACGTCCGCGACGATCTCTGTCGGGCGCATGAGGGTGCCGACCTCGATCCCCTTGGCGGCTGAGACGACGATCTTCCCCGAAAGGAGCGGCGCCAGCGTGCTGATGCCGGCTCGGAGCTTCTGCGTCGGGATGGCGAGAATGACGGCGCCAGCGCCCCTAAGCGCTTGCGTGGCGTCGGTCGTGACGTCAATCTCTGCCGGCAGCGCGATGCCCTTCAGCGAACGTGGATGCCGTCCCTCGTGCCGCATAAGGTCGGCGTCGCCGCTATCGCGCACCACGAGCGTGACCGGCGTTCCGGCCCGTGCGGCCACCATCGCCAGCGTCGTGCCCCATGCGCCCCCGCCGATCACCGCCAACCGTGACTCGTTGTCCGTCATTGACGCGCTCCGTTCGCGATTCGTAGACTCACGACCATATCCGTTCGCCGCCATGCATGCGGCATCAGTATGACCGTTTGCGCTGAACGGTCCACCGCAGGAGCCCATCCATGGAGATCACCCTCCCCCTCGACTCGCTGGCGATTCGCGAGCTGATCCCGCATCGCTACCCGTTCCTGCTGGTCGACCGGGTGACCGAGTTGACCCCAGGCGAGCGCGCGGTTGGGCTGAAGAACGTTACCGCGAACGAGCCATTCTTTCAGGGACACTTCCCGGATTTCCCGGTCATGCCCGGAGTCCTGATCGTCGAGGCCATGGCGCAGGTCGGTGCCGTGGCGCTGATGTCCGTCGACGAGAACAAGGGCAAGCTTGGGCTTTTCGCCGGCATCGACAACGTCCGATTCAAGCGCCAGGTCAAGCCGGGTGACACGCTGGTCATGGAGGTCACGCTGGGCACGTTCCGACGCGGTGTCGGTACCGGCACCGCAAAGGCGACGGTCGACGGGGAGCTCGCCTGCAAGGGCGATCTGATGTTCGCGCTTGTTCCAGATCCGACGCAGAAATAGCTGACCTGTGCCTCAATCACCCCAGCGGCCGGTGATCGGGATCGACGCCAGTCGCATGTCCGGCCGGGAGCGCACCGGTACGGAGAACTACTCCGACGGCATCATCCGCGCCCTCATCGCCGAACCGGCACCATGGATCTGGCGCCTGTATTTCAACGGCGCGGGCGACGATCTCGACCTCGCTGGACGACCGAACGTCGAGGTCCGCGATATTCCGTCGCGGCGGCTCTGGACGCACGTCCGCCTCTCCCGCGAGGTGCTCGCTCACCGGCCGGCCGGACTCTTCGTCCCCTCGCATGTGGTTCCGCTCGTCCACCCGCCCTCGGTCGTGACGATCCACGACCTCGGCTATCTCCACGTCCCAGAAGCGCACCCCCGCCGGCAGCGACTGATGCTGGACGCCACGACCCGCTGGAGCGCACGCGTCGCACGGCACATCATCGTGCCGTCGGCTCGCACCCGGGACGATCTGATCCGGCATTACCGCGTGCCGGAAGGTCGCATCACCGTCATCCACCACGGCATCGACCCGCGCTTCGCCCGGGAGCGATCGAGAACGGACGACGGGCTCCGCGAACACTATGGGCTGGACCGGCCCTATGTCCTCGCCGTCGGCACGATTCAACCCCGAAAGAACCTCCCCCTCCTCGCCCGCGCCATGCGCGACATCGATGAGGACGTTGACCTCGTCATCGCCGGCCGCAAGGGCTGGATGGCCGATCAGGTGCTTGTTGAAATGGAAGCATCCGGACTTGGCGAGCGCCTCCGCCTCCTCGACTACATTCCGGACGAGGACCTCCCCGCGCTCTATCGGCATGCTGAGGTCCTCGTCCAGCCGTCCCGCTTCGAAGGCTTCGGCTTGCCCGTGCTCGAGGCGATGGCCTCCGGAACGCCGGTCATCACGACGCGTGGGTCCTCACTCGCCGAGATCGCCGGTGACGCCGCGCTGTTTTACGAGCAGGATGAAGAAGTGGATCTGGCACGGCAAATACGGTGCCGTTCTGGGCGATAATGGGCTGAGAGACCGTCATGTCCAGAGTTCGATCGCTTGGTCCAGCCAGTTCACGTGGGAACGCGCGGCACGAGAAACGCGTCAGGTATTGCAGGACGCGTTCATCGACAGGGAGTAGCGACCTCCCGGAACAAAGGAGTGCATGTTGAATCCTTCCGGACGCACCATCGGGATGATCCTGACGGGCGCAGGCGTCGTCCTTGCTGTGGCGCTGGGTCTGTGGCTCTTCTTTGGCTACCAGGAAGGCACGATCGAGGCATCTGGCGCGGCTTTCGGAGGAGCCCTGTTTGCAGGTGTGCTCGTGCTGCCTTTGGTCGGCTCGGGGCTGTTCTTCATCAACCGCGGCAACGCCGAGGCGAAGAATCTCGCGCGGGTTCAGGAGCAGCGAAAGTTGCTCGACATCGTCAAGACCCGTGGCCAGGTCCAGATCAGCGATCTGGTACTGGAAACGAACGCCACCACAGAGAAGGTCAAGAACGACATTTACGACCTCGTTGGCCGCGGGCTGTTCTCCGGCTACGTCGATTGGGACCGGGGCATGCTGTATTCGGTGGAGGCGTCACAGCTCGCCGGCCGCCAGACGTGCCCGAACTGCGGCGGGCAGCTCGAGCTCGCAGGCAAGGGCATGATCAAGTGCCCCTACTGTGGCGCCGAGATCTTCCTCTAGGACATCAGGAAACCGAATCGACTCTGTCACCACACGGAAAGAGACATCGCCGATGGAACGCATCACGAACCTGCTCAACCGAATCCCGGGCTATACCGGCTATCGTGACAAGGAGAACCGGCGCGACGAGGACAAGCGCATCCGGGACGCCGTCGCGGCGGAGGTCACCGCGCAGGTCGACCGCCTGAACCAGTACAGCGCCGAGCTCTCCGCGGAGCGGGAGTTCGAGCACCTCTCCCGCATCGAGTCGCTCGTCGGCCAGGTCCGCATGCTCGGCGATCGCATTCGCACGGCCAGCTATGGCTACGGCGGTATCTTCACCGAGCGCTCCGTGGACGAGACGGCGCTGGACCAGCTTCGCCAGTTCGACAAGTCGCTGGAGCGCGAGGTCGCCAGCCTGGGCGCCGCGCTGGACCGTCTCACCGGCACGATGCCTCCGGACGCGGACGCGGTAAAGGCGCTGAACGACGAGGTGAATCGACTTGGGCGCATCTTCGACGCGCGGACGAGTGTCATTGACGAAGGCAAGCCGTCTCGCGACGAGCAGGTGCTCGCGCTGCTGGAGGTGAACGAGGAGAAGGTCCCCTCGCCCCTCCTCTCGGTGAAGAAGAATGAGACGCTTTCGGTGCTCGGCGATAACTACATCGCCAACGCCACCATGCACCTTTCAACCGACGAGGGCGGCATTCACCTCGTTCGCGTCACGGAGGACATGGAGAACGCTACCTGGCTGATGGGCTCGGACATCGTTGGCGTACCGTCTGCTCGCCTCACGGAGTCGTCAACGGATGCGCCCGGCTACCAGACGATGAGCCGCGCATCCGCGACCGTGGACACCGAGAATGGACGCCAGGAAGGCATCGCGGCGCGCTACGCACTGCGCACCGGGGGCAGTCAGGACGTCGAGCTGGTCATCCAGATCGGGGACTCCGCACGGGCCTACCGTGGGAACGAAATTAGCGACATGGACATAGAGGTGTACGGGGCGGCATCGTAGCCTGCCTTCCGATATGAGTACCAGGAGGAACCAGAGCCATGGGAATTCTTGACCGCATGTCGCGCCTGATCCGCGCGAATGTCAACGACATGATCGACCGGGCGGAAGACCCGGAGAAGATGATCGACCAGATCCTTCGTGACATGGAGTCGAACATCCGCACGGCCCGCTCGCAGGTCGCGGCGATGATCGCCCAGGAGAAGGAGCTGGAGGCCGATCTCAACGAGACGAAGCAGCTCTCCGCCGAGTGGGGCGCCAAGGCCAAGCGCGCCGTGGACGCCGGTAAGGACGAGCTCGCTCGTGAGGCCCTCCGTCGCAAGCGGGACAACGAAGAGAACGCTCGCGTGTACCAGGAGCAGCATCAGGTGCAGCTCCACACCGTCGACAAGCTCAAGGGACAGCTGCAGCAGCTGGAGTCCAAGTATCAGACCACGATGAGCCAGCGCGACTCGCTCATTGCACGGCAGCGCCGGGCGGAAGCAACCAAGGAGGTCGCCGGGTTCCAGTCGGTCTCGCTCTCTCCGCTGGATGCGGGCTCCGAGCTGGACCGCATGGAGCGCAAGATCCGCTCGACCGAGGCTGAAGCGCTCGCCATGGGCGAGATGCAGGACACCTCTTTCGACGCCCAGTTCAAGGAGCTTGACTACGACGTCGAGATCGAGAAGGAACTGGAGGCGCTCAAGGGCGGTCCCAGCGACACAGCCGGCCAGCTCGAAAGCGGCCAGGACGCCTAGTCATTCGCGTACGAGGGCGGCTCGCTGTGGCCGCCCTCCCTGCGTTCCCGGAGAGCAACCACGATGGCTATCATCGACCTGATCGAGTTCCCCAACGAGGGCAGCAACGATATCGTCCGCCGCGTCCCCGAGGTGGGCTCCGGCGAGTTTCGCCTTGGCTCCCAGCTGGTGGTGCGCGAAAGCCAGCGCGCGGTGTTCTTCCGGGACGGCAAGGCGCTCGACGTCTTCGGCCCCGGTCGCCACACGCTGTCGACCAACAACATTCCGCTCCTCACCGGCCTGATCGGCCTGCCCTTCGGCGGCAAATCGCCGTTCACGGCCGAGGTCTACTTCGTGTCCATGCGCGAGTTCACGGACATGAAGTGGGGCTCGACGCAGCCGATCGTCTATCGCGACAGCGAGCTGGGCATGATCCGGCTTCGCGCGTACGGCACCTACTCGATGCGCGTGAGCGATCCGCAGATGCTCGTCTCGCAGATCGTCGGTGCCCGGGGCAGCTATACCACCGCCTCGATCGAGGACTTCCTGCGCAGCGTCATCATCCAGGAGTTCACGGACATCCTCGCCGATGTCCAGACGACGATTCTCGACCTCGCGGCGATGGCGAAGGAAGTCAGCGACGCGACGCGCGCCTCCCTCGTCGACGACTTCAAGCGCTTCGGCTTCGACCTCACCAGCTTCCAGGTCCAGGCCATCACGCCGCCGGAAGAGGTCCAGCGCCGCATCGACGAGCGCTCCGGCATGGCCGCGCTCGGCAGCATGGACGAGTACATCAAGTTCCGCACGGCAGAGGGCATCGGCGACGCGGCCAAAAACCAGGGCACAGCCGGTGAAGGCGCCGGCATGGGCATGGGGATGGGCGCCGGCATGGGCATGGGCGCGGCGATGGCCGGGGCCATGCGCGATGCGTTCACCGGCAGCGACCAGCAGCAGTCCCAGAACCAGGGGCAGCAACAGCAGGCAGCGGCCACCACCACCTGCCCGAACTGCAAGGCCACGATCCCGGCCGACTCGAAGTTCTGCCCGGAGTGCGGCACGAACCTGCAGGGCATCACCTGCTCCAAGTGCGGCACCAAGAACCCGCCAGGAGCCAAGTTCTGTGTCAACTGCGGCGAGTCGTTGAGCTAACCGGAACCCGCAACCGAACCACAGCAAGAGGGAGCGACGCCGATGGCGCCGCTCCCTCTAGCGTATGTCCGTACACATAGCGCTGACACCGGCTCCGGGGCCGTTTTGGTTGAATTTACGGGCAAATTGGCGTAAAATGAGGCGTTAGGCTCGCGTCTTAGAAGACTCTTCCCAAGGGAGCCACTGCCTGTGGATATTGGAAACGTTCGAATAGCCAGCATCGAAAGTGAGATGCGGCAATCTTATCTTGACTATGCAATGAGCGTCATTGTCCAGCGCGCGCTGCCGGATGCTCGCGATGGTCTCAAGCCGGTCCATCGCCGCGTGCTCTACGCGATGAACCAGATGGGCCTACGCTCAAATACGCGCTATCGCAAGAGCGCCGGTATCGTCGGCGAGGTGATCAAGAGCTATCACCCGCACGGTGACCAGGCGGCCTACGACACACTGGTCCGCATGGCGCAGGACTTCAGCCTCCGCTACCCGCTCGTCGACGGCCAGGGCAACTTCGGCTCGATCGACGGCGACGGCGCGGCGGCCATGCGCTACACCGAAGCCAAGCTCACGGCGATCGCCGAAGAGCTCATGACGGATATCGAAAAGAACACCGTCGACATGCGCCCGAACTACGACGCGTCGCTTAACGAGCCGACCGTCTTCCCGGGCCGTCTGCCGAACCTGCTGATCAACGGCAGCTCCGGCATCGCCGTCGGTATGGCGACGAATATCCCGCCGCACAACCTCAACGAGGTCTGCGACGCCGTCGCCATGCTGATCGACAACCCGGACGCCACCCTCGACGACCTCATGGAGGTCATTCCTGGGCCAGACTTCCCGACCTCAGGCACCATCCTCGGCCGTGAAGGCATCAAGGCGGCGTACGCCACCGGTCGCGGCCGCGTCATCATGCGCGCGAAGGCCTTCGCCGAAGAGGCGGAGCGCGGCAACCGATACCAGATCGTCGTCACCGAGCTGCCCTACCAGGTCAACAAGGCGGCGCTGCTGGAGCGTATCGCCGATATGGTGCGTGAAGGCAAGATCGACGGCATCAGCGGCCTGCGCGACGAATCCGACCGCAACGGCATGCGTATCGTCATCGAGCTGAAGCGTGACGCCCAGCCGATGAAGGTGCTGAACAACCTGTTCAAGCACACGGCGCTGCAGCAGACGTTCGGCGTGAACATGCTGGCCCTCGTCGAGAAGGGCACGCAGCCGCGCGTCCTGACGCTCAAGCGGGCGCTGCAGGAGTACATCGACCATCGCGTCGAGGTCATCACCCGCCGCTCCCAGTTCGAGCTGGAGCGAGCTCGGCGCCGGGCGCACATCCTCGAAGGCTTGAAGATCGCCCTCGACAACATCGACGAGGTCATCGCCACCATCCGCCGCTCCCGCACGACCGAGTCGGCGCGGAACAACCTCATGTCAGCCTTCAGGTTCTCCGAGCTGCAGGCCCAGGCGATCCTCGACATGCGTCTCGCACGCCTCGCTGCCCTCGAGCGCCGCAAGATCGAGGAGGAGTACCGCGAGGTGATGAAGGAGATCGCCTACCTCGAGGCGCTCCTCGCCGATCCGCAGAAGATCCTCGTTCTCATCAAGGACGACCTGGCCGACCTGAAGGACCGGTTCGGTGATGTCCGTCGGACGCGCATCCAGGACGTCTCTGGCGTGCTCTCCGAGGAAGACCTTATCCCTGAGGTCGACGTGCTCGTCACGATGACCCAGAAGGGCTACGTGAAGCGCGTGGCCGACGAGGTGTACCAGCTCCAGGGTCGCGGCGGACGTGGCAAGAAGGGCGTCACCGCGCGCGACGAGGACCAGGTACAGCACATCCTGAGCGCGAACACCATGGATTCGCTCCTGGTGTTCACGAACCGGGGTCGCGTGTACCAGATCAAGGTCCACGAGCTGCCAGACGCCAGCCGCACGGCGAAGGGCCTGCCCATCGTCAACGTGATCAGCATGCAGCCCGACGAATCCGTCACGGCGATGCTGAACATCCGCGACTTCGACGCCGCCAAGTACCTGTTCTTCACCACAGAGCTCGGGCGCGTCAAGCGCACGAACCTGGACCAGTTCAAGTCCGTCCGATCCAACGGCATGATCGCGATCAGCCTGGACGACAATGACGAGCTCGCCTGGGTGCGCCAGACAGACGGCACGAGCGACGTCATCATGATCACCACCGGCGGGCAGGCGATTCGTTTCCACGAGAACGACGCCCGCCCGATGGGCCGCCCGGCGGCCGGCGTTATCGGCATCCGCATGGATGGTGACGACCGGGTCATCGGCTTCGACATCGTCGAGGAGGACCACGACCTGCTCGTGGTGTCCGAGAAGGGCCTCGGCAAGCGCACGCCGATCGATCAGTACCGGTCGCAGGGCCGTGGTGGCAAGGGAATCCTCGCCATGAAGCTGACCCCGCGCACGGGCAAGATCATGGCGGCCGCAATGGTCCACCCGGACGATAACGTCATGCTGATGAACAGCGACGGTCTGCTGATAAAGATCGCCGCGGGAACCATTTCCCGGATCGGGCGTTCGACGCAGGGCGTGCACCTGATGCGCCTGCAGGACGGCCAGTCGGTCCGCTCGATGACGGTTATCGAGCCAAAGGATCCGGCTGCTGAGGCTCGCCTCAGCTCCCTGGAAGACGAAGCAACGGAAACGGAGGGCTAATCCCCTCCCGCTCCTGGCTAACAGAAACGAGCCCCGGCGATTCAGATCGCCGGGGCTCGTTCGCGTTTGCGGGTTCGTGTAATGCGGAAGACCTATGCCGGCAACGCCGACTGTGCTGCTCCCGCTCCCGCCCTGAACGATACGTCGCACCTGCCGGACCCACACGGCCATCATCGGCACTGCCACGGTAAGGCCGACACCAACCGCCAAGCACCGCGAAGAAGAGGAGCTTGGCCGACATACCCGCTCCGAGCGGGAAAATCGGCGCGCCTTCGGACACCGGCAAGACAAAGAATTCGAGCGCCAACGCGACCGGCGCGACCAGCGTCGGGAACGCCGCCGGCAGCATGGACGCAATGACGGTCAGCCCACCAACCGCGAGGTAGATCACGCCGAGAATCAAGAGTGCCGTGGAGAGCCCCGTAATCTCGTTCGCGCCGGCGAAAAGCGGGACCAGCATCGCCGCCGGCAGGAAAAGCATGCCGGCGTATTCGGGATCCTCCTGGCTCAGGAAGGCAGCCGCCAGCGCGATCACTGCCATGCCACCGATCACGAGCACCGTCGCAGCGACGGGCATAACCAGCGTTCCGTTCCCAAATTCAACAAACGGCACGCGCATGAAGCTCTGGCGCACGATCATCAATGGGAAGAACGCGCCGACTACCGCGAGGTTAACCAGCGCCGCCCTCCCCCACACCGGATGTCGCGCATGGTCGGCGCGGAGGAGCAGGACCAGCGTTGGGACCAGGATCATCGGCGCCCACAACGGCAGGCCACCCGGGATAAACCCGATCACGGCCAGTGTGCCGAGCACGGAGATCGCCATCAGGAGCGAAGGCCACGCCTGCACCACCATCTGGCGCGGCTGGGGCATGACGATCGACTCCCACCGCCAGGCCGGATTCCGCTGGCGGCGCGCGCGGGGGCGAGATGGAGACACATGCTCAGCCGGACGGATACTCGTGATCACGTCGCCGGTGACCGCCGATGCCCGCATGCGAGGCTGTTCCAGTACGCGGTCCTGGCGAGAGGGGGGACGCTTGACAACGGGTTCTGGGCGAGCGCCTTGCCTCCTCGGGGAAGGAGCAATCTCCTCCGCGTAACCATCGGCTTTGGACGCATCCATGATGTCGTCATCGCGCCGGGCCGGACGCCTCACCGTCCGCCGTTGCGGCTGCTCGAAGATATCTTCGCGAGGCTGGCGCCGGCGCTTTCGTTTCGGCGGCTCGTATCCCGGTTCTTCATTGCCGGTCGCCCGACGCCCGGAGATGGAGCCCCGGACGCCCTCCGGACGACGCTCGCGACGCCGCGGCCGCTGGTCGACAATGTCGTCGACGCCATACCCCGGGTACTCTTCGTCCCAGGTCTCGTCGCCCGGAACGTCCCCGGATGTGTCGTCCAGGGCGTAGGACTGGTCCTCATCGTCGAAGAGGTCGGACGGAAGGTCCGGCATCGAAAACCGATCGAAGTCTTCAGGTGAAGGTGTGCGGGAGGTCACCTGATCGAGGCTCCTTGTAGGTCTGTGGGGGCCAGTGCCGTGCCTTCCGGCATGACAGTTGCCTCGACGGATGCGCGCAACGAAGCACGCAGTTTCGTACCAAACAGCGTCGACAGTCGACTGCGCACGCCGGCCACGTACACTCTCCGGAGAACCGGACACGGTGGCTCATCTGTTGAGTGGGAGAAGTGGGCCAGAGTGGCCGTTGCCAGATCGACCTCGTGCGGGCATCTCGGTCCCTTCCCTCCGAAGGTCAGTGTAGAGGGCCGGAATGTCAATTTCCAGCGTCGTTTCGGTGTTTTGGGCTCATTTGATGTGACCGTACATACGCCTGTACCGCGAAAAATGCATGAAGTGTGCGTACGGACGAATGAACGTACATCGGACGGAGTAAACGCATCCTGATGAACACATTTGCAGAGTTCTGGCGAGAAGTGGGCACGCAGCTCCTGCAAACTGGCATCGTGCTTCTGCGCATAGCGATTACGGTTGCGATCGCCTGGATCGTGTCGAGGGTTGCCCGACGGGAGGTCGAGCCTCGCCTCTCGGAGCAGAAGTATGGGCGTGACGGAGCGTTGCTGGTCGGGCGGCTCATCTCCATCGCCGCGTATGTCGGCGCGTTTATCTCCGTGCTCAAACAGCTGAACGTCGATTGGACCGGAATACTTACCCTTCTCTCCGCGTTTACGGTGGCGATTGGTCTCTCGCTTCAGGACGTGATGAAGAACTTTTTTTCGGGAATCCTGATGTTGCTCGAGCGCCCCTTCTCGGTCGGTGATCGCGTGAAAGTGCGGGACTTCGAGGGAGAAGTGCAGGGCATCGATATTCGCACGACGCTCATACGCAATCGTGACGGCGCGCTCATACTTGTCCCCAATTCGATTATGTTCGGAGAGGTCCTCTCGAATCGGTCACATTTCCGAACGCGGCGTCTGGACCTGACGATTAAGGATCCGAATCGTTCGGTGGAGGATATCAAGGCTGTCGTCCTGCAATCGCTGGCTTCGAGAGCGGATGTACGAAAACCAATCTCAACTCCGCAGATCAGGGCGGTGACGCCAGAAGGAGTAACTCTCGCCTATTCGATCCTCGTCCAATCCACCTCAACAGTGGACCACGAGGTCACGCTCGCACTCGCCCACGCACTGGATGGAGCCAGCATCGAGGTGACCACATGAGCCGCATCGGCATCCTTGGCGGGACGTTTGACCCGATCCATCTCGGTCACCTCGTCATGGCAACCTACGCCGCGACCGAGCTTCAGCTCGACACGCTGCTGCTCATGCCGGCCCAGACCCCGCCACACAAGCCAGGCAATGAGATCACGCCCACCGGACACCGACTCGCCATGACGGTTGCGGCGGCGGCAGAAGACGGCCGAATGCAGGTGTCCGGGATGGATCTTCAATCGGATGAGCCGTCCTACACATCGTCCCTGCTCGAACGGATGAGGGCGCAGCATTCCGGGGACGACCTGACGTTCGTGATCGGTGCCGACTCGCTCCGTGATCTGCCGATCTGGCATCGGCCAGACCTCGTCATCGAGCGAGCCCGCATCGCCGTGGCGCGCCGTCCCGGCGTTGACATCGACGATGCCGTGCTCGACGCTCTCCCGGGGCTGCGTGAGCGGGTTACCATCTTTGATTCTCCGCTCATCGACATCTCCTCGACCGACATCCGCGAGCGCGTCCGCACCGGTCGATCGATTACCTGGACGGTTCCCCACCCGGTCGAGTCGTATATAGGAGAGCATGGCCTGTACCGCTAGCGGATCGTTCAACTGGCATCGAACTTGCCAACGTCCAAGCCCAACGGACTATGTAGGTGAACGGAGGGACCCATGGACGTGGAATCGCAGCTCTCGCGGCTCAGGAGGAGTGGCATCCTCTTCGGCATCGGCTTTGGAGGGTTCTTTGATGGCATCGTGCTGCACCAGATCCTGCAATGGCATCACATGGTCAGTCACGTGGAGGACTATCCGACCACGACCGTCGCGGGTCTCGAGGCCAACACGCTCGCCGACGGACTGTTCCACGCCGTGACCTACCTCATCACGATCGCGGCGCTGGTGGTGCTGTGGCCGGTGCTCGGCGCAAGGCGGCGAGTGTGGTCGACGCAAGGGTTCGTCGGACTGCTGCTCATCGGGTGGGCAATCTTCAACATCGTCGAAGGCGTCATCGACCATCACTTGCTGAAGGTACATGTCGTCCGGGAAGACGCGTCGAACCCGGACCTTTGGAACTGGGGGTTCCTGGCGATCTCCGTGCTGATTGGGCTCGCTGGCTACGCCCTCTTCAAGGGCGCTGACTGGCGAGAGTCAGATGAGGCGATACGCCAGCCCATCGTCGAATAACCATTCGAGGCGTCCGCCAGATAGAACCCTTCGGTGGGAGCCTGGCGTGCGCTACATCCGCTTTTCCCAACAAATCCACGTCACCTCTTCCATCTCACCGGGAATGTGGGATAGTACCCATACGCCACGAAAAGACCCGGCAGGCATGCGAGATGTCTGCTGACTGCGCATAGAACCCCGTGTGGGATGTGGGAGGACCAAGTGGATAACCTTGCGCTCTATCTGTTGCCGGTCGTGGTCTTCGGACTCGTCGCGATCGGCTACGCGGCATGGCTTGCGCGCAACGTACTCTCGATGGATCAGGGCACGTCGGCGATGCAAGATATCTCAAGCCGCATCTTCGAGGGCGCAACCGCGTACCTCAACCGACAGTACCGCACGATTTACTCGATCGCTGTGGTCGTGGCGATCGTCATCGGGTCGCTCGTCGCGATTTTCGAAGAAGATCACAAGATGGAGCGCGGCATCATCACCGCCCTCTCCTTTTTGGTCGGTGCGGTGCTATCGGGTATCTCGGGTTTCATTGGCATGTACGTCGCCGTGAAGAGCAACGTCCGGACCGCGGCAGCGGCGCGTGACGGCGCGGGACCGGCACTTCTGACCGCGCTTCGTGGTGGCGCTGTCTCCGGCTTCCTCGTTATCTCGCTTGGCCTCCTTGGCGTGCTAGGCGTGTATGGCGTCGTCTATCAGTTCGCTGAGGGCGCCTACCCAGCGGTCGCCGAGACCCCTTTCTGGATCGTCGGCTACGCCTTCGGCGCCAGCTTCGTCGCGCTCTTCGCCCAACTCGGAGGCGGCATCTACACCAAGGCCGCCGACGTTGGCGCCGACCTTGTCGGCAAGGTCGAGGCCGGTATCCCCGAGGATGATCCGCGCAACCCCGCCGTCATCGCGGACCTCGTCGGTGACAACGTCGGCGACTGTGCTGGCCGCGGCGCCGACATCTTCGAATCGTCCGCCGCCGAGATGATCGGCGCGATGATCCTCGGCGTGGCACTCTTCCAGGCATCCGGTGGCGACACGACCAGCAGCGACATCGTCTGGATCTTCTTCCCGCTGATCCTGGCGGCGTTTGGCTTGATCGCATCAATCATCGGCGTGTGGTCCGTGCGTCCGCAGCAGCATCTCGAGCATCCCATGGCGGAGCTCAACCGCGGATTCGCGATCGCCGCGGGCGCGTCGGTCGTGTTCCTCGTGGTGCTCTCGATGTTCCTGCCGTTCGGCAAGTGGCAGTTCGCCCTGGCCGGCATCATCGGCGTGGCGACGGCGTTCGCGTTTCTTGCCATCACCCAGTACTACACCGAGGGTGACTACCGCCCGGTGAAGGGCATCTCCGAGGCGTCGAAGACCGGACCGGCAACGAACATCATCAGCGGCATCTCGGTCGGTTTCGAGACGACGGGTCTCTCCGCGATCGTGATCGGCATCGCGCTCCTGAGCTCGTATGCGCTCGGTCGCTCGGTGGACGGCTGGGAAACCGACATCGCCATCTCGTCCGGCATTTTCGGCACCGCGGTCGCGACCATGGGCATGCTCATGACCGCCGCCTACGTCCTCGCGATGGACACCTTCGGCCCGATCACAGACAACGCCGGCGGCATCGTCGAAATGAGTGACGCTCCCGAGGCGGTGCGCGACGTGACAGACCAATTGGACGCTGTCGGCAACACCACCAAGGCGCTCACCAAGGGCTACGCCGTCGCCAGCGCCTCCCTCGCCGCGTTCCTGCTCTTCTCCGCCTACCTCGATGAGGTCCAGCGCTTCAGTGACGACACCATCAGTCGCGTCGTGAACCTCGCGGAGCCGAAGGTCTTCGTGGGCGCGCTGATCGGCGCCGCGCTTGTCTACGTGTTCTCCTCGTTCGCGATGAGTGCCGTCGGCCGCGCCGCGACGGACATGATCGAGGAGGTCCGCCGCCAGTTCCGGGCGGACCCTGGCATCATGGCCGGCACCAGCAAGCCGGATTACCGCTCCTGCGTCGACATCTCCGTGCGCAGCGCGCTTCGTGAGATGATCTTGCCCGGCTCGCTTGCGGTGGTCGTGCCGATCCTCGTCGGCGTCATCCTGCGCTGGGAGGCCGCGGCCGGCATGCTCATGGTCGGCACCATCGTCGGCGTATTGATGGCGCTCGTCATGAACAACGGTGGCGGCGCGTGGGACAATGCCAAGAAGACGATCGAGGCCGGCCAGCTCACCGAGAACGGTCAGGTCCTCGGCAAGGGTAGCGACGCGCATGCCGCCGCAGTCGTCGGCGACACGGTTGGTGACCCATGGAAGGACACCGCCGGACCGTCGCTGCACGTTCTCGTGAAGTTGCTTGCGACGATTACACTGGTGCTCGCGCCGCTGTTCATCTAGGGGCGCTCGTCACCACAGTTGATCCAGATGACGGACTGCGGAGATGGATCATCTCCGCAGTCCGTCTGTGCCGGGAAGGAAGATCTTGGGTATGTCAGCGACGGGACGCCGCATCGGCGTCATCGGAGGAGGATTCGCGGGACTCACCGCCGCGCTGCGCCTGGCGCAAGCTGGGCACGACGTCACGCTGTGGGAGAAGGGACGCTTCGGAGGCCAGGCGGCGACGATCCCGTTCGACGACACCCGCATCGAGATCTTCTACCATCACCTCTTCCAGAGCGATACCTCAATCGCGGCCCTCGCCGAGGAACTCGGCATCGGCGACAAGCTGATGTGGCTCCCGTCCAATGTCGGTTACTTCGCCGACGGACGCATCTTGCCGCTGAACGGCGCGCTTGACCTGCTCAGGCTCGACATCCTTCCCTTCCATGATCGCGTTCGCGTCGGCCTGGTCACCCTCTACCTCCAGAAGGTGAAGAACTGGAAGCGCTTCGAGGGCATCACCGCCCACCAGTGGCTGCAGAAGGCGCTCGGCAAGAACGCCTACGAGAAGACGCTCGGGGCGCAACTGAAGGCCAAGTTCGGCTCCTACTATGACCGTGTCTCGATGGTCTGGTTCTGGGGCAAGATTTGGCTCCGCACGACCTCGCGCCAAAACCCGCTGGAGCAAGAGAAGTTGGGCTACTTCCGCGGCAGCTTCCAGGTCGTGGTCGATGCCCTCGTGAAGGCTTGCGAGGATGCAGGCGTCCACATGCAGGGCGGCGTCGGAATCACCCGCATGGAGCAGGTCAGCGAGGGCAAGTGGCTCGTCGAGACGGATGCCGGCGACGGATCCGCGATATACGACACGATCCTGGCGACCACCCCGTCGAACATCTTCCAGAAGCTGGTGCAGGACCTGCCCCCCGACTACGTGGCGAAGCTGAACGCGCTGGACTACGAGGCCGCGATCGTCGCGCTCCTGGAGCTTGACCAGTCGCTGAGCGACATCTACTGGCTCAACATCGCCGACGCCGACCTGCCGTTCACGGCCGTGATCGAGCACACGAACTTCGTCGAACCCGAGGAGTACGGCGGCAAGAGACTCGTCTACCTCAGCAAGTACGTCGAACCCGACCACCCCTACTTCGCGATGTCGGACGAGGAGCTCCTCGCGACGTACATGCCGCACCTGAAGAAGATCAACCCGGACTTCGATCGGTCCTGGATCAAGCGGTCGTGGGTCTTCCGGGAGCGAGCGGCCCAGCCGATCACGCCGCTGCGCTACTCGGAGATGATTCCGCCGCACCGGACGCCGTTGGACAACCTCTACCTGGCAAACACGACCCAGATCTACCCCGAGGACCGCGGCACGAATTACAGCGTCCGTCTCGGCAACGACATCGCCCGGATGATCCTGGACGACGTCGCCAAGGACGCGTAGTTCACGCCCGCTGCCAGAGCACCTGTCGGTCGACCGCGCGCGCGGTGATCGAACCGGTTCGCTCCAGATGCGCCAGGTACGCGCTCACCGTTGGGCGAAGCAGGTAGTACGCCTGCGCGTCGTCCACCGGAGCGTTCATGCCGCCGGAACAGGTCGGCGCAGACCTCGTCACTCGTCTTCGGCGCATCGAGCCCGTCCAGGATTGCGGCGATCACCGTATCGATCGCTGCCCGGTTCACGTCGACAAGATCGCGGACGTGCGGCGCTGTCGGGCCATGACCGGGAACGACCCATGAACACTCGACGCCGAGCGCGAAATCAAGCGCGTCGAGATGGTCCGTCAGCCCAAAAAGATACGGGATCGGGTACTTCTGAAGCGTCGCTTCCGGGAAGACAACATCCGCGCAGAAGAACACGCCATTGACCACGAACCCCATCTGGTTGATGGAGTGACCCGGCAGGGAAACGATCTCCAGCCGCACACCTTCGAGCTCCTGCTCGCCAGTGGCGTAGACGCCATCGACCGGTCCATCTTCAGCGACCAGGAAGCGCGTCCGGATCGCGTCCACCGGATCAGCGCCGCCATAGAGCATCACCGTCTGCATGATCGGATGGCGCAGCGTCAACTCATCGATATCCGGGGCATAGACGCGCGCGCCCGTCCGCTTGACGACGAACGCGTTGCCGCCAAAATGGTCCGCATGGCCATGGGTCGTGAAGATCGCGCGGACCTCCGTCTTCAGCTCGTCCTGCACCGCCCGCAGCACCTTGCGCGCCGGGGTATCGTTCAATCCCGCGTCGATCAGCACCGCCCGACCGTCGTCGGCGAGCACCACGCCGATATTCGTCCCGCCGGGCGCAACATAGACGCCCTCCGCCAACTGCTCCATGCCGTTCTCTCCTCCCGCAGGTTGGACACTATAATCATGCCGACCGAGAGATGTGTCGACCTCGTCGAAAGGACCCGTCGTGAAACATATCGTGGCCGTCGACCAGTTTGATCGCGCCTGGCTCGAATCGCTCTTCGCGGAGGCGGATCGCCTCCGGTCGGACCGCGAGACGCTCGACCTGCTACGCGGAAAGGTCCTTGCGACGCTGTTCTACGAGCCATCGACTCGTACCCGGCTCAGCTTCGAATCGGCCATGGTTCGGCTTGGCGGTCAGGTGATCTCGACGGAAAACGCGCGCGAGTTCTCGTCGGCGATCAAGGGCGAGACGGTCGAGGATACGATTCGGATCGTATCTGGCTACGCCGACGCCATCGTGATTCGCCATTTCGAGATGGGCGCAGCCGCGCGCGCCGCGAAGGTCTCTCCGGTGCCGGTCATCAATGGTGGTGATGGTCCCGGAGAGCACCCGACCCAGGCCTTGCTTGATCTCTACACGATCCACAACGAGCTCGGACGCATCGACGACCTGAGGGTCGCGCTTGTCGGCGACCTTCGCTTCGGGCGCGCCGCCCGCTCGCTCGCCCTGCTCTTCCGCCAGACGAACAACGTGGAGCTCGTCTTCGTGGCGCCTGACGCCGTGCCGATGGGCGACGATGTAAAGGACGCGCTCGACAGCGCCGGCGTTGCATGGCGCGAGGAGCGGGACCTGACCACGGCGATGGCGAACGTCGATGTCGTGTACCAGACGCGGATCCAGCGCGAGCGCTTCGCGACGCCCGAGGAATACGCCGCCGCGCGAGGCATCTACGTCATCACGCCTGAGAACATGCAGGGGCTGCCAGAGCACTCGATCGTGATGCACCCACTGCCGCGCGTCGATGAGATCCATCCGGATGTCGACAGCGATCCACGCGCCGCCTACTTCCGCCAGGCCCACAACGGCGTCTTCATCCGCATGGCGCTACTGCATCAACTGCTTGGGAGCGAGGTTGCGTCGCGCTAGGCAACGCTCGTCGGAGTGCGCTGCTTCGTGTCGCGACGTCGCTTCCGGCGGGGCAGTGCCTCCGGCCCTAGCCGGTGCCGCGAACGGATGCGCGACCAGCGTTTCCGCTCGACACGACGGCGATTGAAGATTTCCAGGAAGCCCAGTCCGAAGAGCACCGCCGCCATCACGACGAGCACATTGCGGACGCCAAAGATGTCGGCTGCGGCGGCCGCGAAGAAGATCGGCACGAACGCGACGGTGTTGGAAATCGTGAAAAAGGTTGCATAGACCCGTGCTCGCACGCCTTCGTGCGACCTCTCCTGCAGCATCGTCTGGGACGGCACGAGGATGAATGCGTCGCAGATACCCAGCAGCGCGATGAACAGGGCCACCAGGACAACCACCGACGTCGTCGACGCCTCTCCGCCCCTCGCCAGGAGATCCAGGACCGGGCGCGTCGCCGTCACCAGCAACAGCATGAGGCCGCCGAGCAGCATCGAGACGGCGATGAGCCAGTCCCGCCCGATCCGGCGGGCGACGCGCGGCACGAGCAACACACCACCCACGATTCCCAGGCCAGCCGGAGCGACGATGAAGCCGATGTCCTCCTTTGGCAGCCCGATCGTGTTCGTGACGAACTCCGGACCGAGCGTGGCGATCATCAGGAAGGTGGTCGAGGCCAGCGTCAGGTAGCCGATCGCGCGCATCAGGACCGGATCCTGGAGGATGTAGACGAGCCCCTCCTTCATGTCCGTCCACAGCCGCTGCATCGGGCGAAGCTCGATCTCGTCGAACGCTCGTTGCACGACCGGGGTCTGGGGTAACGTGTAGACCAACGCCGCGGACGCGAGGTAGGCGATGACCGCCCCGGCGAAGAGCACGTCGATGCCCACGATCCGGATCAGGAGCGGGCCGAGCGCGGCGAACCCGATAAGCTGGGCGGCGGTCGAGGTCAGGTTGAACAGCGCGTTGGCCGACATCAGCTGCTCGCGTTTGGCCACCACGGGAATCGTCGCGCCCAGCACCGGGGCGAAGAACTGGCCCGCGATGCCAAAGACGAACGTGACCGTGTAATAGGCGGCGAGGATCGTTTCGGCGTGCCACCCCGGCCGGATGGTCAGGAATAGCACGACCGCGACGGCCCGTGCAGCGTTCAGCACGGCCATAAGCGTGCGCTTGTTCACGCGGTCGGCGATGACGCCGGCCACCGGCCCGAAGATGACGGCCGGCAGGGAGAAGGCCAGGATCACCAGGCTGATCGCGGTGTTCGCGTTCGCCAGGTGATGCACTTCGACAACATCGCGCACACGCAGGAGCAACGCGAAGTTCACCATGTTCTGGAGAACCTGCGTAACAGCCTGGATCGTCCACAAACGCAGGAAGGCGCCATTCCGGAGAACGGCGCCCATGGAATCCGCCCGCACGTCCTTTTGGCGTGTGGCGCCCGCGCGACTCACGACTCTGCGGAGGACGGCGCGGCGCCCTCAGTGTCGGGAGGAGCGGATGGGCCTCGGCTGACGAAAGCACGAAGCCGGCGCTCCAGCTCGCGACGAGGCAGGAGCACGCGGCGGCCGCACGTTTGGCAGGTCAGGCCGATATCGGCGCCCACGCGGACAACCTTCCACTCGTAGGAGCCGCAGGGATGCGGCTTCTTCAGGCGGACGATGTCATCGATATAGAACGGGACCGGTTCTTTCAGAACCATATTCGTTCCGGGGCTACATCAAGCCGGGAATCTTCATGCCGCCGGTCAGCGCGCTCATCTTCTCTTCGTTGAGCTTCGCCGCCTTCTCCATCGCGTCGGTAACCGCCGCGAGCACGAGGTCCTCCAGCATCTCGACGTCTTCCGGATCCACGGCGGACGGATCGATCTTGATCGACTTCATCTCGCGCTGGCCGCTCACCTGCACGGTGACGACGCCACCGCCGGCCGTGCCCTCGACAACCGCTTCCTCCAGCTCCTGCTGGATCTTCATCATGCGGTTCTGCATCTGCTGGATCATCTTCATGTTCGGCTGCATGGGGTTCTCCATGGTTCGACGGGGTCGCCCGTCGTGCGGGTTCGCTTGTACCGGGAAAGTATAGACGCTCAGCTCGCGCGCCTCGTGGCAATGACGATTCTGCCGATACTCGTGCACACGCTGGAGCATCGCGCGGGCGTTGGCGAGCGACTCTGGTGTGGCCGGGATGCCGTCGAGCATCGCCGCCAGTTCCTCCTCGCGCGTCAGCGGGTCGAGCTCTTCGACCTCGGAGACCACACGCCCCTCGTGGGTCTCCTTCGCGATGCGGAAGTGCTTGTCGGCGAACGCAGCAATCTGCGCGAGGTGGCTGATCACGATCACCTGGTGCTCGGCCGTCAGCGACCAGAGCTTCTCACCGACCATCTGTCCCGATCGCCCGCCAACACCAACGTCGATCTCATCAAAGACGAGCGTGGGCGTCTCATCAACTTCGCTCAGGATCGACTTGATCGCCAGCATCAGCCGCGCGGTCTCACCGCCAGAGGCGATCTTGCCAAGCGGCTTCAGCGCCTCCCCGGCATTGGGGGCGATCAGGAAGGACACGTCGTCAACGCCGCTCTCATCGACGCGTACCCGGCGCCCGTCCGGAAGTGGAACACCGTGCGCATCCTCGTGCTGCGTCACCTCGATCGCCACGTCGGCATTGCCCATCCGAAGGTCGGCGATGCTCTCCACGATCCGGCCGGCCAACTCCGCTGCGATCGATTGCCGGCGCTCCGAGAGCGACCCGGCGCGCTCCGCCAGCGTTTTCTCGACACGGGCGAGCCGCTGCTCCAGCGCCCCGCGGTCGTACTGATCACCGGAAAGATTGCGCAGCTCGCGATCGGCCTCGTCCCGATAGGCCAGGATTTCGTCGATCGTGCTGCCGTACTTGCGCTTGAGCGTCTGAATCAGGGCGAGCCGATCCTCGACCTCCATCAGCCGCTCAGGATCACCCTCGATCGCTTCCGCATACCCGCGAAGGTCCCGCACCAGGTCCTCTGCGAGCACGACCAACTCGGTCGCCCGCTCGGAAAGGCCACGCGCGCCCTCATCGATGCCACCGAGATCGACAACCGCGTGCTCCGCCTGCCGCAGCAGCGCGGCCGCGCTCACCTCAATCGCGCCGGCATCGTCGCCGGCGATTGCCGTGACGGCGGTCAGCGCGGCCTGACGCAGATGATCCGCGTTCTGCAGGACGTCTCGCTCGCGGTGCAACGCGTCGTCTTCACCCGGTGAGAGTGCCGCCTCGTCGATCTCGTTGACCTGGAACTGGAGGAGGTCGATGCGCTGTTCACGCTCGCGTGATCCTCGCGACACGTCCTCGAGCGCAGACCGCACGTCCCGGAACTCACGCACGAGCTCGCGGATCGCATCTCGCTCTCCTTCAAGCGCGCCGTACCGATCGAGGATGTTCCGCTGCTCGGCGGGCTTCAGGATGGAGAGATGGTCCGATTGGCCATGAATGTCGACCAGCAGGCTGCCGACCGCGTTGAGTTGCGCCAGCGTGGCCATGCGCCCATTGACTCGCCCGGTGGATCGCCCACTTGCCTGGATATCGCGACTGAGAAGCAGCATTTCCTGGGGATCATGCTCGAAGCCGAACTCCTCCAGCAGGTCGAGAAGCGATTGTCCGGTTGCCTCCGGGATCTCGAACGATGCCTCGACGCGCGCGCTGCGCTTGCCGGTGCGAACCAGGTCCGAGCTGACACGCTGGCCCAGCACCGCGCCCAGCGCGTCAAGCAGGATGGACTTCCCCGCTCCGGTCTCGCCGGTAAGCGCGTTGAGCCCCGGCTCGAAACGGATCGTGGTGTGTTCGATGATCGCGAGATCGGTGATGTCGAGTTCGACCAGCATGCAGATCCCGTCCAGGCGGCAGCGAACGAATGGGGCCGTTGCCCCGTCTTGCGCAATTATGCCTGCGTGACACAGTTCCGGCCACGCAAACGGGCGGCCACCAATGTGACCGCCCGTCAGCCCGTCAATACAGTCCGCCGTCTACGACTCGCCGTCGCTCGCGGCGATCACGTCGTCCGGCGTCCATTCCTGGACGGCGACAGGGTGGCTTTCCATCTCGCTCAGGAATCCGTAGCGCTTCATCACCTCGGAGATGTCCTCCGCGGACTTGGCCTCCCAGAGCGTGAAATGCCGCTCGTCATGGAGGTCCGGCGAGAACGTCCGGATCCAGCGCGTGCGGGCGTTCCCGTCGCCATGGTCGCGCGCCATATCCAGCATGCGCGTCGGCGGGAAGACCTCGGTCTCGTCCAGGTCCGTGCGTGGGGTATGAACGACAAGATACAGGGGCATTGAACGTATTCCTCAGTTCTGGCTAGACGGAGATTCGTCCGCATTGCGCGGCTTGCGGCGTCGACGGCGGCGCCGTGGTCGATCGGCGCCCGGCGGATCATCGTCGCCGCTCGGATCGCCCGGAGACGCAACCGGGGGGTCGGCCTCTGGCGACGCAGAACGGCGACCTTCGAGCAACTCCGCCGCCGGATACACCTGATCGCGCCACGGATCCGCAAACCGAACGGTGACAAGCTCTTTCAGTACCTGCAACGAGACAACCATCCCCTCCCCGTCCGGCGTTGAGATACGCTGACCGAGACGCGGCAGGATCTGCTTCGCTTTCTTGTACTGCTCGTTTTCATACGACAGGCAACACAGGAGCCGGCCGCAGAGTCCCGAGACCTTCGTCGGGTTGAGGGACAGATCCTGGTTTTTCGCCATGCCCATCGTGACTTCCGGGTACATCGGGAGCCAGGAGCTGCAGCACAGCGTCCGGCCGCATTTTCCGAGGCCGCCGATCAAGCGCGCCTCGTCGCGCGGCCCGACGTGATGCAGGTACACATCCATGCCGAGGTCCTTGACCAGCATGGCGCGGAAATCCTCGACAAACGAATGATCCTCCGCGCTAAACGCGACGCGGACCGACAAGCCGTCCAGCGCGAACTCGGCGGACACCGGCTTGATACCAAAGTCGTAGTAACGGGCGATCTCGCCGGCGCGGCGCACCACGCGAGCGGCGTCCGCTCGCTGCTGCTCGATGCGGGCGATGTCATCCCCGTCAAGTACCCGCTCGATCGGCTTCAAGGTGCCATCGAGCTGCGACATGACGATTTGCTTCGGCGCAACGACCACGCGGCCGGCCTCATGCCCCCGCGAGGTCGGGCACGCGACCCAGGTCCCGACGTCGAGCCGCGCGCCGTTGGTCTCGAAGAAGTAGACGCGTCCCGAGTCGCGGAAACGCACACCGACGACCGACGATGCGTCGCCCTCACGCTCCGGAGCCGGGTCGTCCTCGGCGCAACTGCATCCGCCGACCTTTTCACCATTGGCGAGACGTTCGCGGAAGCGGACTTTCGCCTGCTCCCGCGCCTCCTCGACGCTCATCTGCCAGGGCTTGGGCGTCTCCGGGTTGTCTTGTCCGCTTTCGATCATTCCGTCGGCCATTGCAGCACCATCGATTGCAGGGCCAGCCGCGGCCGGACGTTGGCGTCCAGATCCGCGAGGCACGCGTCGACACTCTTCAACGCCCGCAGCGCATCCTGAGCGGCAAACGCGGTGCGCCCGCCGTCCTCGGGATGATCCACGTCGGGAACACCGGCCGCGCGAAGCATGATCGCTCGCCAGGCCGTCTGCGCGGCCAGCACACGAGCGTACACAGCATCGCGATCCTTGGCGAACGCATCACCAAGCCGCGTCGCCTCCGCCAATCGTCCATACGGGTCGTTGTTGATCCACGATACCACGGCATCGTGGATCTGCAGACGCTGCGCCAGCATTTGATCGTCTTCGAGGGCACGAATCGCCCAGCCCGGACGCCCGACGCTCGCAAGGGCGATCCCCTGGGCGCGCTCGCCATCGACGCCGGATGCGCGCAGCATCTCGACGATGGTCGCGGTCGGCACGGTCTGGAGCTGGATCGTCATCGCCCGGCTCCGGATGGTCTCGAGCAGGAGCTCGGCATCCGTGGTCAGCAGGAGCACCACCGCATAGGCCGGCGGCTCCTCCAGCGTCTTCAGGAACGCCTCCTGGGCGGTTTCCTGCATGGTCTCGACGTCATCGACGATGACCACGCGTTGCCGCGCCTCCATGGGCCGCAACGCGATGCCGGCGCTGATCTCACGCACCGTCGTGATGTTCATGCTCAGGTTCTTGGCGGTGCTGGCCTTCTCCGACGACTGTTGCTGGCGCTGGAGATCGTAGACGAGACATCCGGGTGCGTGCCCCGCATGATGCGCCGGCACGTCGAGCAGCCGCCGCAGGACAGGCCGGGTGAGGGTGGCGCCTCGCAGAGGAGTGCCCTGGCGAACTCAAGCGCCAGGGCGGTCTTCCCGACATGGTGGTACCCGCTCAGGATGTAGGCGTGTCGGGCGCCACGGACCGCTGCCGCCTTGAGCTCGCGGACGGCATGGTCATGTCCCCAGACTTTCCAGCCGGCATCCGTTGTCGCGATGTCGATCGGCATCCGTTGCTCCGGGATCAGGCGCTGGCCTTGGTCTTCGACTTCGTCTTCGGCGCGGCAACACGCTTCACCGGGCGCGGTCGTCGGGACGCGCGCTCAACCGTCGGCGTCTCCACCTTCTCGCCGGCGGAGAGCAGCTCAACAACGCGGGCCCGCTCATCATCGGTGAAGGTCGCGTCGGCCGGCTGCTCGCGGACGAACTCCTCGAGCTCCTCACCGTGGAGGACGGGGAAATCCGGCTCCTCGATGTCCAGCTCCGCCTTCGGATGCACGAAGACGATCGCGCCGTTCACGTCGGTCTCGAGCTGGTTCTCGGCGAGGAAGCCCTCAACGCGCTTGATCGCGTTCTCGGTCTCGAAGCTTGGGTTGCCGAGCTGCGGACCGCTGAAGCTGAACAGGCGACGGAAGGCGCCGCCGGCCTTGCGCCAAGACTGGCGACGCTGGCTGATCTTGCCGTCGAGCTCCTTCGCCGTCAGCACCATGACGCCGCCCGGATACACCAGCAGGTGCTCGATCACCTTGCCGCCCGGCGTCGCGTAGTGGACAACCGTGTTGCGGTCGCTGAGGCCCTTCAGGCGATGGTCGATCAGTTGGTCGTTCCTGGGATCGCGCGACCACTTGCCGACGCCCTGCATGCCCATGTTGAACATGATGAAACCGGCGAGCATCGCGATGTAGGCGACGATCAGCAGGCTCGGATACCAGGCGACGAAGAGCGAGCCGGAAAGCAGGATGAACCCGATGAGCGCGAGCCAGCGGCCGCGCCGCTTCTGGTCCTTGACGTATTTCGCATGTCTGACGATCTGCATGGGAACCCTGGCTGTGCTGGTGCCCGCGGAGGGCATCGAAGACGCGTGTTGCGCAGGTCCGGCGCCGCGTCACGGGCACCGGATTCGCGTGGCGATGTGACGAAATCACGCTCCACTGCGGCTTGTTGAGGAGTGTAACAAACGCGGGGTCGACAATACGTCTAGAGCGTGGACGGAATGCCCGTCACCCGCTCCAGCCACACGCGCCCAAACGCCAGGAGCAGCATGACGCCCAGCCCGGCGAGGCCTGCCAACGTTCCCGGCAGGTGCAAGCTGTGCCGCGCGCTCGGATGCGGTCGTCCCACCGCATCGCCAGCAGGATCATGGACAGAGTCAGCATCGAGAGGACGATCCACGCGGACAGGACGAGCAGCAGCGACAGCGGCACGTAGAGCCACGCCGCACCGCTCGTTACCGCCATCGCATAGGGCACAAACGGCACCCACGCGACGAAGAGCGTCCGCCAGGAGCTGACGACCGGCTCGCGCGTCGAGAGCCGCCAGGTCGTCGAGGCCAGCAACCAGGCGAGAACCACGGCCAGCGTGATGCCCGTTGCGTAGCCCGATGACCAGCCGTAGCTCGTTCCGCGGTTGCCATGGATGCGGCAGCCCGAGATCCGTGAACAGCGAGTTAAACCCGTCCGCCGCAAGCGCGACGACAAAGAGGGCGAGGACCACGGTCATCCGCATCGGTGGCAACCCCGCCCGCAGCCGCCCACCCCGGAGTGCCAAGACCGTCAGCGTGGCGAAGGCTCCCGCGTAGATGCCGGTCATGCGCGCATCGAACGGCAGGATCAAGCCACCAAAGCTATAGGAATGCGTCGGCGTTTGCGCGCAGAGCCCGTGCAGCAGAAGCCGCGCCTTGTCCGCGAACCCTCCCGGCCAGAACAGGAAGACACCTGCGCCGATCACGGCGAGCATGACCCACGCCCAGTACATTCGGATAATCGGCAACAAAGAGCGCATCAGAGGATTCCGGTCGACAAGCACGATCGCTGCGTACACTATCGGAGTGTACTTCCCGGTCGGCGCGCAGTTCGTGCCCTACCTATCAAAGGATCGCTCCTCCATGGATTTCAGGGCATTCCTGAACACGCCGCGCTCGTCCGCGATCAACCCGGAGCGCATCGCCGTGCGGCGCGGTAGGGGCCCGATCGTCGTGGCCTCGATCGCGATGGGCCTGTTCGCGGTCCTGTTCAGCATCGTCCGCTCCAACCGCAGCGCGGACACCGACGCAGCGATCACCCTTCGACTTCAGAAGCGTGATCACCCCTCCTTCGATCGCCTGATGAACATCGTGTCTTTCCCGGGCTTCCCGCCGCAGAGCCGGATCATCCCGCCCGCCATCTCGGCCGCGCTCTGGCTGCGCGGCATGCGCCTGGAGGCGATCTTCCAGCTCGCGGCCTGGGGAACCGGCGGCGTCTCCAGCATCTTCAAGCGGATCATGAAGCGTGGACGGCCGATCACCATCGGGCATACCGACATTCGCGTTGTGCCGGCCAACATCGGCGGCTCCAGCTTCCCGAGCGGCCACGTGATCATCTACATGGGCGTCTACGGCTTCCTCGCCTTCCTCGCCCAGATCTGGATCCGCTCCGACCGCATCCGCCGCGCGGTCGTCGGCTTCCTCGTCTCCATGCTCGCGCTCGTCGGCCCCAGCCGGGTCTATCTCGGTCATCACTGGTTCACCGACGTGCTGGCGTCCTACCTGCTGGGCACGACCTATCTCGTTGGTCTGACGTCGCTCTACCGCCGGGTCAAGCGCTGGGCAATCCGCGCGTAGGACATGGCCGGATTTGCTACAATAGACGGCGGAATTTGAGATGGTGAGGCGCTGACGGAAACCGCGCCCGCCTCGTGTGGTCCAGCAAGCCCGGGACGATGGAAGCCGGGACGTGAAGCACGAGGTGGGACATCGTTCCCGAGCCGTTGCCCGAACGCCGACACGGCAAGTAGACGCAACCGGAATCCGACCGTTACCCCGGATCGAGTGGGCCACGCGTGCGCGTGGTCAACTGAGGTGGTACCGCGGCTTGGCTCGTCCTCATTCATGAGGCCGGGCCGTTTTCGTTAACGACCACTGTCCTCACCCTTCGCCTTTGCACCAGCCTTCACAGGGAGACCAGATGACCGAATCGGCAGTCAAGACATTCCGCGACGTTCCCACCAAGGTCGACTTCCCAAAGATGGAACGCGACCTCATCGACTGGTGGAATGCGGAAAGCATCGTCGAGAAGTACCTGAACCGGAACAATGACTCCGGCAAGACCTTCTCCTTCATCGACGGCCCCATCACCGCCAACAACCCGATGGGCGTGCACCACGCCTGGGGACGCTCCTACAAGGACATCTTCCAGCGATACCACAACATGCTCGGCGAGGAGCAGCGCTTCCAGAACGGCTTCGACGCCCAGGGCCTCTGGGTCGAGGTCGAGGTCGAGAAAGAGCTCGGCATCAAGAACAAGCGCGAGATCGAGGAGTTCGGCATCGCCGAGTTCGTCGAGCGCTGCAAGGAGCGCGTCCAGCGCTTTTCGGGCCGCATCACGGAGCAGTCGAAGCGTCTCGGCTACTTCATGGATTGGGACGACAGCTACTTCACGAACTCGGACGAGAACAACTACACGATCTGGCATTTCCTGAAGACCTGCTACGACCGTGGCTGGATCTACAAGGGCGACGACGTCATGCCCTGGTGTCCGCGCTGCGGCACCGGCCTCTCCGAGCACGAGATCGTCACGGAGGGCTACAAGGACCGCACCCACCTCGCCCTCTTCGTCGGCTTCCCGCTCGTCGACGAGGACGCCTCGCTGATGGTCTGGACGACCACGCCATGGACCCTCGCCGCGAACATCGCCGCGTCGGTGAACCCCGATCTGACCTACGTTCGGCTGAAACAGGGCGACAGGACCTTCTACCTCGCGAAGGACGCCGTCTCGAACGCCATCCGCGGCGAGCATGAGATCCTCGGTGAAGTGTCCGGCGAGGACCTTGTCGGCCGCGAGTACCGCGGCCCGTTCGACGAGCTCCCGGCGCAGGAGGGCGTCGTCCATCGCGTTATCGCCTGGGACGACGTCAGCCCGGAGGAAGGCACCGGCATCGTCCACACCGCGCCCGGCGCCGGTAAAGAGGACTACGCGCTCGGCAAGGAGTTCGAGCTCCCGACGCTGGCGCCGATCGACGAGTTCGGCACGTTCGTCGAGGGCTTCGGCTGGCTCACCGGCCGGCACGCGCATGACATCGGCAAGGACGTCGAGCTGAACCTGAAGGAGAAGGGCCTCTGGTACCGCTCCGAGCAGTACACCCACCGGTACCCGGTCTGCTGGCGTTGCGGCACCGACCTGCTCTTCCGTCTCGTTGACGAGTGGTACATCTCGATGGACGAGCTACGCGAGCAGCTGAAGGAAGAGACGCGCAAGACCTCCTGGTATCCGTCGTTCGGCCTCGAGCGCGAGCTCGACTGGCTGACCAACATGCACGACTGGATGATCTCCAAGAAGCGCTACTGGGGCCTCGCCCTGCCGATCTTCGACTGCGAGGAGTGCGGCACGTTCGAGGTCATCGGTTCCGAGACAGAGCTTAAGGAGCGCGCGATCGCCGGCTGGGAGGACTTCGAAGGCCACTCGCCGCACCGACCATATCTGGACGGTATCCAGATCGAGTGCAAGGGTTGCGGCAAGCCGGTGAACCGCATCAAGGACGTCGGCAATCCGTGGCTCGACGCCGGGCATCGTCGCGCTCTCGACGCTTCGACTACCGGCAAGACAAGGACTACTGGGAGAAGTGGTACCCGGCCGATCTCATCTCGGAGAGCTTCCCTGGCCAGTTCCGAAACTGGTTCTACGCCCTGATCGCCGAGAGCGTCGCCGTCACCGGCCGCGCGCCGTTCCGCAACGTGTACACCTACGCCCTCATGCGCGATGAGAAGGGCGAGGAGATGCACAAGTCGAAGGGCAACGCGATCTGGTTCGACGATGCCGCGGAGGAATTCGGGGTTGACGCCATGCGCTGGCTCTTCGCGACGGTGAACCCGTCGGTCAACCTGAACTTCGGCGAGCATGTGGTGAACGATGTGCGCCGGCGCTTCATCCTGCCGCTCTGGAACTCGTATTCGTTCTTCGTGACATACGCGAACCTCGACGGCTGGACGCCACCGCAGCAACCGACGCCGCTCGAGCGAGCGGACCCTCCTCGACCGCTGGATCATCTCCCGCGCGAACGAGCTGGTGAAGACGGTCCGCGAGAGCTACGACACCTACGACATCACCACCGGTAACAGGGCGATCGAGAATTTCGTCGTCGAGGAGCTCTCGAACTGGTACATCCGCCGCAACCGGCGACGGTTCTGGAAGCCAGAGAGCGATGCCGACAAGGCAGCCGCCTACGAGACGCTGTACGAGGCGCTCGTGCTGGTCTCCAAGCTGGTCGCTCCGGCGATTCCGTTCATGGCCGACGTCATGTACCGCAACCTCGTGACAACCGTGGATGCCGAGGCGCCGGTCTCGGTCCACCTCACGGACTTCCCGGAGGCGGACGACGCGGCGATCGACAAGACGCTCTCGCACGAGATGAGCGCCGTACTCGCTGTGGTCAAACTTGGCCGCGCGGCGCGCTCGGAGGCGAACATCAAGGTCCGCCAGCCACTGCCGGCGATCCTCGTTCACACGCCCGATCCGGCGGACGCCGAAGCGGTGGTGCGGCACAAGGACCAGATTCTCGACGAGCTGAACGTGAAGGACGTCCGCGCCCTGACCGAGCTCGGCGAGGTGCTGACCTACGACGTGAAGCCGAACCTCCCGCTGCTCGGCCCGAAATACGGGAAGCAGCTCGGGGCGATTCGCGGCGCGCTCGGCAAGATGGACGCGGCAATCGTCGCGTCACGCGTCAGTGCCGGCGAGAACGTCGACTTGTCGATGCCGGACGGCTCGACCGCCGCGCTGCTGCCGGACGAGATCCTCGTCGGCATGCAGAAGCGCGAGGGATTCGCCGCCGCGCAGTCGGAGGAAGCGACGGTCGTGCTCGATACCGAGCTGACGCCCCAGCTGATCAACGAGGGTCTCGCGCGCGATTTCATCCGCGGCGTGCAGGACGCCCGAAAGCAGCTGGAGCTGAACATCGACGACCGGATCGACCTCTGGTTCTCGGCGTATGACGAGACGAGCCCACGCCATCACATCGCACGCCGCCGAGATCAAGCGCGAAGTGCTTGCCGCCTCGCTCACGCGCGCCGAGGACCTCTCCAGCGAGGAGGGCTTCAGCGAGGTGAAGGTCGGCAACGACTTCGTCGGGATCGTCATCAAGGTCGCCCGGTAGGCGACACACCGCGCAACGAGGCGCCAGCCCCCTGAGTTAGCGCCGCCATCACGACATCGGGGACCCGGCTGATGCCACCGAGGCATTTTTCGCCGGGTTCTCGCCTCAAACATCCTGGATTGATCAAATGAGCCTCTCTATTGGAATCGTCGGATTGCCGAATGTCGGCAAGTCCACCCTGTTCAATGCGCTGACGGACAACGAGATCCTCGCCGCGAACTACCCCTTCGCCACGATCGAGCCGAACACCGGTATCGTGCCGGTACCGGATGCGCGTATGGCTACGTTGGCGGAGATTTTCAGCAGCGAGCGCATTCTGCCCGCCACCGTCACCTTTGTGGATATCGCCGGCCTGGTTGCCGGTGCCAGCAAGGGCGAGGGCCTGGGCAACAAGTTTCTTGCCAATATCCGCAATACGCAGGCGATCGCGCACATCGTGCGAGCGTTCGAGAACGACGACATCGTCCACGTCAGCAACAAGGTGAGCCCGAAGGACGATATCGAAGTCATCAATACCGAGATTTGCCTCGCCGATATCCAGACCATCGATAGCCGGCTGGTTCGATTGCAGAAGGAGCTGAAGGGCAATCCCAAGGCGGCTTCAACCGCGGCCTACCTGGAACAGCTGAAAGAGCATCTGAACGAGGGTACGCTGCTCTCGACGCTGCCATCGCTGGATATGGAGGCCATCTACGATCTCCATCTTCTTTCGGCCAAGCCCGTGATCTACGTGTTCAATGTTGACGAAGAGACCCTGGCCGATAACGACCGTCAGCAGGCCCTGCGCGAGATGGTCGCGCCATCGCGGGCGATCTTTGTCTCTGCCAAGCTGGAGGAGGAACTGCGCGGCCTCGATGAAACCGACGCCGCGGAGCTGCTACGCGAATACGGCGTGCAGGAAACCGGCCTGAACCAGCTCATTCATACCGCCTATGAAACACTCGGCCTGCAAAGTTACCTCACCGCCGGCCCGAAGGAAGTACGTGCCTGGACGATTCACCAGGGCGATACTGCACCTCAGGCAGCCGGTGTGATCCATACCGATTTCGAGCGAGGCTTCATTGCCGCCCAGGTGGTGGACTACGACGACCTGGTGGCGGCCGGTACGATGGTGGCGGCAAAGGCTGCCGGCAAGGTCCGCACGGAAGGCAAGGAATACGTGATGCGCCCCGGCGATGTGGTGGAGTTCCGCTTCAACGTGTAGGAATCACTTCGCAGTATGTCTACCGCCACGCGACGGCGGACTATGGCGGTCCGTCTTACACAACCGCCATTCGGCGCATCAAACTGGCGAACATCGATTCGGAACACTGATAGCAACGGAGGACCGTGTGGGCAACATTCTTCAGTCGCTTCCCAAGGGGGAGAAGGTCGGGATCGCGTTCTCCGGCGGGCTGGATACCAGCGCCGCCCTCTACTGGATGCGTGAGAACGGCGCGATTCCGTATCGCCTACACGGCCAACCTTGGGCAGCCGGATGAGAAGAACTACGACGACATCCCGGCGAAGGCGCGCACCTACGGCGCCGAGGAAGCCAGGCTGATCGATTGCCGTCCGCAGCTCGTCCACGAGGGGCTCGTCGCGCTCCAGTGCGGCGCGTTCCACATCACCACCGCCGGCGTCCCCTACTTCAACACCACGCCGATCGGGCGCGCCGTCACCGGCACGATGCTCGTCGCGGCGATGAAGGAGGACGACGTCAACATCTGGGGCGACGGCAGCACCTACAAGGGCAACGACATCGAGCGGTTCTACCGCTACGGCCTGATGGTGAATCCCGACCTGCGCGTCTACAAGCCGTGGCTCGATCAGCGCTTCATCGACGAGCTGGGCGGCCGCGCCGAGATGTCGGCCTATCTCGCCAAGGCCGGGTTCGACTACCGCATGTCCGCCGAGAAGGCGTACTCCACCGACTCCAACATGCTGGGCGCGACGCATGAGGCGAAGGATCTGGAATACCTCGACAAGAACGTCCTCATCATCGACCCGATCATGGGCGTCCCGTTTTGGCGGGACGACGTTGAGGTCGCGTACGAAGAGGTTTCCGTGCGCTTCGACAACGGGATCCCGGTGGCGATCAACGGCCGAGATTTCGACGATGCGGTAGCCCTGATGGAGGAAGCGAACGCGATCGGCGGGCGCCATGGTCTCGGCATGAGCGACCAAATCGAGAACCGGATCATCGAGGCGAAGAGCCGCGGCATCTACGAGGCGCCGGGCATGGCGCTGCTGTTCATCGCCTACGAGCGACTCGTGACCGGCATCCACAACGAGGACACCATCGACCAGTACCGCGACAGCGGCCGCAAGCTCGGCCGCCTGCTCTATCAGGGACGCTGGTTCGACTCCCAGGCGATGATGCTGCGCGAGTCGCTGCAGCGCTGGGTCGCCAGCCTCGTCACGGGCGAGGTTACCATTGGCCTGCGCCGTGGCAACGACTACTCCATCCTGAATACGGAGTCGGCGAACCTCACCTATGCGCCGGAGCGGCTCTCGATGGAGAAGACGGAGTCCAGCTTCACGCCGCAGGACCGCATTGGCCAGCTCACGATGCGGAACAACGACATCACCGACACGCGAGAGAAGCTGCAGGCATACGCCAGCGCCGGCCTCGTGTCGCTCGGCGGCAAGAACGCACTGCCACAACTCCCGGGAACGTCAGCCCCCATCGAGGAGTAATTGGCCACAAGTGATGGACCCAAGGGTGGCTGCCCGATGGCGCCACCCTTCGGTCGTTAAGCGTGCGACGTCATCTGGCTGGTGAGGAACGTGCCCCAATCAGCGGCACGCTGCAGCTCGCCGTCGCTCAGAGGTCCCTCGCGTCCGTCGACGAAGAAGCTCTCCGGCTCATCGACCAGCTGGGCTCCATTGCGCGTCATGCGCTTCGAGATGGTCTCCGCGGCGGATCCGCTCAGGAGCTTCGGCCAGTGCATGCGCGTGTCGAATACTGCGATCCGCAAGTCCTGCAACCGCTCCATCGGCAGCGAGGCGACAAAGTCGCGCATCGTCGCCTCTACCCCGTGCGCCTGCGTCGGCGCGCCGAGCACCAGCAGATCAAGCCCCTCGGGTAAGCCGGTGAACGCTTCAGTTGACTGCACCTCGACGGAAACGTCTCCGTCAGCGCGCATCGCTTCACCGATCGCGATGGCGACTTTCTCGGTATTGCCGAATTTCGAGTCGTAGATCACCAGAGCATCCATATGATCCTCCTCTATACGGCGTGTGTTCACGAGGTCAGCGCCTGGGACGGTACGCCAAGTTGTTGCATCACGCCCAACCGGTCGTCGATATCCCACTGCTCGACGATGCGGCCGTTCGCGAGGCGGCAGAAGATCGCGCCGGTTGCCGATACGCGTTTCCCGGTCGCCGGCATACCACCCAAGTCCGCCGTTTGGGTGCCAGTCCACGAGTAGAGGACCGCGACCCGATCACCCTCCGCAACGAGCATCTCGACCGTGTATTGCATGTCTGGGAACGCTTCCCGGCTTCCGGCCATCAGCATCTTCATGCCGTCGGTCCCCGAGGGCAGGTCTGGCATCTCGGCCACGACCGGATTGTGGTAGACGAAGTCCGGAGCGTACGCCTTCACGGCCGCGTCGACGTCCCCGAGTTCCATCCCGTCCCGGATCATGGTTCGGACAGTTTCCCCGTTTTCAGCGGAACCCATCGCAGCCTCCATTGCACAGACGTGCGGTAGAATCGTGCTCGAACGTCGCCCCGAAACGTCTCCCGTCACTGACCGGGATACACGCTCTCGCATCACAAACGCGACGCTTACCACCGCCAATCCCGCAACACCGCCGTGACGATTTACGTTCACACCTGAGGAGCCTCATGACCGACGACGCCACCATGCCGCAGGACGACAGCCTGGATATCCAGCCGTGGCCCGTGATCGAGCTGATCGGGCGCGCCGTGACGCTGGCCACCGTCGCCCGGCGCGGCATGCTCGAGGTGGACGACGAGCGAGATGCGTTCGATGTCGAGACCGATCGGTTCGATCTCAGCACCTGGTCCCGTACCGAGCTCCAGAACTGGATCACCGACGATGAGCTGCGTCTCCTCAATGCCTCGGTCGGTGAGCTGTCCGACGACGACCTCACGGCGTGCGATGACGCGCTGATCGGTGCGACAGCTATCGCCTGGGCGCTGCGCGCGGTCGACGTCGCTCGCCTCCCCCTACCTGACCTCGACGAGTTGAACGAGCGCGCCCTGACCTGGGCGCCGCAGCCGTGGGAGAAAGTGCGATCGGTACAGTCGCGAGCACGCCTTCGGTCCGACGAGGACCTGGCGGCCGAGCGCGAGCGCTGGGAGCTCTGGTACTGGCGCGCGACCGAGGCTGACGACGATGCAGAGGCGCTTGCGGACGTCATCGCCGAACTTCGCGAGACCGGCCTGATCCCGGTGGCCGACGGCGACTTTGCCGACGACAACGGCACGCCGTTCTCGAGAATGTCCGACGAGGAGCGCGACGACGTGCTCTGGCTCGCCGAGCTCCGACTGCGGGCATTGAACTGGACCTGCGGCTTCGGCGAGACGTGGGAGAGCGCCCCGCTTTACCCGGACGAATAGCGACTCCTTCCCTCGACCCGTTCCAATGCGACGACCCGATCCGCTGGGCAATATTGCGCCTCCCATTGTTCGACGCTAATCTAATATCATGTCCATCGAACAATGGGAGGCGCTATGGACGATCGGAACGGCAACGGATGTCGCTGCTCGGGTTCAATTGCTCAAGGTGATTGCCGACGAAACGAGGCTACGGATTCTTGGCCTGCTCGCCGAAAAGGAGCGGACCGGGGTCGAGCTGGCGGACCTGCTCGAGCTCAGCGCGCCAACGGTGAGCCACCACATGCGGAAGCTCACATCGGCGGGCATCGTGACCGGTACCGATGACGCGCAACGTGTGATCTACCGGCTGAACGCCTCGCTCTTGCGTGACGTGAAGCGAGGCGATGATCCACAAGGGTTTGGGGCCGCCCCGACAGACGACCGCGAGAAGACGCTGAGGAACTTCTTTGATGGGGAACGGCTCAAGGCGATCCCGGCGAAGCGCAAGCAGCGCGTAATCGTCCTGCAGAAGCTCATGGAGCGCTTCGAGCCAGGACGGCAGTACCCCGAAAGGGAGGTCAACGACCTGCTTCGCATGGCGCACGATGACGTCGCGACACTCCGTCGCGAGCTCGTCGACTACGGCTTCATGGTCCGCGAGAATGGCGATCTACGAGGTGGCGACGTCGCTGCCACCTCGTTCGCCGCAGGTGGCTCAGGAGATCACCGGCGACGAGGAGGAATGGCTCGCCGCGTTACTCTCCGCCACGATCCGAGGGATGCGTTAGCTGACCGGAAGCGTACGCCTGGCGGGCCCGGGTGACGAACTGATAGATCATCTCCGGATCCTTCTGACCATCCCGCTCGACCCCCGAGCTGACGTCCACGCCCCAGGGCCTCGCCTCGCGCACGGCGTCCGCCACATTCTCCGGCGTCAGACCGCCCGCCAGCACGACCGGGAACCGCTCGCCGAGCCGGGCAACCAACGACCAGTCCGCCGGCATCCCGGTTCCCCCGTATGCGCCCGGAGCATGTCCCTCAACGATGACCCGCGCAGCCGGTCGCGCGGCGGAGAACCACGGCTCGATAACGCGAGCCGCGTCGTCCAACGACGTCCCCTCCGGGAACCGGAACGCCTTGATGACCGGCACCTCGATCGCATCCAGGATCGCTGGCGATTCGTCGCCGGATAACTGGATCGGTCTCCAACGCTCCGTCCACCACCGCGCTGGAGATGTCCTCGGACTTGGGATTCACCATGACACCCACGATCGACGGATGATTGCTCGATCGATCTAGCGATCCAGCAATCTCCGCGACGAACGAGGGGTCCACCTGTCGCTTCGACGGCGCGAGGATGAACCCGAGCGCGTCAGCTCCGGCGTCGACCGCCGCCTGGGCGGCCTCCGCGTCGCGCAGCCCGCAAATCTTGACGAAGAACCGTCGCTCAATGCTCACGAGGTACTCCAGTCAACGCGCGGACCGCCGCTGCCCGGTCGTCCTGGACGATCAGTGACTCGCCCACGAGCACCGCATGCGCACCGGCAGCTGCCATCCGCTGGACGTGATCGCGCGTGAAGATGCCGCTCTCCCCGACGACCGTCGTGCCCTCAGGCAGGGACGGCGCGATCCGCTCGGTGACGCTCAAGGTCGACGTCGAATGTGCGCAGGTTCCGGTTGTTGATGCCGATCAACGTGGCGCCGCTCTGCACCGCCCGCTCCGCCTCCGCTTCATCGTGCACCTCGACCAGTGCCGCCATCCCGAGTCGCTCCGCATGCTCGCGGTACTCGCGAAGCTGTTCGTCGTCCAGCACCGCCACGATCAGGAGGACCATCGACGCTCCGTTCGCCCGGGCCTCGTCGATCTGGTAGGCGTCAATCGTGAAGTCTTTTCGCAGCACCGGAACCGGACGTGCCGACCCGTTCGAGACCGCCACGACGTCACGAAGGTCGTCGAGCGATCCCTGGAAGAACGGCTCATCGGTCAGGCAAGAAATGGCCGCGACGCCGCCCTCGATGTATGCCTGGGCGACAGCTCGGGGCTCGATCTCCACCGGGAACCGGCCCTTGGACGGCGATGCCCGCTTGAACTCGGCGATCAGCGTCACGGTGTCCTGCCGAAGCGCGGGTATGGCTGGCACGGCGGGCGCTGCGTCGTTTGCGCGCGACGCCATGACGTCGTCAGGCACGCTTGCCTTCGCCGCGGCCACCGTATCCACCGTGCGCGCAAGGATCTTGTCGAGATAGGTTCCTGTGTCCTTGACCGTCATGCCTGCGCCCGCTCCGGCGTCCCTGCCAGCTCTTGTGTGACGCGAACCAGCTCCTCCAGCTTGTGCATCGCCTTCCCGGAGTCGATCGCCTCGGCGGCCATGCGGATGCCTTCCTCAAACGAGCTGGCGGCATCGGCGGCATAGATCCCGGCACCAGCGTTCATGAGTGTAACCGTGCGTCGAGCCCCGTTCTCGCCGGAGAGCACCGCCATGGTGATCTTCATATTCTCCGCCGCATCACCGCCGACGAGATCCTCCGGGTTGCCCAGCGGGAGGCCGAAGTCGCCGGGAGAAACAGTGTAGGTCTGGATGGTGCCTGAATCGGCATCGTACTCTGTCACTTCGGTCCCGCCCATAACCCCGATCTCGTCAAGCCCCTCCTCGGAGTGGACGAGGACGGCATGCTGGCTTCCGAGCCGTTCCAGCACCTGCGCCAGCTGACCAGCAATCGCCGGCTGACCGACACCGACGAGCTGGTGCCTCGCCCCAGCCGGATTCGTCAGCGGACCGAGCAGGTTGAAGATCGTGCGGATGCCCATCTGCTTGCGCGCCGGCCCAACGAAACGCATCGCCGGGTGGTACGCCGGGGCGTACATGAACCCGATTCCGACACGTTCAACGCTCTCCGCCACCTGCTCCGGGGTGAGCTCCAGCGTCACACCCAACGCCTCCAGGAGATCCGCCGAGCCGCACTTGCTCGATGCCGCGCGGTTGCCATGCTTCGCGATCCGCACGCCGGCCGCGGCGATCGCGAATGTCGCGGTGGTGCTGATGTTGAACGAATTCGTGTGGTCGCCACCCGTGCCGCAGGTGTCGAGCAGCGGCAGGTCGTCGGAGTCGACGTCGACCGTGACGGCATGGTCGCGCATCGCCTGGGCAAACCCGGCGATCTCGTCGACCGTCTCGCCCTTCATCCGCAGCGCGGTGGTCAGCGCCGCGATCTGGGCGTCTGTCACCTCGCCGCTCATGATGAGGTCCATCGCGGCGGTCGCCTCATCCTGGTTCAGTTCCTTGCCGTCCACGACCTTCTGGATGACGTGCTGGATGTTGATCTGTTCGCGTTCGCTCATGTTTCCGTCCTAGTAGCCGAGCACCAGCTCGGGCTGATGGCCATTCGTCCGAATCCCGCACGAGCGCAAGAAGTTCGCGAGGAGATCCTTGCCGACCACCGTCAGGATCGACTCCGGGTGGTACTGGACCCCCTCGATCGGCAACGTCTTGTGCCGAATGCCCTGGATCACGCCGTCTGACGACGTCGCGGTGACCACGAAGTCGCTCGGCACGGTATCCGGGTCGATGATCAGCGAGTGATAGCGCGTGGCCGTGAACGTCTCTGGCAGGCCTTCGTAGATGCCCTTGCCGTCATGGCGGATCTCCGACGTCTTCCCGTGCATGAGATCCGGCGCGAGAACGATCGACGCGCCGAACGCCTGCCCGATCGACTGGTGCCCGAGGCAAACGCCCAGGATCGGCACCTTGCCGCCAAGCCGCTGGATCAGCTCGACCGAGATGCCGGCTTCGGTCGGTGTACACGGACCGGGCGACACGACGATGCCGTCGATCTCGTCCAGCCGCGCCTCGATCTCGTCCACGGTCGTCTTGTCGTTACGAACGACCTCGACATCCGCGCCCAGCTCGGCGAGCGCCTGGTAGAGGTTGTAGGTAAAGGAGTCGTAGTTGTCGAGCAGCAGGATCATGACGTCACCTCTTCCTGGCGCGGGGTACGGGATGCCTCCAGCCCTTCCGCCTTCTCGATCGCGCGGACGAGCGCCCGCATCTTGTGCAGGCTCTCCTGGTATTCACCTTCTGGCGTACTGTCCGCCACGATGCCGCCGCCCGCCTGGAGCGATGCGACGCCGTCGCGGAAGACCATCGTCCGCAAGGCGATGCAGGTGTCCATCTCGCCGCTGAAGTCGATATACCCGACCGCCCCGGCATAGACCCCGCGCGCGTCTGGCTCCAGCTCCGAGATGATCTCCATGGCCCGCACCTTCGGCGCCCCGGAAACCGTCCCGGCCGGGAAGCAGGCGCGCAGCGCATCCACGGCCGTGAAGTCATCGCGGATGGTTCCGTCGACATTGCTGACGATGTGCATGACGTGCGAGAACTTCTCGACCTCCATCAGCTTCGGCAGCCGCACCGTACCCGGTTTCGACACCCGGCCGATGTCGTTACGGCCAAGATCGACCAGCATGATGTGCTCCGCCCGCTCCTTCTCGTCGGAGAGGAGGTCATGGGCGAGCATGGCGTCCTGCTCGTCGTCCGCGCCACGCGGCCGGGTACCGGCGATCGGGTGATTGCTCACCGTATCGCCCTCCAGCCGCACCAGCAACTCGGGCGACGCGCCGACAATCTGGTGCGCACCGAAGTCCAGATAGAACATGTAGGGCGATGGATTCACGGTCCGCAGCGCCCGGTAGATCGAGAACGGATGCGCCGGCGTGGAGACATCGACGCGCTGGGAAAGCACCACCTGGAAGATGTCGCCCTGGTGGATGTATGCCTTCGCCGCGCCGACCATCTCGTGGAACGCTTCGGGCGTCATGTTGGCTTTTGAGCGATCAGCGACGGAACCCTCGGCGGACGCCCCGGTGCCCGGATAGTCCGGCACGGCGCCATCGAGCAGATTGCGTGATCTCGTCGATCCGCTCGAACAGCACGGGCATAGGCATCGTCGATGGGCTGGTCTCCGTCCAGCGGCACATGGCTGACGACCTTCAGCACCCGCTCGAGGTGATCGAACACTACGAGGGTCTCGGCGACGTGGAAATGCGCTTCCGGCAAACCCAGGCCGGGGCCCTTCGCCTTCGGTACGCGCGGCTCGAAGCGTCGAATGGCATCGTAGGCCAGGTACCCGACAGCACCGCCGGTGAAGCGAGGGAGGTTCGGGCTCGCTTCCGTGCGGAACGGCGCGATGATCTCCTGGATCGCCTCCAAAGGATCGTCGTAGTTCGCAAGGTGGCTGGGCAAGGTGCCATCAACGCTCAGCTCGCCATTATCCAGCGCGACTGTCGCGGCTACATTGGCGCCGATGAAGGAGTAGCGCGCGATCGTCTTCCCGCCCTCGACGGACTCCAGCAGGAATCCGGGCGTGCGCGTCCCGTTCGTGAGCTTCAGATAGACGGAGACGGGCGTCTCCATGTCCGCGAAGACCTCGCGGTAGACCGGAACCGTCCGGAAGTCGCGATCTGGACGAGCCGCGATGGAGCGAACGTCCTCGAGCGTTGGCGTCACGCCGGACGCCGCGGTGCGCGGTTGCTGAATGGCCTGAGACACCGATTTCCCTTTCATGTACTGCACCCGGGGGACAACAAAAAACCCCCATCCCGCAAAAGGGACGGAGGCTTGAAGCCGACCGCGGTGCCACCCTCGTTGACGATGCCGATGCATCGCCCACTCTGTCGTACGGACCGCGCGCGTGCGATCGATACGAGGCTCCGGATAACGGTGGAGACACCGGCACCGTCTACTCCGCTCTCGCGTTTCGGGGTGCAGCTCCCGGATCCATTCCGCGCCGGCTTCGCGTCAGGCTCTCACCCTCCCTGACTCGCTGCGGTCCACCGTGTGGCGCGTACTCGTTCCGTTCATGGCCGATTGGCGTATTCGGTTGAGCAGCACAGTACGCGACGACCGTTCCGGATGTCAAGCGCCTGTGCGAGTCCTCCACATCCGCATGGTACTGTTTTCCAAGGAAAACGATCCGCAGACAGACCGCCTCAGGAGAATGACTATGGACAGCGCCAACCGTGAATTCTTTCGCGCGCTGATCACGACGCCGGGCCCTTCGGGGTTCGAGCAGGCCCCCGCCCGCGTGTGGCGGGAGCAAGCGAGCACCTTCGCCGACGACGTGGAATGGGACAACCTCGGAAACTCCTACGCCCGCATCGCCGGCACCGGGCAGACCGACTACACCGTCGTCATTGAAGGGCACATCGACGAGATCGGCTTCATCGTCACCCATATCGACGACAACGGCTTCATCTGGTTCGACCGCATTGGCGGATGGGATGAACAGGTGGTCGTGGGCCAGCGCATCCGCATCTGTGGCGAGCAGGGCGACGTCGTGGGCGTCATCGGCAAGAAAGCCGCCCACCTGCTTGGACGCCAAGGACCGCGAAAAGCCGTCGAGGCTAAAGGATCTCTGGATCGACATTGGAGCGACGAACAAGGACGAGTCGCTGGCAAAGGTCGCCATCGGCGATCCTTGCGTGATCGATGCCCAGCCGGTGGAGCTCACCGACGACCTCTGGGCATCGCGCTCGATGGACAATCGCTCCGGTGCGTACGTCGCGCTCCGCGCCGCGCAGCTCCTCGCTGAGGAACGTCCGGCAGTGAATGTCGTCTCCGTTGCGGCCATCGAGGAAGAGATCGGCCTCGTCGGAGCGACCCGCCTCTCGTGGCACGTCAAGCCACAGGTCGCCATCGCGATCGACGTGACGCATGCGACCGACTACCCGGGCGCGGAGAAAAAGGGCGACGGCGACATCAAGGTCGGCGGAGGCCCCGTTCTCGGTCGCGGATCGTCGGTAAATCCCCGTGTGTTCGCGGCCATGCGCGAAGCCGGCCGCCGGCTGGAGATCCCTACGCCTGTCCAGGCGAGCGGACTGCGAACCGGCACGGATGCGGACAACATCATCCGCTCCGGCGCGGATATCGCGGTCGGCCTGATCTCCATCCCGAACCGCTACATGCACAGCCCGAGCGAGATCATCAGCCTGACCGACCTCGAATCAGCGGCGAAGGTCATCGCGGAATTCGTGCGAGGCGTCACGCCGGAGAGCGACTTCCGTCCCTAGGGTAAGAGTTCGGCGCCGTTCCACATGGTGCCGGTCACGACATCGCCGTTACGCAGCAGCAGAGGAGCCGGTCACGCGTTCGTGACCGGCTCCTCTGCCTTACTGGCGGTGACTCGCGGCAGCCGTTGACAGTTCGGACAGTAGTACGTTCCCCTGCCCCCGACACGGGTCTTGACGATCGACTTGCCGCATCGATTGCACGGCTCGCCCTCGCGCCCATGTACTGCCGGGAAGTCGTCGACCGGGTAGGCGACCGAGTGGATGATCTTGGCGCCCCCCTGCTTGATCCCCTGCTCCAGTACCCATGGAATCTCCGCGAGGATCGCCTTGCGTTTCGCGGCGAAGAGCGCGTTTGCCGGCGTCGACGGATGAACCTTCGCGCGATGCAGGACCTCATCGACGTAGATGTTGCCAAGCCCGGCGATGAACGACTGGTCCAGCAGCAGCGTCTTGATCGGGATGCCGCGGCGTGCCATCGCCGCTCCAAGCGCCCGGGCGTCGAGGTCCGCGCCAATACCTTCGGGACCAAAGCCGAACGACTCGAATGCGGGCTCGACATCGCCGGACGGCATCAACCGCCACCAGCCAAACTGGCGGATGTCCGAGTAATGGACGATCGTGCCGTCAGTAAATACGATGTCCGCGTGCGTGCTCTTGTGGGGATACTCGCCGTCCGGAACCGGTACGGGATGGCCGGCGACAAGACGTCGCCCGTCCGGCAGCAGAACTGCCCACTGACCGGCCAGCTTGAAGTGGATCATGAGGCTCAGGTCGTTCGAGAAATCGATCGCGAGGACCTTCGCCCGCCGGCGGGCACCAATGACCGTTGCGCCAACGATCGCCTGCTCGTCCGGCAGGGGCGAGTCGCGCAGCACCTTCGACAGCCGCAGGTCGACGCGTTCGACAGTTTTGCCGACAAGCTGTGTCTCGACGATTCGCCGGACAGTTTCGACCTCAGGCAGCTCAGGCATTGGCCTCGTCGACGCGGCGCATCCACTGGGCCGCGCGCAGGGCCACCTGAAGCCCGGCGTCCTCATCGTGCGAGGCGCTGATGACGCGTGCCATCACATCCCAGGCCGCAAACTTTGCCGTCTTATGGGTAGCGCGATAGACGCACTGGCGCGGGCCAAGCAGCTTCCCGCTGGTCTGATACGACACCTGCCACGCCTCGCCCGCCCGGGCGAGCTGGATCATGTCCCGGCCCTGCCTCCAGGTGAACTGTGCGGCTGCTTCGTCGATCTGCTCCATCGCCATGCTGAGCCATCCCGGCCAACGAAAATGCGGAAGCGAGAATCCTCGCCATCCCTGCCCGATCCCGATCTCGAATGCCACGTTGTCGCCTTCAGCCGCGAGATGAATTAAGGCGTCGCAATCCACAGCGAGTATATGCCTCAATTCGGATTTGGGGAAGCATGTGGGCACCGGCAAGCTCCCACTCCCCTCCTCGTCGCGGCGCTCACGCACGCAGCACCGCATCTCGCGGCGCTCCGTGCGCGTCTCCACCGGTTGTCCCTGCTCAACGCGGCTGACCCCAGCCGATCATTGCCGCGGAGCGATCACTTGCATCAAAGGGTGTCCCGTATACGACGGTATACGGGGACAGAGACGATTGTAACCGACCGGCGAACCGCACGTCATGAAATCAGTCGCCTACTCGCCTCGAGACGCGCCAAATCCGACATAGGCGCCTTCGTCACCGCGGTGCACCGGCAGCTCGGCGATCACCGCATCGACATTGAGCGGCCCGTAGATATGAGGAAAGAGCCGGCCATCGTCGTCATATCGCATCGGCGACGTCAGTTTGGATACGTCGAGCACCAGCACGGTCTGCGGGCGCGTATCGCCAGTGTAGAACTCGTTCGCCACCCATCTCAGCCGCTCGAGGCCATTGGTGGCGTGGATGAACCCGTCCTGCTCGAACGCCTCCGGCGAGTAACTCCCGCCCGCCTTCTGGTGCTCCCACACATCAACGGGCGTCAGGTGATAGGCAATACCGGCTTCACGGCTCTCGGCGGCATCTTCGATCTCGTAGCGCACGTGCATTCCCTTTGTTTAGGTCGGCCAGGAAGCCTCCTGACCGCGCGGATTGTATGATCAGCGAAGTAGTCAGCGTGTTCGGCTCGAAAGGACGTGTATGAGGATCGGCGTCGTGTTCAATCCGAAATCAGGCGCTCGCCGGGGAGATGCGCTCCACCGCGAGATCCGTTCGGCAATCCGTGCCGACGGCCACGATGCCCGGTTCCTCGACGTTGCCGTCGACGCGCCTCTCGAGCCGTCGCTGCACGAGATGATACCGGACGTCGATGCCGTCGCGGTCGTTGGTGGCGACGGTACTTTGAACGGTGCGGTGAACGGAATCATGACGTCCGCCCGGCCAGAGACGCCGCTCGCGTTCTTCGCCGCGGGGCGCGGCAAGGACACAGCCCGCACAATCGGTTCCTTCTCGCTCTCGATGATGGGAACGCACCAGATCGATTGGGACTACACCCGGAGCGTCGACATCGGCCGCGCCACGCTGGACAGCGGGGAGCACCGCTTCTTCGTCAACGCCAGCGATGTCGGCCTGAGCGCGGCTGCGGCGCGTATGGCCGCTCGCCTTCCGCGTCAGCTCGGCGCAGCGTGCTACGTGATCGGGGCCGTCTACGGATTCGGGGTCACGCGTCCGGCGTCGGCGCGGCTCGCCTTCGACGAAGGGCATGCGGTCGAGGTCGACCACCTGCTCACGATCGCCGTCTGCAACGGCCGCTCATTCGGCGGCGGCATCCATATCGCACCGGACGCCCGCGCCGACGATGGCCTGTTCGATGTTGTTGCCGTACGCAACGCGAATCTTCTCGATTTGCTCGCGAACCTGCCGAAACTCAAGCGGGGTACACTGCGAGACCATCCTGCGTTGACCCGTTGGCGGACCGCCGGAGTCCGGGTCGAGCGAACCGCGCTCTCGCCGATCGATCTCGACGGCGAGCTCTGGGGCCATGTCCCCGTTACCTACACCATCGAACCGAACGCATTGAACTGGATCGGGCCCCGAGCATGACATCCCTCCAAAGAAGTTCCAAGGAATGGGCGGCGATACTCCGCCAGAACCGTATCCGCCCGACCCGCTCGATGGGACAGAACTTCCTGACCTCAACCGAAACGGTTGAAGAAATCGTCCGCATCGCCGGCGTGAAGCCTGACGACCTTGTGATCGAGATCGGCCCCGGCATGGGCATCCTCACACGCCAACTCCTGACTGCGGGAGCACGCGTGATCGGCGTAGAGTTGGATCGCGAGCTTGCCGTGCTGCTCACGCGGGAGCTCGGAGAGATCGACCGCTTCCGGCTCGTCGAGCAGGACGCGCGCTACATCGATGCCGCCGAACTGACCGGCAGCGAACCATTCCAGGTCGTCGCAAACCTCCCGTACAGCGTCGCCACGGTCATCATCCGCGCGTTCATGGAATCGCCCGTCCCGCCGCGCCGAATGACGGTCATGGTGCAGAAGGAGGTCGCCGAGCGAATGACCGCCGAGCCCGGCGCCATGTCGCTCCTCGGCCTCGCCACCTCGCTGTACGCCGACGCGCATATCGCGCTGGTCGTCCCGCCTGAGGTCTTCTTGCCGCCGCCGAAAGTCGACTCCGCCGTGGTCGTGCTCGACGCCCGCGAACGCCTTCCGGGCACGCCGGCAAGCCGCGAGCGGATGTTCGAGCTTGCGACCATGGCATTCCAGCGCAAGCGCAAAACGATCAGCAACGGTTTGGCGCAGGGGCTTGATCGCCCGAAAGCGGAGCTTGACGCCATGCTCTCGGCCGCCGGCATCGACCCCATGCGACGCCCGCAGACGCTCGGTGTGGAGGAATGGCTGCGCATCGCGGAGGCGCTGCCGTGACCTCCGCGAACGCGTCTGTCACCGTCCTGGCGCCGGCGAAACTCAATCTCGGGCTGGAGATCCTCGGTAGGCGCGGCGATGGCTATCACGAAATCCGGTCGGTGATGGCCCGGATCGATCTGGCCGACCGACTCACGATCACTCCGCTCCCGACCGAGCACGATGTACAGGTCGACGGAGTGCCGGACGTCGATTTGCACGACAACCTCATCTACACGTCGGTCAAGGCCTTCCAGCAGCGGACAGGCGTGCAGAGCGGGTACCAGATCGCCGTCCAGAAGCACATCCCCTCTCCCGGCGGCCTTGGCGGCGCAAGCACTGACGCGGCGGCGACGCTTCGTGCCCTGAACGCGATACACGGCGAGCCGCTCGACCAGGAGGAGCTCGTCGCCATTGCTTCATCGCTCGGGTCAGACGTGCCCTTCTTTCTCGGTGCGTCACCGGCCCTCGCGAGCGGCACCGGGACAGAGCTCACGCCCCTCGCTCCGCTCAGCGGCTTCGCGGTGCTCGCCGTGCCGAAGCTGCGGATAGCGGCGAAAACGGCGACCCTCTATCGCGCCCTTGCAGCTTCCGACTTCACTGCCGGTGACCGCGCGGACCGCGTCGCTGCGAGCATCGAGCGTGGCGAACTCCCTGCCGGCGACGATCTGGCAAACGCGTTCACGCGGCCGCTCTATGCGCTCGTTCCCGAGCTACAGGAGATGGCTGCAGCCATGATTGCGGCTGGCTCGCCGTACGTCGCCCTCAGTGGCGCGGGACCAGCACATTACGCGCTCTTGCCAGACGAGGAAGCTGCCCGACAGCTCGCCGGCCGTCTTGCAGGCGCCGTTCCCGCCGGAACGCTGGTCACGGTAGCCCGGATTGGCGACGCTCAGGAATCACAGGCTCGATGATCGCTCGAGGTGCGACGCGGCGAGACGTGCTGGCGACGATCGCCGGGGGAGCGATTCTTGGCGCCGTGTGGGGTGCGGCATTCCCGGCGCTGGCGATGGAAGGGCGGCCGACCATCGCGGTCATCGGCGAGCAGAACGCCCAGCTGGCGCTCATCGACGCCGGATCGGCCCGGGCACTGGTCTTCATCGGCGAGCCAGACGACGCGCTACTGGAGCGACTACCCGCGATGCTAACCGTGTTCCGGCAGCGCATCGACCTCGTCATTGGCAGCGCCCCGACGCTTGCGGCTCATGCAGGCGCCCTCTCGGTCCGTTGGAACGTGCGTCACGCAGTGACTGTCAGTCCGGCGCACGAATCGCCGTCGCTACCGATCCCCTCAACAACGGTGTCTGACGCGCTGGATATTGCCTTGGGGGAGCACGTCACGCTCGAGATCCGGGTTGGCCACCGCGATGAATGGCGGACACCAGATCCGGGCTCGGGACAGCCGCTCTGGTCTCTACATGTGCGTCGCGATACCGCCGCCGTCACCATCGTGCCCGACGCCCGGTCGTTCGCCGCAACGCTGCCCGGACCGTCGGCGGTGCTCATCGCGCCCTCGGCGCCATCCCCCGAGCTACGGGCGAAATCACCCGCACGCTCGCTGGCGATCAACTTCGACAGCGAGAGCATCGATCCTGCTGCCGGGCGACGGCGTGGCGTTGACGCGCATTTTTCCACGAGACATCGCCCGCTTCGTCCTCACTATGGACGGCGTCGAGCTGCCGGCGTGGACGGTCCTTCAAGACGAGGGCTAGACGGTTCAGGAATCGCGAGACCGGTCCTTCTCGGATCGCATCCAGTCCCTCAGCACCTCGCGCTGCCCGCCAGAAGCGGGTCGTGGCTGCTCCGCAGGCTTCGACGGAGGTCGCGCAGCCGGTAGACGGCTGGTCGAATCGCGGTCCTCGGGCCAGGTCTGGCGCCACCCGCTGCCATAGCCGGTATCAGGCGCGCGTGCCGGCTCCTCGTCTTCCCAGTGCCGCACCTCTCGTATTCGGACCGGCTTCGAGGGTGTCTCCTGCCTGACCTGCGTTTCCTCGGGCTCGTTCAGTGGGCGCACCTGCGGACGAGGCGACTCGTAGCGGACGTGGTAGAAGTCCTCGGCGCTGGGCCCGGCGATGGCCGGTGACTCCTCATCGCCCCGCTCCCGAACGAGCATCCCGAGTACCGTCGCGATGAGAATACCGATCGTTCCGGCGAGGAGAACCCACTCGAACCCGATCGACACGGCCTTGGCGACGAAGGCGCGGTCGATCGTCTCGGGGACGCGTCCCCCGTAGATCGTCGCGATGTAGGTGTTGATGATGAACCCGATGAAGAGAAGCGCGTTCAGCAGGGCCAGATAGGCGCCATAGCCTCGTCCGCCTGGCCCCGGCTTCCACGAGAAGGCGGCGCTTCCGCCGTACCCGACGATCCCGGTGATGACCACGACGATGAGGATCGACATCATGAACCGGGCCGCGCCGTCGCCCATCGATGACCACCGCGTAAGGGCACTCGACCAGCGGTCGGCCCATTGACCGGCCATCAGGATTCCGAGCAGCAACGCGGCGGACGTCGAGAGCTCGCGCAGCCCTCCGCGAAGGAAGCCGAGCGGAACCATCATGATCACGATAAGGACGAGCAGTGCGTCGAGCACCAGACTGGTCAACATGGAGAGCCCCCGGGCCGGGCGACGTTCGGCAAGATGGGTGCGAGCCTACTCGGTGGCGGCCGGAATGTCCATGCCGACCAACCGGCGCAGGGCGTTCAAGGGGATCGGCAACCAATCCGGGCGGTTGTTGAGCTCGTATCGCACCTCGTAGAGCGCCTTCTCAGCGATCATCAGGTCGAGCGCGCGCCGGAATGCGCCATCATCGGCAGGGACAAGCGAGGTCGAAGCGGCCGACACGACCGAGCGGTACTCGTCGATGTACGCTGCCGTTGCCTCATCGAGCCACCGCTCGACAAGAATTTCGGCCTCATCATCGTGGTTCTCGTGCAGGATCGTCGCTGCGGCGTAGTCCAGTGAGCGCACCATCCCGGCCACGTCTTTCAGCGCGGGCAGCTTCATCCGCCGCTGCTCCATCGTCCGCGACGGCTCGCCTTCAAAGTCGATAAGCATGAAGTCGTCATCGGCCGTGCGGAGCGTTTGCCCGAGATGGTAGTCACCGTGGACGCGGATCTTCGCCGTTCCCACGAGGATGTGGGCATGGCCCATCAGCTGACCCATGCCCTTGTGGATTCGCTCTACGTCCTGCGGCGAGATTTCCCGAGCGAGTCCTTCGACCGATTCCTCGATCTCGGCCACCACCCGGCCTATCAGCGCTTGCGCGTCCGTGTCCGTGAACGACTCCGGCGCGAATGCCGGGTCAGCCGGATCCGAGGCCAGTGCCACATGCAGCTCGCCGGTGCGACGTGCCAGCAATCGAACGGCGTCGACGCATTCCGGAAGAGACCCGGGTGTCATCGCCCGCAGCTGGGTCAACAGCCATGTCCAGCCATCACCATTGTTCGGTACGAACTCCTGCATCGCCGCGACGGCGACGGACTCGTCCTCCGAGTGCAGTTCCACAAGCCCGTAGAGTTTGGGCGCGTGCGCGAAGCGGCCACCCTCGGTCAGGAACGCGCCGATTTCGAGGTCCGGGTTGAGCCCGGCCTGAACGCGGCGGAACATCTTGCCGATGAAACGCCGATCGAACACGATCGAGGTATTGCTCTGCTCGCCGGAGATCGCCCTTGCGTGGCTGAAGTCAACCGAATCGGGGTCCGGGAGACCGCCGCCCAGCGACTCCCACGACCAGCTGCCAGCGTCCGCCAGCGTCCGCTCCTCCGCAAAGCCATCGACGAACCATCGCAAGAAGGCCGCATCACCCAGCGCATCGGCGACGCCGTTCGCGAACGCACGGCCGTCGCCACTTTCGATCACGGGGATGAAGTAACGTGCGTCCGGTCCCCATTCAAACGAGAACCGCACGAGCACCATCGCCGCCTGTCGCCCATTGATCTGAACGACATCGACCACCTCTGGCTCGGCCGCCGTGACAGGACGGGCCTTGTCACCAAACCATCGCTGGCTTGTGATCCATCCGGTGGATTCCTTCAATGCGGCTCGTGCGTGGTTCTCGAACGTCATGATTTCTCCGGGCTCACGTCGGACGCCCCGCTCCTACTGCTTCTCCAGTCGGAACCAGTAGAAGGAGTGCGGTCCAAACGTCAGGAAATAGGGCAGGCTGCCGATCGCCGGGAAGCGGATCTCGCCGATCAACTCCACCGGCTGGTACCCCGCCCACTCGCTAAGGTCGATTTCGGCGCCCTGGACGTATCGGCTCAGGTTCACCGTGCAGAGGATCACCTCGTCCTCATATTCGCGGACGTAGACGAGCACCTTCTGGTTTTCCGGATGGAGGAACCGGATCGTGCCTCGCCCGAAGGCCTTGTAGCGCTTGCGGACGGCGATCGTGCGCTTCATCCAGTTCAGCAACGATGTTGCCACGCGGCTCTGGGCCTCGACGTTTACCGCCTGGTAGCCGTAGACCGGGTCCATGATCACCGGCGAGTACAGGCGCGCCCAATCGGCGCGGCTGAACCCGGCGTTGCGGTCAGTCGACCACTGCATGGGCGTGCGGACGCCGTTGCGGTCACCGAGGTAGATGTTGTCGCCCATGGCGATCTCGTCGCCGTAATAGAGCACCGGCGTGCCGGGCATCGAGAACAGCAGCGAGTTAAGCATCTCGATCTGGCGCCGGCCGTTCTCCAGCAGCGGCGCCAGCCGCCGGCGAATGCCGACGTTGATCTTCATCCGCGGGTCTTTCGCGTACTCGAAGTACATATAGTCCCGCTCGGCATCCGTCACCATCTCGAGCGTCAGCTCATCGTGGTTGCGCAGGAAGATTGCCCACTGGTTCATGTCGGAGATGGCCGGCGTCGACTCCATGACCTCGACGATCGGCGTGCGGCTCTCCTGCCGCATCGCCATGAACATGCGCGGCATCAAGGGGAAGTGGAACGCCATATGGAACTCCGGCTCCTCCTCGGTGCCGAAGTACTCCACCACGTCCGACGGCCACTGATTCGCCTCGGCCAAGAGGATCGCTTCCGGATACTCTGTGTCGACCATCTTGCGTAGCTTGCGGAGGAACTCGTGCGTCTCCGGCAGGTTCTCGCAGTTCGTGCCTTCGCGCTCGTAGAGGTACGGCACGGCATCGCAGCGAAAACCGTCCAGTCCAAGATCCATCCAGAAGCGGACGACGTTGAGCATCTCCTCGTGCACCGCCGGATTGTCGTAATTGAGATCCGGCTGGTGGCTGAAGAAGCGATGCCAGAAGTGCTGGCCCGCAACGGCGTCGTACGTCCAGTTCGACGTCTCTGTGTCGGTGAAAATGATCCGCGCGTCGCTGTACATCGTCGGATCATCGGTCCAGACGTAGTAGTCGCGATACGGTGAGTTCGGGTCCTGACGCGCCGCCTGGAACCAGGGATGCTGGTCCGAGGTGTGATTCATCACCAGGTCGGCGATCACCCGCAGGCCCTTCTCATGGGCGACCTCCACGAAACGCGTGAAGTCGTTGATGGTGCCGTAGTCCTGATGCACCGCCGTGAAATCAGCGATGTCGTAACCGTCGTCGTTGCCCGGGCTCGGGTACATCGGCAGCAGCCAGACGCAATCCACACCCAGGTCCTTGATATAGTCGAGCTTCTCGGTCATCCCGACGAAGTCGCCGATGCCGTCGCCTGACGCATCGAAGAAGGACTTCACGGGCGCTTCATAGAAGACCGCGTCCTTGAACCACATCGTGTCGCGGCTCAACATGCAGCTTCCCCACTTCCTGTCGTTGTGCCCCGAGGGCGATTACTGCGGCCGACCGCAAGGTGACCGGCTCGGACGATCTGCTCATGCCGCTCCGGGCGCGGGAAGACCCGCGTACGATACGGTGACGCGAACATCATCAGCATACAAGTCGCGTCACCGATACGCACGATCCGAACGGACGGCAGCTTAGAGCACGAGGTCGACGTAGTCCACATGCACCCACGGCCGCAGGTGAAGGATCATCGCGGGATTGACCTGCGGATCGAGGCGGAGATGCTGCCAGGCGCCGGTCCAACTATGCGTCTCGCCGCTCAGCATGTCGACCGCCGTGTACTGCTGATCCGTCTCGATCCCCAGCGCGCCGGTGGGAAGGTCGAACCATGCCTCCTGCGGCGAATACGGGTCGAGGTTTACCAGCACCACCACGATGTCGCTGTTGTCCGGCGTCGCCTTCACGTACCCGACGATGTTTTCATTCTGGACCTCGAAGAAGCGCAGGTTGTCGTATTCCTGCAGGGCGGGATGCGCCTTGCGAATCGCGTTGATGCGGGCGATGTAGTCGGCAATGTTGCCCTCGCGATCCCAGTCCCACACCTTGAACTCGTACTTCTCCGAGTTGAGGTACTCTTCCTTGCCCGGTACCGGCGTGTTCTCACAGAGCTCATATCCGCTGTAGATGCCGTAGACACTGGAGAGCGTGGCCGCGAGCACCACCCGGAACTTGAACGCGGGCTCCCCACCCTGCTGCAGGATAGTCGGCAGGATGTCGTGCGTGTTCGTGAAGAAGTTGCCGCGGAAGAACTCCTTCATCTCCGTCTGCGTCAGCTCGGACGCGTACTCGATGATCTCCTGCTTGAAGTTCCGCCACGTAAAATACGTATAACTCTGCGCAAAGCCGGCCTTCGCCAGCGACCTCATCACTTTCGGCCGCGTGAACGCTTCGGAGAGAAAGATCACGTCAGGGTCGGTCTCGTGCACCGTCGAGATGAGCCATTCCCAAAAAGCGGTCGGCTTGGTGTGCGGATTATCGACGCGGAACGTCTTCACGCCATGGTTCACCCAAACCATGATGATGCGGTGCATCTCGTTCCAAAGCGCCTTCCAGTCGGGGCTGTTGAAGTTGAGGGGATACATGTCCTCATACTTCTTGGGCGGGTTCTCGCCGTACTTGATCGTCCCGTCCGGGCGGATATAGAACCACTCAGGATGCTCTTTCACCCACGGGTGATCCGGCGAACCCTGCAGGGCCACGTCGAGGGCGATCTCCATGCCGTGATCGGCAGCGGCGGCGACAAGCGCATCAAAGTCCTCGAACGTCCCTAGCGACGGCTCGATGGCGTCGTGGCCACCTTCCGCGCTACCGATGGCGTACGGCACCCCCGGATCGCCAGGCTCCGAGATGAGGGAATTGTTCTTGCCTTTGCGCTTGGTCGTGCCGATCGGGTGAATCGGCGTGAAGTACAGGACGTCGAATCCCATCTTCTCGATGCGCGGAAGCTGGTCGATCACATCCCGGAACGTGCCGCTCTGCCCCTCGACGGTGCCGGCCGAACGGGGAAAGAGCTCGTACCAGGCGGCATACCGGGCCGCGACCCGGTCCACATAGATCGGGAACGGTTGCTCCTGCGTGGCCGCATGAGCCCGGTTGGCGTTACGACGGACGAGTTCCCGCAGCTCCTCGGACAGCATCACCTTCGCCGACGCCGGCTGGTCGTTCGCGTTGCGTGCGCGATCGAGCAACGCCTTCATCGCTGAAGTGTCATTGCCGTTGGCACGACCATACGTCTCCTCGACGAGGAGATACCCCTCGAGCAACTCTGACTCGACCTCCAGGCCGGCGCCCACCTTCTTGGTGAGCTCGTCCCGCCACGACTCGAAATGATCCGGCCAGGCGAACACGCGAAAGAACGCGGGACCGACCGTATCGACGCTGAACTCACCGGACCAACGGTCATTCTCGCCCTTGGTCATCGGAACCTCGGTCCAGTCCTCCTCGCCGTTTTGACGGTACTGGACGACCGCGGCAAGAAGCTCATGCCCTTCCCGGAAGATATCGGCGCTCACCGCGACGGTATCCCCAACCTCGCGCTTCACGGCGTAGCGGCCACAATCCACGACCGGCTGCACATCCTCGACCTCGATCGAGCTGGGAGCCTCGGTCATCTCATGGAGTGTCATTGCCAAAGGGGTCTGTCCTTTCCGCATCACATGCCGGACCTGGTCGTTTTCTCCGCCGGCCCGATCGCATCTCACAGTAGAATTGGCGTACGAGACGATGTCTCGCCCGACCTTCGATAGCACCCTTACCGCCAGATCAATGCCGGGACGTTCCGGCGGCACCAGGCGACGTTATCCCTCACCAGGACGATACGATATGCGGCCACCTCGCCCACGCGCCACCGCCTTTGCGCTTCTTCTCTTACTCCTCGTCACCATTCTCGGTGTCACGGTCTCAACGGCCACCCATATCGACCTGACACCCGCGACGGGAGGGTCCGGCCTCAGCGACGACGAAAGCGCGTATTATGAGTACGTTGCCCCCCGTCTCGACCGATTGGTGAGCGAGGTGGACGATGTTGTGGTGATGGTCGACGGCAAAAGCCGCGACATCATCGCGCTCAGCGTCAGCGGGGCCCGCATCGAGGAGCTCGCAGGTGAGATCACGGTATATGGCGAGGAGCACGGTGTGCCCGAGCGGTTCACCGACATCCACGCTCGTATCCTCGATGCAACGGACACGGCAACCTACACATTTGCCCAGGCCCGACAAGCACTGCGGTCATTCGATTTCTCGGGCATGACCGGGCTTGTCGCGGAGTTCCAGGCGGCGGCCGACGGCCTCCACCGGGCGCAGGACGCGCTGGGTGTGTATGGCGACGGCAGCAAAGATGCTTAACGACAATGCGTATCCCCGACACCGGACAGAGCCCGGGTTCCGGCGGATACCTCTCGACTAGAACAGGACGCGACCGATGAAATACGAGATCCGTTACATCGTTGACGGCGAAGAGCACACCGAGATCGTGGACGTCGACACCGCCGCCGAGGCGGCCGAGACCGTCAAGCAGCACCATCCCGGTCCCGAAGACTCCTTCGAGCTCATCCAGGTCCAGCTCCTCGAGGAGCCTGAGACTGATGCGACCGCAACCCAAGCCTAGCGACGTCCCGGTCATCTCCCGCGACACGACGGAGTCAGAACACACATGAGCGATCGACCGGAGGATCAGAAGATCCGTCCCGGAAGCCCTCGTCCCCTCGGCGCCACATGGGATGGCGAGGGGACGAATTTTGCGGTTTACTCCGCGGACGCGACGGGAATCGACATCTGCTTCTACGACGACGGAGATGATGAGCCTTCGCGAGTCGTTTCCCTGCCGGAGCAGACCTATCACATCTGGCATGGGTACGTGCCTGAGGTTGGGCCCGGGACCCGTTACGGCATCCGCGCCCGTGGCGGATGGGAACCTGGCGCGGGCTTGCGGTTCAACCCGAACAAGGTATTGCTGGACCCATATGCCAAGGCCATCGACGGTACCGTAAGGTGGGACGATTCCCTGTTCGCCTATGAGGTCACCGACGACCATAACGGTCACGCCCTGAGCGAGACCCGAAACGACGCCACCATGCCAAAGGCCGTGGTCATGGACACCGAGGCGTTCGACTGGGAAGGCGACACACAGCTCAATACGAACTGGTACGACACCGTCTTCTACGAAGTCCACGTCAAGGGCTTCACGCAGCAGCATCCGGACATTCCGGAAGAGATTCGTGGCACCTACAAGGGGCTGGCTCATCCGGCCGCGATCGAGCACCTAAAGCACCTCGGCATCACCGCCGTCGAGCTGCTGCCAATCCATACCTTCGTCGATGACCAGTTCCTCACCGACCAGGAGTTGGTCAATTACTGGGGATACAGCACGCTCGGCTTCTTTGCACCGGACGCCCGCTATGCCGCGGACAAGACACCCGGCGCGCAGGTCAACGAGTTCCGCGAGATGGTCAAGGCCCTCCACAAGGCCGGGATCGAGGTCATCCTCGACGTGGTCTACAACCACACCTGTGAAGGCAACCACCTTGGCCCGACACTGTCCTTCAAGGGCCTGGACGCGCGGAGCTACTACCGCCTCCAGGACGACGACCCGTTCCATTTCGTTGACTACACCGGAACCGGCAATACGGTCAACGCGCCCCACTCGCAGGTCACGACGATGATCCTTGATAGCCTCCGGTACTGGGTAACGGAGATGCATGTCGACGGATTCCGGTTTGATCTCGCTGTCACGCTCGGACGCGAAGACCCCGACTTCTGGCCAACCGGCGGCTTCTTCGACGCAATTCACCAGGACCCGGTGCTCTCGCAAGTGAAGTTAGTGGCGGAGCCGTGGGATATCGGTCCGGACGGTTACCAGGTCGGCAACTTCCCGATCCTGTGGTCCGAGTGGAACGACAAGTTCCGCGACGATGTGCGCACGTTCTGGCAGACAACCCAGCCGATCTTGCCCGCGATGGGCTTCCGGCTGACCGGCTCGGCGGATTTCTATGCCGCGAGCGGACGTAAGCCGAAGGCGAGCGTCAACCTGATTACGGCCCACGACGGCTACTCGCTGCACGACCTCGTCTCCTACACGCAAAAGCACAACGAGGCGAACGGCGAGGACAACCAGGACGGGCATGACCACAACATCTCGGCGAATTACGGCCACGAGGGTCCGACGGACGATCCCCAGATCAACGAGCTTCGGGAGCGCCAGAAGCGAAACATGCTCGCGACGCTGCTCTTCTCGCAGGGAGTCCCGCTCATCTGCGGTGGAGACGAGCTTGGCCGCACGCAAGGTGGCAACAACAACGCCTACGCGCAGGACAACGAGATATCCTGGTTCGACTGGGATCTGGGTGACGCACAGCGGGAGCTGATCGAGTTCACGCGCAACGCGATCGCCATTCGCCAGGCGAACCCGGCACTTCGCCGGCGCCTGTTCTTCGAAGGACTCCCGCAGCGGCCTGGAGGCCTCAAGGATGTCACCTGGTTCCACCCGGACGGATGGGAGTTTAGCGACAACGACTGGTCTAATCCGGACCTCCGGACCATTGGCGCGAGACTCGCGGGCGACGCGATCCAGGAGATCGATGAGGCGGGCAACCCGCTCAGCCCCTCATCGCTAATGCTGATCTTCCATGCCGGCGAAGATGACATCGAGTTCCTGTTGCCGCCGGTCGAGCGCGGTGAGGAGCTGAGCCACTGGACGGCCATGCTTTCGACCGATTCGCCGGATGGCACGATCTCGCTCAAGGCTCGGGCTCGCAGCAAGGTCCCCGTTCCGTCTCGCACGGTGATGATCTTCGTTCCCTCCTCCGAGGTGGACACCGGGGTCACGCCATAACGCAGGGCCGGTCAGTGACAAAGCAACACAGACAGGAACGCAATGAGCCCGTGGACCGACTGGTCCACGGGCTCATTGGTCAGTCTCCGGAAGCGGTTCTCAGGAGGCGGCGTGCTTCGCCGGCGATTCCCGCTCGATCGGGATAAGCGAGAGTAATTGCCGCAAGCGCTCCGCCTGGAGCGGGCTCATGTCGCCCAGCAGGCCCGCCAGCCGCGACTGGTATGACGCGCCAACATGCTCGAGCAGCTCGTAGCCGGACGGCGTTAGCCGCGCCAGCACCATCCGGCGGTCTTCCGGATGCGCTTCGCGCGTCGCCCAGCCGTGCCGAGCCAGGATATCCACGTACAACGTCGCGGTCCGGCGCGCCACGGCCAATCGCCGTGCCAGCTCCGACGGCGCAACGCCTTCATCGCCCACTTCGGCGAGCTGTACCAGCGCGCCGTATGCCCCGGCAGTCAGATCAAGATCGGCAAGCGCGTCCGTCGCGGCGCGGTCGAGCGCGCCGGCGGTACGGATGAGCTGCATAAACGCCTGGAAGCGCACACTGTCATCCGTCTGTCCCTCGACAGTCGCGAGCGCCGCCGAATCTTCCATCAATAACCAGCCGGGGTGAACAGCAGTCTTCGTCAGTCCCGTTGCCATGTGTCCTCACCAGCCTTGCGTCGCCGGCAACAACGCGGAGAGATCCGCGCCGGTCGGCATGTCGACAGGTTCCGCGCATCCGTGGTCATCGTCGTTATCGCGTGGTGCGCGTGACCCGAACGGCGCTCACCTGTTCGTATGGAATTATTGTACGGAGAGGATGGACAGAAACCGGACAGGGGAAACGCTTGACACAAACAGGCGCGTTACGGGAATTCCCCTCGTGGTGAAAGGGAAATCCTGAATTTCACGCGGTTTCGTCGCCAAGCAGGCCTGCCCGCAGCGCATAGCGTACCAGTTCCGCCCGGTTGGTGAGCCCCAGCTTCTGCATGGCGCGGTGCCGATACGTCTCCACGGTCTTCGGCGACAGCGACAGGATCTCGCTGGCCTGCTGCGCGGTGTAGCCCTCGGCGGTCAGCTTGACGACCTCGCGCTCGCGGTCGGACAGCACTTCGACCAGATCGATCTCTTCACCGCTCGTGACACGACCGAGATACCCACGGAGAAGCGTCTTTGTCGCGGCGGGATCCAAAAAGACCTCGCCTCGCGCGACCGTGCGGATCGCGGTCAAGAGATCCGTATGAGCGCTCGCCTTCCGCACATAGCCTGAGCCGCCGGCTTCAAGCACCGGCAAGAGATAGCGCTCCTCGGCGTGCACCGTCAGCACGAGGACGCGCGTCGGCAGGTGGAGGCTGTTGACCTCGCGGATCGCCTCCATGCCACCGCCCGGCATCGACAGGTCCGTCACGAGGACGGTCGGCTTGAGATCCTGGACCATACGGATAGCACTATGGCCATCCTCGGCCTCCCCGACCACCGTCATGTCCGGCTGTGCGTCCAGCAGCGCCTTGAGCCCGGCGCGCACCACGCCATGATCGTCCGCGAGCAGCACGGTGATCATCTCCGGCGCGCGCCCGGAGGTCTCTCCCGGGACATGTCCTGTCTCTGCTTCCATCGCCGTCACCTTGCCTTTCGGCATCATTCCTGCCCGATCACCGGCTGCGGGGCCGGCGTCTCCAGGGGAATATACGCTTCGACCCGGGTTCCCGGGTGCATGGCGCCATCAATGGTTAAGGTACCACCAACCAACTCCACCCGCTCCGCCATCCCGAACAGACCCATGCCGATGCCTCTGCCGTCGCTGCTCGAGGCGGACTCCACCTCGAACCCCTTGCCATCGTCCTCAATCACCAGCCGCACGCCGCGGTCGTCGCGCGCAATCTCGCCCCATACGCGCGAGGCATGGGCGTGCTTCCAGGTATTCGTGAGGGCTTCCTGGGCGACCCGATAGAGCACCAGCTCGACTGCCGGATCCATGCGTCGACGCAGCTCCGCCGTCGAGAACTCGACCGGGATGCCCATCTGCTCGGACATCCGATGGGCGAGGTCCTCCAGCGCCACCTTCAGCCCCAGGTCGTCGAGGGCGGGTGGGCGCAGTTCGTGTCCAAGCCGCCGAACGCTCTCCATCGCCTCCGACATCATCTCGCCGATCTGCTCGGCCGTCTCGCGAACCTCCGCATGCGGCGAGCTGGAGAGCGCGCTCACCCGCAAGAGCTGGGCGAACAGGAGTTGCGCGGTATCGTCGTGCAACTCCCTGGCAATGCGCTTGCGCTCAGCCTCTTGCGCGTCAATCACGCGATCGGCGAGCATCCGGATCTGCTGCCGATCGGCTTCGATGACATCGAGCGCGTGGTTCAGCGATTCGCCGAAGCGTTCTAGCTGGGGGTCGCAAGAGCGAGATGGCGTCGCCCGCGCTGAGAAATCGCCCTGCTGGACCGCGTTGGCGACGCGCTCAAGATTCTGTAACGGTTCAAACGCGGCGCGCACGATCCAGTAGTTCAGGACCACGCTGATCGCCGTGCCCGCTGAGGCGAACCCGAAGACCAGCGCCGCCCGGCTCACATCCGGATGCCGCATAACGACGCTGGCCGTCAGGTAGGTTCCGATCAACGCCCCGCTGACGACGACGAGGACGTTCGCCGCCAGGACCTTGAGCGCGATTGGTAATCGCATCAGGCGATCGAGCAGTGTCAGCTCACGGCCGAGTGTGATCTGCGTTCCCTTGAGGAGCAGGCCTTCGAGCGCGGCTATCGCGAGCGAAAAGGGATTTCTTCTGCATTTTGGTACACTTGCCACCGTTTTGATAGGGAAAGACGAGGAGTCCACAATGGCATCAACATCTTCCTTCGACATTGTCTCGAAGTTCGACCGGCAAGAATTGAAAAACGCGATCGATCAGGCGCAGCGCGAGATCCGCACTCGCTATGACCTGAAGGATACAAAGACCGAGATCGAGCTCACCGACGATACGATCACGATCAACACCGCCAGCGAGTATTCGCTCCAGGCGGTCAAGGACACGCTGGAGTCGAAGCTCGTCAGCCGCAAGCTCTCCCTCAAGATCCTCGACTACCAGGATGAGGAGGAGGCCTCCGGCGCGCGGATGCGCCAGGTCATCAAGCTCAAGGAGGGTCTGAAGGACGACGTCGCGAAGCAGATCAGCAAGCAGATCCGCGACGAGTTCAAGAAGGTCACCCCGCAGATCCAGGGCGACCTGATCCGCGTCCAGGCCAAGAGCCGCGACGACCTGCAGGCGGTTATCCAGATGCTGCAGAGCAACGACTACCCGGTCGCGCTCCAGTTCGTGAACTACCGCTAGCTGACCGGCAGCAAAGGGTCGCCGGGAGGGCGGTCAGTCGCCGTCCTCCCCGGTCACGATCTCCGGCAGATGTGACACCACCTTCTCGAGCAGCTCGCTCTCGAGCGGCGACCCGGTCGGGAAGATCTTCACCGGTTCCGGCGGCCGCTCCGGCCAGACCCGCGCGAACATCACCCACTGCTCAACCGTCGCCTCGATGCCCGCTTCCACGATGGGCAGAAGGTTGCTCAAGCCCCGTCGGACGTCCGCCTGGACGTCCTTCGTCTTCTCAATGGTCATTGCGGGGTGTATGCGGAGCTGGTGTCCGTGACGGCTGCGACGCGGAAAGATTGGGACCAGCGCTGCCCCGGTATCCCGCGCGATCCGCACCGCTCCGGGCGGCAACGTGGTCCGCTCGCCGAAGAACTCCACACTCACGCCGTTCTCGAAGAAGTCGCGATCAACCACGATGACGGCGCACTCCCCTCGCCGCAACGCCTTCAGGACAGCGCGCACGCCGGACGGCGTCGGCTCGACCAGATGGCTCCCTCGCACGCTCCGCAACCAGGTCACGCCGTCGAAGATGAAGCGGGAGGTCGTTCGCCCGGTCATCACGGTGAGTGGGAATCCGCGGGCCTGCAGCGCCTGCCCGATGAAGTCGAAACTGCCGAGGTGCGCCGACACAAAGATGATCGGCTTCCGCTCGGCCCGAAGCCGCTCGACCTCCGACCAGTCGCCCTGCACGATGTAGGTCCGGCGCCGAAGGTAGGCGCGCGATCGGCGTGGCAGCGTCAGCAGGTCCATGAAGTTGATCGCGTTGGTAATGAAGATGTTGCGGGTGATATCCCGCACTTCGCCGTCGTTCGATTCCTTGCCCAGCACATGGCGGACATTGCTCTCGACGTTCTGCCGATAGCGTATGTGAGACCCGATAGAAGATGGAGCCGATCCGCGCCGCAATGTAGTTCCGGATCGGCGTCGGGATCAGGATGAAGATCCAGGACAACGTCGCGGCAATGCCGATCGACAGCCGGTAACGAAACTCGTGACGCTCCTCTTGCTGGAAACGCGCCTTGCGGGAGGTGTTGGGTGCGGCGTCAGGCACAGCGGGTCGATCTCCGGGGCGCGCATCAGGCGCACGATAGCGGCGCTCGCAGGCTCCTCATACGAAAGAATGCTACTGGGCAGCCTCGCGTTTACGCCGGTCCATCTCGCGCATCATCGGGATCGCGTCCCAGATCACCGGAAGGCCACGGACAACGGTCAGCACGACGGCCAGGCTTACGAGTCCCCAACCGAGCCACCGGAACCAGTCCTGCCCGTAGAGGGAGCCGATGAACGTACCGCTGGTGTCGCGCTGCTCCCAGGCAACAAGCCCGGTCAGGAACACGAAACCAAGCGCCTTCGCGTAGCCGAATAGACCGCGCATGAAACGACCCGCCGTCAACCAACGGGTCAGCGACGATCGCATCATGTTCTTGTCGCCGAAGGCCGTCATGCCCTCGGAGAGTGACAGCGAGCGCAGTCCGTCGACGATGAATCCGCGGCTGAGGACGAGCAGCGGCACCCAGACCGGCAGAAGCCCGAGGTCGGAGAAGATGATCCAGAGCGCGTTCTCGACGATCCGGTCACCCGAGATGTCGAAGACGGCGCCGAAGGTGGACGTCGTGTTGGTCTTGCGGGCGACCCAGCCGTCGATGCCGTCGCCGGCGAAGACAACCATCAGCAGCACCATGCAGGCGGTGAGGACCTGGACGCTTCCGGTGTAGATGAGCCAGATCACGACGAACAGGAGGACAAGGCGCCCGATCGTAATTGCGTTAGCCATCATCCGATCTCCGGACGCGCCTGGACACCAGCATCACTCCCCATGTTGCGCACAGGCGAAAACCTGCGATATCACAGCAGGAGTGTAGCACGGGGCCAGGCGCGCCCGGCCCCCTCGCCTACCCCTCCAACGCCTCCAGGAGACGGGCGGGATCGTCGGTGCAGATGCCGAATGCGCCCCACTCCAGCAGGCGCTCGGCCTGCTCCGGATCGTTCACCGTCCACGGCCAGAACGGCACGCTGCGCTCGACCAGCATCTTCGCGATGTCCTCGTCGATCGCCCGCTGCCACAGCGCGAGGGCCGACGCCTTCACCTCGTCGACCGTCGCCAGCGCTTCGTCGGTCGCACCGGTCGAGAGCACCCACAGCTCGGCCTCGGCATCGACGGAGCGGACGTACCGCAACACGTCCCAATCGAACGACGAGATGACCCAGCGGGTATCGCGCCCCTTGATCTCCTCGAGCACCGCCGAACCGGCCGCGTTCGCCTTCACCTCGATGTCGACCAGCACCGCATCGCCGACAAGGTCGAGCACCTCGGCAAGCGTCGGGATTCGCTCTCCCTCGCCGGCATCGAGCGCCTTCAGCTCGTCGACCGTCATGTCCGCGACCGCCCCGGCACCGTTCGTCGTGCGGTCGACTGTTTCATCATGCAAAACAACCGGCACGCCGTCCTTCGAGAGATGCACGTCGAGCTCGATGCCCTCCACGCCCAGCTCCAGGGCGCGGCGGAATCCCGCTAACGTGTTCTCGGGGTGCTCCGCCGGCGCCCCGCGATGACCATAGACTGAACCCATCTCCACTTCCCTCCATCATCCGGGCCGATACCTTGACACGATTCGTATCAGGGTATATGATTCACGAGTACATGAATCTGGAGGCCCTTGCATGTCACAACGATTTTCCGAACCTCTGTTTGTCATTAGCGTCGCCGCCCGGCTCGTCGAGATGCATCCCCAGACCCTGCGCAAATATGAGCGCGAAGGACTGATCGCGCCGTCCCGAACATCAGGCAACCTGCGACTGTACTCGGATCAGGATATCGAGCGCCTGCGGCAGGTGAAATACCTCGTCGAGGAGCGCGGGCTCAACCTTGCCGGTGTCCAGCTCGCCCTCGAGCTCACGCGCGAGCTGCAAGGGCTGCGCGAGAAACTTGACACATCAGACGCCTCAACCCGCGCGATGTCGAAAGAGCTCGACCGGCTCCTGCTCCTGCTCGGACACGTCGACCAGGACGAGGTTCGCCAGCGCAGCCGCTAGCACCTCGCGCATGACCGCGCATCACGCCGAATACACGGGGCGCCAACCACGCTATGGCCTCACTGCGCCCACCAGCTTCAATCTATCAGGAGAATGAGCCGTATGGCAGCCAATCAGCAATATACCGAGAAGGCCCGGGAAGCGATTATCGCCGGGCAGCGCATTACCGAAGAGCGCAAGCTCGCGCAGTTCGAGCCCGAGGCGCTGCTGCTCGCGCTCGTCGAGCAGTCAGACGGCATCGTGCCGCAGATCCTCCAGCGCATGCAGCTGGACCCGGCGACGATCGTCCGCGAGACGAACGCCCTCGTCGACCGCGCACCAAAGCTCCAGATCAGCTCCGACGCCATCGTGAGCGCCGGGCTCCGCAAAGCGCTCCAGCAGGCCGAGTCCGAAGCGGCGCAGTTCGGGGACGAGTTCATCAGCACCGAGCATCTCTTCCTCGGCATCTTGTCCGTCGAGCGCTCGCCCGCCGAGTCCCTGCTCCGTCGCTACAACGTCGACCGCGACCGCACGATGCAGGCGCTCGCCGAAATCCGCGGCAATCAGCGGGTCACCGACGAGAATCCGGAGTCGACCTATCAGGCGCTGGAGAAGTACGGTCGGAACCTCACCGACCTCGCTCGCGAAGGCAAGCTCGACCCGGTGATCGGCCGTGACGAGGAGATTCGTCGCGTCATCCAGGTCCTTTCGCGCCGCACCAAGAACAACCCGGTGCTCATCGGCGAGCCCGGCGTCGGCAAGACGGCCATCGCCGAGGGGCTCGCCCAGCGGATCGTCCGCGGCGACGTCCCGGAGGGCCTGCAGAACAAGCGCATCATCTCCCTGGACCTCGGCGCGCTCGTCGCCGGCGCGAAGTTCCGCGGCGAGTTCGAGGAGCGCCTGAAGGCGGTCCTCAAGGAGGTCACATCGTCGAACGGGCAGGTCATCCTGTTCATCGACGAGCTGCATACCGTCGTTGGCGCCGGCGCGGCCGAGGGGTCCATGGACGCCTCGAACATGCTGAAGCCGATGCTCGCCCGTGGTGAGCTTCATGCCATCGGCGCGACCACGCTGAACGAGTACCGCAAGTACATCGAGAAGGATGCCGCCCTCGAGCGCCGCTTCCAGCCCGTGATGGTCGGCGAGCCATCGGTCGAGGACACCGTCTCGATCCTTCGTGGCCTGCGCGAGCGGTACGAGGTGCACCACAAGGTCAAGATCCAGGACTCGGCGCTCGTCGCCGCGGCCACCCTCTCCGACCGGTACATCACCGACCGCTTCCTGCCGGACAAGGCGATCGACCTCGTCGACGAAGCCGCCTCGCGCATCCGCATGGAGATCACGTCGATGCCGGTCGAGCTCGATGAGGCCGAGCGCCGCATCATGCAGCTCGAGATCGAGCGGGAGGCCCTGCGCAAGGAGACCGACGCGGCATCCAAGGAGCGCCTGACGCATCTCGAGCGCGAGCTGGCGAACCTCAAGGAAGAGCGCGACGCGCTCCGCTCGAAGTGGGACCAGGAGCGCGAGGCGATCTCGGCGGTCTCCGAGCTGCGCGACGAGATCGACCACACGCGCGTCGAGATCGAACAGGCACAGCGGGCGTATGACTACAACCGCGCCGCCGAGCTGCAGTACGGCACGCTCAAGGAGCTCGACCAGAAGCTCTCCGAGCAGGAGGCCAGCCTGGCCCGACTCCAGGCGAGCGGCAAGCTCCTGAAGGAGGAGGTCGACTCGGACGACATCGCCGAGGTCGTCAGCCGCTGGACCGGCATCCCGGTCAGCCGCCTGATGGAGGGCGAGATCGAGAAGCTTGTCCACATGGAGGACCGGCTGCACGCCCGGATCGTGGGCCAGGACGAGGCCGTCGAAGCGGTCGCCAATGCCATCCGGCGAGCCCGCGCGGGCCTGCAGGATCCGAACCGGCCGCTGGGGAGCTTCATCTTCCTCGGGCCGACCGGTGTCGGCAAAACGGAGCTGGCGCGGGCCCTGGCGGAGTTCATGTTCGACAGCGACCAGGCGATGATCCGCATCGACATGTCGGAGTACATGGAGAAGCACTCCGTGAGCCGGATGATCGGCGCGCCTCCGGGCTACGTCGGGTACGACGAGGGTGGCCAGCTCACCGAGTCGGTTCGCCGCCGGCCGTACAGCGTGATCCTGTTCGACGAGATCGAAAAAGCGCATCCGGACGTGTTCAACGTCCTGCTCCAGATCCTCGACGACGGGCGCGTGACGGACGGACAGGGGCGCACGGTCGACTTCAAGAACACGGTCATCATCATGACCTCGAACCTGGGCTCCCAGTACATCCTGGGACTCGGCCAGGGGCATGATGACGAGATCCGGCATCAGGTGATGGACGCGCTCCGCGCGAACTTCCGCCCGGAGTTCCTGAACCGCGTCGATGAGACGATCATCTTCCGGCAGCTGTCGAAGGACCAGATCGCCGAGATCGTCCAGATCCAGCTCGACCAGGTGTCCCGCCGCCTCGCCGACCGGAACATCACCGTGGTCCTGACGCCGGCGGCGCGCGAGCTGATCGCCACGCTGGGGTACGACCCGGCCTACGGCGCCCGGCCGCTGAAGCGGGTGATCCAGAAGCAGATCCTGGACCCGCTCGCGATGAAGATCCTGAGCGGAGAGATCCGCGAAGGAGAGACGGTCACGATCGACGAGCAGCACCACGAGTTCACCTTCACGGGTCAGCTCAGCGGGGCCCAGGTTGTCGCATAATAGGGATGGGCGAGGCGTCTGGCGCGCCTCGCCCATTGCTTTAACCGTTCGGCCGGGCGATGCAGAATCGTGACATCCGCTCGCAGGGCCAGGCATATACTCGGACCGTACCGAACACGCGGGGAGCCGGCCGGGTTCGTGACAGGGAGCTCAGTATGGACATCGTGGTCGGGATCATCAGCGCCATCCTCACGTTGGTGGCGATTGGCCTTGTCGTCGCCCTTGCGACGTACATGTTCCCCATCATCTTCTCGATTGGCACGCTGCTCGATAAGAAGATCCACAACCAATAGTTGCCGTCACAAACCTGAACCAAATGCGACCTCGTGACGTTGAGGTAATTGCAGACCATCGTTCGTCGTTCACGTTCCCGTCACCTGGTACAGGGCGGGAGAGGAGGCATAATGGGTAGCATGACCCGTCACGGCGCCGCAAAGGGCTTCGGAAGCACCTCGCTGACCATCGCGATGATCATCGCGATCATGGCCAGCTTCTTTGCGTCATTTGCCGCGGTCAACCCGGTATCCGCGCAGTCTATCGATACATCCCTGGCCGAAACGGTGCCCGCCGAATCGGTCATGTTCGTCGAGGTCGACCTCGACCAGTCGTCCGACCAGTGGACGCAGGTCTATGCCCTGCTCGACCGCTCGGGCCTGTCCGATCTCTCGCAGCAGCAGGCCGATGCCTCACCCGAGGATATCGGCAGCATGGCTGAGATGTACCAGTTCACCGGCTCCGCCGCGCTGGCGCTGACCTCGGCCGACGCGCTGGCGACTGCGAACGTCGCCGATGTGACGAACCAGGCCATGGACGTCGCCTCGGATCCGGCAAGCGCCGCGAGCGATATCCCGGAAGGGCTCGTCGTGGTGTTCCAGCCGGACGATCCGCAAGCGCTGTATGAGAACTTCCAGCAGAATGTGTCTGACGAGGCGGAGAACGCCGGCGCGACGGTTGAAACGACCGACTACAACGGCGTCTCGATCGAGCTTCTGGACATCCGACGACCCGAGCGTCGCCGCGACGGCCACGGCGCTGGTCGGTGACACGGTGGTCCTCGCGACGCGTCCGAGCGACATCGAGCCCGTGGTCGACACGATCAACGGTGACGTCGAGAACCTCGCCTCGAACGAGAACTTCACGCAGGTCGCCGGGTCCTTCACCACCGACTCCCTGATGTTCATGTACGCCGACGGCACGGCTATCGCCGAAGCGAGCATGGCGGCTGATCCGACGATCAGCGAGACCATGGCGGGCGTCGACCCTGCCTCGGTTGGGTATTCCGGCGTCAACGTGTATGCCGACGACAGCGGCTTCCGCATGGACACCGTCTCTATCTCGAGCGACGGCAGCGCGCCGACCGTTCTCGACCCGACGATGGCGAGCCGCATGCCGGCCGATAGCCTGTTCTTCGTCAACGGCACCGATCTCGCCGGCACTGGCCTCCCCGATCTGCTGGGCATGTTCCTGCAGATGGCGCTGAGCCAGTCCGAGACCGATGGGACGGTCGACACCACCGCCGCGACGGCCACGCCGACCGTGGATGAGGTGTACGCCGAGCTCGAGAGCCAGCTTGGCTTCAACATCAAGACCGACCTGCTCGACCACCTGACCGGCGAGTGGGCGATCGCCGGAAACGTTGACCAGATCTTCTCCGATACCCCGAACGTGGACGTCGTCTTCGTCTCCGAGGTCGACGATGAGACAGCGGTCGCCGATACGACCGACCAGATCTCCTTCGTCGTCCAGGCGGCGATCGACCAGGAAAGCGCGACGATCGAGGACCGCGACGTCAATGGCACGCCGGTGACCACCGTCACCGTGATCGACGGCATCGCTCCGGGCCAGCCGCTGATCATCGAGTGGGCGGTCGTCGATGGCGAGTTCCTGCTCGGCGTCAATAACGGCATCGAGAGCTACCTGAACGGCTCCGGCGAGGTCCTCGCCGACACGCCGCTCTACCAGCAGACGATGGACGCCCTTCCGCAAGGCGAAGCCAATATGGTCGGCTCCCTGTTCATCAACCTCGAGCGCACGATCCCGATGATCGAAGAAGCGGCGACGGCGATGGACTCGTCGATGTCGGTTCTCGACAACGACGAAGCGTGCGGCGACTACGCGACGCAGGAAGAGGCCCAGGCGGCCTATGAGGCGGACGAGTTCGGCCTCTGGAACCTTGACCTCGACTACGACGGGCAGGCCTGCGAGGACTACTTCAGCGACAGCGCCTCCCCGGCCGCGTCGCCGGCGAGCATGTCCGAGGACCTCTCGATCCTCTCGATCGGCTCCGTGTCCTACACGGACGGCGATGTCTACCACAACAACTCTATCCTCCTCATCGGCGACTAACCGGCGAGCGCGGACAAAGGGGTGTACCCTGAAAGGTGACCCGGTCGACTGACCGGGTCACCTTTCTCGTTTTCCATCAGAACCACCTGGACCCGGCGACGCGGAGGATTACCACATGAACGAACGGCTATTGCGCGACCTTACCCAGGCGGACGGGATCCCTTCCCGTGAGGACGCCGTGCGCGACGTGGTCGCCACTCACCTTGCGCCACTGGTCGACGAGCTTCGCGCCGATACCCTGGGCAATGTCATCGGACACAAGCGAGGCAACGGTGGACCGAAGGTCGCGATCGCCGCGCACATGGACGAGATCGGCTTCCTCGTCCGTTACATCGAGGAGAGCGGCTATCTCCGACTCCAGCCAGTTGGTGGCTTCGACCCACGCACGATGGTCGCGCAGCGCGTGAAGGTCCACGTCGAGTCGGGCGCTCCCCTCCCTGGTGTTCTCCAGCCCGGCGCGAAGCCGATTCACCTCCTGAAAGAAGGCGATTCGAAGGAGCTCAAGCTGGACGAGTTCTTCGTCGATCTGGGTCTCACCGCCGACGAAGTCAAGGAACGCGTGTCGATCGGCGACATGGTGACCATGAGCCGCGATCTGCAGCTCATGGGTGACATGGTTGTCAGCAAAGCGCTGGACGACCGGCTCGGCGTCTACGTCATGCTGGAGGCCGTGAAGGCCGCCGGGAAGGTGGACGCCGACGTGTACCCGGTCGCGACGGTGCAGGAAGAGGTCGGCCTCCGGGGCGCAACAACCGCGGCATTCGGCATCAAGCCGGACATCGCCATCGCGCTGGATACCACAATCGCCGGTGACATTCCCGGCATCCCGACCGATGCGTCGGTAACGAGACTCCGGTCCGGAACGGCGATTAAGGTTTTCGACAGCTCGCAGCTCCCGAACCGCAAGCTCGTGGCACACCTGCGAGAGATTGCGGAGGCCCACAACATCCCCTTCCAGCTCGAGGTACTGCCCCGAGGTGGGACGGACGCCGGTGCCTTCCAGCGCGCGCAGGACGGAGTGATCACAGCGACGATCTCCATCCCCTCCCGCTACGTGCATACCGTCAACGAGATGGCCTCCGTCGGCGACATCCAGGCAAGCGTCGACCTGCTCGCCCAGTTCCTGCGCGAGGCCGGCACGCGCGATTACGGGTACCAACTTCCCTCCGACGGGTAACCGATCGACGTCCTGCCGCGTTTAGGTGTGTAATGGCAGGGATGCACGATTAGACCGAGAGCGCCCGCACGCAGGGGCGCGGCACACGAGGAGCAGCAAGGTGACTTCACGATCAGGAGCTTCCCGTTCGAATTCAGCCTTCGCGCAACTCGTTACGGCAGGCACCGTTCCGTTCTCCCGCCGCGGCCTCCTGCGGGCGTCGGCGCTCGGAGCTGCGGCAGCGGGCATGAATCTCGGCCCCGTTGTCGCCGCACCGCGAAGCGATGCCCCCCGCGTCGTCCCTGCGCAAGACGCGGCGCCGACGCCGGACGTCGAACTGCATCTTCCCTTCAACCCGTATGGACAGCCGGTGACCGTTGACCCGCACACCACGGTCAATTGGGGGCCCTTCTGGGTCATGCTGCCGTACGCCTGGTCTGGCCTGCTGCGCTTCGACGAGAACGGCGCCGTGGAGCCCGACCTCGCTGAGAGCGTCACACCGAACGAGGATGGCACCGTCTGGACGGCGACGTTGCGCGACGGCGTGGCGTACGCGAACGGTGACCCCATCGTTGCCGATCACTTCGTCACCTCCTGGACCCGGGCGCTCGATCCCAGCCGGCTCTCGCCGATGGCGCGGTTCATGTCCCCTGTCCAGGGATTCGACGCCTATGTCGCGGGCGACTCGCAGGAGATCGGATTCCGCGCCGTCGACGAGCGCACAGTCGAGATCACGCTCGCCCAGCCACTCAGCCACTTCCCCGCCTATCTTGCGACGTTCGTCTGGGCCGTCGTTCATCCGGCCTTCCTCCAGCCACAGGAGGGCGCGGAGGTTGCGCTCGCGGACGCCGGCTCTGGCCCCTGGCGGATCGAGACGTTCGATGAGACCTCCCGCATCGAGATGACGCCGAACGAGCAGTACTGGGCACCCGCATCCCCATCAATCACCCGTCTCGTATGGGACATCGCGCCGGGTGCAGGCACCGACCAGGCCGTGCTCGACATGTACGCCGAGAACCAGGTTGCCATCGCCGATGTCCCGTCGTCGCTGTATGAGTCAGTCGTGGCTGACGCGACGATGGCCGACCAACTCGTCACCATCGAGGACCACGCCTCTACCCTCGCTATCACCATGGACTTTCGCCAGCCGCCATTCGACGACGTACGGGTTCGCCGCGCCGTCGCGCATGCGATCGATAAAGAGCAATGGGCGAACGAGATCGAGATGGGCGCATACGTCCCGGCGTCGTCATTCACACCACCCGTGCTCGCCACGATTGCTGGCTATGACGCGCCTGAGGGTATCCCCTACGACGCAGACCAGGCGATGTCGTTGCTGGAGGATGCTGGTGTTGCTCAGGAGGGCAGCGAGCAGGAGATCATCGTTTTCCAGCCGGCCACCGACAGCGTCGATTCAATGGATCGGCGCGCTCGCCTGTTGCAGATGATCAGCGACGCGACGGGCCTGGCGATCACCCACGACACCGACCTGACCCGAGAGCAGATCACCGCGTTGCGGCAGGACAACGGCGGTCTGCAAATGGACATCGTGCAGTGGTGGATCGACAGCGATACCCCGTCGATCCTCGCCGTCGCCGCTCAGGACAGCGAGTACAACGCAGGCTGGATCAACTGGGGCCCGAGCCTCGAGGCAGCGGGCGACTACACGCCTGGTGACGACGCCGCCACGTTCGATGAGCGCATCCAAGAGGCATTCGCGGCAATGGACCAGGCGGAGCGCAACGATCTCTACCGGCAGGCCGAGGAACTCCTGCTTAAGGACGCGGTGATGATCCCGCTCGGCTATTGGGTCCAGCGATTCCTGCAGAAGCCGTGGCTCCAGGGAACGCGTCAGGGACCATGGAGTGGCAGCACGCCGGTGCGCATCGACGAGGACGTCATCGTAGTCGGCGAGCCTTCCACCCCTGCCGCCGGGTAACCGGAAGGCAACACAGCAAAAAGCGAACCGGAGCGGCTGTTACGCCGCTCCGGTTCGCTTGTGCGCTCATATGGAACCAAACGGTTAGGCGATATCGGCGGGCAGCTCCGCATGCCCCTGCCGGGCGGCGAAGACGCGGTAGTCGATACCCGGGAACGGGTTATCCCGCTCCTCAAGGGCGGCGAGGTTTTCCTGCTCGTCCGCGCTCAGTTCGCCTTCTCGCTCGGCGAGATCGGCCATCGAGGTAAAGCGGTCCACGTGCTCATTGAAGCGCTGCGTGGCATATTCCTTCGCCTGCCCAGTGGTGACGAGGAATGGCCAGTCGCTGCTCTCGAGCAGCAACAGCTCGCGCGCCGCCTGGTTCAACACGCGCAACTGGTCTCCGGCGGCGTCCGGGTACTGCTCCACGAGCCGTTCCATGCGCGCCTCGGCGTCATGAATCGGCGACCACATCCACTCGGTCTGATCGTTCATCCAGGTATAGTGGTTGCCCGCCATGCCCCAGCTGGACTCCGGCAGGATCATGACGTCGTCCCCACCGTGCTCCTCGACCCAGGTCGAAGCGGTCGTGAGGTCGACGCTTTCGAGCTCGGCGAGGCCACGCAGGACGTCCTTCAACCAGTCGACGCCCTCGAACCACCAGTGGCCAAACAGCTCGGTGTCGTAGTTGGAGGCGATGATGCCGTACTCGCCGGTGTTCTCGCTTGTATTCGCGCAGGAGATCATCGACCAGGCCGACAAAGTGCCGGGCATGTCCCTTGACCCGATCCGAGGCCTGCTCCGGGTTGTACGGCGGCTTATCGCCAAGGTCCGTGCCCGGGCCACCGATTCGCCAGTACTGCATGCCCGAGACGCCATCCTTGCGGTGGAACTCACGGTACCACTCGTCGCCCGGATATCCGAACGACCCGGACCAAACTTGCTGGCCCGTGCGGTTGTTGCGTCCAAGCACGGCCACGCGGCCCGGCTCGTCACCAACCCAGTACGACTTGAAGGTCGTGCCCGGCTTCTGCTGCTCTTCGGTCGGCGTGGAGACGAGCTGGCGACGCGGCATCGCGCCGTACACGCCCACAGCATCACCCGCGGCCTTGCCGACCGGTCGTCCGCCCTCGACGGTATGGGTTTCGCTAAAGAACACCCGAATCCCCTGCTCGGCCAGGAACGATTCCAGACCCGGGCGGGTTACGCCGTCCTCCGAGACGTAGGCCGGACGATAGGCACATTCGGGCAGCCAGATCGCCTTCGGGCGACGGCCAAAGTGCTTCTCGTAAGACGACACACCGGTCTGGATCTGGCCGAAGATCGACGAATCGCGCGCGAGGAGCGGCAGGTAGCCGTGCGTGGCGGCACTGGTCGAGATCTCGACGCAGCCCCTGATCCTGCAGCTTCCTGAGCGAGCCAAGCAGGTCCTTGTTGAAGCGGTCTCGGAAGGTGGTCAGGACACGGGAGTACCAGTGGTGGAAGTAAACCGCGAGCGCCTTGAGCTCCTCGTCGCCAGCCTCCTCGAACCGCTCGATGTCCGCCGCCGCCCATGCCGCACGCTCCTCGGCATAGGTCAGGAAGTGCTCGACGATCAGGGGATCGCTCAACTGCTCGGCCAGGATTGGCGTCACACTCACCGTAATCCGGTAGTCAACGCCTTCCTCGGCGAGGTCGTAAAGGGCTGTCCATAGCGGGACGTAGGTCTCGGCAATCGCCTCGTGCACCCACTCCTCGCCATGCGGCCACATGCCGGCCTGCCGCGCGTACGGCAGGTGGCTGTGAAGCACAAAGGTGAACGCGCCGTTCGCGTTAGTCACATGTCTCTCCTTGCATCGCGCCGAATGCGCGCCGTTGCTCGCCCTGGTGTCGTCGGGCTCTGTCAGTGTCTCCTTGGACGCTCTGGTACCGGCAGACCGGTCCATGTTCCTTATCAGCATACCCCGCCGGCGTTATGCCGACCCGCGATCACCAGTTCCGTGTGGCAATCACGCCGGATGCCGGGTCTGTGTAGTCCCAGGGATTTTCGCCCCTCGGCTTGGCCTCGCCGGGGATACGACCATATGCACTGGTAAGGGTTCGCAAGCCTTCTGCCAACGCCCAATCGATCTGCTCGGGGGTCAGCCGCCACGCCCAGTTGCCGCTTGCGGTCGCGGGCGTATTCATGCGGGCCTCGTCGCCAAGCCGCAGCACGTCCTGCATCGGCGCGATCGCCGTATTCGACGCCGATGCCCAGGCGACGCGGAGGAGGTCCCACGCAACGTCGTTGACGTGGTGCCCGAGATAGCGGCGCGTCTGCTCGCGCTCCTCCTCAGAGATCGACGACCACCACCCGACGGTCGTCTGGTTATCGTGCGTCGCCGTATACGTCACCGAGTTGCGCGCATGATTGTGCGGAAGGTAGGCGTTTGCGGCATCACCGTCGAAGGCGAAGTGCAACACGTTCATGCCCGGCACGCCGAGGATCTCGCGCAGCGCAATGACATCCGGCGTGATGATCCCGAGATCTTCCACGATGATCGGGAAGTCGCCTAACTCGCGCCGTACCGCGGCAAACACTTCTCCGCCGGGCGCGACCTCCCAATGGCCGTTGATCGCCGTATCGTCGCCAAACGGCACGTGCCAGGCAGCCCCGAATCCCCGAAAGTGATCGATCCGGACGATATCGACCATGTCGCGGGTCGCGCGCAGCCGCTGGACCCACCAGCGGTAGCCGTTCGCCTTCATGCTGGCCCAGTCGTACGTCGGGTTGCCCCAGAGCTGACCAGTGGCAGAGAAGAAGTCCGGCGGTACACCGGCGACGAAGGTTGGGCGACCCTCGTCGTCGAGTTGAAACTCGCTCTGGTTCGCCCAGACGTCGGCGCTATCGAGCGCCACGAAGATCGGGATATCGCCAACGATGCGGATTCCCCGTTCATTGGCATAGCTCCGTACCTTCGCCCATTGGCGCTGGAACAGGAACTGGACGAACTTGTAGAAGCGGATCTCGCTCGCGAGGCGCTGTCGGTACTCTTCAACCGCGTCCGGCTGGCGCGTGCGGATCTCCAGCGGCCAATCGAGCCACCAACCGCCTCCCATATCGGACTTGATCGCGACAAACTCCGCGAAGTCTTCGAGCCAGAAGGGCTCATCCGTAAGGTACGCGCTGAACTCGCCCGCGATATCGGCTGCCTCGCCGCCTTCCATCCGGTCGAACGCACGGCGTAGCATGGCGTTGCGGAAGGGCGTCACCTGCTCGTAATCGACACGCTCCTGCGGAAACTCCGGCGCCTCGGCGAGATCACCGTCGGTCAACAGGCCATCACCCTTGAGCCACGTCAGCGAGACCAGCAAGGGGTTCCCGGCAAAAGCAGACGGCGCCGAATAGGGCGAATCACCGAATCCGGTCGGGTTGAGCGGCATTACCTGCCACAGGTGCTGTCCGGCATGCTGAAGCCAGTCAATGAACCGGAACGACCCATCGCCGAAATCCCCGATTCCGTGCGGACCGGGCAATGACGTCGGGTGGAGCAGGATGCCGCTCTCGCGGGGGAATTTCATGCAGGGTCCCTTTCATGGGGTGATGCGGGCGCGCGACACTCGCGCGTCAGGACGGGTCGTTGAGGGAATCACTATGGTTCAACGGGTTCCAGGAACTCGAACGCGACCCAACCCTCGGTGTCGAGCACGCGGATCTGGACCCACTCGCTGCCGTCGTCCTGCTGGAGCACCGGCCCACCGATCACCTCAACGACCTGGAACGCGCCGATGGGCTGGTCCAGCGCGAGAGGGCAATCCGCGCTCGGACCGGTGCGGAAGTTGACGTCCGTGGTGAGGCTGAACCGGGTCACTTCACCGGTATACGGAGGCACGTTCGGGACCTCGCAACCGGTCACCGACAGCGGCGTTCCGGGCGTGGCCTGCGCCGCCGGTGAGGCAACCGGGCTCGCCCCCGGCGTGGCGGGTGTGGCGGCCGGCGTCGCGGCGGTCACGGCGCCCGTCGTTCCATCGCCAACCGGCGGCGCGGCAGGCATGCCCTCAGCACCGGCAATTGGCGTCGACGCGCCGGACGGAGCGGTTGCCTCGCCTGTTGCAGCAACGGGTGTGGCAGGTACCGACGTCGGCGTCCCCGCCACCGTTTGCGTGCCAACGGTCGGAGTGGCGGAACTCGCCGTCGCGGCAGGCGATTCCTGCATGGCGATCGTGGACATATCGGTGTTGGCAGGGACTTCGGTGCCGTTCGATGCAGGTGGCGAGGCCAGCGACATCTCACTGGTGGCATCCGTCTGCACCGTCGGTTGCGCGTCGACCGCGGCGGTCGTCGGGGTCGGTGTTTCCTCGGCATCCTCGCTGCCGCAGGCGACAAGCAGAACCGCGGCGATAACAATGGCGGCGATTTTTGCCAGCTGCCCTATCTGCAGGACCTGTCTCATGCCTTCCCTCCCGGCCACCCCATTGACCATGCGTCGTTAACGCTCCTCCAGGCTGTCCCGGAGAATCTCCATATGCTCCAGCGCAAGGCCGGTGCCGATCGCCACGCAGGAGAGCGGATCGTCCGCGACATAGCACGGCACGCCGGTCACCTCAGTCAACAATTCGGGCAGGTGACGCAGCATCGCGCCACCACCGGTGAGAATCATGCCCTTGTCGATAATGTCGGACGACAGCTCCGGCGGCGTCTCCTCAAGCACCGCGCGAACGGCGCCGATGATGGCCTCCAACGGCTCGGTGATTGCATCGGTGATCTCGCTGGCGCGGATCTGGATCGTGCGTGGCAGGCCTGCGACCTCGTCGCGCCCGCGCACCTCCATCACCTGATCCTCTTCCATCGGCATCGCGCTGCCGATCGCGATCTTCACTTCCTCCGCGGTCCGCTCTCCGACGCGAAGGTTGTAGCGGCGCTTGATGTGGTTGCTGATCGCATCATCGAACCGGCTACCTCCAACGCGCAACGACCGCGCCACCACAATCCCGTTCAGGGAGATCACGGCTACTTCAGTCGTCCCGCCGCCAATGTCGATGATCATGTTGCCGGATGGATCCGCGACGGGGACCCGAGCGCCGATTGCCGCGGCCAGTGGCTCGCTGATGAGGTACGCGCGACGAGCGCCGGCATTCAAAGCTGATTCACGCACCGCTCGCCGCTCGACACCGGTCACGCCGGCCGGCACGCAGATCATCACGTCCGGCCGAATCAGCGAGAAGCGGCCAACCGCCTTGTTGATGAAGTATTCGAGCATCTTCTGGGTGACGACGTAATCAGCGATCACGCCGTCGCGCATCGGGCGGACGACCTCGATCGTCTCGCGCGGCTCGCGCCCCAGCATGTCTCGCGCCTCGATGCCGACCGCCTTGACCTTGCCGTCCTTCGCCGAGATCGCCACGACGGAAGGCTCATTGATGACGACGCCTCGCCCTCGGACAAAGACGAGCACATTGGCGGTTCCAAGATCGATTCCGATTTGTTTCGGCATTTAAAGGCCCTCGTTTGACCAGGAGGATGCAGAGCATGGAGACACGGTGCGGCGCGAGATGGCGGGAACATTGCCAGAGCGGCTCTCGTCGCGCACGATTGAAAGCACAATCCTCGACCACGCAGAGGGACCAGATCGCTTTCCAGCAAAGGGTAAACCAGTGGCCGCACCTCATGCATCATCGCCCGAGAATCGACGACCGCCAAGGCGTCACCGGCGCCCGACGCACCAGGACCGGGACAAGATCGAGGGGCGACCGGGCGGTCCGTGGGACGAGCCGATGGACAAGCCGGTACGACGTTCGCCTGACCCGTCCCGCGAGGATGTGATGTGCCGCAAGGCGATGATCCCGCGGCAGGAGGAGCCTCCGCTCCACCCCCGCCGCGGTCTGGTGATGCTTCGGCCGCGCCTTGTCGCGACCAGCGGACACGTCCGATTGCTCTGCGATGACTTGCACGACGGCCCGCATCAGTGGCCGGAAGCGTTTCTGGAAATCTCCGCTGGAGACGCCGACGAGCTAGCCAGCGACAGCGTCGACGAGGGCGAGATAGTCGTCGATTGAACTCGTCTCGGTAATGGCGCGGACGACTGGCTCGTCAACGACGCCGAGAAACGGCGCGAGTCCGTCACGGATGCCTCGCGTATCGTTCGCATACACCGCCGAGTCGATCGCCGAGAAGCCCAGACGCCGGAAGTTCGCGGCGTACGACGGGATCGCGTCATAGCGTGACGCCTCCCGCTCAAGCACCGGCTGCGCCCCCTCGCCCAACGCGCATCGAATGTAGAGCGCGACAAGCGCGTCCTTCTCCGGCAGGTCGGACAGGTGGGCGGCCTTGTCATCCATGGCCTGGCGCGCGCCCTCCGGGGTCAGCCAGTTCAGCAGCACGCCGTCCGTCTCGCGGACGCCAAGCCGTCGCATCTTGGGGCCGAGCGCGCCCACCACGACCGGCACGCCAAGCGATGAGACGATCATCTCCGCCGCGTCACGCACCGTTGACAACGGGCTTGGTGGCTGGCTCGCCCCGATCCCGATCGTGACGCGATCCACCGGCAAGTCTTTCTCCCGGAACGACGCGACGATTTCGGACGCGGGCATGCGGTCTACCGGGACGACGCCGGACGCGAAGCGAAGCGTCGAGGTCACCTCGGCGGCTACCTGCATCGACGCCAGCGCATCACCTCCATCGCCGCCGTGGTTGATCCACAAGGTTTTGAAGCCGGCGGCTTCCACTCTTGGTGCGAGCTGCCGCACGACATCATGCGAGAGCGAGCCGGTGATGCCGAAACCCATCTGTGAAACGTCGAGTGCCATGCTTATCCTCCCTCGAAGCCGAGGCCAAGCCGCTTCAGGGAAACGTGCTTGCCCCGGCCGATGATCACGTGGTCGATCACGGGCATATCCAGCATCTTTCCGGCCGCCACGGCATCGCGCGTCATAGTGACGTCCGCTGACGAGGGCGACGGATCGCCTGACGGGTGATTATGAACGAGCGCAATCGCCGTGGCGCTGTGCCGCACCGCCGGCTTGAAGACCTCCGCCATGCGGACCGAAACCGCATTCACCGAGCCCCGGTAGACCGTGTTCGTCCCGATGATGTGGTGCTTGGTGTCGAGCAAAACGACCCGCAGCTCCTCCTGCTCCAGAGCCATCATTTCGATGCCGAGCAGCAGCGCGATGTCCTCCGGAGAACCAACGCGTGGCCGATCCTCCTCGCCAAGCATCGAGATGCGCCGGCCGATCTCCAGCGCCGCTTTTACCTTGGCCGCCTTCGCGGTGCCGACGCCGCGAATCCCCGCCATCTCGACGAACTCCAGTCGCAACAGCCCTCCCAGCCCACCATGTTGGGAAAGCATGCGCTGCGCAATCGAGGTCACGGATTCGCCCTTGATGCCCGTGTTAAGGATGATCGCCAGTAGCTCGCTACTGCTCAGCGAAGCGGGACCAAGGTTCTGCAGGCGCTCCCGCGGTCGATCCTCCGCCTGCATCTCGCGGATCATGACGCTGTACGTCGTCTGCCGCTCCTCTCGCTGCATCCCCCGCTCGCCTTTCACCATTGCGCGAGGGCGCAGCTATCGACTGGCCATGCTCGCGGACACCCTGGGTTCCATCGTTGAAGTCTCCGGGCAGTGTAGCCGGATCACGTCGTTTCCGGAACCGCCGGAACGACTCTCGTCTCCTGGACGAGGAAGGCGAGCGTCAGCGAGGCGGCGATCCCGGCAGCGGCGAGCGCCCATGCGCTCCCGTTGAGACTGAGCCACCCTGCGATCGCGCCGACCACAAGTGGACCGACGACCATCCCGAGGTCACCGATCAGCCGCCAAATGCCGAGGAACTCGCCCGTCGCTCCCTCCGGCGCGAGGTCCGCGCCAAGCGTCATCATGGAACCCGACCCGAGGCCGTTCCCGAGGCCGATCACGACGCCGGCGGCGGCGAGTGTCGTAAACGACGTCGCGAACGGAACTAGCCCGATCCCGACCGCCATGATCGCGAAACTCGGTACCGATGCGATCTTCCGGCCGAAGCGATCCATGAGATAACCGGCCGGGAAGAACATCGACATGTCCACCACCGCCGAGATAGTCATGACGGTTCCGACCTCGGCAGCGTTGAGGCCGAGCTGCTGCGCGCCGACCAGCGGAATCAGGAGCTGGCGTCCCTGGCGGATCATCTGCGCAAAGAGCTGCGCAACGCCCGCGGCGCCGAGGTCCCCGGCGTGCTCTCGCATCGTCTCTCGTACGATGCCCCATCGCCTGCCCGCACCGCCGCGTCGCTGTACCTTGATGTCTCCATCGGAGGGCACGAAGAGGAAGGCCGCCAGCAGCGCCAACGACGCCATCACGCCGGTCAAGATGAACGATGCCTGAAGACCAAAGGCCGTGCCGACGATACCGCCCAGCGCCGGGCCTCCGAAGACGCCGATCCGGTTGATGCCGCCGAACATCGCGATGGCGCTTCCGCGCCTTTCGATTGGTACCGCCCCCGCGATGAACGCGTGACGCGAGAGCCCCCACATCGCCGTGCCGATGCCGGCCAGCACGCGCATGCCGACGATCGCCTCGCCCGAGAGATCGGCGGCAAGCGAGAGCGTTCCAACGACCACCAACGCCGCGCCCACGAGCATCGCCCGCCGTAGCCCGATGCGATGCAGGAGCGCACCCGCCGGGACATCAGTGATGAGCGTGCCCATGGCCGCCGCCGCACTGATCACGCTGATCAGTGTGTAGCCGAACCCGAGCTCGGCGGCGTACAACGGCAGGGTGGCCAGCAACGCACCTTGCCCGATGGCCAAAAGAACCGTCGGCAGGTACACCGCCAGCATCAGCTCGCGTTGGTGCATGAAAGACTCCGAGGGGCACGAATAGCGCGATTGGTCGGCAGGAACGCCGGAGATGATCGTACCAAACGACCGGATTCGCACCAGCCCCGGGAGACCGTGGGCGGCCGGTGTATACTTCTGCCATGCGGAAATGGCCGTTCTACGGCTCCTTTTTGTTGCCTTCATCCGCCCCGTAACGGTTCCCGCGCGCTCCCTCGTCACGACGTCTTACCGCGGCGCAGCGGACCCAGCAGGAGTACATCCCTTGGTATTCAGGAAGCTCTTCCGGCGCAAGGCCGAGCCGGACGTCCAGATCGAGAAAGGTCTCGAAAAGACCCGACGTGGGGTCTTTACCGAGATCACGCGCCTCTTCGATCGCTCGGAGCTTGACGATGAGCTCTACGAGGATCTCGAGATGCTCCTTATCCAGGCCGATGTGGGATGGGACGTCTCCCAGCAGCTCGTCAAGGAGCTACAGGACCGCGTTCGCGAGGAGCGGATCACGAACCCGGCCGACGCCCGGGAGATCCTCAGGCTGGAGATGACCAGCCTGCTCGAACTGGCGACGCGCAACCGGAAGGTGAAGATCCTCCAGCGCGGCGTGCCCTGGGTGGTGCTCGTCGTGGGCGTCAACGGGAGCGGCAAGACCACCTCGATCGCGAAGCTCGTCCAGTATCACCAGCAGTTCGGTCGTTCGGTCGTGCTCGCCGCCGGCGATACATTCCGCGCCGCCGCGATCGACCAGCTGAAGATCTGGGGCGATCGCCTCGGGGTGCCGGTCATCGCACACCAGCAGAACGCTGATCCTGGCGCGGTCGTCTTCGACGCCATGCAGGCCGCGCACAACCGCAGCGCGGACGTGCTGATCATTGACACGGCCGGCCGCCTGCACACCAAGTTCAACCTGATGGCCGAGCTGAACAAAATCCAGAAGATCATCCAGAAGACGGTGCCGGAGGCCCCGCAGGAGGTCGTGCTCGTCATCGACGCGACAACCGGCCAAAACGGACTCGTCCAGGCGGCGAAGTTCACCGAGTCGTCCGGCGTCACCGACATCTTCATCTCCAAGCTCGATGGCACGGCCAAGGGCGGCATCGCCTTCTCGGTCGCCAAGGAGCTCGGTACGCCGATCTCGTATATCGGGACGGGCGAAAAGGCATCGGATATGGCCGAGTTCAAGCCAGACACGTATGTCGACTCCCTGTTCTTCGGTGAAGGCGAAGGATTCTAGCCCATGTTCGAGACACTCTCTGATCGCCTCAACGAAACATTCGGCAAGCTCGGCCGCGGCGGAAAACTGTCCGAAAAGGACGTCGACGACGCGATGCGCGATGTCCGCCGTGCACTGCTCGAAGCGGACGTCAACTTCAAGGTCACGAAGGATTTCGTCGCCGCCGTCAAGGAACGGGCGCAGGGCCAGGAGGTGATGGCCTCCCTGACCCCGGCGCAGACCGTCATCGGCATCGTCAACGAGGAGCTGATCAAGGTCCTCGGAGAGGAGCAGGCTCCCCTGCTCCAGCCGGACACCCCGCCGCAGATCATCATGATGGTCGGTCTCCAAGGCTCCGGTAAGACGACGCACTCCGGCAAGCTGGCAGTCCACCTGCGCAAGGGCGGCCGCAATCCGTTGCTCGTCGCGGCGGACACGCAGCGACCGGCGGCGGTAAACCAGCTCCAGACGCTCGGGCGGCAGATCGACGTGCCGGTCTACGAGGAAGGCACGACGAACACGCCGGTGCGCATCGCCGAGAACGCGATTCGCTTCGCGCGCGAGCGCGGCCACAACCCGATCATCATCGACACCGCTGGCCGCCTTCAGATCGACGAGCCGCTCATGCAGGAGCTCGTCGACATCAAGGCGGCGGTGAATCCGACGGAGATCCTGCTCGTCGCCGACGCCATGACCGGCCAGGAAGCCGTCGGCGTGGCCGAGGCGTTCCATGCCCGACTCGGCGTCACCGGCCTGATCCTGACCAAGATGGACGGCGACGCGCGCGGTGGTGCGGCGCTCTCGATCCGTGCCGTCACCGGCGTGCCGATCAAGTTCATCGGCACCGGCGAGAAGCTCGACGCACTCGAGCCGTTCTACCCGGACCGACTCGCCGGCCGCATCCTCGGCATGGGCGATGTCCTCTCCCTGATCGAGCGGGCGCAGGAGCAAACCGACGAGGACGAGGCGGAACGCCTCCAGGCCCGGATGATGAAGGGCCAGTTCAACCTCGAGGACTTCCTCGATCAGCTGCAGAAGATCAAGAAGATGGGCCCGCTGAGCCAGCTCATCGAGATGATCCCCGGCATCGGGCAGCAGCTCCGCCAGGCCAATGCGCAAATCTCCGACGATGACTACAAGCAGGTCGAGGCCATCATCCGCGGCATGACGCCGTGGGAGCGCCGGCATCCTGACCAGATAACGCACTCCCGCAAGCGCCGAATCGCCGCCGGTTCCGGTGTCGACCGCCAGGAAGTGAATCGACTGCTGACCCAGTTCAAGGAGATGCAGAAGATGATGTCCCAGTTCGGCGCCATGGCCAAGGGCGGCGGAAAACCGGGCAAGCCCGGGAAGGGCGGCAAGGGCAAGCGCGGCCAGAAGGGCCTCAAGGGGATGCCAAACCTCCCCTTCGACTTCTAGGGCCCGGTCATGAGGCAGCAGCACTCGTCGGGAGAAGCCGCCGCGCGCGCCGACGTGCGTATCACCCCCGCCATGGAGGATTACCTCAAGGCGATCTTCCGCATCCAGCACGACGGCGAGGCGGTCTCGAACCAGCGGCTGACGGAGGAGCTCGGGCTTTCGGGCGCCTCCGTCACGAACATGCTCAAGCGACTGCATGAGCTGCGTTTGATCGAGCACACGCCGTATCGCCCGATCACCCTCACGCGGACCGGCAACGACGTCGCGCTGGAGGTCATCCGGCATCACCGGCTGCTGGAGCTGTTCCTCGCGCAGGCGCTGGGGATGGGCCTCGACCAGGTCCACGCCGAGGCCGACCGCCTGGAACACCACGTCTCCGAAGAGCTCGAGAGGCGGATCGAGCAGGCGCTGGGCTTCCCGGAGTTTGACCCCCACGGGCACCCGATTCCCAGCCGGGCGGGAACCTTGCGCGATCTCGGCGATGTGCCGCTGACTGAACTGAACGTTGGCGAGGCGGGCATCGTGAGCCGTGTCAGCGATCGCAGTGACGACGAGTTGCGCGAGCTGGATCGGCTGAACATCGCCCCGGGCGCCCGCCTGGAAGTGACGGGCGACGCCACTGACGCCGGGCTCCGCGCTTCGGTCGACGACGCTGATCCCGTGGTCATCCCCTCTTCGCTCGCCGCCGGCATTCACGTCTTGCCCGAACCGCTGGCCGCTACTTCCTGAGCCAATCCTCACGAATCGCGACGCGCTCGGCTTCACCGAGCTGGGGCTCCGTCGTACATGCCGGCCGCGGCGCGTTGGCGCATGGCCTCGTAGAGCGAGACGGCGCACGAGACGGAGATATTCAGGCTCTCCACCATGCCCTGCATCGGGATGTAGACCGTCATGTCAGCCCCGGCGATAGCCGCTTCCGACGCTCCACGCATCTCGTTACCGAACACCAGCGCTGTGGGCTTCTGTCAGGTCGAGCGAATAGAAATCCCGGCTGTCAGGCTCCAGGGCAGTCGCCGCGATCGTGAAACCCTGCTCCCGCAGCACCGCGTAGCAGGCCTCGATCGAATCATGCTGATGCAGCCTGATCCACTTGGCGGCCGATGCGGATGTCGACCGGCCAAACGATTTCCGGGGCGGCTCTTCATCGACGTAGACGAGATGGACATCGAGCACGCCGACGCCATCGCATGAACGCAGGACCGCGCTGGCATTGTGCGGGTCGTGGACATCCTCCAGCACCACGGTCAGCGTTGGCTGACGACGACGGAGCACGTCATCGATCCGCTCCTGGCGGCGGGAGGTTCGCGGCCACTTACTCGTCTTGCCCTCGCTGAGGGCGGACATCTCCCGATCCTTGCGGTTTCTCGCGCGTACCATGCCCTACCCCTCCTGCCGCGCGCGTCCGCCGCGTTTCAGGCGGTCCCAGATTGTGGACTCGACGTTCAGACCGCGTTCGCGCTCCCACTGCCGCTCGCTCGTCGGCTGGTTCGGGTCGATCACCGGCACCTTCAGCTCGGTGAGCACCATGCGGTTCACGATCGCCGCAAACAGCGGGGGACCAATCGTCACCATCGGCAGCACCGTGACGGTAAAGACCGTCCCGATCGCAAGCACAAAAAGGCTGATACCGAGGCTGACAAACGGGCGCGACACCAGCACGTACATCCCGCCCCGGAAGGCATTGCGCAGTCCGGACTCCATGAGACCGGCCAGGCTGAGCATGTACAGCGTCAGGGCGAAGAGGAAAACGAACATGATAAGCCAGAGCGGAACCATCGCCGCCAGGAATGTCTCGGTTCCGCCGAAATAGATCGCATTCCAGAGCAGGATGGCAAGCAGCGGCACCGTCGTCGCGGCGATGGTCCAGGACCGCTTGACGCTTTCGGCGAAGATGCGCCCCATCTCCCGGAGGTCCGGGCGGTCGACGATACGACGAGGATCCGTGAGTGCGAACAGGGTCACGGTCGCCGGCGGCACGAGGAACGCCGTGAAGATCGCCACGGGAAGTAGCAATGGGGACATCGCCAATAGCGTGTATCCGACGAACATCGGCACAGCCGCCAGGACCCAGGCGAAGGACAGCATCATGAAATAGGCGAATTGCTCGTACAGGTCGCGTGCGCCCCGCCCCAGGATTCTCAGGAGATACACCGGTTGTTGCCCTTGCCCTACGTGATCATGCCGCGATTCGATAGGGATTATTGTACGTTGTGGCCCGTTGCCGGCGCCGGCAACTCCTCCACGATACGCAGGACATAGCGCGGATCGAAGCTTGGCGAGCATCGCCCGCATGACCACGTCCCCTTCCGCTTGCGCGGCACCTTCACGCCGCAGCGTGGACAGGCGTAGACGTAGCGATACGGCCGCCGATCCACCGGCAGGAGCGCGCCACGGATCTCCTCCAGCGATGCACCGGTGAGCGACGCGACGCGATGCGCGATCCGGTCATGGCCGTGCCGCGCATGCCGGCGGTGATCGCCGTCCAGATGGTCCCGCATGTGGACCAGCTCCTCGGCGACAACGACCTCGATCGCCCGTGGCGCTGATGTGTCGATGCGCTCGAGGTTGATCAGCACCGCGTGAATATCCCACTGCCGAAGGTAGACGTAGGCTCCGCCGTATGACGACGGGACGCGCCGACCCAACCAGGCGCTGAACTCCTTGCGGTCGGTCGTGACCCGCAGGCGCTCCCCAGGGAGATCCAACCGGGCGATGTACGCCTCGGCGAAGGGACGGATGACCTCGTCCGACGCGCCAAACAGCGATCGCTCGCGCGGGTCCGTGCGTTGCGCTGGTCGTCGTGCCGTCATTCTCACGTATCCTTGTCGCTGACCTGTCGTCCGGCGCCGCCCGGTGTGGAAGGCCTCCAATGGGAACCGATTTCGACGCCCTCAGCGATCTTACTACCCGCTTCGGTCAGCGACCCGGTACGGACCGTTTCCTGGTCGAGCGCACTGCGATGGATGCCTGGTTCGAGGCCATCGCCGCCGCGTCGGATCGCGTCGCGATGGTGCCGATCGGCGAATCGACCGAGGGTCGGCCGATGTGGCTGCTGGCCATTTCCAGCGCCGACACCATCCGCGGTCTCGACAACGTCCGCGACCGACGTGTCACGCTGGGCGACGCATCGCTCCTCAACGATTCGACGCACGACGACGGCGCATTGGCTGGTGACAAGCCTGTCATCCTCATCACGGCCGGCATTCACGCGACAGAGGTCGGCGGAGTCCAGCTCATGCCGGAACTGGTGCTGGAGCTCGCGACGTCCGATGCGCCCCGTATGCAGAGCCATTCTCGACCGGCTCGTCGTGCTGATCGTCCCGTCGCTGAACCCGGATGGCATGGACCTCGTCTACGACTGGTACATGCAGACGCTCGGGACCGCATCCGAGGGCACGGACCCGCCGATGCTCTACCACCGCTATGCCGGGCACGACAACAACCGGGATTGGTACACCCACGCGCTGGCGGAGACGCGTGCCGTCGTTGACAACGTTCACCGGCCGTGGCGGCCCACCTGCGTGCTCGACCTCCACCAGATGGGCGACCTCGCGCCGCGCTACGTGCTGCCGCCATTCATCGACCCGGCCGAACCGCACATGCATCCGCTACTCGTAGCGGGGACGAATGCGATCGGCAGCGTCCTTGCCGCTTCCCATATGCGAGAGGGCCATGCCGGCGTGGCAAGCGGGGTCATGTTCGACAGCTACTCCCCGACCCGCTCCTACCAGAGCTATCACGGCGGGATTCGCATCCTCGCCGAGGCCGCGAGCGCTCATATCGCCTCTCCGCTCACGCTCGAGCCGGGACAGCTCGAAATCCGGCGCGGCTTCGACCAGCGCCGGCCCGGCGTCCACAACCCCAAGCCGTGGACGGGCGGGACGTGGCGACTGCGCGACATCATGGATTACCACCTCACGACGGTCCATGCGTTGCTCGACCACGCAGCACGGTACGCCGAGGACCTGGTGCGAGACCAATGGATGGTGCTCGCCCATGATGTCCGCCGGGACGATTGTCCGATTTACGCCATTACTCCTCTGAAGCAGCAGATTGATCCCCGCGCGGCGCGCGACCTGGTCGAGATCCTCCAACGCGGCGATGTCGGCATAGAGATCGTCGAGGTTCCCGGGCAAGTCGAGCCGCCAGGCACCATCCTTGTGCGCGGGCGCCAGCCGTTCGGCTCCTACGCCGGCGCGTTACTCGATCACACGCCCTATCCGGCGACATCGGGCACGCCCTATGACGTCACCTCGCACTGCTTGCCGATCCATATGGGCGTTGAGGTCCGCGCACTCCCGCCCAACACCGTGATCGAAAGCCGCCCCCTCACCGCCAATGACCTGCGAGCGTTCACACCTCCCACGTCTGCCGATGCGGACAGATCGCGATGGCTGGCCATCGACCATCGCAGTCATGCCGCGATCCGCGTGGTCTCACAGATCCTCCGGAACGGAGGTGAGGTGCATCGCCTACTGCGACCGCACTTCGACGGCGGGCGGGTGCTCCAACCAGGAACGTGGCTTGTCGCTGGCGATCACGCGCTTGACGCGATGAGCCGCGCCAGTCGGGAAACGGTCCGGAGCTGGCGAATCGGGCGGGTAGACCAGGGAACGGCGCAACACAGGCTCCCGAGAATCGGCCTCTATGTCCCGTGGCGTGAGGACGCCATCGACGCCGGATGGCTCCGCTTGATGCTGGAGCACTCGTCGCTCCCCTACCGCATCATCCACGACGCCAATATCCGCGCCGGCGAACTGGGCGACATCGACGTCCTCCTGATGGCCGATCAGGAACCCGACGCGGTGCTGAAGGGCAACGACGGCAAGACCTACCCGGATCAGTACGCAGGCGGGCTTGGGCATCAAGGGACGACGTCGCTGCTGGACTGGGTCACCGGTGGTGGCCACCTCGTCGCCATGGACGGCGCCCTTCGCGCGCTGGCGGCCCCACTTCGGCCTGCCGGTCCGCTTCCCGCTGACATCCATGCCAGACGACTTGATCGCCATCCCGGGCAGCGTCGTGAAGATCGTGCCGAACGTGGCGCACCCGCTGATGCTCGGCATCGACGAGCCCTTCCCGGCGATGATGCAAGGCACCAACGCCTTCGCTCCACGCCGGCGGCATGACGACATGTCGTTTCCGGCCATCTTTGATCACGCCGGACCACTGCTTTCAGGATGGATGCGCGGCGAGGATTTGCTGGCAGGGCTCGGCGCGATTCTCGACCACCAGATCGGGCAGGGCCACATTGTGGGCTTCGCGTTCCGGCCTCACTTCCGAACCCAGATGCTCGCCAGCTACGCGCCGCTGCTCAATGCGATCATGCGCGCCGGCGCTGTCGCCGGTGCAGGAGACGATTGATGACCGAACGCCCTCGACTCGCCGCCCGCAAGCACAGCGAGCGCCCGCATGTGCTCATCATCTCGGACGATGCCTCGCTCGCCGACTTTCTCAACGAGGGGCTTCCGCTCGGGGGCTTCTGGACCACGGTTATCGCGAGTGGACTCCAGGCGCTGGAGGTCTTCCGGCTGCGCCAGTTCGATCTTGTCGTTCTTGACTGGGAGCTCGGCAGCTTCGGCGCACACGAGTTCCTGCGGCGCCTTCGCGGCATCTCGACACGCTCCCGTGCCGCCGCGCCGCGCACCATCGCGCCGGTCGTCCTGATCGCCGAGCGCCCGGTTGACCTCCCGGAGACGGAACGATCCGTCCTGGGGGTCAGCCGGGCGCTCAATGCACCGCTGGATATTGACGAGGTCGCGCGCGAACTCCACGCGGTGTTCGATGAGTGGCGCTACTCGTTCCCGGACGTGCCGCTTTCGGACGACCCGTTGCGCGAAAACCTCTGACGCTCGTAGCGGCCGCCGTCGAGTTCCTCGAACTGGCCAGTCGCGATGTAGACGACGCGCTCGCAGATGTTCGTCACGCGGTCGCCGATGCGCTCAAGGTTGTGCGCCACCCAGAGCAAGCGCGTCGCGCCCTCAACCACGCTCGGCTCGGCGCTCATGAATGTGATCAACTCGCGAAAGATCTGGTCGTAGAGATCATCGACCTCATCGTCCTGGATCGCCACCCGGCGGGCCATGTCGGCGTCGAGTTGGATGAATGCCGTCACCGCGTCATCGAGCATCTCGCGCGCGATTTGGGCCATGCGCGGGATGTCGATCAGCGGCTTGATCGGCTCCTCATGGGCGGATTGGATCACCAGTTTCGCGATCCCTGCGGCATAATCCCCCATCCGCTCCATGTTGGAGAACAGCGACATCGACGAGGCGATCCGGCGCAGGTCCTTGCCGACCGGCCCCTGCGTCGCGATCAGCGCGATGGTCAGCTCCTCGCCTCGACGGTGCATCTCATTGATCGACGCGTCCTGACGACGAACGTCCTCCGCCAAGGCGACGTTGCGCAGCCGCAGCGCCTCGATCGAGCGAGCGATCGCCTTATCCACCATGCTGGCCATCGTGACCACCATGTCGCTGAGTTCCTGGATCTGTTGCTCATACAGCGAGCGAGTCGACATGACGCCTTTCCTTCAGGGTTCCCTGCCCGCCGGGTTCGCGGCGATCGCCAGGTCCGATGAGTCTCGTGATTTCCACCGGAATTCTACCCGAATCGACCGGTGATGTAGCCCTCCGTGCGTGGATCCTCCGGATTCGTGAACATCTTCTGTGTCGGACCGGATTCGACCAACACGCCCTGTCGCTGCTCGTTGAGCGAGAAGAACACGGTGGTGTCGGACACGCGCGCGGCCTGCTGCATGTTGTGCGTGACGATGATGATCGTGTAGTCCTTCTCCAGCTCCCGCAGGAGCTCCTCGATCTTCAGCGTGGAGATCGGGTCGAGCGCGGAAGCCGGCTCGTCGAGCAGGATCACATCCGGGTTCGGCGCCAACGCCCGGGCGATACAGAGGCGCTGCTGCTGCCCACCGGACAGCGACAGGCCGCTCTCCTTGAGCTTGTCCTTCACCTCGTCCCACAACGCTGCGCGCGTAAGCGACTCCTCGACGAGATCGTCCATGTTGCCCTTGTAGCCGTTGATGCGCGCTCCCCAGGCGACGTTCTCGTAGATGCTCTTGGGGAACGGGTTCGGACGCTGGAAGACCATCCCGATCCGCCGCCGCACCTCAACCGGGTCGACGCCCTTCGCGTTGACGTCCTGGCCGTGATACTCAATCGTTCCCTGGACTCGCGCCGACGGAATCAGGTCGTTCATGCGATTGATGCTGCGCAACACGGTGCTCTTGCCGCAGCCCGATGGGCCGATGAAGGACGTGATCGAGTTCTTCGGGATGTCGAGCGAGACGTCCTTCACGGCATGGAAATCACCGTAGAAGACGTTCACCTTGTTGAGCCGGATAACGGTCTCGCGGTCTACACGACCGTTCCGGGCTTCGCGCTGGACGGCAACGCCGGGAATGCGTACACGGGAGTCCTGCGAGTTGGGTGTCTGGGTCTGGAGAACCATGGGTTACCACCTAGCCTTCCTGGAGAAATGCTGCCGGAGACCGATTGCGATCGAGTTCATGATCAGCAGCACGATCATCAGGACGATGATGGCCGCTGCGGCGAGATGCTCGAATTCTTCCTGGGGACGCCCCGTCCAGTTGTAGATCTGGAGCGGCATCACCATGAAGCTGGCGAAGGGGCTGTCCGGCCGGAACAGGACCTGGCTCGCACCGCCAACGACGAGCAGCGGAGCCGTCTCGCCGATCGCCCGGGACATCGCGAGGATGACGCCGGTGAGGATTCCGGGGAACGCGGCCGGCAGCACATGGGACCGCACGGTCTGCCACTTCGTTGCCCCGACGCCATACGACGCCTCGCGCAGGCTCGGCGGCACCGCGCGGATGGCCTCCCGGGCCGAGATCACCACGACGGGCAGGATCAGGAGCGCCATGGTGAGCGCGCCGGCCAGCAGCGAGCGTCCCATCTGCATCCAGTCAACGAACACCACGAGCCCGAGCAGGCCATAGACGATCGACGGCACGCCCGCGAGATTGGCGATGTTCGTCTGGATGAAGCCGGTGAAGCGGTTCTTCCCGGCATACTCCTCCAGATAGATCGCGGTGCCGAGCCCGAGCAGGAACGAGACGACGCCGGAACCGAGGACGATCCAGACCGAGCCCCAGATCGAGGAGTTCATCCCGGCCCGCTCAGCGCGGCGTGAGGGCATGTCGGTGATGAGGTGCCAGCTCAGCCACGGCAGTCCCGGCGCCAGGAACGAATACAGCAGCATGCCGAGCAGGACGATCGCGATCGCCGTGGAGCCGAAGAGGATCCACGTCCATGTACCGCTGACACCCTGCCGGCGACGCACACGCGGGCGATACTCCGCGGTCTTGAGGGTTGAGGAGGTCGAAGCAGCCATCAGTCGTACTCCTCTCGGTAGCGGTTGGTGATCCACTGGCTAAGCAGGTTCATGAGGAAGGTCATCACGAACAGCAGAAGGCCAACCCCGAAGAGCGAGTAGAACGCGGTTGAGTTGCGGGAGACATCGCTGCTGAAGGTGTAGGCGATGAACCCGGTCATCGTCTGCATGCTCTGCGTGAGGTCCCACCAGCCAGCGCTCGCCCCGGTCTGGCCGGCCGGCGCCTGGCCTGCGGCGACCGCGACAATCATCGTTTCGCCAACGGCGCGGGAGATCGCGAGGATGAACGACGCGATCACGCCGGAAACGGCCGCCGGCACCACCACGCGCAGCGACGTTTCCCAGCGCGTGGCGCCGAGCGCGTAGGACGCCTCCCGCAGCGAGCGGGGCACCGCCCGCAGCGCGTCCTCCGACAGGGAGGTCACGGTCGGCAACGCCATGATGCCGATCGCGATACCGGCGGACAGGCCATTGAAGGTCCCGATCCGGTCGGAAAGCGGCTTCAGCAGCACCGGGGTAATGTAGGTCAGGGCGAAGAATCCGTAGACGATCGTCGGGACACCCGCCAGCACCTCGAGCACCGGCTTAAGCACCGATCGCGCGCGAGAACCGGCGATCTCGCTGAGGTAGATCGCAGCGGCGAGCCCGAGCGGCAGCGCGATCAGCGCGGCAACGGCCGACGTCATGAGCGTGCCCATGACCAACGGCACAACACCGAACTGCTGCTGCGCTCCATCAAACAACGGGGTCCAGGTCGTCCCGAACAGGAAATCCGTCACCGGTACATCGCGGAAGAACGTCACCGCCTCCCAGAGAAGGATGCTGACGATGCCGATCGTGGTGGCAACAGTGACGAGCGCGCTCCCGACGAGCAGCGCGTGCACGATACGCTCGGTCGCCTGCCGGTTCTTTTTGCCTGTGAGGTCCAGCGGCGGCCGGTCAATCGGTCCCCTGGGTGCGGTGGTGGTGGCCACGCGGCTCCTCCCGAATGTGAAGAAATTGCTAAACGGCATAAGGCCGGGAAACGCACCCGGCCACATTGCCGGGTGCGTACCCATCGGTGTCGCCTAGGCTGCCGGGGACGCCTCGGGCGTCGCGGTGTCCTGCCCGAACGAGTCGCTGTCCGGGGCGATCGAGCCGTCGATTGCGCCCATCACGTGGTCCATCGTCGCCTGCTCGGCATCGTCCGGCAGCGGGATATACCCGACGTCCGGAGCGATCTCGTCCGCCGTGGCGGCGTAGAACTTCACGAACTCCTGGATCTCCGGGCGGCTCTGGAGTTCCTCCGCATTGACGTAGATGTAGAGCGTGCGGCCAAGCGGCTGGTACGAGCCGTCCGCGATGCTCTCGATCGTCGGGGCAACCGGTCCGTCGCCACCGTCGATCGCCACGGCCTTCAGCGTGTCCTGGTTCTCCTCGTAGTAGGAGTGGCCGAAGTAGCCGAGGGCATACGGGCTGCCCGCCACGCCCTGAACAAGGACGTTGTCATCCTCACTCGGGGTGTAGTCAGTGCGGACGGACGCTTCACCGAGAATCGCCTCATTGAAGTAATCGAACGTGCCGGACGCGGTGCCCGGACCGTACAGCTCGATGGCCTCCGCCGGGAAGTCCGGACGGACATCCGCCCAGGTCGTGACGCCACCGTCGGCCGACCAGATCCTTGCGAGCTCCTCGACGGTCAGGTCCTCAACGAAGTCGTTCTCCGAGGAGACAACCACCGTGATGCCGTCGTAGGCCATATCGAAGCGGTACCAGGCGATGCCGTTCTCCTCGGCAATCGCGGCCTCGTCCTCCTTGATCTCGCGGGAGGCGTTGGAGATCGCGATCTCGCCGTTCACGAATCGCTCGAACCCTCCGCCGGATGCCCGAGATGCCGTTGGTGATGCGCACGTCGGGCGCAATCGCGGCGAACTCTTCGATTGCCGCCTCGGTCAGGGGGCCAAGGGTGGACGATCCGTCCGACTCGAACTCACCGCTCAGGTCCCCGACGTTGTCCGGCTCCTCGTAGACCACCGAATCGTCCTGCGCGAAAACGCGGGCCATCGGGGCCAAGGCAACTCGTGCCGGCCGTAGCCAGCGCGAACGAACGACGGGACAGACGCATGGTGCTCAGGTTCATGAACGCAACCCCTCCATCGGGATAGACGCGACTCTCGTACAACGCACATTCGTGCCTGGTTTGCTGCGTGATGCGCTAGGCATGGGTCGACACACCGGTGGCTGGACTCACCTCGTCGGGCACATGGTCCGCATCGTGGCTGAACCGGTAGCCGGCACCGTACACGGTGCGGATGCCTCCATCCCGAAGACCCGCGGCGGACATCTTGCCGCGCAGCCAGGAGATATGAACATCGACCGTGCGCTCGTCGACGATAACGTCGTCACCCCAGACCCGGTCAAGCAGCTCCTGCCGTCCAAAGACCTTGCCGGGCTCCATCGCAAGCGTGACCAGCAGGCCGAACTCCTTCGGCCGTAGTTGCAGCTCCACGCCGTCGACGGTCGCCCGCCGGCGATCCGGCTCGATGTGCAGATGGCCCCGATACAGCACGCCCGGTGGACGCGCCGCCGGGACGGCCCGACGTCGCACCGCCGCCCGGACCCGGGCAAGCAGCTCACGCAGTGCGAATGGCTTCACAACGTAGTCGTCGGCACCAAGCTCCAGGCCGTCGACCTTGTCCTGCTCCTCGCCGCGCGCCGAAAGCATGAGAACCGCGATGTCGTATCGCTGCCGCACATACTGGAGAACCTGCAGGCCATTCATGGCCGGCAACATGACGTCCAGGATGATCAGCTGCAGCTCGTCCGCGTACCGGTCGACCAAGCTCGATCGCGGTCAGCCCGTTGTCAGCGGCATGCACCCGATATCCCTCGCGGGTGAGGTTGAACATCAACGTGCTTCGCAGCGTTGGGTCGTCCTCCACCAGCAGGATCGAGATGTCTTCGCTTTCCGGGCGTTCCGCCGCGTTCATGCTCGTCTCCGCGTCGCTCGTGCCGTTGCGCGGCGACTCGCTGTCGCCATTCACACCCGCATCGTAGGCGCGGAAGATTAACCGCCCGTAACCCGTGTGTTAAATCACGGGCGGTTCTGTGTAAAAGATCCCGGGAGCGGATTAACAGTCGCGGATTGGCATTTACGGGACTGGCGTCGCGGCCGTCTCACGCATGTCCGACGGGCGGCTTTGCCCCTGCCCAAGAATGCGCACCGCAGTCGCCAGCACGGGGTCGTCACTGGCACCATGGGGCGCCGCACTGATCTGCAGATCCGGCTGGATGCCCTCTCCCTGGATGCGACCACGGCTCGGGGTGAACCACTCCGCGACCGTGACACGCATCGTCGCGCCATCAGAGAAGCCGAAGATGCGCTGCACCGAGCCCTTCCCGAACGTTGGCTCCCCGATCACCATCGAGCGATCATAGTCGCGCAGCGCCCCGGCGACGATCTCCGCGGCGCTCGCCGTGCCGCCGTCGACAAGCACGACCATCGGCAGCTCGACGCGCTCAACGCCCTCCCCGGCGTCGATTGGCAGCGGCTCGAGGCCGCCCGGGCCCGGCGTGCCATCTTCATACATGGCCGGGCCGAGCGAGGGATCCAGGAACCGCCCGAGCGTCGCGCGCGCGGATTCGACCCAGCCCCCGCCGTTGCCGCGCAGATCGAGAACGATGCCCGTGGCGCCCCGCTCCTTGATCGTCGCCAGAGCGGCGTCGAGCTCCTCCACGGTCGTATCGCCGAAGATCGTGATACGCAGCCAGGCGATCGATGTCCCCTCCACGAACCGCAGCGTGACGGGCGGCACAACGATCTCCTGCAACACAAACTCTCGCTCGATCACGTCGTTCGTTTCGGGTCGGACGAAGGTGACGTTAACGCGGGAACCAACCTGGCCACGCAGCATGCGGGTGACCTCGTTCGGATCGACGCCGGCGACCTGCTTGCCGTCGACCTCCTCGATCACGTCGCCGCGCTTGATCCCGGCTCCGTCTGCGGGCGTGTCCGGAATAACGTTCGCGACGATCACGACGTCCTCACCGAACGCGAGGTCCACTCCGATTCCTCCGTAGCGACCTTCGAGGTCCTCCTGGGCGGTGGCGGATTCATCGGGCGGCAGGTAGCGCGTATAGGCATCGTCGAGCGCGGTCAGCGCGCCGGTGATCGCCTGCTCCTCCATCTGGTCCGTGAGGGTCGCGCGCGCCTCGGCGTCGGTCGGCAGGTAGTAGTAGTTCTGCTCAATGACGTTCGCCGCCGCTTCCAGATCGGCGAAGGTATCCGGCTCCCCGGAGGCGCCCTGCAGCACCTGGCGTTCGAGTACCATGCCGATAGTCAGCCCGAGGAGCAGGATGAGCAATCCGAGGGAGAGCAGCCGGACCCTCGCGTGGATGCCGCCAAGCCCTGCGGTGAGCTGGTCGAACATCGAGGTCTCCGTGTCGTTCTGCGGATCGCGTGGTGGCATGAAGGCGCTCCGGTGCGGTCGTTATGCGCTCTCGACGGCGAATCGAGACCAAACGTGCCCGACGTCAGCGCGGGCGGCAGGAGATCGAACATGTTGCTGGTCGCGGATGTCGGAAATACGAACACGACGTTCGGCGTCTACGAGCCGGGCGAGCGCGCTCCGCTCGCCTCCGTCCGGACGTCAACCCAGCGCGACCGTATGCCGGATGAATGGTACGCGATTCTCCAGCCGTTGCTGGAGGCGCAATCGGTCGATATCCGCGCGCTAACCGGCTTCGTGATCTCCAGCGTGGTCCCGTCCGTCACTCGCTGGCTCGGGGTTCTCTCCACGGAGCGCTTCCGCATCGAGCCCGTGATCGTCAGCGCCGAGCTGGACCTCGGTCTCCCAATCGATGCGGACAATCCGCTTGAGGTCGGTGCAGACCGCATCGTGAACTCCCTCGCCGCTGTCGAGCGCTACGGCGCGCCTGTCATCGCCGTCGACTTCGGCACCGCGCTCAATTTCGACGTCGTCGATCATCGCGGGCACTACCTCGGCGGCGCACTCGCCCCAGGTCTCGTCATCGCGCTGGACGCAATGACCTCCCGCGCCGCACGGCTCTTCGCCGTCGACCTCGTCCCCCCGCCCCACGCGATCGGTCGCAACACGATCAACGCCATCCAAAGTGGACTCGTGCTGGGGTACATCTCCCTCGTTGAGGGCATGATCGATCGGCTCTCTGCCGAGATCGAAGGAACCCCACCGGTCGTCGTCACTGGCGGCTATGCCGAGCTTTTCGCCGGCCAATCCGACAGGATCGATTACTACGACCCGGACCTCACCATCGACGGCCTGCGACTGGTTTGGGAGCGACTCCACCCCACCGGGTAGGCGCTTCCGGCACCCGGGCCGGGCCATTCCGGATATACTTTCCCGAAGTCACGATTCGTTTCATGCGATGTGTCCTCCGGGACAATGTGAGGGCACATCTCACGTTCCAGGGGAGCACGCGCAATGAGACAATACCCCGCGGATCACATCTACAACGTCGGCATCTTCTCGCATGGCGGCGCCGGGCGCACGACGCTCGTCGAGGCCATGCTGTTCGATACCGGCGCGATCACCCGGCGTGGTCGCGTGTCCATGGGCACGACGGTCTCTGACTCCGATCCCGAGGAAGTCAAGCGGCACTTCACCCTGACGAACAGCGTCATCCCTATCGAGTACAACGACTGCAAGATCAACGTCATCGACACACCGGACTATTCCGATTTCGGCGGTGACGTGCGTTCGGCGATGCGCGTGGTCGACGCGGCGATCATCGTGGTTGATGCCGCCTCCGGCGTTGAGGTCGGCACCGAGCAGGTCTGGCACAACGCCGAGCTCGCCGGCCTGCCGCGCATGCTGTTCATGAACAAGATGGACAAGGAGCATGCGAACTTCCGCAACTCGCTGGAGGCCATGATCGAGGCGTTCGGCAAGCGCGTCGCTCCGCTCCAGTTCCCGATCGGGCAGGAGCAGGACTTCCGCGGCATCGTCGACCTGCTCGGCGGCAAGGCACTCGTCTTCGAGAAGGATGGCAACGGCAAGTACGAGGAGACGTCCATCCCGGACGATCTCGCCGACGATGTCGCCTTCTATCGCCAGACGCTGGTCGAGGCGATCGCCGAACACAACGAAGACCTGATGATGCGCTACCTCGACGGCGAGGAGATCGGCGACAACGAGCTCCACGCCGAGCTGCACAAGTGCTTCCAGGACGGCTCGGTCGTGCCCATGGTCCTCGGCGCCGCCGTCGAGAACCTTGGCGTGCAACCGCTGATGCAAGCCATCATCGAGGTGCTTCCCTCCGCCGCGGAGCGGAGCGAGGTTGGCGAGACGGATGGCGAACCGGTCGAGATCACAGCGGACGCGAATGGTGAGTTCGTCGCGCTGGCATTCAAGACCCAGGCCGACGCCCACGTCGGTAAAGTGACGTGGTTCCGCGTCTTCTCTGGCTCACTCAGCTCGTCCTCGAGCGTCTACAACGTGAACAAGGAACGCGACGAACGTATCGGCCAGCTCTTCTACTCGTTCGGCCGCGAGCACATCAACACGGACGCCGTCACCGCCGGCGATATCGGCGGCGTGAGCAAACTCGACTCCGTCGAGACCGGCGACACGCTGACGAGCGGCAAGAAGGTGACCCTGGAAGGCATCCGGTTCCCGGACGCCTCCTACTCCGCCTCGATCCACGCGCGGTCGCAGTCCGATCTCGACAAGCTGAGCCAGGCACTGCACCGCATGGTCGAGGAGGATCCTTCCCTCAAGGTCGAGCGCGATCCGGACACCGGCGAAACGATCATCTCCGGCATGGGCGAGCCGCATGTGCAGATCGCCATCGAGCGCATGAAGCGCCGCTCGAATATCGAGGTCGATCTTGGCCTGCCGCGCGTGCCGTACCGCGAGACGATCGGCGCAAAGACGAACGCCGAGTACAAGCACAAGAAGCAGAGCGGAGGCGCGGGTCAGTACGGCCACGTCCTGCTGGAGCTCGAGCCATTGGCCGACGGTCAGGATGTCGAATTCGCCGACCGCGTCGTCGGAGGCGCGGTGCCGAGAAACTTCTTCCCTGCCGTTGAGAAAGGCATCCGCGACGCCCTCTCCGCCGGCCCGATTGCCGGCTACCCGGTCGTCGGCGTCAAGGCGACGCTCTATGACGGCAGCTACCACGACGTCGACTCGAACGAGATGGCCTTCCGCATCGCCGCCAAGGAGGCGTTCAAGAAGGGCATCCTGTCCGGCCAGCCAACCTTGCTTGAGCCAATCGTGAAAGTATCGATCTCCGTCAGTGAGCAGTTCCTTGGGGATGTCATGAGCGACCTCAACACCCGTCGTGGACAAGTCACCGGCATGGACACCGCCGAGAATGGCTCGACCGTGATCGAGGCCGAGGTCCCGGGCGGCGAGATCCAGCGCTACGCGACGGACCTTCGCTCGATGACCCAGGGACGCGGTACCTTTACGTCCGAGTTCGTGCGGTACCAACCGGTTCCGCAGCATCTCGTTGAGAAGATCGTCGCCGCGACCAGGCAAACGGCCGACGTCAGCTAACGGGTCGCCATACGGCGGCAGCCAGATAGAAGACGCCCAGACGGACGGGAGCCGGGTCGGCTCCCGTCCGCTGTGTCGAGAGAGGACACGTGTGACAGCCACCAGCAACAACCAGGGCGCCCTACCCGGCTTTGACGCGCCCAAGCCGCAAGAGTTCCGGATCGTCTTCGACGGAGGCTCGCTCGGGAACCCCGGAAAGGGATACGGCAGCTACGAGATCACGACGAACGACGAGCCATACCATTTCGTCGACCGCATGGAGCACGGCGACCGCCTGACGAATAACCAGGCGGAGTACATGACGCTTATCGAGGCACTGAAGTGGCTCGCGCAGGACCTCGGCGACGTTCGCAAGGAGGCCAGGGTTGCCATCTTCGGGGACAGCAAGCTCGTGGTCAGCCAGGTTAATGGCGTCTGGAAGGTCAAGAACCAGAACATGATCCCGCTCGTGCGCGAGGCGAAGGAGCTGTTCAGGCAATTCGGCCGCTGCACCATCGAGTGGCACCCGCGCGCGAAGTCCGTCGAGCGCCTCGGTCACTGAGGAGCCTCTCGTACCGCCCGCTGAGCGCCGCACACAGGGTGCGGCGGTACGATGCGATCCCCCTTTCAGTCCCTGGATCGAGGCGTCATCCGCATCGCCACACCGAAGAAGATCAGGAACGACACCACCGCCACGACCGCAGCTGCCGTGAACGCGATGCCGAGGAAGAACTTGAGCGTCATCAACGCGAGGAAGGCGGCCACAAGGGCGGAGAATGCCGCCTTCTGGTACGCATCTGAACGCGTTGGAACCGGTGTCGAGGTACGTCGCTTTTCCATACGCCGCAGTATACCGAAAGGGACCCTATGCCACGCCCCCGCGTCTATCTCGCCTCCCCGCTCGGTTTCGCCGGCTCCACGCATGCCTTCATGCGCGAGCTCGCCGCTGCGCTGAGAGAACACGTCGACGTTGAAAACCCGTGGGACGACATCCGGTTCGAGCGTGAGTTCGCAGAGATCGCCAACATCGACTCCTTTGCCGAACGCGAGCGGCGATTGCAGCGCATCAACACCGAGCTGGGACGGGCCAACGCGGAGAGGATCGACCAGTCCGAGGCTGTGTTCGCCATTCTCGACGGCGTCGATGTCGACTCCGGGACCGCCGCCGAAATTGGCTACGCATACGCGAACGGAAAGCTTACCTGCGGGCTGCGGACAGACTTCCGCCTCGCTGGCGACAACCACGGCGCGGTCGTGAACCTGCAGGTGCAGTACTTCATCGAGGCGAGTGGCGGTCGTGTAGTTACATCGACCGATGAGCTCGTCGGGATCGCCGCATCGCTGGCCGCAGAAAACCGGTAGGCGTAGTGCCTTGCACAGCGCCTGTGGTACGCCTATACTTCGGCGTGCTGAGGGCGATTAGCTCAGTTGGTTAGAGCGCCACGTTGACATCGTGGAGGTCACTGGTTCGAGTCCAGTATCGCCCACCAGGCCGATTGGCCAGTCCCTCGACGAGGGGCTGGCCTTTTTGGTTATCATGGCCACATGATGACGCTTCTCACACGACACACTTCTCCCGCTCAGGCCCGCACCACCGCCGGCACCTCCCTATGACGCGAACCCGTTTAACCCCCGGTCTCATCCTGACGCTGCTCGCGCTGGTTCTCGTGAACCCGCTGTTGTCGCGCGCGCAGGAAGCACCCGAGCTGATGATCAACTCGGAGCGGTACATCGTCATCGACGGCAAGACAGGCGCCGTCTACGCCCAGCGCGGCGCGAATGACCGCGTGGCGATCGCGAGCCTCACCAAGGTCTTCACGGCGGTCCAGGCCATGAACATGGCGCCGCTCGATACCCCGATCGTCACCAAGCAGTCCGACGTCGCGCACCCCGAGGCGACGGCGATGGGGTTCGGGCCGGACGAGACCTATACGCTGGAGGACATGATCTACGGCATGCTCCTCCCCTCCGGCAACGACGCGGCCACGGCTGTGGCGCGCACGCTCGGCTACCGCGACGGGGATACCGACGAGGAAGCCATCCAGCACTTCATGGACCTCGTCAACCAGCGCGTGAAGGACATGGGCCTCAAGAACACGTTCCTCATCACACCGGATGGCTGGGGTGTACCCGGGCACTACTCGACCGCCGCCGACGTCGCCGCCTTCATGCAGTACGCGATGGAGTACCCGTTTCTCGCTCAGGTGATGCGGACACCCTCCTACACCACCTCGAACGGCCTGCTCACCGTCACCAACACCAACAAGATGCTGAACAGCTACGCTCCGCTGGTCGCCGGCAAGACCGGCTACGACTGGGACTCCGGGTGGTGCCTCGTCAATGTCGCCGAGCAGGACGGCGCGCGGATGATCGCGGTCACGCTCGACGGCATCGCGCCGGACGACTGGTACGACGACAACCGCGTCCTGCTCGACTACGGGTTCGACACGCGGCAGCAACTCGCGTCATCTGGCGCGTCGTTCTCGGGCGACACCGTCGCCTGGCGCTACCCCGATGCCGCCGAACTCGCCGCCATTGGCGAGACGACCGTCAGCGTGACAGGCAGCTCGCTGGCCGGGGAGACGACGCATGCCGAAACATCCCGCCCTGCGCAGTCCGTCACTCCGGATCTTCAGGGGCCGTACGCCACTGCCGGCCCCCTGCTCGCCGGAATCTCCGCCGTGGCGCTGATCGGCGCGAGTGGCGCGCTCCATTGGCGAAGGACAGGCGGTTCATTCAAGACGTTCCCCACCCGCCGCCCAACTGCCTGACAAGCAGCCCTGATGCCGTTTCGGGGGTGCACGCTGCGTGCGTGGCACCCCACTTGCGCGATCAATTTGCACACGGCATTCGGGCCACCCATCGACAATTGTAGGGAGAAACCATCATGGGCAAACGATTTGCTCCTATTTCCGCCATTGCAGCAGCCGTGCTGCTTTTCGCGACGATCTTCTCAATCTCCGCAGCTCAGGACATGTCTGGCACACCGGCTGCTGATGTCGCGCTTTACCCCGCACACATCCACTCGGGCACATGTGACGACATCGGCGACGTCGTCTTCCCGCTGAACGATCTCCAGGCCGCCTCGGTGGTTGCCACTCCGGGCGCAACGGCGACCGACATGGACAACGAGATGGCGATGGCGTCGCCCGAGTCGGAGCGCGAGCTGACTGCGCAGAGCGGCACGGTCGTCGAGGCCTCGCTCGACGATATCCTGGCCGACCCGCACGTGATTAACGTCCACGAGAGCCCGGACAATATGGCCAACTACATCGCTTGTGGCGAGCTGACCGGCACGCCGCAGGACGGCCAGCTCACAATCGAGCTGATGGAGCTGAACGACTCTGGCTTCATCGGTGAGGCAATGCTCACGGATATGGGTGACGGGACAACGACGGTCCAGGTCTCCATCTTCCCGAGCGATGCGCCAGCCGGCACACCGGCGGCGACCCCGTCCAGCTAACTCCGCCGCGCCGGAATGCCTAACCCATCGGCGACGTCGATTATTCGGCGTCGCCGATGGCGTGCCCGGAACAAATTGACAACTGCGGCGGCGCTCCGTACGATGGACAGCACAAATCGATATGTGCGTTGAGCAGGACACGTCCTGCGGCACGGGATGCCAGCGAGTCCGGAAGTGGTGCAAGCCGGGCGGTCCACGGCCGGAGCGACACCACCTGTGAGCAGTTGCGTGAACGGGGCCATGCCCCTTAGCGCGGACCGGGTACTCCCGTTACAGAGTGAATCAAGCGATCGATGTCAGCAGCGATGCGATGTCGTTTCGGAATGAGGGTGGAACCACGTCGGCCCGGCGTCCCTTTGGGATGCCGGGCCGTTATCGAATTGTCTCAGTGGTTCCCCTCAGGAGGACAACGATGTCTACAGACGTCCAGGAAGAAGTCCAGAACATGGACATCGCGGTCGATACGGATGACCGCGACGCTTACGAGCTTGCCCGCATGCGCCACTCCGCCGCCCACCTCATGGCCGAGGCGGTCCAGGAGCTGTTCCCGGAGGCCAAATTCGGCATCGGCCCGGCCATCGACAACGGCTTCTACTACGACTTCGATCTCCCTCGCCCGCTCACACCGGACGACCTCAAGGAGATCGAGAAGCGGATGATCAAGCACAAGAACAAGAACGAGGTGTTCGAGAAGAACGTCGTCTCCCGCGAGGAAGCGATGGAGATCTTCAAGGACAACCCGTTCAAGCTCGAGCTGATCCAGAACTTCCCCGAGGGCGAGACCATCTCGACGTACCAGCAGGGCGACTTCCTCGATCTCTGCCGCGGCCCGCACGTCGAGAGCACAAAGCAGATCGGCCCGTTCAAGCTCCAGTCGGTCGCCGGCGCGTACTGGCGCGGCGACGAGAACCGGCCGATGCTCCAGCGCATCTACGGAACGGCCTGGAACTCGAAGGAAGAACTGGCCGACTACCTGCACAAGCTGGAGGAGGCCGCCAAGCGCGACCATCGCAAGCTGGGCAAGGAGCTGGACCTCTTCTCGATCAACGAGGAGATCGGACCGGGGCTCATACTCTGGCAGCCGAAGGGAGCGATGGTCCGCTACCTCGTCGAGAAATTCGAGCAGGAAGAGCAGCTCAAGCGCGGCTATGACCTTGTCTACACGCCGCACATCGCGTCCGAGAAGATCTACAAGACGTCGGGGCACCTCGAGACATACGGCGAGAACATGTACTCCCCGATGTCCATCGAGGAGGTGGATTACTACCTCAAGCCGATGAACTGTCCCGGCCACATCATGATCTACAAGAACAACCTGCACTCGTACCGAGAGCTACCGATCCGCCTCGCCGAGCTCGGCACGGTCTACCGCTACGAGCGCTCAGGCACGCTGCACGGCATGCTCCGCGTGCGTGGCTTCACGCAGGACGACTCGCACATCTTCTGCACCCACGACCAGGTCGTCGAGGAGGTCGAGGGCGTCATCGACCTCGCGATCCACATGGCGGACATCTTCGGCTACGGCTTCGAGGCATATCTCGGCACGAAGCCGGAGAAAGCCATCGGCGATGATGCCATTTGGGACGAGGCGATCGACAAGCTGAAGCAGGCCCTTGAATCCCGCGGAATGAAGTACAAGGTCGATGAGGGCGAAGGTGCATTCTACGGCCCGAAGATCGACATCAAGTGGCTCGACGCGCTCGGACGTGCCTGGACGGGCCCGACGATCCAGGTCGACTTCAACCTGCCGGAGCGCTTCGACGTGAACTACATCGCCGAGGATGGCGAGCGGCATCGCGTGGCGATGATTCACCGCACGCTGCTCGGCTCCATGGAGCGCTTCGTCGGCGGCCTCATCGAGCACTACGGCGGCGCGTTCCCGGCGTGGCTCGCGCCGGTCCAGGCGTCGATCATCCCGATCACGGACGACCAGGTCCCGTTTGCCCGGCAGGTGGAGCAACGCCTGAAGGACGCCGGCATTCGGGCCGAAGTCAACTCTGACAGCGGCCGCATGCAGGCCAAGATCCGCAACGCGCAGCTGCAGAAGATTCCCTACATGCTGGTCATTGGCGGCCGTGAAGCGGAGGTCGACAGCGTGGCTGTTCGCCTGCGCACGGGCGACGACCTTGGCGCCATGCCGGTCGAGGACTTCATCACGAAGGTGAAACCCGTGATCGATACGAAGTCGCTCGATCTCGTGGAGCCGCGCGCGGAGCGGTAACGCGGCGCTGACTCAATCCGGAGTTGAACGAGGGCCGGCGCCGATGGGCCGGCCCTCTTCTCGTGCTCGACCAATGGGCAGCGGCATCGCCTGTGCGGCACAAAGGACATAGTGAGAGGGAAAGAACGTCGGGAGCGAGGCAGGCAAACGTGGGACGATGATCGAGGATCGGGACACGACAGAGGTGACGAACGAGCTTGCGGCGAATCGACGCACGCTTGGGCTGCTCACGAGCCCGGGGCTCGGCGAGCGCCTGGGAAAGGACATCGCGGAGACCCTCCCCGATTCGCTCCGCGACCAGATCAGCGACGATGTGGAGTGGTCCGTCGAGGTTGACACCGACCCGCTCACGGGCAGCAATGTCGCCGTGGACGACATCCTCGACGAAATCGACCACAAACGCCGCGCGCACGAGTGGGACTACGCGATCGCGCTTACGGACCTTCCCATCCGCCAAGAAAAGCGCATCGTGATCGCCCGGACCGGAAGCGAGCTGGACGTCGCCGTCATCTCGCTTCCACCCCTCGGCGCGATTCGCGTGCACCCGCGCACGCGTGACATGATCCTTGAGCTGATGGACGATCTCTGCCGCGGAACCCTGTCGGAAGACGAGCCGGCGCGTTTCATGAGGTCGTCGCAGGCTGCGCGCGGCTATGAAGCAGACGAGCAGGGCGACGCGAGGAATCTCCGGTACACGGCACCGCCGGTCTGGGGCCACGTCCGGCTCCTCGCCGGGATGGTCTACGCCAATCGCCCCTGGAGGTTGTTGCCAAAGTTCAAGACGACGGTCGCTACGGCCTTCGCGACGGGCGGGTATGGCCTGATCTTCACCACACTTTGGGAGATCGGCAATGTATACCGTTATGCGCGCCTCATCACCCTCATGTTCACGGCGATGAGCATCCTCATCACCTGGATCATCCTGTCGCACGATCTGTGGGTGCGGCCGCGAAAGGGTGTCGGCCGCTACCTGCAGACGCTCTATAACGTCTCGACGGTCCTCACCATCGCCACGGGCGTGGTGTTCTCCTATGTGGCCATCTTCCTGCTGCTCCTGCTCGCCGCGACGATCTACATCCCGACCGGCATGCTCGAATCGACCATCGGGCACCCGGTCACTCCGATCAACTACGTTCGCATCGCGTGGGTCACCGCGTCCGTGGCAACCATCGCCGGCGCCATCGGGGCCGGACTCGAGGACACGGAAGCGGTCCAGAACGCCACGTTCGGCTGGCGTCAGCTCCTCCGCTGGCAGGAGTATCAGCGGGGTGAGAATGGCGGAGACGACAAGGGGAATGGCTCATAGTTGGGCCAGCGTCTGGCCAATGAGCTAGCGGACGTTAATCCGCTGGTGGCGCTCTGCCGTAGGGATGAGACAACGATTCCTGTTGTCCCTTCGCGATATGGTGAGAGGCGACCCGATGAGCAACCTTAACTCCAAACGAGCGCAACCCGAACGTGGTCTCCCCCACGGCGTCACGCGGCGAGAGCTGATCCTCTCCGCCGGTGCTGGCGTCGTGGCGCTTGCCCTCGGGCGACCTGCCGCCGGACGTGACGACAAGCACGACGACCGCGATGACGACGACCGGGTCCAGCCCTCTGGCACAGTCCCGGCCGGATCAGCAGAGGTCGTCATCGACGATGATGACGCTGACGGGTTCTCACCCGGAACGATCACGATCGACGCCGGCCAGTCCGTCACCTGGGTCAATATGGACAAGCACGCGCACACGGCCACGGGGGCGGATTTCGACACCGGCCCCATGGACCCAGACGAACTCGCAACCGTCCGTTTCGATGTCCCGGGCAGCTATCCCTACTCCTGCCAGTTCCACCCTGTCATGACAGGCGTCGTCGAGGTTCGCGACAGGGCGGGCCAGGTTCCCAACTCCACGAGCGCGACACCCGACGCATCTCCTCAGGCGACTCCGCAGGCCGTTGTCGAGGTGTCGATTAAGGACCTCACGTTCGCGCCGGCGGACCTCGAGATCCAGGTCGGGACAACGGTGCGGTGGACGAACCACGATGCGTTTCCGCACACCGTGCGGTCGGTAAACGACACCTTCGACAGCGGTATCCTCGAGGAGACCGATACGTTCGACTACACCTTCGACACCTCAGGGACGTTCAACTACATCTGCGCGCTGCATCCGACCATGAAGGGCTCGGTCGTGGTCACGGGATGATCGCGTCCTGGGTCTTCGACTCCGGAGCGGTGTCGACCGTCGGGGCGAACGCTAATTCGGCCGTTTCGAGCTGTTGCCGCCGCCACGGGATCAGCACGAGTTCGATGACTGCCTGGATCGCGGCGGCGGTCGGGACCGCGACGAGCGCGCCCACCCATCCAAGGAGGAGTCCTCCGGCGATTACGGAGATAAACGCCGTCAAGGGATGGATGTCGACAACGTGCCCCTCGACAAGGGGTGAAAGCCAGAACCCCTTGATGTTCTCGATGATCACGTGCGAGACGACGGCAACAATGATCGCCCCCGCGCCAAGCGGCAGGACCGCCAGTACGATCGCGGCGCGCCCGATCCAGGGGCCGATCCGGGGGATCGCCTCCATGAGCGCGGCCGCCAGGGCTGCCAGGAGCGCGAAGCGCGAGTCGAGCAGCATGAGGGTAACGTAAACCCACGTCCCGACGATCGTCATCACAATGATCTTGGCCCTCAGGTACGCGCCGAGACGCAGGCCTATCTCTCCAAGAACCTGATTTGTCTTGTCGCGGTGTCGCGGATGCAGCAGCATCAGGACAGCGGTCTTCAGGCGCTCCCAGGACATGAGGAAGAGGAACGCGAACGTCAATATGCTCGTTACCGCGAACACGGTCTTCGCGATCGTGGCGGGGAGGCCGAGCAGCACCTCGGTCGCTGTGGTCCCCGCTTGACTCGATATCTCGATGAGGCGCTCATCCAGCTGCTCTAGTGCCGGATAGGTCTCCTCCAGCGCGATCCACCGCATTCGCAACCGTTCAGCTCGCGAGACGTAGTCGGGGATCTCTTCGATGAGGGCACCGGCCTGCCCGACCAATGGTGGAATGGCGTACCATGCGACTCCAACGAAGACGGCGGCAATCATGCTGAAGACGAGGAGAATGGCGAGCGCCCGGTTGATTCCCCTCCGCTCGATCCATCCCACCGGCCCAGCGATCCCGCACGCGACGAGGACGGCGAGGTACAGCAGGATCAACAGCCATTCGAGCTCCGCCAGGATGTTCCACACCACGACGGTAAGCAGCCCCAGTACGAGCGCCGCATAGATGCTGGGTGTATAGCGAAGTCGATCCATAGAGGAGGCATGCGTTGTCTCCGCCACGAGTCCGCTGGCGGGAAAATCTCCACGAACGCCTGGCTCTTCGTCAACCATGCCATGCTCCTCGCCCACGTCCTGTCATTCCTGCGGCGCGATTTACGGTCGCCGGGAAGATGACAACGCAGGTTTTGCGCCCACCGCCGAGGAGGTAGAACACCTACTGCGGGCGCGTCACCTTGGCCGGCAACGTGAACTCGTCGAGCGGCACCATTGTCTGCCCGCTCGCGCCGCGGATCTTCTCCACGGTGCCGTCATCGTGGAACGTGTACTCCATGACCTCGCCATAGCCGCCGAACCCGGAGTCGTCAACAACCTTCAGGCCGGTGTCGGACACCACCTCGAGGCCAGCGACCACGGCTGCCGGGTTCTCGAGCGTCGGCGTTAGCATGTAGAGCCGCCCGCCAAGGTTGACGACGTCGGTGACGCCCCAGAGGCCCGCGAACCGACCCTCGAATTTCTCGAGTACCGCGGAATCGTGCTCGTCCGCCTTCGCCTTCTCGTCCAGTGCGCGGTCGATGAGCCGCAGGATCGCCGTGTTCAGCGCCTGTGCCGGCCCATCGACCGCGTTCGTCAGCACGGAAATCGCCAGCTTTCGCTCCGGATCGAACCGCGACATCGTGATGTGCCCCGGGTAGCCGCCGCTGTGGCCCCAGTACTGACGCCCGTTCACCGTCGTGCGAATGAGGCCGAGCCCGTATGCCTGCTCGTCGGAGATGGTCCATTGTACCTGCCGCATCCGGCGCTTGGACGCGTCGCTGATCAGGCGCTCATCGCCGTCGAGATGCGCGGTGAAGTAGGCGGTGACGTCCGCGGCGGTTGAGTAGAAACCGGTCGCGGAGCTTTCGGCGAACGTGTCGATGTGCTCGACTTCCACGCGCCGATCGCCATGAACGCGCGCCGTGTACCCCTTCGCGAGGTCGTCGAGACGCGCCTCATCCAGATCCGGCCCGGTGTTCTTCAGGCCCAGGCGCTCCACGATGTTTGTCGTCACATAGTCGCGGTACGGCGTACCGGACGCGGCCTCAATGACGAGCCCGAGTAGCGAATACGCGATGTTCGAATACTTGAAGTGCTCGTTCGGCTCCAGCACCTTGCCATGCTCGCGGATCGTCGCGAGAAGCGCCTCCCGATCAGGGAACGGCTTCTGGAGCGACCAGAAGTCTGAGTTGTCGCCGTCGCGCGTCATGCCGGAGCCGTGCGAGAGCATCTCACGTACCGTGATGCCGGCCATGTCGCTTCCGGCGAGCTCGGGCACGTGCGCCTGCGCCTCGTCGTCCAGCCGCACCTTCCCCTGCTCCACCAGCTGCATAATCGCCACGCCGGTGAACGTCTTGGAATGCGACGCGATTCGGAACAAGTGATCCGTCGTCATCGGGACATCGTTCGCAATATCAGCCAGGCCCACGGCATGATTCATCAGCAGCTCGCCGTCGAGCCGGACCGCAACCTGCGCCCCGACGAACGGCATGTACCGCTGCTGCAGCTCCAGCCACGACGGCACGTACACCAGCGCGGTCCTGATCGCGTCTTCCTGGTTCATCTCGGCTCCCTTCAGGCATGGCGAAGCCCGGCACGATGGCACCGGGCTTCAACCATAGATCTAGCTCTTCGCGTAGCGGTCCATGATTGCGACAATGTGCTTGATCGCGAGAATGTAGTCGTCGACGAAGATGTTCTCGTCCGGCGCATGCGCCTGGGACTTGCCGTGACCAACGCCGGCGGTGCAGGCGTCGATGCCGAGCGCGTCACAGAGCTGGTACCACGGCCCGGAGCCGGGGCTCGTCGGATAGATGTTCGGCGTGTCGCCGTACACCTCCTCGAACGTCTCAGCGACCACCTTCGCGATCGGCGCTTCGAGGCTCGTCCGCGCAGGATAACCCGCGCCAATCAGCTCAGACTCGATATCGTTGAAACCGTTGTTGTCGAGGTGCTTCCGAAGCAGGTCGTAGATCTCGTGCGGGTTCTGGTCGGCGACAAGGCGCATGTCGATCTTCGCCATCGCCCGGCTCGGCAGCACGGTCTTCTGGCCCTTCTCCGTGTACCCGCTGAGCAGGCCCGAGATGGTGCAGGTGGGCTCGAAGAGGTCCTTCAGCGTCAGGTCGATTCCGCCAAGACCGTTGATAAAGCCGTCAATCTGCAAGTCCTCGAGCCGCTCACGCTCGATGTTCGGCAGGTTGCGCATCGCTTCCATCTCGGCGTCGGTCGGCGGCACGACCTTGTCGTAGAACCCGGGGATGAGCACCTTGTCGTCCGGCCCCTTGAGGGTCGCCAGCGCCCAAACCAGCCGCCACGCCGGGTTCGGCACGCTCGTCGCCACGGACGAGTGCCAGTCCGTGCGTGCTCCCTTCGCTCGCAGCTCGACGTAGCAGATGCCCTTCAGGCCCAGGTGGATCTGGGGCTTGCCGTCGATATCGCGGCCGCCGAACTCCCATATGCAGGCATCCGCCTGGCACAAGTCCTTGTTGTCATCGATGAAGTTCTGGAGGTGCATCGAGCCCACCTCCTCCTCACCCTCGATGATGAACTTCACGTTCAGCGGCAGTTCGCCCTTGATCTTCTCCCAGGCGTCGATCGCTGCAAAACGTGCCGCGATGTTGCCCTTGTTGTCGGAGACCCCCCGGGCATAGATCCGACCATCCCGGATCTCACCCGACCACGGGTCGCTCGTCCATTCGTCGAGCGGATCCGCCGGCTGGACATCGTAGTGGTCGTAAAAGCTAAGCGTCTTGTCGGTCGCGCCCTTCTTCTCGCCGTAGACAACTGGATAGCCGCCGCGCGTATCGACCTGCTTCGGGGAGAAGCCGAGGTCCGCGAGGTCCTGCTCGACCATGCCGGCCATCTCCGTCATGCCAACACCCTGCGCGGCGATGCTGGGTTGGCGGAGCATACGCTGCAGCGAGGCGATGTATTCGTCCTTGTGGTCCTCGATGTACTGATACACGTCCTGGAGTGAATTCCGCTCGCTCATCTAGCCCTCGCGTCCTTCGTAGTCGCCGATCAACCGCACCATCGCTACTGCGTACGCGCGGGTGGCCTCCATGATCTCGTCAATACCGACCCACTCATCTGGCTGGTGCGCGGTGCTCGGGTCGCCAGGGCCGTAAATGATCGTCGGCACGCCAAGCGCGTTCCAGAACCGGCCATCCGTGCCCATGCTGAACCCGGTAGGTTCGGTGTTGCCACCAAGGCGCTCATTGGCGCCGATCATCGCCTGGACCAAGGGATCGTCGACAGGGGCCTCGCTCGCCTCCTTGCCGGCGTACCGGGTAGAGATCTCCACTGTGCATCCCGGCACGTTCTGGATCGCTTGCTTCGCGATCGCCTCGATCTCTGCCCGGGCCTCCTCCGGCGTCTCGCCTGGCACCGTGCGGCGATCTACGTAAATTGAAGCCTTGTCCGGCACGACGTTCGCCTTCACGCCGCCCTCGATCATGTTCACCGATCCGGAGGAGGGCTTGAACGCCCAGTGCGTACGCTCGGTCAGCTTCGGCCACAGTTCGCGACGGAGCGCGACGATAACCTCCGCAATGCCCTCGATCGCGTTCGCGCCTTCCCATGGCAACGCCCCATGGGCTGTCTTGCCGCGAACGGTCACAATGCAGCCGGCGCCGCCCTTCTCGCCGACACAGACGCGATTAAGGGTCTGCTCCCCGACGATCACCCAATCCGGATCCGGGTACTTCTCGGAGACGATCGCCGCGCCATGGATACCGCCGTTCTCCTCGTCCGAGACTTCCGTAACGATGAGCTGGCCGGACAGCGGGATGCCCGATCGCTGGAGCGCCAGCGCTGCCAGCACCTGAGCCGTCACGCTCGCCTTGTCGTCGCCCGCGCCGCGTCCATAGATCTTGCCGTCCTCGATCTCGGCGCCGAACGGGTCGTGCTTCCATGCCTCGCGCTCGCCAGTCGGCACGACATCAACATGGGCATTCACCAGCAGGCGCTTGCCACCGGCCGGGCCGTATGTTCCGATCACGTTAGGCTGGGTCTCATCGATATGGATGATTTCCGTCTCGAACCCGCCGCCCTTCAGCGCCTTCTCAACGTAGGCGATCGCCTCGCGGCACTCGCCCGGCGGGTTGACCGAGGGGATCTGCACCAATCCGCGGTGAAATGCCACCACCTCGTCCTGGTCGATGAGCGAGAGGACCGCGTCCTCGAGCTCCGCGAGCGTTCGTTTGGTGCTTTCCGACGTCGTATCCGTCATGGTCTGCTCCTGTCCACGTCCGGCTGGTGCCGATCTTGCAACGCAACGAAGCGGAGATTTGGCCCCGCATGGTCACGCTCGTTGTGCCGTGCGCTACTTCAAAGGAGTTTCACCCAGATGACGGATTCTGCAAAGAAGGTCGCGGTCGTCCTCGCGAACAACTACGAGGACGTGGAGTACACATCGCCGGCCGAGGCTCTCAAGAACGCCGGCGCCAAAGTGACGATCATCAGCACCGAAAAGGGCAAGATCACCGGCAAGAAGGGCGATACGCAGCAGGCCGACGCCACCTTCGACGACGTGAAGGCCGGCGATTTCGACATGCTCCTGATCCCGGGCGGCGGATCGCCGGAGAACCTACGCATCGACGACAAGGCGGTCGCCTTCACGCGTGAGTTCGCCAGCAGCGGCAAGCCGGTCGCGGCGATCTGCCATGGAGCGCAGCTGCTTATCTCCGCCGATGCGGTCAAGGGCCGAACGCTGACCGCGGTGAACAAGGTCCGCGACGACGTGCGCAACGCCGGCGGCAACTACGTCGATGAGGCGCTCGTCGAGGACGGCAACCTCATCACGTCCCGCGTGCCAGGCGACCTGCCGAAGTTCAACGAGGCAATCACCAAGGCCCTCGGCTAACGATCACGGATTGCGAACGCCCTCCGGTGGGTGGACCGGAGGGCGTTTCGCTGCCTTGCGGCGTCCGGTGATGCTACGATCACTGCGGCATCGACACATAGCCACACGGGCGAAAGGATCACGATGAGCGCAACTCCTGAGCAGGCACCCTCCGCCGAAGCTAGCGGCCTTGACCGGCTGCAGTCGGCGCGCGGTTTCATTTTCGATATGGACGGTGTGCTCTATCTCGGGTCAAAGCTGCTCCCCGGCGTCAATGACGTCTTTAACGCATTGCGCCTGCGTGATATCCCCTTCCTGCTGGCCACGAACAACTCCACCGCAACGCCGCAGTCGTTTGTCGATAGGCTGAAGGAGATGGGCGTCGAGGTCGGCGTCGAGAACCTCCAGACCTCCGCCACGACAACACGTGACTTCATCCAGGACGACCCCGATATCCCGAACGATGCCGTCATCCTGCCCGTTGGCGAGCCGGCGCTGGCCGAGATCCTGACGGACGGCACGCAGTTCCGCATCCTGGCAGACGACCAGCCCGCAACGGAGGCCCAGGTGGTGGTGGCCGGGCTGGACCGGGGATTCCACTACGAGAAGATGGCGCGCGCCGTTGAGGCGATCGAGAACGGAGCGGCCTTCATTGCCACGAACATCGACGACCGCCTCCCGAACGAGAACGGCTACCAGCCAGGGGCCGGCGCGGTCATCGCCGGAATCGAAAAAGCCAGCCGAAAATCGCCGGTCGTCGTCGGGAAGCCGAAACCACTGATGATGCTCAAGGCGGTCGAGCACCTTCATTGCGAGCCCGGCCAGGTCGTGATGGTCGGCGATCGCCTGGATACCGACATCGCCGCAGCGGACCACGCGGGTCTGGTGACGGTGCTGGTCCTGACCGGTGTCTCCACCCGCGCCGATCTCGCCACCTCCGACGTCCTGCCGGATTACGTTTTCGCGGACCTGCCGGCAATGCTGCAAGGCTTCATCGGGCACGGATAACACGCGAGCCCGGATTGACGCTCCCCCAACCCGCTCGTACGATGAACGAAGGATTCGACACGTCAATCAGGGAAGGGCGCCATGGACCAGCCGTCTTCCAGCGAAGCCCGGGACTCACTTCCATTGCGGCTCGCGACCGCTCCTGTCAACTGGAACAACAACGACATTCCGGGTTGGCGGCCATCGGTGCCGTTCCCGGAGATCCTCGACCACGCCCGAAGCGCCGGCTACAACGATATCGAGTACGACGTCGGCTTCGGCTCGAATCCTGACGTGCTCAGGAGCGAAGCGAGCAGACGCGGCATGACCTGGTGCGGGTGCTATCAATGGGTCGACTTCCTCGACAGCGCCAGCCTCGATCCTGCGATCACCTCGCTTACCCCGTTGTTCGAACTCCTGCAAGATATCGATTGCCGCCACCTGATCGTTGCCGATTCCCTGCGCCCTCACCGGGTTGCGATGGCCGGTCGTGTGCCGGCGGATGGCAGCGCCTCGCTATCCGACGCGGACACGGCCAGGCTCGCGGACGGCGTCCACCGGCTTGCGGAGAGCGCCGGGCGCTTCAACCTCTCCGTCCACTACCACAACCACGTCGGCAGCTGGATCGAAGCTCCGCATGAGCTTGACGCGCTGCTCAACCATCTGGACGCGTCCCGTGTCTCGCTCTGCTTCGATACCGGGCATTATGCGTATGGCGGTGGGAACCCGGCGGCGTTCATTCGCCAGCATGTCGACGCCATCGGGTATCTGCACCTCAAGGACGTAGACACGCGCACCGTGGTGCACGCCCGGCAACAGGAGCTCTCGTTTATCGACGCGCTGAAGGAGTACGTGTTCAGCCCCCTTGGCGAAGGGAGCGCGGACATTCCCACGATTCTCCAGACACTTGTTGAAGCGGTTTTCGAGGGCTGGACGGTCGTTGAGCAGGACACCTGCGAAGGTGACGCCACGGCGACCGCCCGCGCCAACCGGGACTTCATCGTGAACCGACTCCAGACCGCCACCACACCCGAACCGAGCGGAAGGACACCATCGTGACAACATCGTATGCCCTCCGGCGGCAGGAGAAGACGATCCCCGAGCTGGAGGCGCTCTCCCGGCGTACGCGCCGGCTCATCCTGGAATCGATCCACACTGCGGGCGCCGGGCATATCGGCGGGCCACTCTCCGTCACAGACATCCTCGTCTCGCTTTACTTCAACGAGCTTCGTATCGATCCCGAGCACCCCGACGCGCCCGACAGGGATCGCCTGATCCTCAGCAAGGGGCACTCCTCGATCGCCCTCTACGTCGTCCTCGCCCTCCGGGGCTATTTCCCGGTCGAAGAGCTCGAGACGTTCGACCAGATCAACTCGCGCCTACAGGGGCATCCGGATCTGACCAGCCTGCCCGGCCTCGACATGTCGACCGGATCGCTTGGGCAGGGTCTCTCACCCGGCATCGGGATGGCGCTTGGCGCGCGCCTGAAGGGCCTTGACTCCCATACATGGGTCATCCTGGGAGATGGCGAAATCCAGGAAGGACAGGTCTGGGAAGCGGCGTTCGTCGCGTCGCGTTACCGACTCGCGAACGTCACTGCGATCGTCGACTACAACGGTCTGCCGCAATTCGGCTGGCCGGATGCCGCTGGCTACACGCGTGACGTCCCGATCGACGACCCCGGCGGGAAGTTCCGTGCCTTTGGCTGGAACGTGATCGAGACAGACGGCCACGACCACCAGGCCCTGCTGGACGCCTACGCCGAAGCGAGGGCGCACAAGAGCGGCCCGACCTGCATCGTCGCCCGTACGGTGAAGGGCAAAGGGGTGTCGTTCATGGAGGGCGACTACCTGTGGCATGCGCAGGTCCCCTCGCCTGACGACCTCGCCAACGCCGGCCTCGAGCTCGCCGACCCGGAGGAGATCGCATGACCACGACCGAAATCGCCCTGCGCGACGCCTGGGGAGAAGGCCTCGTCGAGCTGGCTGACCGCCACCCCGAGCTCCTCGTGCTCGACGGCGACCTGGCAAACTCCACGAAGGCAGACACGTTCGCCAAGGCACACCCGGATCGATTCTTCGAGATGGGCATCGCCGAGCAAAACCTCATCGGCGTAGCGGCCGGCCTGGCGACCACCGGCTATGTGCCGTGGATCAGCACCTTTGCCGCGTTTCTCGCGAAGCGGGCGCTGGACCAGATCCGCATCGTGGTCGCGCAGCCGTCGCTCAACGTCAAGATGTGCGGCTCCTACAGCGGCATCCTCACCGGCAAGACCGGTAAGACGCACCAGTCCGTCGAGGACATCGCGATCTTCCGCGCCATGCCGCACGTTGTCACCATCGCCCCGGCCGACGCCGTGGAGCTGAAAGCGGCCATGGCGGCGATGATGGAGGACGACCGGCCGACCTACCTTCGGCTCACCCGCGACCCGAGCCCGGTCATCTCCGGTCCCGAGCACCGCTTCACCATCGGGCGCGGTTACGTGCTGCGTGACGGCGCCGACGTCGGCATCATCAGCACCGGCGTCCAGACAACACGGGCACTGGAAGCGGCGGATCTGCTCAGCGATCAGGGGATTGAGGCGACTGTCCTCCACCTGCCAACGATCAAGCCGCTCGACGCGGAGGCGATCATCCAGGTTGCCAACCGCACAGGCGCGATCGTGACCGCCGAGGACCACTCGATCATCGGCGGGCTGGGCGGAGCGGTGGCGGAAGTGCTTGGCGAGCACCTGCCCACCCGGATGAAGCGCGTCGGCATCATGGACCGCTTTGGGGAATCTGGACCGAACGACGCCCTGCTCGAAAAATACGGTTTGACGCCCTCCCACATCGCGAGCGCCGCGACGCGGCTGCTCGACACGCCCATGGCGGCGGCCCGATGAGCCCGCTCCCTCGCGTCGCCCTGGTCGGGTGCGGACGCATCGGCCAGTTGCACGCCCGGAACCTCGCCGCGCTCCGTGACATGTGCGAGTTTGTTGCGATAGCCGACTGGAACCTCGAGGCCGCCGAAACGGCCGCCCGCCTGCTCGATATCCCGCGCGCGACGGCTGACAGCGAAGAGGTGCTCTCGTCCCCGGACGTCGACGCGGTGGTCATCGCCTCCTCGACGTCGACGCACGCCGCCTACATCGAGCTCGCGGCGCGACATGGCAAGGACATCTTCACAGAGAAACCGATCGCGCTCGACCTGGAGACGACGCAGCGCGCGTTGGACGCCGTCGAGGCGGCCGGGGTCCGGCTACAGGTCGGGTTCCAGCGCCGCTTCGATAGCGGCTATCTGGCCGCGCGTGAGGCGATCCGCCAAGGTGAGATCGGCCGGATCGAGATGATCCGTGACGCCATGCGGGACCCTTCCCCGCCCCCGCTGGACTATGTCCGCCAGTCCGGCGGGCTCTATCGCGACATGACGATCCACAACTTCGACGCGGTACGCTGGCTGATGGACGAAGAGCCGGTCGAGCTCTACGCCGCGGCAAGCGCGTTGGTCAGCGACGAGATTCGCGACGCTGGGCGACGTCGACACCAGCATCGTCACGCTGCGGTTTCCGTCCGGGGCGGTCGCCTCGATCGAGAACAGCCGCCGCTCCGGCTTCGGCTACGATGTCCGAACCGAGATCTTTGGCTCCGAGGGCGCGCTGATGGTGGGCGACCATCGGCAGACGCCAATTCGCCGCTTTACGGCCGCCGGCGTGTTCGAGGATCACCAATACTTCTTTCTCGAACGGTTCCGGGAAGCGTACCGCACCGAGATGATCGCGTTCCTGACGGCGCTCGCGTCCGGCGACGCCATGCCGGTGACCGGCCACGATGGCCTTGCGGCGCTCCGGCTCGCCTACGCCGCCGAGGAGTCGCGGCGTAGAGGTCGACCAGTTCCCACAGGACTCCAGGAGGTTTCTCATGAAGGATCCAGATCAGCTACTCATTCGCTCCGCCACGCCTGAGGGCACCGGCCGGGTTATCGAGGTCACGCCCGAGAGCGCCGACTGGACGTATGTCGGCCTCGTCGTCGAACAGATCGCACCGGGAGGCACCTGGAACTACGCCGCCGAGCGAGACGAGATGTGCATCGTCCCGCTGCGGGGCTCCGCGACGATCACCTGCGACGGTGAGACGTGGACGGTCTCCCGGCCGGGCACGATGTTCGACGGCAAGCCGACCGCGCTCTATCTGCCAGTCGGAAGCAGCTTCACCGCCGAGTCGAAGGATGGCGCCGAGCTGGCCCTCACGTCATCGCGCGCGAAAACGGCCTACCCGGCGAAGCTGATCGAGCCGGACGATATCGATGTTGAGATCCGGGGCGCCGGCAACGCCGCCAGGCAAATCAGCCATATCATCAAGCCCGATTTCCCGGCGGATAACCTCCTCGTGGTCGAGGTGTTCACGCCGTCCGGGAACTGGTCCAGCTTCCCGCCGCACAAGCACGACGTCAGCCAGATGCCGGCGGAGGCGGACCTTGAGGAGATCTACTACTACCGGATCAATCCGGACGACGGCTTCGCGCTGCAGCGGCTCTACACCGCCGACGGCGAGTTCGACCACGCCTGGACGATACGGGACGGAGACCTGCTACTCGTCCCGGAGGGGTACCACGCCTTCGCGGTGGCGCATGGCTACACCGGGTACTACCTGAACATCCTGGCTGGTGACGAGCCGGTGCGCACGATGCAGCCGGCCGACGACCCGGCCTACGCCTGGGTGCGCTCGACGTGGAACGACGAGATGAATGACGGCCTCGCGAGCTGGCATGACATCGAGGACCGCATCAATGGCGACGCGGGCAAACGGAAGGACCAGGCATGAGCGGGATCCGCGTGACCGCCGCGCAGGCGATCGTCCGCTACCTCGCCGCCCAGTACACCGAGCGCGACGGTATCGAGCGACCGCTCTTCGCCGGCATGTTCGGCATCTTCGGGCACGGCAACGTGACCGGGATCGGCCAGGCGCTGGAGGAGCACCGCGACCTCCTCACCTACTACCGCCCGCAGAACGAGCAGGCGATGGTCCACACCGCAGCCGCGTATGCAAAGATGACGAACCGGCTGCAGACCTTCGCCTGCACCTCGAGCATCGGTCCCGGCGCGACAAACATGGTCACCGGCGCCGCGCTCGCAACAGTGAACCGGCTCCCGGTCCTGCTCCTGCCGGGCGACATCTTCGCAAGCCGTCGCCCGCATCCGGTTCTGCAAGGGCTGGAGAGCCCGTCCTCGCAGGACCTGAGCGTCAACGACGCGTTCCGCCCCGTCTCGCGCTACTTCGACCGCATCTATCGACCGGAGCAGCTCCTTTCGTCGCTGCCTGAGGCCATGCGCGTACTGACCGACCCGGCAGAGACGGGCGCGGTCACCATCGCGTTGCCGGAGGACGTCCAAACCGAGGCGTTCGAGGCGCCCGAAGCGTTCTTCAAGAAGCGCGTCTGGCACGTCCGCCGCACCACGCCCTCGGTAGAAGCGCTGGAAGACGCCGCGCGGCTGATTGCAGACGCGGAGCGACCGGTCCTTATCGCCGGCGGTGGGGTCATCTACTCGGAAGCATCCGAAGCGCTTGATGACTTCGCGACGCAGCTCGGCGTGCCGGTCGTCGAAACGCAGGCCGGCAAGGGCGTGCTGCGCTGGGACCACCCGTGGAACGCCGGACCGGTCGGCGCGAACGGCGGGACGGCTGCGAACCGTCTCGCCCACGACGCCGATCTGGTTATCGCCGTCGGGACGCGGCTCGCCGATTTCACGACCGCGTCGAAAACGGCGTTCCAGAACCCCGACGCGCGGTTCATCGGCATCAACGTCACGAGCATGGACGCGCACAAGATGAACGGCGTCCCGCTCGTCGGTGATGCCCGCGAGACGCTCGCAGCGTTGCAGGCTATGGTCCTCCAGGAAGGCATTGCGCGCGACGTGACCGCCTACGCGCATGAGGTCGAACGGCTGAAGACCGAGTGGGACGGCATCGTCGACGATCTACGCTCGACGTCACCGACCGGGAAGGTGTCACAGGCACAGGTGATGGGCGTTGTGAACGATGCCGCGGGACCGGGCGACGTCGTCGTCAACGCCGCAGGCAGCATGCCGGGCGACTTGCTGAAGCTGTGGCGGCCCGAGGACCCCAAGAGCTACCACCTCGAGTACGGGTATTCCTGCATGGGTTATGAGATCCCGGCCGGGATCGGCGTCAAGATGGCCGCGCCAGACCGCGAGGTGTTCGTCTTCATCGGTGACGGCAGCTACCTGATGCTGAACACCGAGATCGTCACGGCCGTCCAGGAAGGCATCAAGATCACCATCATCCTCGTCGATAACGGCGGGTTCCAGTCGATTCACGGTCTGCAGATGGGTTCCGGCACACCATCGTTCGGCAACGAACTTCGCTACCGGGACGATAAAGCAAAGGCGCTGGCCGGGCCGCACGTTGAGGTTGACTTCGTCGCGAATGCCGAGAGCCTGGGTGCACGCGGCATCCGGGTCGACGATCTCGACGAACTTCGTTCCGCGCTGGACGAGGCGAAGGCCGAGACCCGGCCGACGCTGATCGCCATCCGCGTCGACGAAAACGCTCGTGTGCCCAACTTCGAGGGTTGGTGGGACGTGCCGATTGCCGAGGTCAGCGGCGAGGCGTCCGTCCGCGAAGCTCGCGACCAGTACGAGCAGGATGTCCGGAAGCAACGCGTCGTCTGGTAATCCACAGGCACGACAATGGCCCGGAGAGCGATTTTTCTCTGCTCCCCGGGCCGTTTCGTTGTTTGCATTTACGCCCGCATCAGGCGCATACCGTTGAGGATGACAACCAGCACCGACGCCTCATGCACGAGCATCCCTCCGGCCATGTTGACTTCCTTCATCAGCACCCCGGCCAGCAACAGCGCCACGGTGGCGACGGCGATGCCAAGGTTCTGCCGGATGACCCGGTTCGTCTTCCGTGAGATGCGGATGGCATCAGCGATTCGACCCGGCTGATCGTTCATCAGCGCAATGTCGGCCGTCTCAAGCGCCACATCGCTTCCCGCCGCGCCCATCGCAATACCCACGTCCGCAGTGGCCAGCGCCGGCGCGTCGTTCACGCCGTCGCCGACCATCGCGACAACCTCGCCGCGCGCCTGAGCGTCATGGATCCAGGCCAGCTTGTCGTCCGGCAGCAGCCGTGCATGCACCTCGGTCACGCCGACCGCGTCCCCGATAATGCGCGCCGTCGCCTCGTTGTCTCCGGTCAACATCGCGACGCGCCGCACGCCCGCACTCCGCAACTCTCCAGGAAGCGCCGCCGCATCATCCCGGGGGACATCCTGCACGGCCACGACGCCATGCACGGCTCCATCGAGGGCCACCGCCATCGCGGTCTTGCCCTCCGCCTGCAGCGAGATGATCTCGTCCCGCACCGACTTCGAGACTTCGATCCCCTGCCGCTCCATCAGCGCCAGCGTCCCGACTGCCACCTGCGACCCATCGTGCGTCGCCAGCACGCCATGACCGGGCACGGCCTCCGAGGAGTCCGCAAGCGGGATCGCCCCGAACCGCTCCTGCGCCGCGTGAACAATCGGCCGCGCCAGTGGGTGGCTGGATCCTGCTTCGGCGATCGCCGCCCACCGCAATACGTCGTCGGGGCCGCAACTGCCACCTCCGATTGCGGGCACCGGCGCGAGTGACCGCACATCCGTCAGCTCTGGGCGGCCGACCGTGAGTGTGCCGGTCTTGTCGAATGCGACGGTCGTCACCTTGCTGACCGTCTCGAGGAACTCACCGCCCTTCACGAGGATACCGAGATTCGCGGCGCGACCGATCCCGGCGACGAACGCGACTGGCGTTGCAATGACCAGCGCGCCGGGACAGCCGATGACGAGAATCGTCAAAGCCAGGTGGGTGTCACGCGTGAACAGCCAGGTGATGGCGGCGAGAGCAATGATGAGGGGCGTGTACCAGCGCGCGAACCGCTCAATCGTCTTCTGCGCGGGTGCTTTTGCCTCCTGCGCCTCCTCGACCCGATGGATGATGCGGGCCAACGTTGTGTCGGCGCCAATCCCCCGCGCCTCCACAGTCAGCACGCCGTCGTGGCTGACCGTTCCCGCGTAGACCTCATCTCCGGCCACCTTCTCGACAGGAATTGATTCACCAGTGATCGCTGACTCGTCGACCGCCGACGTCCCCTGAAGAACGACGCCGTCGACCGGCACCTTCATACCCGAGCGGACGACGACATGCTCGCCGGGAACCACGTCACCCGGGTCGATCTCCTCGAACCGGCCGTCGCGCACGACAACAGCGACCGTCGGTGCGATTTCAAGAAGCCGCCCCAATGACCGGCGGGTGCGGCTAAGCGTGCGCGCCTCGAGCCAGGCGCCGAACACGAACAGGAACGTCACCGCGGCCGATTCCCAGTATTCGCCGATGACGAGAGCGCCGCCGGCCGCGATCGTGACCAGTAACTCGATCGTGACCTGCCGACGCGCGAGTCCACGAACCGCGCGCATGGCGATATCGATCCCCGCGACCAACGCCGCCAGGATCATCAGTGCATCCCGCACGATGCCTTCCGGCAGCAGTAGCGCCAGCCCGATCGACGCGCCAGAAACGGCCATGACCGCGCGCCGCCGCGACGCGAGATCCGTCCATTGCGTCTTCAACCAGTTCATGCCCAACTCCTTTGTTCTCTAGCCGCCTGCGGTAACTCCATAGCCACACCCTAAAGGGACGGCTGGTTTGGATGAATGATCTGGATCAATCAGCAGCACTCGCCTCACAGACGCGAAGAGCCCGTGATCCTGGTGCGGACCACGGGCTCTTCCACTTGCATGGACGCGGGCCTAGAAGGCTGACGCCTTCGCACTGTAACCTGCCGAGGCGACCGCCTGGACCAGCCGATCCACGCTCGCCTGCTGCGGGTCATGCTCGACCGCGATACGGCCGGTCTCGAAATGCACCTTGGCGCTCTGCACGCCGTCGATACTCGAAAGCGCCTTTTCGATCTTTGCGACGCACGATGGGCAGCTCAGGTCGCTCGCGCGGAGCGTCGTCTTTTTCGTGGTTCCCGTGGTCATAAAAGGTCTCCTGGATCACGCGTGAGACGCTCCTCAGCGTCTCCTCCTGCATTCGCACGATAGCGCGGGGTCTTCGCTATCCTGAATGATCCAGATCAATTGTCGGTGAAATCGATCAATCGTCCCCGACGACACCTCGAAGCGCATCGACGTCGAGCACAGATATCCAACGCCGCCCGCTGTCGATCAGGCCGTCGCGCCGGAACTGGCTCATGACGCGGCTGACCGTTTCGACCGTGGCTCCGGTCATGTCGGCGATGTCTTGCCGCGAGAGCGGAATGTCGATCAACAATCCCTCTTGCCCCTCGCTCCCTCGCTTGCCCGCCAGGTGCAACAACGTCGCGGCGACCCTGCGCTCGACCGGGTAGGCACTGAGCTGCTCGATCATCGAGTGGGCCGAGCGGAGTCGGCTCGCCACGATCCCAAGCGTGGCCAGCGCGACCTCCGGGTACCGGTGGAGGAGCGCGTTGAAGTCGTCCGCCGTGGTGTAGAGGATGCAGGCATGCGTGTGCGCGGTCACGTCCTCGCGGTACACAGCATCACCAAGCTCCGCGAGGCTCCCGAAGTGCTCGCCGGCACCGAGGAAATCGAGCACGACGTCCTGCCCGTCAACGGTCGGACGTGCCATCCTCACCGTCCCGGCCGCAACGATCGAGAGACGGCTCGCTGGCTCTCCCGCCGCCTGGACCACCTGCCCCGGCTCGTAATGCTGCTGGCGGAATGATGCCTGGATGTCGATCACCTGCTCGGCTGCAAGTCCCGAGAAAAAAGGCGACGCGCCAAGCAGCCGGCGCTGGTCCTCCACCGAGCAGTGAAGCGCTGGCTCGATCGGTGTCTCTTCGACCGGACTGCGTCGCTTGACCATGTCGTTCCTCTCATTTCCCTGGATACCCGACCATATTAGGCCGGCATCGCGACAGGGATATAGGCGCAGGCAGGATCTTGCTGGAAATAGTCGCCCGTCGCCGCATAGGCGCGTGATCGCGAGCCGCCGCATACCTTGCGGAATTCGCAGCTTCCGCACTTGCCCTTCAGCAACGCGGGATCCCGAAGCTCCCGGAACATGAGATCGTTCTGATACACATCCACGACCGAGGAGGCACGGACGTTCCCTGCGACAACCGGGAGGAATCCGCTTGGACAAATCTCGCCGACATGCGACACGAAGCAGAACCCATTCCCGGCGTTGACGGCCCGTGGGGCGCGACCGATTCCGTCCTCACCGATGAAGCCGAGGCCCTGGAGCGGCCCTTCACCATGTGGCGCCAGGTACCGGCGATAGTGATAGGCCTCGGTCATCTTGAGCATCCACCGGGCGGACCGGCTCCGCTCCATCAGCCACCCAAAGACATCTTCATACGTGGCGGAGTCGATGACGTCCCCCGCTTCCGCCCGTCCCGTCGGCACCAACCCGAATACGGACCACACGGCCGCACCCAGTTCATCGACCAGATCGGCGATGACCGGGAGATCGTCCAACGTGCGCTGTGTCAGCGTGGTATGGACCTGCACGGGGATTCCAAGTTCCGTCGCGTTACGAACGATATCGAGGGTCCACCCGAACGAGCCAGGCACGCGGCGGAAGCCGTCATGGCGCTCGGGGTTCGAGCCGTCGAGGCTTACCGCGACGCGGCGTAGACCGGCCTCCTTGGCCGCCTGGAGCTTCGCCTTGCTCGCGAGCGGCGTGCCGGCCGGGGTGATGGTGCATTGGATGCCGCGGTCCGTGGCGTAGCGGATCAACTCGATAACGTCCGGTCGCCGCATCGGATCACCGCCCGTCATGATCAGGACCGGCGGCACCTCAAACCGGGCGACCTCATCGATGAACGCTTTCGCCTCATCCGTGGTGAGTTCGCGAGGGTCTCGCCGAAGCTGCGACTCCGCCCGGCAATGGACGCACGAGAGATTGCAGGCTCGCGTCAGCTCCCACGCCAGCACAAACGGCTGCTTGTCGAAGTCCGCCCGCTTCAGGTCAGCCCGCCTCTTCTCGATATCGATTACCATGATTCCCCTCGCATACACCGGTCGAGACGACCTCGCAAGACAACAGCAGGAGAATTCTATGAGCCCGACTGGCTCGGTCCCCGCCCCAATGGGGTAGGAATCCTTCGCGGTTTCCGATGGGGCAGCCTTGCGGCGTTTGGCGGGTGACAATAAGCGGCATCACCTTGTGCACAAAAAAGGACCGAGGCGGTTGCCTCGGTCCTTTTCATCTGGCGGAAGCGACGGGATTCGAACCCGCGATCTCAGCCTTGACAGGGCTGCATGTTAGGCCACTACACCACGCCTCCAACAGCCCGAGTAATGTACCATCCGCTGTTTTCGGCGTCAAGGAGATTCCCCGGTTCTTCGGAGAAATCCTCGTCCTCGGCGTTACCCCGTATGGGTCGCGAACACGACAGCGAAGATACAAAGCAACAAGAGGTTGAACAGGAAGAATCCGATGCCGATATAGAGGATTTTCACCCGTGGGGTCGGCGGCCAAAGCTCGCCCCACGACAGGGGCGGTAGCGGCTCCAGCTCCTCCTCCGGCTCCTCATCTACGTCGCCAGGCGGTGCAAACTGTCGAAAACGGAAGCGGTCGAGGAGTCCCATGAGAATTGGTCCGTCCATTCGCGCCGCTGCTGGCGCTCATCATCGGTCGAGTCTTGCTCGACCACATTCTGAATATGTCTCGCGATCGCGTCGATGTCCGCCGGGTGAGCATACCGGGCATACGGCCCGCCCACTTCGCGGAGTGCCGGCGCGGTGCCGGTGATGACCGGAATGCCCGTCGCCAGTGCCTCGACGACCGGCAACCCAAACCCTTCGGTCCACGAAGGATAGAGCATCGCCGTCGCCCCGGCGATCAGGCTCGGCAGGTCGGATTCCGGCACGTAGGAGAGCAATCGCACCATGCCTTTCTGCTGAAGCTCCTCGGCCAACGCCAAGGCATCCTCATACCCCCAACCCGGCCGGCCAGCGAGCACCAGCGGCACGTATTGCCCGACACCAGACGCCTCAAGAGCTTGCAGCGCGTTGAGATGGTTCTTGCGCGGCTCGATCGTCCCGAGCATGAGCAGGTACCGATCCGGCAGGCCGAGGCGTCGCCGACTCTCCGCCGATAGAGGCGTTGCATCCTGGAACCGCGAATCAACCGCGTTCCGCGCCAGGACGATCTTCTCATCCGGCACTCCGAGGAGATCCATGAGGGCGGCCTTGGTCGCCTCGGAGACAACCGCGACGCGATCCGCCCGCTCGACCTGCCGCGGCACCACCTTCTCCAGATACCGGCGGAGCGCCTCCGTCGTCGTTTCCGGATGCGTCAGGAACGCCAGGTCATGCACTGTGATGATCCGCGGCACGCGAGCCATGGGCGGTGCAGTGAAGTCTGGCGAATAGAGAATATCGGCGCCACCAGCGAAGAGTCGGGCGTCGAGAGGCAGATCCAGCCGATGCCAGATTCGGTCAGCGTTACGCCGGTTGAACGGCACCGTCACGGCCCTCACGCCTGGCCTTCGTGGGGGCGCAAAGTACGCCGGATCGCTACCTCGTTCCTCTGGTGAGCGCAGCAGGGTCCATCGCTGATCGCCCGGCAGCGCGAGCAGACGGGCGATGATGTTACGGCTGTATCGGCCAATGCCCGCACCCTGATCGAACGCCGCGCTCGCCTCAATCAGCGTCCGCATTGGCTTCCCGGAATTCGCGTCGGAGCATCCACAGGTAAAGCGGGATGCCGATGACGATCAGGCTGAGATAGGTAATCACGCGATCGAGCAGCGCGATCGCCGCCGCGGTCGACGACGGCAAGCCGATCTGGGTGAGCGCCGTAACGGAGAATCCTTCGACGAAGCCGAGGCCCGCCGGGGTAATGGGGATGATAGAGACCAGCGCGCTGATCAGTGCCACCATGACCCCTTCCGGATATGAGATGTGTGGCCCGAGCGACCATGCCACGAGGAAGACGCGCAGTCCGTCGCACAGCCACAGCAGGAGGCTGATGACCGAAGGCGCAAGCGGCCTCGCCAGCGCCGTAAACAGGCCATCACGCACCTTTCGGTAGTGCGGCATGATCCGGCCGGGGATCACCTTCTCGATCCGCTCCCGCGCCAGCCAAAATACCGTCACGCCGACGACACCCGCCACGACCACGCCTGCGCCGGCCAGGAAGGCGTGCTGGGCGTTCTCAGGCGTGCGCGTCCCGAAGACGACGAGTCCGGAGGCGAGCAGGACTGTGACAAGGATGACCAGATCGATCAGGCGCTCCGCGAGGATCGTGCCGAAGGACACACCGAACGACGCCTTCGCGCGCTGCTTGATAAGGTAGCTGCGGTAGGCGTCACCGAGTCGGGCTGGCAAGACAGAGTTCGCGAACCAGGACAGGACGATGATCTGCGTCATCCCCCCGAGGCGCGGCACGGGATAGCCGGTCTCTCGGCTGATGCCAGCCTGACCGAGCATCCCCGACCATCGGAAAGCCCGAATCGCGAACGTCAGGTAATAGACGACAAGCGCGGCAAGGAACAACCATACATTCGCCTGCCGGATCTGGCGCCACGAGTCGCGGACGTCGATGTTCAACCCGCGGAAGACGAAGACGATGATGGCCAACGCAAGGCCGAACGACACCAGTGTTCGCCAGGAAAGGAAGCTGCGACCGATCGATGCCGGCGGCGCGTCTTGCGTGCTTCCCCGAGCGTCGGCGCCCGTCGCCTGATCCTCGGCGCTTACCGGGCTCGGCGCAGACAGCTGCGTATCTTCATGCGTTCTCATGCCGAGTCAGCACCCTTGTAGTTGAGCGAAGCCTGTGTTCCAGGAGGCTTTCTCCACCTCTGGAGCGAAGGCAATGGGTCTGGAGCGAGCGCAAGCCCCATCGCCGTGATGGCGCTGATCTGGATGCCGAGGCTAAGCACGTTCAAGTAATCCACCAAACTATGCACAGTGAAGGCGAGCATAACGGCTAGGCCCCCCCATGCCAGCAATCCCGAAATGTCGTCCGCCGCTCGACGGGTGGCGTTCCACAAAGCGAGGATCGACGCCCATATCCATATCGAGAACGCGAGGATACCGGGAACTCCCGCCTGCGCGCCCATCTGGATCCACCCGTCGTGGGCCTGGCCCCGCGGGAAACGATCGATCCATTCTGGCACGTATTGCCGATAATGGTAGTCGTACTCTCCTGCCCCGACCCCGGTCAGGGGCTTGTCCTCCAGCATCGCGATGCCGGCTTTCCAGAGCGACTCCCGGCCGAGGGCGCCGCCATGGACCTCTCGCACCGGAGTCGGTTCATCGTCGAGTGCCGACCTGAATCGATCGATCTGCGATTGACCGATCGGCGTCACGGCAAATGCGGCTACAACCACAGACTCCTGTCAGTACCGACCCGATTTGGAAGCGACGCGGCAACTGCATGAAGACAACCAGGAACGCGACGGCCATCCCGATATAGCCACCCCGCGACTGCGTCAAACCAATGACCAGCAACCCGACTCCGCTCGCAAGGATGCTTAGCAGCCAGAACACGTTCCCGGTCTCGTGGCGGAGCGAACCACGAAACCCCATCAACCCGAAGAGCAGCAGCACCGGCACGGTGAACTCGATGTACGCTGCCAAAGGATTCGGAACGTTGAATGACCCCATCGCCCGGAAGTTGCCGATCACCAATCCGGTTTGTGACGTTGCCTGGTCATAGAACTGCTGGACCACATACCCGGCTGCGATGCTGACACCGGCGATCACACCAAAGAGCGCCAATCGGACATCCCGCCATGACCGCAGGATCGCCCGGGCAATGACATAGACGAGTCCCGCCACCATCCAGCGATACACCTCAGCGGCCCACAGGGAGGGCTCATCCATTTCGGCGAGCGAGATCGAGAAGGCCGCGAAGATGAGCAGGTACCCGATCACAATGCCGTCCAGCCACGGCCGGGCGCGGGAGACCGTCACAACCCACCCAAGCACAAACCCGAACAGGACGACCTGCGTAGCCGTCAGCTCTCCGCGCACGAACGGGATCAGCACCGTGTCCTGGATCGGGATCGTCGCCAGCAAGATGCCAAGGCCGGCGCCCGGCTCGATCACGGTCACTAGGCCCGCCGCAGCAATCATGACGAAAGGGACATACGGATTCGACGAGAGAAATGGTGCGGCGACCAGGACGGCTATAAGACCCGTCACGATCCCAAAGAGCCAGCGCCGTCCATCGTCCCCTCCTTCGCCGGACTCCGTTCCCACTGGCAGGCGTCGAGGGCCATGTCGCCGTCATCGGCTCAACATGTTCGGGGATCACTTCATCCGTGTTCTGTACGGTCACCAGGAGGGCGACGAATGCCCACGTCAGCGTCGCGAGGTCGGGCAGGAAGAATCCATTGTCGACCATGCCATGCGCGACGCCGCCCACGAGCGCAGCAAGCGCGCCCATCGCCCAGACATCCCGTCGGATTGCCTGTACATGCCGCCTGGTCCACCACGCCAGTCCGACCGCAAGCGTCGACATCGCGGCCAGCCCCATCACACCCAACCGGAGCCAGGTGTCCAGCACGAGGTTGTGCGGATGCGATGTGTAGCGCTCTGGCCACCCCATTGGCTCGATATAGCGACGGGAGTACTGGTACAGGAACTGATCCGGGCCCACGCCGAACAGAGGGTGATCGAGGATCATGTGCCAGCTTGCGCGCCAGATCGTGAACCGGGTGGGCTCCGCGCCGGAACCGCCCGCGTCGGCGAATCGGTCCGGGAAGAGGACGACGCCTGCACCCGCAAGACCGATCCCGCCCACCGCGATCAACAGCAACCATGCCCAGAGCCGACGCAAGATGAGCAGAATCGCCACGCCGGCGGCCAGGGCGATCAAGGCGCCTCGCGAGAACGTCAGGGCCAGGCCGGCGAACTGGACCGCGGCGAGCAACCAGACCGGCCACCAGCGGGGTCGAACCACGCCAAGGCCGATCGTTACCAGCAGGGTCCTCTCGAGGTAGAGCGCGAGGTTGTTTGGATGCGTGTAAGTCGCCGTGGCACGGGTCACCGTCCCTGCCTCAACACCACCCAGGTCAAGGGCGATCTGCGCAATCGCATATCCGCCGACGACCGTGCCCGCCAGCACAATAGCCCAGCCGAACACGTCGCGCGCGATACGGTCCCGGAGGACGAGGCGTGCCACGACGAGGAACAGGAGCGGCTCGAGGATGACCGTCCGCGCCTCGCGCAGCGATTCCGCGCGGTGTCCCGGATCCGCGAGTGTCAGCATGGCGATTGCCGTAGCAACCACGAGCATCGCCGCTGGGACAACGACCTGCGCGGGGCGGAAGATGTCGCCAACCCATTGCCAGCCATCGCGCAACGACTCGACCAGCATGCGCAGACCAACTCCGGCGGTCGACGTCAGGATCGCGAGTTCGAGAAGGCTGAACGATCCACGAGGCATCGGGTACAGGTCGTACATCGTCGGGGCGGCGATCACAACGGCGGCAATACCGGCGACAGGTGATAGCGCCGAGAGTGCGATGGCAGCGGCCACAACGCCCCCACCGACGATCAGGATTGGCCGCCCGCCCGTCGGCAACGAGGACTCCCAAGGCAACAAACAGGACGAGAGCCACGATGGTGATCGGCAAGCTCCATCGAGGAGCGGTGTCGGTCTGCATCTCCATCATCGAACTCGCTCCGGGCGCCAGTCAGGCATCAGCGGCAGTGACGGCGTGGAGATGTCCTCACGCCGGGTCACATGTCCTGCACGCGACGCGACCAGGTATGCGAACGAGCGGAGGCCGAGGAAGAGCACGCCCAGCGCGCTCACCGTGAGCAGGATCACCGGCCAGGTGAACGGCGGCTCCCGCTCAACGACCAGGCCGCCGAGCGTCAATTCGCCAGGTTCCACGAGCGTGATCCGGACCAGGTGTTCGGTATCGTCGAGATCAGACAAGAGCCGGCGCGGAAGGTCGTTGGTTTCATAGAGATACAGGAAACTCCAGAGATCCGGATTGTCGCTGTACCCACCTGGCACGACGTTCCCGTCAAGTTGGAGCTCGAAGGCTCCACTTTGGGGCCCCGAGCGGATAAACGCGATCAGTCCCGTTCCCTGGAACCGAAAGGTCACGCTCGAACCAACCTGGCTCGTGGTGCGGAACGTACGTCCTTCAAGGTGCTGGTCAGCCCAGTTTCCTTCGTAGGCCAACGCATCGGCGTCCATCGGCGCGAACCCGGTGTTCGCAAGGTTCGCGCGACGGACGATTTCAGGGTCGCTCAACCGACGAAACAGCGGCGTCGAGGCGCCGTTCGGGGCGATGGCATACGCCGTCGCAGGATCGCCTGGCTGCGTCGCGAACTCCCACTGCACCATCAAGCCCATCCACGGCCATTCCGACCACGCGCGCTGCAGCCCTCGCACCACATACTCCGCCTGCTCCTCGCGCGTGACGTTGTCTGACGCGGCCCAACCATACGTCGTCGCCCACACCGGAGTTGCGCCGTCGCCCTCCTTGACCATCAACTCGCGAAAGAGCACCGCGCGTGAGAAATTCGTGCGGCCAGTGGACACCAGGCGGTCATCCGGCGATGCCTCACCGCCATCCAGCCGGATGCCCACCACGTCGAAAACGTCTTCAGCGCCCGCTTCATAGAGGCTCGCCAGGAACTCGAGATCCGACGGGCCCTCCGGGACGTCAGATCGCACGTGCCAGTTCGGGTGTAATGACCTGGATCTCCGGATTCCCTGACCGGGCACCGTAGAAAGCGGCCGAGAGGTACTGCTCGAACTCCGGACCAGTCGCCGGGCGGCCACCCCAGCGGCTCGCGAGATTGGGGCGATCCCAGAACTGCACGAACGGCATATCGTCCCCGTAGCGCGAGGTCAGCGCCTGCATGAACGCTTCCAGCTCAGCCGTGCCAGCAGGCGGCTGCACCTCACTCTGCTACGGCGCCGCCGGCCGAGGCCCACGCCGGAGCGTCGGCGACGACCGCGATGACGGAAACGCCTTCGCTGGCGAGCGCATTGACAATGGTGTCGTACGTTGCCCAGTCATACTGCCCCTGCTGGGCCTCGATCTGCGCCCAGGAGAACTCCTGCCGGGCGAAGACAAAGCCGGTGTCGGCGAGGGTGGAAGCGACGTCGATCGTGTCGGCCTCCGAAAACAGGCGGAGGTCGACGTTCGTCGCGAGCTCGCGACCTGAGGGTTGGACAACGTAGGGCAGCTCGGCGCCGGACTCAACCCCACGGTGCAGGTACGTGTCGGTGACGGCCGCTGACACCACCAACCCAACGCCGATGAGGATCAGCAACACCGACTCCAGCAGATGGGCGAGATCGCGACGCTCGCGACGCAGCTCCAGTACCCAAAGGATGGCGCCCGCCACAGCATGCGTGAACTCCGACCCTGTGCTGCGACGGGAGCGGGCACGCTGATTTGGTTGTGACGGTCGATCCACGCCCTCGGGATCGAGCGGATAACGTCTCACAGCGAAAGCGGCTCTCTGGTGGAAGGTGGCGGCGACCGGCTCGAAGATGGGCCGGAACGAGGTCGGCGGCGATCGCGGGATTGTCCGCGCACCTCGCAAAGTATAGAGGACGGTGTCGCGGCTGATCGTTGAGCGGCTCGCGGAGGTCAAGTATGCTGCGGAGCAGGCAGTACACCGCCCGTTTCTTGGCAGAAGGAGCCCCCATGTCACAACAGCAGAAGCGCCCGATCACGCTTGAGGATCTCTCGCGCATCGCCCTCGTGTCCGATCCGCAGGCCAGCCCGGACGGCCAGCATATCGCGTGGGTCGTCACGCACCTGGACGATGAGAAGGACAGCTACACCAGCGCGATCTGGCTCGCTGACGCCGACGGCGCAAACGCCCGGCAACTCACCTCCGGCACCGCCCGGGACGCCAATCCGCGTTGGTCGCCGGACGGCACGTCCGTCGCGTTTGTCTCCAACCGCGAGCCGATGCTGACCCTTCCGGAAGATGAGAAGAAGTCTGACGAGGAAGACCGCCAAGAAGGACGCAAAGACGAAAGAGAAGAAGGACAAGAACGGCGGGAAGAGGTCTCCGAAGAACCAGATCTGGACCATCCGCATCGACGGCGGCGAGGCCCACCAGGTGACGAACCACAAGAACGGCGCGTCGTCGCCCTCGTGGTCGCCCGAGGGCACAGCCATCGCCTTCGTCGCCATGGACGATGTCGCAGACGACGCCGACGTTCCCGCCCCGATGACGAACGGCGACGTGGCGGACGAGCGGATCATCCGCGACCTCAGCTACCGCTTCGACGGCATCGGCTATCGCGAGCGCTATGCCCACATCTGGAAGGTGGACGTCGCCAGCGGCGAGATGACGCAGCTGACCGAGGGCGACGTGGTTGACCAGGACCCGCAGTGGTCACCCGATGGCTCGCGCATCGCCTTCGTCGGGAACCGTCGCGCGGACCGCAAGCGTCTGCTCGGCGCGCGATCCATCATGACCGTTCCAGCCGACGGCGGCATGCCGACCGTGCTGACGGACGACGACGCGAGCTTCGGAGCCCCCTCGTGGTCGCCGGATGGATCACGCCTGGCGTTCCTGGGCCATTTGGACGCGCGCGCCAACACCGTCAACGACACGCTCTGGACCGTCTCGGCCGGCGGAGGCGACGCGAAGGACCACACGCGAGCGTGGGATACCTCGATCGGCGACTACGGGATGAGCGATGTCCACGCCAGCAGCGACAACCGTCCGCGCTGGAAGGATGATGGCACGGTCCTCTTCCTCGCCTCGCGCCGTGGCGAAACGCAGATTCACGCCTGCGATCTCGCCTCCGGCGAGGTCACTGCCCTGACGTCCGGGAAGCGTCGTATCTCTGGCTTCACGCAGGTCGGCGAGGGCTTCGCCTACGTTTCCGGCATGATCCACCAGCCATCGGAGCTCTACCGCAGCGCCGCTGACGGCTCGGGCGAAACGCAGATCACGTTCACCAACAAGGCGTTCCTTGACGAGGTCCAGACGGTCGAGGCGATCGACCTCGACGTGACATCTCCGGACGGCTGGGGCGTCCAGGCGTGGCTCCTGCCTCCGGTGGGCCTCGATGCCAGCGACGAGAACGCGACGTTCCCGTTGATCGTCGAGATCCACGGTGGCCCGCACGGGATGTACGGGTACGACTTCTTCCACGAGATGCAGCTGATGGCGGCGAAGGGCTATGGCGTCGTCTTCTCCAACCCCCGCGGCTCGCAGGGCTACGGCGAGCACTTCAACGCCTGCACCCGCGCCAACTGGGGCGACGCTGACATGCCGGACGTTATCGCCTCGCTGGAGGCGGCTGTCGCCGCTCACAGCTGGATCGACACCGATCGTCTTGGCGTGACTGGCGGCTCCTACGGCGGTTACCTGACGAACTGGATCGTGTCGCACGACGATCGCTTCAAGGCGGCCGTCACCCAGCGCTGCGTCTCGAACTTCCATTCGTTCTTCGGCACGAGCGACATCGGCGTCAACTTCGGCGAGTTCGAATTCGGGGGCGTGCCCTGGAAGGATGCCGATCTGCTGCTCCGTCACAGCCCGATCTCGTACGTGGACGCGATCACCACGCCGTTGCTCATCGTCCACAGCGAGAACGACCTTCGCTGCCCAATCGAGCAGGCGGAGCAGATGTTCACTGCCCTGAAGTACCTCGAGCGCGAGGTCGCGTTCGTGCGCATCCCGGAAGAGAGCCACGACCTCAGCCGGTCTGGCACGCCGAGCCGGCGCCGCGCGCGCCTGCATCACATCCTCGGCTGGTTCGACGATCACATCGGCGCGGCCTAGCGCCACGCCTGGGGACCATTACATGCCCGTCAACGTACCGCTGCAAAGCCTCTCCGACCGGTTGGACGCCGAGCTCGCCGCCTCATGGGACCCGCACGCCACGGGTCCTGTGATCGGTGGTGAGTCGATCATCCGCGCGTTCGAGCGATTCGGGATCGCCGCGGGCAGCGCGGGCATCACACTCGCCGACGCCCTCACCCTCGCCTCCCTTGCGCTCTCCCGCGTCGCCCGCAGGTTCGGCCGCCCCTCGATGGAGGACGACCAATACCACTCGGCCGGCATCGTCCTGGGAGCGGTCGCCCGATCGTACGAAGGCCCGCGCGAGCCGAAACCGTCCATCAACGGTGAGGCCGCACGCTTCCCCGAAACGCAGCATGCCCGGCTGGAGGCGCTCCACGCAATCAACCGTGCCGCGACATCGAACCTGCAACTCTCCGAAATGCTGGATACGGTCGTGCAGGTGGTGAAGTCCACGACGGACAGCGACGCCTCCGCGGTCTTCCTTTACGAGGAATCGACCGGTCTGCTGTCGCTGGAGGCGACGGAGGGCCTGAACGAGGCGTCGGTGGGCAACGTCACGCTGCGACTCGGGGAGGGCATTGTCGGTCGGGCGGCGATCGAGGGGCGGCTCATCTCCGCCCCGAACGCCCACCAGCATGAGAGCTTCCTGACGCATCCGGCGATCGGGGATGACCGGTACGCGTCGCAGGTGTCCGTGCCGATGCTCCTGCAAGGGCAGAACCGACTCGTCGGCATCCTGAACATCCACTCGATCGAACCCCGGGTCTACGATCAGGACGAGCTCGAGTTCCTCCGCACCGTCGCCGGCGAGCTGGCGATCTCGATCGAGAACGCCCGGCAGTACTCGAGTACCGACGAGCGGCTCCACCGGAAGATCGAGGAGCTGGGCACACTCCAGCGCGTGACGCGAATGCTGGCATCAACGCTCGACCTGACGGCCGTGCTGCGCATGATCACGCAGAACGCGGTCGAGATCGCCGGGGCTGAGGCCGCCGCGATCTTCCGTCCCCGTCAGCGGAACGGCCGTGACGATTGGGCGCCGATCATTGAGGCCCGCATCGGCACGATCCGGCAGCTCGACAACGTGCAGGATCGGAACAGCGTTGTCGGCGAGGTCTTCCGGACCGGGGCGGCAATCCAGACGGAGCTACAGTATCTCGATGGCCCGGCAACGCTCTACTGCATGCCACTCCGCTCGGCGCGCGGCCTCGTCGGGGCGATCTGTTATCGCCTGACGAAGCCGGACCAACTCGACAAGGACACCATCGGATTGCTCCAGGCATTCTCCGACTCGGCCGCGATGGCGATCGAGAACGCCGAGTTGTACCAGAACGCGATGATGAGTCTCCAGACGCAGCGGACGCTCGTCCAGGAGATGCACCATCGTGTGCGCAACAACCTCCAGACGGTGGCCGCCCTCCTCTCGCTGCAGCTACGCCGCGCCGAGGACGCGCCGTGGGCCGTCGAGATCCGGGAGGCAATCAGCCGCATCCAGTCCATCGCCGCCGTCCACGACCTGCTCAGCGATGAGAAGCGGTTGGGAGGCACGACGGTCGACGTCATTGCGCGGATGGTCGCCGAGGACGCGCACAGCACCCTCATCCCGCCGGGGTTGAAGGTGACGTTCGAGATTATGCCCTCGACGCTGCGGATACCATCACGTCAAGCCACCATCATGTCGCTGTTGATCAATGAGCTCGCGGCGAACGCCATCAGCCACGGCTTCGAGGGCCGCGAGTCCGGGTACATCCGCATGCGGGCATGGGAGGAAGACGGGACGGCGAACGTCGAGGTCTTCAACAATGGTGCGAAGGTGCCGAAGGGGTTCGATCCGTCCCAAAGCAACGGCCTCGGCATGAAAATCACGCATCGCCTGGTGACGTCGGACCTGCACGGGACATTCACCATCTCATCGGACGATGCGGGAACCACTGCGCTCATCCGCTTCCCGATCGCGAGCGACTCGCCGGTCGCCTGACGCGTTGCTCCAACCCAAAAGCGGGCGCTTGCGGTGAATCGCAGGCGCCCGCTTCGTCTTTCCGCTACGCCTGGGTCTTGTCGACCGCCCAGGCGTTGCGCTTCCCGGTCGCCTTGCCGCCATAGGCCTCGTCGAGGATCTCGACGATATGTCGCACCGGCATTTCGACGCCGTTCCGCGCGAGCGAGGTCCGTAGCTGCATGTGGCAACCGGGGTTGGATGTGATCACCTGGTCGGCGCCAGTGTCGGCGATGTGGCCGGCCTTACGGTCGCCCAGCTCATTCGCCATCTCCGGGCGGATGATGTTGTAGATACCAGCACTGCCGCAGCAAAGCGACGCCTCCTGCATCTCCTTCAGCTCCAGCCCGGGCACCTGACGCAGCAGTTGACGCGGCGCCACGGAAATCCGCTGGGCGTGCGCAAGGTGGCAGGGCTCCTGATACGTCACCGTACCGTCCACATGGTGCGTCGGCGCGACGAGCTCGCGCTCGGCGAGGATCTCGTTCACATCCTTCACCCGCGCGGCGAACGCCTTGGCCCGCTCGGCGTAGTCCGGATCGTCCTTCAACAGGTGCGGATACTCCTTCAGGGCGGAGCCGCACCCGGCCGCGTTGACCACGATCGGCCCATCACCGGCGCGCTCGAACGCATCGATGTTCTTCCGCGCCAGCTTCCTCGCCTCTTCCGGCATGCCAGTGTGCGAATGAAGCGCGCCGCAGCACTGCTGCGCAACCGGAACATCCGTCGCGTAGCCGTTGTGCGCCAGCACCCGCCCCGTCGCCCGGTTGACATCCGGGAAGATCGAGCTCATCACGCACCCATTGAAAACGTGCGCCGCACCACGTGCTGTCTTCGGCGACCACGATTCAGTGCCGGGCACAAGGGGCTTCTCGGCAATCGGCGGAACCATCCGCTCGAGGTTTTCCAGTCGCATCAGCCGGAGGATTCCCGTTCGGCGCAGCAGCGAGGACAGTCCCGAACGCTGGTAGGCGCGCAGCAGATAGCCACCGGCACGCATCCGGCGCACGTCCTCGAACGGCAGCGAGAGCACGGTCCGGCGCAAGATACGCTCGTGCAGCGGTCGGGCGCGGTGCTGCTCCAGCTGCGAGCGCGACGCCTCGACAAGCGGCCCGTACTGCACGCCGGACGGGCATACGGCCTCGCAGGCTCGGCAGTTCAGGCACTGATACATCTGCTCGCCGAACTCCTCGTCCAGCAAGCTCAGCCGCCCGTCCGCGACCGACTTCATCAGCCACAACCGGCCACGCGGCGAGGACGCTTCCTGCCCGGTGATCCGGTACGTCGGGCATGTCGGCAAACACATACCGCAATGGACACACGCCCGCAGCAGGTCGTCGTCCGGGACGTCATGTCCCGAAAACGGAACGGGCTTCTGCAGCTCTTCGATCAACGATATGGCCATGTCTTCCCGTTCCTAAATGAACAACCGGCCGCGGTTGAGGATAGTGGCCGGATCGAATTCCGATTTGATTGCCTGCGCTAGTGACGCATCTTCGCGCGCCGGACCCCAGACACTCGCGGACCCGCGCCAGGCCGCGGGCGCCGATTCCACCGTCCAGCTCAATGGCTTGTCGCCAAGCATGGTTTCCAGGTCCACACGTGAGAGCAGATCGGCGGCAAACGCTACCCGCAGGCTCCCTGTGCCGAGCGAGACAGAAAGATCGATCGTCGCCTGGTGAGTGGCGAGCGCCAGCGCCAGGTCTCGCAGGGCCGCCGCCCGCCCGCCGATGAGCACCTGGACCGTGCCGTCCGGCACCGACCATCGCGCGTTGTGGTCGTCCCACGGCTCGCTGCCTTCGCGCACGACGGTATCGCTGCCAAGATCATCGCGGAAGCCCTGGATTTGTGCCTGCACCGACGATGCGCGACCGACGAGCCGCGCGGTCGTCGCCCAGCCACCATCACTCCGGGAGGTGACGAGCGCCACCACGCCCGGATGGTGTCGCAGCATGGCGAGCTGCCCGTCCAGCGCTGCCGCAAGCGATGCCTCGTGGTGCGTGAACGACACATCGGCCTTCGGCTTCGGGATCACCTTCAGGTTGATCGCCGTGATGACCGCCAGCGAACCCCACGACCCGTGCAGGAAACGTGGAATCTCGTATCCGCTGACGTTCTTGACCAGCATGCCTCCGGCCTTGGCGACCAGCCCATCGCCACGAACATACTCGGCGCCGATGATGAGGTCCTTCAGTGTGCCCGAGCCAAGTCGTCGCGGTCCGGCGAAACCGGTCGCCACCATCCCACCGATCGTCGCCGTGTCTGGCGCGACAAGGTCGACTGGCAGCTCCTGGCCGTGGTCGGCAAGCGTGTCGCGCACCTCGGCCAGCGTTGTCCCGGCCCGGAAGGACGCCGTCAGATCGGTCGGGTGATACTCGCGCACGCCTGTCAGGCCTCGCATCTCGATGCCGGTGAAGGACTCGGTCGTGACGTTCCCGGTATGGAGCGAGGTTCCGCCGCCGATCGGGATCACCGGCCGGCCGGATTCGCCCGCAGCGCGCAGGATCTCGGCAACCTCGGCAGCGCTTCCTGGCCGAACCGTCTCGGAGACAATCGGTGTCTCGGGGAGTGATTGCGTGTCCATGGATCTCTTCTCCCCTACATCGGCACGATGCCATGCTTCTGGGCCATGCGTTGCATGTGAAGGTCGCGCACCTCGCCACACATCGTGCCCTTCGGCAGCACCTTTTGCGGATTGAACCGCGCGTCCGGGTCGAACGCCCGCTTCAGCCCCGCCATCGCGCGCAGATCGTCCTCGTTGTAGATCAATGGCATGAAATCGCGCTTCTCGCTCCCGATCCCGTGCTCGCCGGAAAGCGTGCCGCCAAGACTGACGCACGACTCGACGATCGCGTGGCTGGCTTCCAGCACGCGCTCGATCGCGCCGTTCTCGCGCCGATCGAACAGCATCAGGGGATGCAGGTTGCCGTCACCGGCATGGAAGACGTTCGCGATCGGCAACCGGTAATCGCGAGAGATGTCATCGACGCGACGAAGCGTCGTGACGAGTTGCGAGCGAGGCACGACGGCGTCGTGGAGGTAGTAGTTCGGGGCGATGCGGCCCATCGAGGCCAGCGACATCTTTCGCCCCTTCCACAGCAACTCCTGCTGCACAGGGTCAGACGCCTCCTTGAACAGCGTCGCGCCCGCCTCCTCGCAGACCCGGCGCACATCCGCCGACATCTCCTCCACGTCCAGCGGATGCCCGTCGACCTCGATCAGGAGGACCGCCGCCGCGTCCATCGGGTAGCCGGCGTGGTACATCGGTTCCACCGCCTGGATGGTCAGGTGATCCATCATCTCCAGCGACGCCGGCAGATTGCCCGTCGCAATGATGTTCGTGACCGCCAGCGCCGCGTCCTCCATCGACCCGAACGCGGCCAGCATGACGCGCACGCTCTGCGGCAGCGGCGTGAGCCGAACCAGCGCCCGCGTCACGATGCCGAACATCCCCTCGGAACCAACGACGGCGGCCGTAAGGTCCAGCCCGCCGTAGCCGTCCTGCGCGGAATCGAGCCAGACGACCCTGCCATCCGGCAACACGACTTCCAGACCAAGGATGTGGTTCGTGGTGACGCCGTACTTCAGACAATGCGGCCCGCCGGCGTTCTCGGCAATGTTGCCGCCGATCGTGCTCGCCTTCTGGCTGGACGGATCAGGCGCGAAGAACATGCCTCGATCGTGAACATGCTGGGAGAGCTCGAGGTTGATCACTCCCGGCTGGACCATCGCCACCCGGTCGATCGGGTCGACCTCGAGGATCCGGTTCATCCGCGTGAGCGAGACGATGATGCCACCTTGTTGCGCCACGGCCCCGCCCGAAAGCCCGGTTCCGGCGCCCCGGGCGACAATCGGCACGCCGGCCTCTTTCGCGATGCGGACGACCTGCGCTACCTGCTCGGTGGTCGTCGGCAGCACGGCTGCCATCGGCGCTGCGGTATCTACCGCTCCGTCGACCGAACCGTCGTACTCGTACACCATGAGGTCGACCGGCCGATGCTTGACGGCGTCGGCGCCGACCGCCTGCTCCAGCCTCTCGATGATCCGTTGCCGTTCCATATCGTCCTGCCGTTCTCGTGCGTTCGTCCGTCCCCGGCCGCGGATCGGGCGTATGCTCGTTTGAGCTTCCAGTATCCCGCCCACACCCGGCCCCCGCAACCAACCGGCGCGGGTGTACCATCACCACAACAGCGGATTCGCGTCATCACACGCACGGGACCACACCATGCAGCGCCAGCACCGTCACCACGAGAGCGACCTCGGATTGCCCCTGGTCGAGGAAACCATCGAATACGAAAGAACCCCGCCGAAGCCAAGCTGGCGCGGCTGGATCCACGCCGGCACCTTTCCGGTCGCGATCGCCCTTGGGGTCATCCTCCTCATCTTCGCCGAAGGGATCCGTCGCCAAGACCGGCTCGGCCGTCTTCTTCGCGGCGTCGCTGCTCCTTTTCGGGACCAGCGCGCTCTACCACCGCATCAATTGGAGCGCAAAGGTGAAGGCGGTCTTCCGCCGAATCGACCACGCGAACATTTTCCTGCTGATCGCCGGAACGTATACGCCGATCACCCTCCTGTGCCTGCCACGCGAGAAGGCCACGATCCTGCTTGCGGCCGTCTGGACGGTCGCGGTGCTCGGGATCGGCTTCCGCGTCTTCTGGCTCGGCGCCCCGCGCTGGCTCTATGTCGCGCTCTACCTGCTCATGGGCTGGGCGGCCATCGCGTTCATCGCCGATTTCTTCCGCGCGGCCTGGGTCACCATGACGCTGGTCCTCATCGGCGGAGTGCTCTACAGCCTCGGCGCCGTGGTCTACGGCATGAAGCGGCCGAACCCCTTCCCGCGCACGTTCGGTTTCCACGAAATCTTCCATACACTGACCGTGCTGGCGTTCGTCGCCCAGTGGACCGGCGTCTTCCTCGTCGCCATCGATCCGCCCATTCGCTGAGGAGTGGGTCCCAAAACGAGCACCAAAAAAGGCGCCCGCTGGGGGCGCCTTTTCCTTCGGGTGGAGATGGGGGGAATCGAACCCCCGTCCAGAACCGTCAACCGGACATCTACTACACGCTTAGTCGGCGTTTTGTGTGCCATATGTAGCTCCCACCGACAGGATCAGCATATGGTGAGTTGGACTGCCTTTGGCGACCGCGCTCCAACGGACTAGGTCACCGCATCCCGCCTTTGGTGGCGCCCCGTATCGATCCCGACAGGAGGAGGATCGTGGGACGCGCTACTTAGAGGTCTGTGACTTAAGCAGCGAAAGCAAGCTGGTTGTTGTCAGCTATTGTGTTGCCCGTTTTTACGAGGCCTCGGGCACCTCGGCGTGCAATGGCCTGGCATTCGACCCTGTCGAAACCGGACATCCCCATGGCATGTCGCGCACCAATCTCGCGACATCGATATGATACCAAATCCCGAGGAGGAATGCGAACACCTGTACGGGTCAGCGCCGAGCCTCGCGCATGGCGCGGTCAATCTGCCGCTTCGCGTCGCGCTCGGACGCTGCCTGACGCTTGTCGTAGAGCTTCTTGCCCCGCGCCACACCGACATCAACCTTCGCGCGTCCGTTCTTCAGGCGGATACGCAGCGGAACGAGCGTCAAGCCCTTCTGCTCCGTCGCCTCCCGTAGGCTGTCGATCTGCCGCCCATGGGCAAGGAGCTTCCGCGGCCGGTCCGGATCATGATTGGTCCAGCTCCCATGCGTATAGGGGGTCACGTGGCTCCCGATGAGCCAGAGCTCGCCATTATCGATGCGCACGTAAGCCTCCGTGATGGTCGCCTTGCCTTCACGGATCGACTTGATCTCTGTGCCTGTCAACACAATACCGGTCTCGAGCTGTTCATCGATAAAGTACTCGTGGAACGCCCGCCGGTTCTGTGTCACCACCCGATCGCCTCCCGGCGTCCCGGACGTGGATTTCGAACCCTTCTTCTTTGCCATAGCGGGTATCTTACACCGAATCATGCGGGGATGACGCCGCGACGACATGCCGCAAACCGGGCTTGTGAAATCCTGAACAAAACCGTGCGGCAGTGTAGAATTCCGCTGAGCGCCGGTCCTTCGCGCGATGGTGGGCGAGCGGCAATCCGGCGCGCGTCGTGGGGAGAGCAACGACCAATGGCCGGGACCGCGGGACGCACCGGGGGGGCACCCGGATGAGCCAAATCGTCGCCGTGCTGCTCCTCGTCCTCATCTTCGCCGTCGCGTCCTGGCGCAACATCAGCATGGGCGCCGTCGCACTTGTCGCCGCCTACTTCGCCGGGGTGTTCTACTACGGCCTGACGGCGTCCGAGATCTCCGCCGGCTTCCCCGGTTCAATGTTCATCACGCTCCTCGGCGTCACCTACTTCTTCGGCATCGGGCGCACCAACGGCACGGTCGGGCAGATCGTGCGTAGCGTCGTGAACGCCGTCCACGGCAACGTCGTCTGGATCCCGTGGGTCTTTTTCCTGCTCGCCGCCGCAATCACCGCCTCCGGCGCGCTGAGTATCGCCACCTACTCGATCCTGATCCCGATGGGCCTCGCCTTCGCCCGCAGCCACCGCATCTCACCACTGCTGATGGGCCTCTCCATCCTCAACGGCACGAACGCCGGTGGGTTCTCTCCTGTCGCCGTGTACTACAACATCGTCAGCGGCGTGCTCGCAGATAGCGGCATCGAGATCGCCCCGATCCCGATCTTCATCGCGACGTTCCTCGTCAATCTGCTCCTTAACGTCTTCTGCTTCTTCCTTCTGGACGGGCGGGACATCCTTCGCAAGCGTGGCCGCCATGCGCCTACCGCGCGCCCCGTGAAAGGCGCCCCGGAGGTCGAGCGGACGTCCTGGTCAACGATGCAGATCGTCACCATCGGACTCATGCTCTGCATCATCGTCGGCGGCGTCGGTTTCGGGCTGGACGTCGGATTCCTCGCGCTGACCGCGGCGATCATCCTCGCGCTCATCTCGCCGGACGTCGCCGCCAAGGGTCTCGTCGAGATCGGCTGGGGCGTTATCCTCCTCATCGGCGGCATGGTGACGTATATCAACATGCTTGACACTGCCGGGGTGATCGACGAACTTGCGGTCTCCGTCGCCGGCATCGGAACGCCGCTTTTCGCCGCGCTGCTGATGCTGTTCATCGCCGCGATCGTCTCCGCCTTCGCCTCCACAAACGCCATGTTCGTTGTGCTCGTCCCGCTCGCTGCGCCATTGCTGGTCTCTGGTGACGTCTCCTCGCTCGGGTTCGCGATTGCGCTCTGCGTATCTGCCTCGGTCGTTGATTCGAGCCCGTTCTCGACCGCCGGCGCGCTGATCATCGCCAACACGGACGAGCACCGACAGCCGAAAACGTTCCGCGGACTGGCGACGTGGGCGTTCTCGATGATCGGCGTCGCCCCGCTGCTCACCTGGGCCGCGTTCGTGGTGCTGGCGGGGTAACATTGCGGCATGAATGACGCACCCGCGGCCTTCCGCGACCCCTATGAATTCATCGCCGAGCTGTATGACCTCGAGCATGCCGACTTCACGGCGGACATCGACCTGCTGCTGAACTTCGCCGAGGTTGTCGGCGATCCTATCCTCGAGCTGGGCTGCGGCTCCGGCCGCCTGCTGGTCCCGCTCGCCGAGGCCGGGTTCAATGTCGTTGGGCTGGACAGCTCACGGCCGATGCTCGACCGCGCGGAGCGGGCGATTGCAGACGCCGGCGTCCAGGATCGGGTCACCCTCTTCGAGGGGGACATGCGGGAGGCAGATCGCGCGCCCGGCGGCCCGTTCGGGCTCGTCATCTTCTCGCTCAACAGCCTGATGCATCTCACTACCGTGGCCGACCAACGCGCCGCCCTGGTTGCCGCCCGGAAGGCGCTCGATCCCCGTGGCCAGCTCATCATCGACACACTGAACCCGTCGCTGGAGGCGGTCCGGCACCTGCTGGACGGTCCGCATCACGAGGGCAGCTGGACGCTCGACGACGGCTCGGTGGTGGACAAGTGGTCCCAGCGCAAGGTGGGCGAGGCGTCACAGATTATCGACACATTGCTCTGGTACGACACAACCGCACCGGACGGAGCGACTCTCGCGCGTACGCAGCGAATTCCCGCTGCGGTACGTACATCCAACGGAGATGGTGCTGATGCTGGAGCTGTGCGGGTTCATCGAGCCGATGCTGTATGGCAGTTACGACCTCGATCCCTACGACCCGGAATCCGAGCGCCTGCTGGTCACCGCCGAGGTCACCCCGTCGGCCCAAAGTGGCAGTTGAGGGCCGGGGCCGCTAGCATAGCGAGTGGATCCGGCGATTCCGCCCCTGCCCCACGTCCTGCCCGTTGCATCCCACCGGAGACGATCGATGAAGTACCTGCACATGATCTCGTGGGCCGTGACCGCGCTCGGCGTCCTGACCGTCGCCGCGGCGGCCATCGCCAGCCTGGCTCCGCTCTGGATGCTGATCGGGCTCTTGCTCATCATCACCGGCGTCGTGAAGATCGTGATGCTCCAGATCTGGACCCGCATCGCGCGGCTGGGCACTGACGAGCACGAGCCGATCAACGCCCTCTAGACGCGTACAGGATTCCTTCTCATGAGCCAGCGACGACGCCCCAGCAACGACACCCAACGCGTCCGCCACGCCCGCCAGGTGCTGGCCGGTGATGCCGTACGCCCCGCGCCCGATCCGTGGGCGGCGGCCGAAGGCGGATTGCCGTTCACGCCCCTGCAGCGCAACTTCCTGATCGTCCTGGTTTTGCTGCTGGTCGTCGGCGCCGGGCTCGCCATGGCCGACTTTCTTCTGCTGGCGACGATCCCGTTCTTCATCCTGGCGCTGGGTCTCGTCGCCGCAAGGTTCGTCTTCTAGCCCTGCGGCAGTTCAGCAGACGTCCGAGACCGTCGTACCGCCGCACCTGGTGTGCGGCGCGAAACGCCGGAGACCAGCTCCGGCGGTACGAGAACGATCCGCGCCTATTCCCGAACTAGCGGCAGCACCCATTCGTCCGGGCGGGACGACCACGCCGGAACGTCGGCGGAGAGCCCGTAGACGGCGACCTGGTTCCAGAGCCAGACGCCCGCCGCGTCGTCGAACATCACGCCCGCCAGCTCCTGGTAGAGCTTCTCCCGCGCATCCCGGTCGGGCTCGACCGCGGCTTCAGCGATGAGGCGGTCGACTTCTTCGTTGCTGTACCGGGAGAGCACGCCGTCGCTAGACCAGACCAGACTGAGCAACGTGTGCGGGTCGTAGAGCGGACTCCAGGTCGCCATCTTGAGCACTGGCGCGGATGAGTCCGCCCAGTTCGCGTTGAAAGCGGCGTAGTCGGAAACCTCGATGTCCACCGAAATCCCGATCTCATCCCACTGCGCTGTCAGCGCCTCGGCGACGGACTGCTGGGTGTTCGCGGTGATCTCAAGCGTCGCCTCCAGCCCCTCCTCGACGCCCGCGTCCGAGAGCAGCGACGAGGCAGCATCCGGATCGTACTCATAGGGCGCCAGCGCCGGATCGAAGCCTAACGACGCCTCACCGGGATGAATCGACGCGAGCCGGTACGACTGCTCATAGATCAGGGCGCCAGGCAGCGCGGAGATATCCAGCGCCATGTTCAGCGCCTGCCGCACCCGCACGTCGTCAAACGGCTCGGTGTCGGTGGCGATCCGGATCCATGCCGACCCGACGAGCTCCTGCGGGACGACCTCCGCCTCCGTTTGCTCCAGCGTCGTCAGCATGTCGAACGGGACGGAGTCGACGAGGTGCGTACTGCCCGACAGCAGGTTCGAGACCCGGGTCGTTGCGTCCGGGACGAAGTGATACCGCACGGTGTTCGCGATCGGCGCACCCTTCACCGCCGCCGGCTGGTAATCCTCGAAGCGCTCGAGCGCGATCTCGTTCCCGCGGTCCCATTTCTCCAGCTTGTATGGTCCCGACCCAACGGGCGACTCGGCCAGCGACTCCGGCGATACGCCGTCCGGAAGCAGCACGTGCCACGCGGCCATCTGTGCCGGAAGCCACGGGCTCGGCTCGCTGCACACAATACGCGCTGTCAGGTCGTCGACGAGCTGCACCTCCTCGACGGTGGCGAACAGATCCTTGACCAGTGACTCTCCGCCCTTGATGTGATCCATGCCGCGCACGACCGCATCGCTGGTGACGGACGAGCCATCGTGGAAGGTCATGCCCTCCCGCAGGACGATCTCGAAGGTCGTTTCATCAACAACCTCGAATGACTGGGCCGCGACAGGCTGGATATCCCCATCGCGGTCGAATCCGACAACCGCGTCGAACACGGCATGCACCACCGACCAATCAAGAGGGGCGTAGGCAATGGCCGGGTCGAGCGTGACCGGTTCCCCGGAAAGGTCGATGACCAGTTCGTCCATCCGCTCGACGTCGGGAACGGAATCCTGGGCGTGGACCAGGCGCGTGCCAACCGGAAGGCCAGCTAGCGCGGTGGCGAGGGCGACGAACCGGCGGCGCGCCATCGGAGCGTGCAAGATATTGGAATGCATGAGATCGTCTTTCTGTTAACGGCTTCCGCTAACGGGCAGCACGTATTCGTCACCGCGCGGCTCCCAGCCTTCGAGGTCGCTCGCCACGCCATAGGTTGAGATCAGGTTCCAGAGGTAGATCGCCGCGGGGAACCGTTGGAGCTCTCGCCCGAGCTCCTCGTAGACCGCTTGGCGCTCGTCGTTGTCCGGCGAGGTCGCGCCTTCACGCACCAACGCGTCGGCATCCGGGTTCGTGTAGCGCGAGAGGTAGCCCTCGGAGTCGATGACGAGCTGCAGGAACGTCTGCGGATCGTAAAACGGCCGCCAGGTTGCGTACCGCAACTGCGGCGCCGTCTCATCCGGCCACCCCTGGTTGAACGCGGCAAGATCAGAGGTGACGATCGAGAGCCGGACGCCCACGTCGGCGAGATACCCGGCGATCGCCTCGACAACGTCCGTGCGCGATCCGGCCACGGTCTCGATCTCGGCCTCGAAGCCGTCGGCGTAGCCTGCCTCCGCCAGTAATGACCGCGCCTTGTCCGGGTCGTAGGCGAATGGCTCAAGCGCCTCGTCGTAGCCAAGTCCGCGCGGATCCGGGAAGACGGACGCGATGCGCTCCGCGCCCTCCCCGACCAGCGCATCGGCGATCGCCTGGACATCGACCGCGTGGTTCAGCGCCTGCCCGACCTTCGGGTCATCAAACGGCGCAGCGTCAGTCGCGATCCGCACAAACGCCGTGCCGAGGATCGGGGCAGACAGGGCGACATTGCCGGACGCTTCGACCTCAGCAACCTGGTCTGCCGGAACGTCGGTGACAATCTGGGCGGCTCCGGTCGAGAGGTCAGCAACGCGCGTCGCTGACTCCGGCACAAACCGGAAGACGGCTCGCTCGGCCAGCGCCATACCCTTCGGCCCACCCGAGAAGTAGTCCGGGTTGCGCCGTAGCGTGATCGCGCTCCCCGCCTCTTGCGACTCGAAGATGTACGGACCTGAGCCGACTGGCGTGGTGGCGAGCGACTCCTCGGTCGCCGACTCCGGCAGCAGGACGGCCCATACGGCCATCTGGGACGGCAGCCAGGCGCTGGGCGCCTCCGTCACGATCTCGGCGTTCAGCTCGTCGATCTCCCGCACCTCCGTCACGCCGCCAAACAGTCCGGAGATCTGCGAATCGGCGGCCTGGAGGTGGGCGATTGAGCGGCTGATTGCGGCCGTCGTGACCGGCGTGCCGTCGTGGAAGGTCATGCCCTCCCGCAGACGGACGGTGAACGTCATTCCGTCGTCGGACGAAAACGACTCGGCGGCCAGCGGGAGCAGCTCGCCGTTCGGTCCGAAGTCGAGCAGCGCGTCATAAACGGAGTGCAGGATCGACCAATCACGCGTGGAGTATGTCAGCGCCGGCGTAAGGTGGTCTGGAGGGCCGCTGAGGTCGATCACCAGCTCGTCACGAAGGGCCACCGGAGACGCCGTGGGCACAGAAGGCGTCGATTGGGCGCTGACGCTCCATGGAAACGCCACACCAGCTGCCGCGCCGAGCAGCAACCGCCGGCGATCGATATACGGGAAGGAGAGAGCCTTGGACAACGGGGTACCCAACTTTCTAGCGAACGGTCGGATCGATGCGCGCTCGCGCCCAATCCGCAAACAAGTTGAAGCCGGCCACCGCCAATGCAATCGCGAGGCCGCCGAAGACGCTGACCCACGGCGCCGCGTAGATCAGCTCCTGCCCCTCGCGGACGATCCCGCCGAGGGTGACATGATCGACCGGCAGGCCGATCCCGAGATAGGTCAGGGAGGCGCTCCACAGCAACATGGAACCCATTTGCTGGAAGAGCACAACGATCGTGATCGGCAAAAGGTTCGGCGCAAGGTGCGCCCGGGCGATATGCCAGCGTGATGCGCCGAGCGCCCGCGACGCCTCGATGAAGTCGGCGTGCACGAGCGACTGTGCTTGCAGACGCACGATGCGCGCGTGCGTGATCCACCCGGTGAGCACCAGCAGGAGCAGGAGCGCGGGCATGCTCTGCCCAACTGTCGCCGTGATCATCAGGCCGACCGTGATGAACGGGACCGCCAGCAGCGTCTCCACCAGCATCGTGATGACACGGTCCACGAAACCGCCGAGCATGCCGGCGACAATCCCGGCGGCCACGCCGATAACCGCTGCCCCGGTCGCGGCCGAGACGCTGATCAGCAGCGACGAGCGCGCGCCCAGCGCGATCCGGGCCAGCAAGTCCCGCCCAAGGCCATCTGTGCCTAACGGATGCGACCAGCTTCCGCCGAACCCAAGGGGCGGCGTGAGACGATCCGAGAGGGACTGCGCCGTTGGCGACATGGGCAGCAGGAGCGGACCGAGCAGACCCAGGAGCACGAACAGCGCCAGGGGCACGAGGCGCCATGCGCCGGGAATCGGGCGCGGGCGAGACGGGCGCCAGCGCCTGGGCTCGGAGCGCTCCGGAACGGTGGTCGGGGCAAGGGCAAACGGTTGATCAGCCATGAGCCAGCCCCCGCGCCGGGTTGTCGCGCTGCCTCGGGTCGATCGCGACGCTGATGAGGTCGACAAGCAAGTTGATGAGGATGACGCCGACGGCGGTCACGGCGACGAACGCATGGATCACCGGCAGATCGCGCTGGACCGCGCTCTGGAGGGCCAACCGCCCCACGCCGGGCCAGGCGAACAACGACTCGATCACCACCGTGCCACCGACGAGGAACCCGGCCTGCAAGCCCGCGTAACCGAGCACCGGCAGGAGGGCGTTCGGCACGACATGCCGCCACGCGATCATCGGGGCCGGAAGACCCTTGCTGACCGCGGTTCGCACATAGTCGGAACGCCCGATGTCCTGCATGCCGGTTGACATCAGCCGCGCCATGATCGACGCCGGGTGAAGCGCAAGCGTCACGGCCGGCAGGATGAGCGCGGAAGGCGTCGCGTTGCCGGACGCCGGGAGCCAACCGAGCCGCACCGCAAAGAGCAGCATCAGCATCGCGCCAAGCCAAAACGTCGGCACAGCTTGCCCGACGATGGGCAGCGCGCGGACGAAGCGGAACGCCCATCCAGCGCGGCGGGACGAGGCAAGCACGCCGACCCCAACGCCCGAAACGATCGCGAGCGCCAGCGCCGAACCGGCAAGCGCCAGCGTCGCCGGCATTCGCTGGAGCACGGCGTCCAGCGCCGGTTGCTTGTCCCGCCAGGAGTCGCCGAAGTCCCCGGTCAGCCCGTTCCAGACGAAGCGGGCGTACTGCTGTGGCAAAGGGTCATTGAGGCCAAGTCGATCCCGGGTCGCCTCTCGAATTTCAGGAGACGCGCCCGGCGGCATGAATCCCTGGGTGGGGTCGCCTGATGCGTGGATCAGCAGGAAGACCACGGTCGACGCCAGGATCAGCGTGACGAGAACCTGCACTATTCGCTTGGCGACTGGAAGGATCATGGTGTGCCGCGAATCGGGCACCGCGCCGGGACGCCGTCCTCCCGGCCGCATGCGAGAGCGCACACGGACCGTTCGGTGACGGCATCCCCGCTGGCGCTCCGGTAAAGTCGATCCGGGCATAAAAAAGCCCGAGGCCGGAGGCCATCGGGGGAAACTGTCTGGAGATCAGCCCGAGTGACTCCCTCGCTCACGAGGGACCACCGGTCCGGCCCCTTACGGGACCTACCTGCTCATCTCCACACCTTCTCCCATCCGGACTTTACCGTCGGCCCCGGAGTTTCACCGGATCGTGCGCTTGTGCTCCCACGCGCGCTTGCGGGCTATACCGCCGGTCAGGACTTGGTCGCCATCACTCGACGACCTCACCATTCCCCGAAGGCTATGTCCCCATCATCGTACGCGCTGCCTCACGAGACGTCAACTGAAACGGCCGTCCGTGATGCCCGGACGGCCGCAAAACTTCCCAAATGACAGGGAGCGCCTAGACGCCCATCGCATCCTTCACCCGATCGAAGAAGCCCTTGCCCTTCGGCTGGTGCATGACTTCCTTGCCGAGGCTCGCGGAGAGCTTCTCGAATAGCTCCTCCTGCTCGCCGGTCAGCTTCTTCGGGATCAGCACGTTGACCGTGACGATCTGGTCGCCGCGCTCACCGCCTCGCATGTCGGGTACGCCCTTGCCGCGCAGCCGGAATTGCTGGCCGGATTGCGTGCCAGCCGGAATCTTGAACACCACCGGTCCTTCGAGCGTATCGATCTCGATCTCGTCGCCCAGCGCCGCCTGCGCGACGTTGATGCCGACGGTGTTGTGGATCGTCTTGTTCCGGCGTTCGAAGAACTTGTGGGTCTGCACGCGGACCTTGACGTACAGGTCGCCAGAGGGTCCCTTGCCGGGCGCATCCTCGCCCTGGCCGGTCAGCCGAAGCGTCGCATTGTCGTCGATGCCGGCGGGGATCGTCACCGTCAGCGTGCGGTAGTTACGGGTGCGGCCCTTGCCTTTGCAGACCTCGCACGGATCGGTGACCTGGACGCCCTCGCCATGACACGTCGGGCACGGCCCGGACGTCATGAACTGGCCGAGAATCGTCTGCTGCACGCGCCGGACCTCGCCGGTGCCGCCACAGGTGGAGCACGACGGCGCCGTCTTGCCGTCCTTCATGCGCGTGCCGTTACACGCCTCGCACGTCTCCAGCCGGTCGATCTCGACATCCTTCTCGGCGCCGAATATAGCCTCCTCGAAGGTAAGATTGACCGAGACCTGAATATCGGCGCCGCGCTGCACGGTCTGCCGGCGGGGTCCGCCAGCGCCGCCCATGCCGCCGAAGAAGGTCTCGAAGATGTCGCCGAACGGTGATCCGGCGCCGCCGAAGCCGAACGGGTCGCCCCCGCCCATGCCGTTCGCGCCGGCGTGGCCGAAGCGGTCGTAGGCCGCGCGGCGATCCGCATCGGAGAGGACCTCGTACGCCTCGTTGACCTCCTTGAAGGTGTCCTCCGCGTCGGGTTCCTTGTTGATGTCCGGATGGTACTTACGCGCCATCGTGCGGTAGGCGCGCTTGATCTCCGTGTCGGTGGCGGTGCGGCTGACGCCAAGCACCTCGTAGTAGTCGCGTTTCTCTGCCATATCCCAATCAATGATGTGAAGCGATGCCCGAGGGGGCAGGCGCGAAAAATCAGCCGCCGGTGCAGGACCTCGCGGCCGATACGTTCCTGACTCACCAAGTATAACGAACGGTGCAACGGCGATATCAACCGCCCGTCGCGCCCCTCGCCCCTAACGCGGGAATTGGTCCGTCATGTGAAGGTCCACCACCACGCCCTGTCGCCGCAGGACCGTGCGGTAGAACCACGGCGCCGCCATGGAGAGGTAGATGCGGGCGTCCAGATCGTCGATGAACTGCTGCGGCAGCCCGGCGGCCCCGAATCGCGCACCGGCGAGCCCGCCAGCGATCGCGCCGAACGCCGCCGCATCCGTGCCGCCGTACACGACCGGCAGCACGGCGCCTTCGAACGCGTCCGCCTGCAACACGGCCCGGACAATGCGGTTGATCTCAGCCGAGAGCGGATGCTCGCTGCTGATCTGCAGCTCCCCTGTCCAGTCCGCCTCGCGGTCGACGTAGCGGGCCGCCAGTGCAGTTGCCTCTGCGACCTGCGCGACGAGCCCAGCACTTGCCTCCCCCCCATGGGAGAGCCGGGCAACCGCGCGCGCATCATCCCGCAACGCGTCGCGGTCCAGCTCGCCGATCGAGTGCAGCAGGCCGACAGGCAGCCCGCGCACCAGCACGGCCGGGTCGGGATCCGTAGGCGCCTGGTCCGGCGCGACGCCCTCATGCTCGAAGGCCAGCTCGATGCCGGTGGCGGTCTCGTCGGAGATCCACCGCCGGCTCGGGCTATCGATAAGGAAACGCATCCGGTGAACGATGTTTTCCGGATCGACGATCGCGTCGTTTGTCGTGAGCGACTCGATGATGCTGAGGACAACTTCCGTCTTGTCCGAGATCACGCCGCGCGTCGGCTGCCCCTCGGGCATGTCGTCAAGCTCGAGGTACTCCTCGAACGCCCCGTACCGCGACTGGATCGCGTCCGGGCTCATGCCCGTGACCGGCAGCCCCAGCGCATCGCCGATCGCGGTGCCGACGATGGCGCCCAGGAACGCGTTCTCGTTTGCCGACGGAAGTGTCATCGATGCGCTGCCTCTCAGGATACGGGGATGGTGCCCTCTTGGCGGACCGTGCCCGCCTTGGTTGCGGATGCGGACAGGCTGAAGGTCGTGCCCGGCGCGGCCCGCACGACCCATTCGGCCTTTGCTCGTGCAAGGTTAGCGTATCGCGGCGGAAGACCCATCGGGCCGAAGACATTAGCACGGCCTTCCAGGTGACCGAGGTCCGCTTCTGGCTTGCCGACTTCGAGGCTTGCGCCCTCGCCCAGCTCCAGCGTGACGCGCGCGCCCTTGACCGACGGGATCGCCTTGCCCACCTCTGAAAGGTAGGTGGGCAGGAAGCCCGTGTTCTTCACCACGACCGAGAGACGGTAGATCTCGCCGCCGAGGTGCTCGACCTGCGCGTCTTCCATCTCGATGCGCGGGTTCGTGCCCATCAGTCGCTTGACGAACGTTGCGTTGCCGCTCGCGACTTCCTCCAGCAACGGCCCCGGCGGGTTCTGGATGGCGAACTTGTAGTCCCAGCCGCCGATCTCGACCGGCCCGAGCTGCGGGTGGTCGAACGCCTTCCATCCATAGATGCCCTCGCCGTCGACGTGCTCGTCGAGGGTCTTCGCCATGGCGACATCGTCGGACGCCGGGTGATCCTGGCCCCAGCCGATGTAGTCCTTGACCTCGATGCCGGCCTTTTGGGGCAGGCTCCAGAGCTCTGTGGAATACGCGTAGGAGCCGAAGGAGTCGTAGATCCAGTCCAGCACGGTGCCGTGGATCGGTTGTTTCTTGTCGTAGGCGAAATCATCATGGATGGACACGCAGCGGTAGCCGGTCACGTCCTCACCAAGCTTGCCGAGCGCCTTGAACACCTTGAGGTCGAAGTTCGGCAGGTCGCCGTCCGTCTTGTTCGACGACGGCCGCAGGATCACGCCGGACCATGTGTGGAAGTGCTGCGACGTGCCGATATTCGGGTGCGCCACCATGAACTCGGCCAGCGCCCGTGTCTCCGGCTCGCCCAACGGCAGTTCCCCCGCGCCACGCTGCTTGCCCTCTGGCACCCACTGATGCGGGAAGTTACGGTTCAGGTCCAGGCCATACGGCTCGGTCGCCTGGCTGATCGCGCCACCGTCCCAGTTGCGAACCTGCCCTTCCTCATAGACATGGTAGTACTCGCCACCGACCTCGTCCGGATCGCGGCGGATCATGACGCGCGGATCGTCCGGCGAGACCTTCCATGGTCCCGACTCGTCCTTCACGCGCATTTGCAGGATGCGGCCATCGCCGTCGAGATCCTCGCGGCGCAGGCCGTCTTGCGGCTCCGTCTCGGGGTACAGACGGACCGATGAGCGGAGGCGCTCCGGCGACGTCAGGTACAGCTCCATGCCGTCGAGCATGATCGCCGGCACCGCGTAGAGAACGGACTCGTCCAGCAGCCGGGTCGTCGCCTCGTCCTCGCCGTACGTGGTCAGCAGGTGGTTCACCAGCCAGAGCACGGTCGAACAACCGGTCACCTCACCGGCGTGGATGTTCGCGTCGACGAACGTCGCCGGCTTCTCGCTGTGGTGTCCCGTGTCGACGTTCGTAAGCGTCAATGCCCAGATCTTCCGGCCCTCGTAGGTCGTGCCGATGCTCTCGATCTGCACCAGCGACGGGTACTCCTTCGCCCAGTTGTGCAGCAGCTCCGTCAGCAGATCATACGTGTAGTAGCGGTCCGGCCGATACTCGGCGGTCGTCGCGACCCAGGGAGAGATACCGTTTGCCATGAATCGTGCTCCTCGAAGGTGTGGTGTCGAACCACGAATCGGGTGTGTCCGGCTACATACTTCGCATGGATCCGGCATCCTGTCGAGACATCCCGCCACATCGGGCGCGCTGATGCGACAATATGCGCCAGAAAGCCAATCGATCGTCAGCTGACAGGAGCGAACCGTGGACAAACGCAACGAGCACATGCGAACTCTGCAACCGGCGACCCAGGTCGTCCATAGTGGCGAGAAGATCTCGATCTCGCCGGCTATCCCGACCGTCAGTCCTATCCATTTCAGCACGTCGTACGTGTTCGAGTCGTCCGCAGACCTCGACTTCGCATTCGACCATCCGGCCGAGTCGTACGCATACGCTCGCTTCGGCAACCCGACCGTCCGCGCGCTGGAGACCGCCATCGCCACGATCGAGAATTGCGAGGCGAGCATCGCCTACCCGTCCGGCATGGCGGCGATCAACGGTGTCTTCCAGCAGTTCGCGAAGCCGGACGCGCACGTGCTGCTCTCGCGGGACGTCTACGGCGCCACCCTCTCCCTTATGGAGGGACAGTTCAGGCCGCACGGCGTGACCGCCCACTACATCGACCCGACGGACCTTGACGCCGTCCGCGCCCTGGCCAGCGAGGTCAAACCGACGCTGATCTACTCCGAGACGATCTCGAACCCGCTGATCAAGGTTTCGGACATCAAGGGCCTCGCCGCGATCGCCGACGAGGTTGGCGCGACGCTCGTTATCGACAACACGTTCGCCTCGCCGGTGCTCTGCCGCCCCACTGACCTGGGCGCGCACCTGACGCTGCACTCGACCACGAAGTACCTCGGCGGTCATGGCGATGTGATGGGTGGGGTCGTCTCCGGGCCCAAGGAGACGATTGACCAGATGCGCACGACCGCCCGCATCAACGGGGCGGTGCCGGGGCCGATGGACGCCTGGCTCACATTGCGCGGCATGAAGACGCTTAGCCTGCGCATGCGCGAGCACAGCCGCAACGCGCGGACGGTCGTCGAGTGGCTCCGCGGCGATCCACGCATCGAGATGGTCAACTACCCGCCGACCGATGACGGCCTCGCCGGCCAGTTCCTCTCCGACGATCGCGGCGGCATGCTCTCGTTCGAGGTCAAGGGCTTCGGCACGAAGGACGTTTTCAGGTTCCTGGAGTCGGTCCGCGTGATCGAGCCGGCCACCACCCTCGGAGACGTCTCCACGCTGACGCTGCACCCCGCAACGTCCTCACAACGAGGGTTCAGCCAGGAGCAACGCGACGAGTGGGGCATCCGCGACAACCTCATCCGCCTGTCGGTCGGCATCGAGGACGCGAACGACATCATCGCCGATATCGACCAGGCGCTCAGCGCCGCCGGCGCGAAGGCCTAGAAGGAGGATCAACGACTCATGACGGACGCCCAATCACGCATCGACTGGCCCGCCGGCCACCGTGCCGCCATGTCGCTCCTCGTCCATGTTCCCGGAACCGGCCTGGTTGATGAAGGGACCGGGCAATCGGACCTCGTCGGGCTCGACTACACCGTCACCGGGCTACAGCGCATCTTCGAGCAGCTTGCCGATCTCGACGTCACCGCCACGATCGCATTTGGCGGCGACGCCGCGGAGAGCGCGCCTCAGCTCGTCCGGCGCGCAATGGAGCTGGGGCATGAGGTCGCCGCAACTGCCTGCTCCGCGACCGGGTCGACCGACGATCTTCTCGACACCATCAGCCGCCTGACCGACGAGCGCGTCAACGGCCTGGTTGAGCAGTTACCCGGCTTCCAGGTTTCCGAGCCTGAAGGCGCCTTCGGCAACGACAGCGGCCGCGCCTGGCGCATCACCGGGGCCGGCGGCGATCTTCCCGTGCTGCTACGGGACGCGGACGCGACCGTGTTCCCGGTGTCCCCCTACCTCATGGATACGGCCTGGCTCTCGCCCACCCGCCCCCTTCCCCGTCGTCGCTGCTCGAGGCGTGGTCCCTGGCGCTGGGCGCGCACCGCACCGACGGCACCTACATGCCGATCGTCGTGCACCCGCATATCATGGGTCGTCCCGGCCTGGTCGGCACACTCGTCCGCTTCCTCGACGAAGCCATCGCCTCCGGCGATGTCTGGATCGCACGTATGGACCATCTCGCGCTGATGTGGTCCACCTATCAGCAATCAGCCCAGGAGTAAGCCCGGTGGCGCGAAGTCTCTTGATCCATGGTGGCCCGATCATGACGATGAACCGGGCGCAGCCCTCCGCCGAAGCGGTCGGTATCGTCAACGGGCGCATCCTCGCCGTTGGCACGCGTCACGACGTTCGCGCCGAGCTGGGCGCGACGTTCGACGAGATCGACCTGGGGGGCCGTACGGCGGTCCCCGGCTTCTACGACGCGCATGCCCACATCATGGGCGTCGGCCAGGCCGCGTCGCAGATCGATCTCACACCGGACAAGGTCGCATCAGTCGCCGAGATCGCGCGTAAGGTCGGCGAGCGCGCCACCACCACGCCTCCGGGCCACTGGATCCTCGGGCGCGGCTATGACCAGGAGATGCTGGCTCGAGGGACGTATCCCGACGCGTCAGGATCTGGATGCCGTTTCGCCGGACCATCCGGTCGTGCTGCGGCGGATGTGCTACCACATCGTCTCGGCAAACAGCCGCGCGCTGGAGCTTGCCGGCATTAACCGCTACACGCCCGACCCGAACGACGGGACGATCGACCGCGACGAGCATGGCGACCCGACCGGCGTCCTGCGCGAGTCGGCCGCTAACGCGATCTGGGATGCCATGCAGGACCCGTCCGAAGAGGACATCATGGACGACCTGCGGCTTGGAGGGCGCATTTTCCGCGAGCATGGTGTGACCTCGGTCGCCGAGGCCGGCATCGCGCGCAAGGAGCAGCTGCGCGCGTACCAGCGCCTGCACGACTCCGGCGAGCTCGCGCTGCGCACGTGGCTGATGATGATGATCGACGAGACGCTCGACGAGCTGGCCTCCCTTGGCATCATGACCGGCTTCGGCGACGAGTGGATGCGGATCGGCAACGCAAAGCTCTTCGCCGACGGTTCGATCGGCGGGAAGACGGCCCGTATGTCCCAACCCTACGTCGGCGACCCCGACAACTACGGCATGTACATGTACCCGCCGGAGGAGATCGTCGAGAAGCTCGTCCGCGCCCACAAAGCCGGATTCCAACTCGGCAATCACGCGATCGGCGACGCCGCGATCTCCGTTCTCCTCGACGCCTATGAGCGCGCGCAACGCGAGCACCCGGTGGCCGACCCACGCTTCCGCATCGAGCACTGCTCCATCCTCACCGAGCCGATGCTCGACCGCATCCGCAACGTCGGCGCGGTCCCCATTCCGGGCACCACGTTCCTGTACGATATGCGGCCGGTCTATCTGGCCAACCTTGGCGAGGAGCGCGTGCGCTACGCCTACGCGATGAAGACCTTTGCCGAGCGGGGTATCATCGCCGCCGCGAGCACCGATGCGCCGGTCTCAGGCGTCAACCCGATGGTCGGCATCGGCATGATGGTCAGCCGAACCGACCGGCTCGGCGATGAGATCTATCCGGAAGAGCGCGTCGACCTCGAGGAGGCGATTCGGGCGTACACGTGGAACGGCGCCTATGCGTCGTTCGCCGAGCACGAGAAGGGCTCGCTGGAAGCCGGGAAATTGGGCGACGTCACGATCCTGGAGACAGACCTGGCGACCGTCGCACCGCTGGACCTGCGGAATGTTCGTTGCGATATGACGATCGCGGGCGGCGACGTCGTCTACGACCGAGCGCACGCATAAAGGAACAGCGCCGACTTACACGGAGAAACACAATGCCGTTGAAGATCACCTGGCACGGACAATCCGCATTCTCTCTGGACGATGGCGAGCGCATGGTCCTGATCGACCCATACATCTCCGGGAACCCGGTGAGCACGACCGATGTCGATTCCCTCGAGCCCTCGACAATCATCCTCACGCACGCCCACAACGACCATGTTGGCGACACGGTGGCGCTCGCCAGGCGCACCGGCGCGAATGTCATCGCCACGTTCGAGCTGGCGAACTACATCGCGAGCCAGGGGGTGGAAAACACCGTCGGCGGGAACCATGGCGGCACCATCGCGTTCGATGGCGGGTCCACAAAGTTCACCCCCGCCTGGCATACGTCCAGCTACGAGGCGGAGGACGGCAGCGTGGTGGCACCGGGCATCCCGGCCGGCCATGTCATCCGCTTCGGCGGTAAGACGATCTACCACGCCGGTGACACCGCGCTCTTCCTCGACATGCAGCTCATCGGCGAGGAAGGGTTGGACGTCGCGATTCTCCCGATCGGTGACCGCTTCACCATGGGACCGAAGGACGCCGTGCGTGCGGCGAAGATGCTTCATGCCAGCACCGTGATTCCGTGCCACTACAACACGTTCCCGGCGATCCGGCAGGACCCGCATGCGTTCAAGGCAGACGTTGAGTCGCAGACGAGCGCGAAGGTCGCCGTCCTCTCGCCCGGCGAGTGCCTGAGCCTGTCGTGATGACTGACCTCGATCCAAGAGCCCAGATCCAGGCGGAAATGCGCCGAACCGCCTACCAGAAGAAGGCGGTGTCCCGTCTCCCCGCGAAAGAGACGCTCGACTACGCTATCGCCTTCTTCACCGGGCGCGGGTATCGATCTGGCCGTACCGGCCGGCCGAACCAGATCTTCATCATGGGCGGGAAGGAAGGCATGCTCCCCCGCGTTACCGGCGAGATCAAGGTGCAATCGGACGTCGGTAAGGGCAAGGTCACGATGGTGACAATGGATGCGACGGGCGAGCGGCTCCATGCCGTCATGGAGGAGTTCCACCAATCGCTCCGCAGCCTCAAGCCAGACCAATCGTCAGGCGCCTGATCCATTCGCGGAACGTCATATGCGTCTCCCCTTGCGTGTGGCGCCCTTAAGGGACGCCACGACGATCGAGACAGATCGGTCGGACGCAGCAGTCAACAGAAGGAGTCGCGTATGACCGATTCGACACAGCGTGGAGCCATCCATTTCCTGGGCGATACCGATCTCACCGTCAAAGATCCCGCGGAGGACGTCCGTGGTCGTGAAGTGCTCGACAGCGCCGGTGAGAAGATCGGCACCGTCGATGATCTCGCCCTGGACGACCAGGAGCATCGTGTCCGGTTTCTCCGAGTCGCTCATGGCGGCTTCCTCGGAATCGGAGAGGACCACTTCCTCGTCCCAGTGGACGCGATCACGAAGATCGACGACGACCATGTCCATGTGAACCGCCAGCGTAAGGACCTCGGCAGGGCGCCAGGATATCTCCCCGAGCTGGCCGAGAAGGCCGACTACTACGAAGGCGTGTACGGCTGGTGGGGATACGGCCCTTACTGGGCGTCGGGATACGCCTATCCAGCATACCCGGGCTACGTCGTCTAGCAAGGACCAGTATTTGGCACAGATCATCGGAGCCCGCGTCGACTACAGACGCGGGCTCCTTGTTGTCGCAGTCCCGCCGGCTGGACGTGTTAACGACTCCCTACCTCTCGCGGTTGATGCCGGGCTTGCTCCTCCCGCAGCGCCCGCACTTCCCGCCGGAGCGCCTGGATGTCCTCCTGCAGCGCACGCTGCCCGGCATCGCTCCCGGACCGTGACTCAGTCGCATCGACACCGATAAGGTAGCTCGCGATCGAGGCGGTGATGTAGCCGAAGATACTCAGCGCGAAGAGTCGCTGGAGGAAGGCGATCACCCGCGCTTCCCCGCTGACCACGTAGAGCTCGCTGTTCATCGTCGTCACCAGCGTCGCCGACCACCACAGCGCGTCCTCGAAGGTGCGGACCGGCGAGTCCGGATGCCCGCGATCGAAAAACATCGCACCGACCGCGCCCGCCAACACGACGGCGACCGTCAGCGCCCCGACGAAGGCCATCTGCCGCCCGCGCGTGATCCGGCGCAGCGCCCGCATGGCGCGGTTGATTCCGCCGAGGAGCCGAACGAGGCTGAAGCCGCGTAGCGCTCTCGCCGCACGGAACGCACGCAACGGGCGTAGGAACGGCAAGGCCAGCGAGAGCGCGCCCAGCACGTTGGACCGGAGGAACATCACCTTATCGGGCGCGATCAGGAGGCGCAGGAGGAAATCGCCGAGGAAGATCCACCAGATCGCCTGCATCACGCCGGCCATCCGGTTTTGCCCAAGCAGGACGAGCGGCACCCCGGCGAACTCCATCAGCAGCAGGCCAAGGAACACGATCCCCAAGCCGACCATGATCGGCTCCAGCACCGCCGAAACGTTCACGAGCAGCTCGAGACGCTCCCGCCACTTCTGCTCCTTCCGCTGCGTTTCCCGCGTCGCCTCCTCCATCGTCCCGGCTCCTCGTACAGTCCCTCAATCTTCACGAATAATCCAACGACCTGGTCGCAAGAACGGGCCCAAAAAGCGGCCGAACGCATCGCATCGCACCTTGTGGCTCTTCCGATCAGCGGCTCCGGAATGCGGGTTTACGACCGTGCACGAGGGGCACAAGCTGGCTTGGAAGTTTAGAACTAGACTGTTCGCACCAAACCTGCTATTATACTTACTATTAGTTATTGACTATGGATTCGCAAGGATCGCCAGCATGCCTACCATCTCCTCATCCCACCGAGACATCATCGAACGGTCCCAGATCGTCACCCTGGCCACGCTCGGCCCCGGCGGCGAGCCTCAGGTCACCGCCATGTGGTTCCTGTGGGAGGACGGCACACTCCGGATATCGCTCAATACCGAGCGCCAGAAATCGAAGAACCTCATGAGAGACCCGAGAGTCTCCGCGTTCTTCGTCGATCCGGAGAACCCCTACCGCACCATCGAGATCCGCGGCAGGGCCGAAATCTGCACCGGACACCGAGTACGGGCTTGCCGACCGCGGCGGAGCCAAGTTCGGCGCGGACCTGCGCCGCATGGACCAGGATGGCGGAAGCCGCATCGCGGTCACGATTGTTCCCGCCACGATTCACACCTTTGGAGAGTAAAATGACGAACACACTTCCCTTCGCCCAGCCGACACCCGCTCCGCAGCTCTTGCCTGGCACCACCCGCCTCGGTCCCGTCCACCTCGACGTCACCGACGGCGAGCGAGCACGGCTCTTCTGGACCCGGTTCGTCGGCCTGACGGAGATCCCCGGCGAATCCGCCAACGTCGTACTTGGCGTGGACGGCGAACCGATGGTCGTGCTCCATCCCGGCGCCTCGGGCCCCGTCGCGAAGCGGCACACCGGGCTCTACCACGTCGCCATTCATTTGCCGGCCAAGAAGGAGCTTGCGCGGGTCGTCGCCCGGCTGTTCAGCCAGCGGTATCCCAATGGCCCGACCGACCATGCCGAGACGATGGCAACCTACTTCTCGGACCCCGACGGGAATGGCATCGAGCTGACCTTCGAGACGCCCGAGCGAGGTGCGCTGGACCTGGGCGATGGTCGCGGCCTGGCGATCATGGCCGACGGGTCGACGCAGGGCCCGACCGAGCCACTGGACGTCGACGATCTCCTGTCGGCGCTTTCGCAGGACGATGACCTGGCGGCGCCGATGCCGGCCGGCACTCGCGTCGGCCATGTGCACCTGCATGTCACCGACCTGCATGGCTCGCGCCGTTTCTATCGCGACGTGATCGGGTTGGGCGACCTGCGCTTCACGGACGCCTGGGGCATGGCCGACATGTCGCTGGAGACGAGCTTTGTCCCTCACGCGCTCGCGTTCAACATCTGGAACGGTGGCACCGCGACGCCGAAGCCGGATGGCACGGCCGGCCTGGATCACTGGACCCTGCTCGTCCCGGAGGCGAGCGACATCGACGCTATTGAGCAGCGCCTCGCCGAAGATGGTGCATCGTACACGCGCGAGGCCGATCGGCTCACCGTGCTCGATCCGTCCTCCAATCGCCTCGAGATCGCGGTAAGCTTGCCTCAGTAACGGGCGTTATCGGCTGCTGTCAGGAGTGATGCGGGTGAGCGTGCTGGCCTATATCGACGGTTCGCGGTTCACCGAGAGCATCCTCCTGCATGCCGCGTGGGCGGCGCGGCAACTCGACACCTCTGTCACGCCTCGTGCATATCCTGGAATATGGCTCATCCGACCCGGCCCTCATCGAGGACCGGCTTCGGATGAGCTCCCTGGACGATGATCAACAGCGCCTGGCGATCGGGCTGGATACCGGCAAGAGCGGGGTCGACCCCGAGATGGAGGAGCGACGCGAGGCGCTTACCGATGCCGCGCGGGGCCTCCGCGAGAAGGGCGTCCGCCGCGTGCACGTTGTGGTCGAATACGGCACGCTGGAAGGACACATCCGCGAGCACAGCGGTGACGCCCAACTCCTCATCGTTGGCAAGCGCGGCGAGCTTTCCGCACAGGAACGAGGCCGACTCGGCGATCATCTGGAGCGCGTCATCCGGGCTGCGGACTGCCCGGTGCTGGTCGCTCCCGCGGAGCCGCAGGAGATACGCCGCTTCCTGATCGCCTACGACGGCGGCCCGCAATCCGGCCATGCCATCCGCTACCTCATCGAACAACCGCTCCTTCGCGACTGCGAGGGCACGCTGTTGCTCGCTGGCGAGAAGATCGGCATGCAGCAGGGTCTGCAAGACGCCGCAAGCCACCTTCGCAGCGCAGGCTATGCTGTCCAGGCGGAGCACGGCCATGGCAGCGCCGACCGCATCATTCCCGACATCATGAACGCCGAAGACATGGACCTGCTGGTCATGGGCGCCTTCGGTCACTCCCGCCTCCACGCCATGCTGGGGCTGAGCACCACGCGCAAACTCCTCCGCTCCAGCCGTAAGGCAATCCTCGTCGTCCCGTAGCCGGATGACAAGTCGTCTTTGCTACAATACGGCCTGGACGCGCCCGTCCCCGCCCCAGTAGCTCAGTGGATAGAGCAACCGCCTTCTAAGCGGTAGGTCGCAGGTTCGATCCCTGCCTGGGGTACCAAGGTCGTGTTACTCGAACACGCGCCCAGAAAATAACGACTCATAGGCGAGAGAATCACCGGCACCGAGTATCGACTCGGTGCCTTTCGCGTTTGCGGACCCGCGGCGTGCGGCATGCTGAATCTGCGCCACCATGGCCTGCGGTTGGGACTGCGGAGTCACCTCGTGCCCATCATCGTCAATCCAGATGTGAGAGAAGTATGCGGCGAGGAGCTTGCGCTTCACGTTGTCATCAGTAGAGGCATAAAAAGCGCCTGGCTGCTCCAGAAGGTCGAGGTAGCTCAGCACCATGTCGCTTTCCTGCCGGATATAGTCCTCGGTTGCCGCAAGCCGCTGCGTCAGGGCCTTACGCTGCACCTGCAGCTTGCCTATGCGCTCGCGCACCTTGGCCGTGCTCAATGACCCCTCGGCGACAAGATCCAGGAGCCTCTCCTCCTTGACATCGAGGGCGGCCAGCTCCTTCTTGACGCGTGCATGCGCCTCGCGCTCCGCAGTCAAATGCTGCTCGAGTCTGCCTGCGAGCTGCTCGCGCATGGCGGCAATCTCCTCTGATGCCAGTTGGAGTGTCTGCACCTCGCGGAGAAGCGCATTCTCCACCAGTGCGACCGGCAGATGCGGCAAGTCGCACACGCCCTCCTGCCGTCCTCGACACAAGTAGTACTCATACACATCACCCCGCGCGTTGGTCGCTCGGGAATAGATGAGCTGGTGGTTGCGTCCCGCGGCATGGCAACGGCCGCACCTGAGCATGGCCCGCAGGAAATGGTTGTGCACGATATCTCGTTGATTGCGCTGCTTTCGCGCGTCCAGGACCTGCTGGACACGTTCGAAGACGTCCGGCGTGACGAGGGCCGGATGCTTCCCTGGATACACCTGCCCCTTGTACGGCACCATGCCCAGGTAGTACGGATCCCGCAGCAGGACACCGAGTTGACTGCGAGAAACCGCCTTCTCCTCCCATTTGGCAGTGCGCCGGGTCGTCAGTCCCTGATCGGCGAGCTCCTGCTGCAGTCGCGCCAGGCTGTAGTCGCCCGTGGCGTATTGCTCGAACGCCCACGTCACGAGCGGTGCCCGCTTGGGATCGATATCGATGCTGTTAACGAGGTGCCCATCAACGTCTTTGCGGACATTGAGGTAGCCAAGCGGGGCGCGTCCGGTGGTGCCGCCGTTCTTGGCTTTGTGGAACATCTTGTTGCTGATGTCCTCACCGCTCTGGCGCACCTGCACCTCGTTCATGATGTCGGTGATGGCTTCCATGGCGTCAGCCATGTAGCCCTCACCGAACTCCTCCTTGGCGGAGATCAGCCTCACGCCCATGCTATCGAGGATCCGCTTGGTGATGGCCGCATCGGTTTGGTTGCGGAAGACACGCGAGCGCATATAGATGATGACGTAGCTCACCTCAGGCGTGTCTTCGACGTACTGCAACAGCTCGCGGAAGACCGGACGCTTGGCGATCGACTGTGCGGATTGCCCCGGTTCGACAAATTCTCTGAATGATAGGTGCCTTCAGTCGCTTCGCTCGCTTGATCGTCGCCTCTCGCTGTGTGGCGATGGAGTTGCCATCTGGATCGAGATCGATCGCCGTATAGAGTTGGCGCTGCGTAGAAACACGGAGATACAACACGGCTGCCCCGGTGCCCGGCTCGCGCGGCTCACTGGACGCTCTGGTGTCATCGAGACGGAGAAGACTCTCAAAACTGGAAAGAGAGCCGCGGCGCTCGCTCCTCGTCGGGGTTGGGGTTTGGGGATTGTTGGATGTCATGTCGCCTCCTTTCCGATGGATCACTTTGTCGCACCTGGCCTCTCCATTGACGCTCACGTGGCGATGGAAGTCGAGTCACCGCGCGATGCGGAATTGTCATCACCATGTGCACAACTCACGCTGTAGCTACGGCGGCTTGGAGAGTGTGCGGATGAGCTCATCGCCGGTGATACAGGTGAACATCTTGGATGGCAGGTCAGGGTCGTCATCGATGGCGGCGCGTAGGCGCTCCACGCGGCCACGGTCGGGCAGAACCCAGAGCACACGAGGGAAGACCCCATGCTCGGCTTGACCGCGCCCTGTGCGCCGATACTCCTCGTACGCTCGGGATTTCCTCAGAAGGACGGGAAGCGATTCGGTACCCCGATCGATCTCCAGGTACCAATGGTCGGTGTACTCGTCGCTCCCGATGGTCACCTTGAGATCGGGCTTGAGAACACTCTTCGCACCACTGGAGGTGACGTACTCCCGCCACGCCTCGGTTTCAACCTCCACCCCGTCCAGGCGAAAGACTCCATTCCCTCTCCGCTTCATAAAGTCGAACGTGAGTCTCGGTCACTGCCAGCGTATGATCCAGAAAGGGAAAGGACGGCTCCTGCACGCGCCTCCGGGGAGTGCCATGGCGTCGTGTGAGTCGGTCACCGACAACATCGAGGCACCAGATGAATGCCGATGAGCCATGGCGGACGCCTCCAATGCGTCGCTCCAGACGCGTCAGGATTCGATGGGTGAACAGCCGACCGAGGACGCGGACACAGGCGCGCGTCGAGGCAGCCTGACTGGCATGCTGAGCGAAAAAGCGACGACGGAGCTGGGTGGTGGTCGCATAACGGTGGCGATCGATGAACCGAATGATCGACCAATCACGCTCGCTGAGACCTGCAGCAATGCGCTGGAGTTCCTTCCGACCGGTGCGGGCAGCCGCCATATCAGCCTCCACGCCTGAGGTCAGGTCGTCGCCGACACATCAGGGGAATACCCCTGATAGTCGCCTCCCCTAACGACTCGATATGGCGAACGTTCCGCCGATTGCCAGAGGTCGACAGCATCGTGACCGGATGCGTGAGCGGAGCGTCTGCAAGACGTCGATACGTGGCTCATGACGACGCTCCTCGCGGTGTACGACCGAAGGACTCTTCCTCCGCATGAGCCTCGGAAGCAGGAGTGTCCTCAGCTCGGGCTCGGGAGATGTTCGGGTCGGCTCCATAGCGGGCCTGGCTCTCGCGGATGATCGTCTCCGGTGATGAGATCGCACTCGGGGGCGGTAATGTCCGACCTGAGAACCATCCTGTCTGGCGGCCCTCGGAAAGCAGCGATGCATAGATCCCGTAGGGTGGCAGGCGCATGAAGTCCTCGGGCGCGAGGTCGACTGCCCGATGCAACGGCCTTGGCGTCGGTACCCTCGAGCGTGAAGACGATCTTGTTCCGCGTATTGGCATCGATTCCGGCAAGCAGATCGGCAGGCATCTGACGGCGGTATTGGTGGGCCAGGTGCCAGGCGACGCGGAGCGAGCGTGATTGCTCGAGGGCCTCGCCGAGATCGGCATCGAGATGCAGGAAGGTCTGCGCTTCATCGATATAGACACTGACCGGTCGTCGATGCTCCTCGGGCAGCGCAGCCTGGGCAAGTGCCAGCTGCCAGAGTTGGCTGACCACCAGCGAGCCAAGCAAGTGTGGCGGATTGCGCTCCGATCAGGCCCTTGTTCAGTGAGACGATGACAACGCGCCGCGCTGAGAAAATCTCACTGAACTGAAACCTTGGCTCCGGCTGATCGAGCACCGCCCGCAGGCCCGGACGGAGCAAGAACTGCCTCAGGCGCGACATCACCGGACCAATCGCCTCCGCCTGCTGGCCGGGGCTCATGGCCTCCCACTGCGCCCAGAACGACCCGAGGCCGACCGGATCACTGATGCGCGCAGTCAAGCTGCGTCGGAACTGAGCATCGGTCAGAAGAGCGGGGAGCTGAACGAGTGTCGCCCCCGGAGACGCCATCAGGGTCAAGAGCGAGGCGTGCATGATATCCGAGGTGCGTGGGCCGAATGCTGTCGGGAACAGGCCTCGGAAGACAGCCAAGATGCCGTCGGTCACCAGCGCTCGGCGCTCTGGACTCGTGGCGAGAGGGTTCAGTCCAACTGGATGTGGCAAAGTCGGATCGATGACCACGACATCACGCCAACGCTTCTCCGGGATCTGGGCGAGTGTGTCCGTCGCCAGATCACCTTTCGGGTCGATAAGCACCACCGATATCCCAGCGGCGATATCCGCCTTGATCAGGTGTTGCATCACGGTGCTCTTCCCCACTCCGGTGGGTCCAACGATATGGGTATGGCGGAATGAGTCGCTCCGACTGATACCGATCGGGCGGGGTGGCCCAGGCGCGGTGGTGACAGCGAAGGCACGATCCCTCACCTCGACGAACGACGGAGGTGGTGCGAGCGGTCGGGGGTGCAGCGCGGGCATACCCGGCAACGCACTGTCACCATGCGGCCAGGCCAGAAAAGACAGCGCCTCACTTGGTGTGAGGCGAAGTGGCAACCACATCGGGACGCGCGCCTCATCGACGGCACTCGGTCGATCCGGAACAAGGTCGACATGCGTGCCTCCACTCTGCAGCTGGCGAAACGCCGCCAACACACGGTGTACGGCTGCGAGGCGCCTAGCTGGGTGGCCTGCTGAAACACCAATACGAATAACAGCGCGGAAGCGGTACTCGCCCAGCTTGCTGCTCAGGCGCGTGCGCAGCTCCCCGGTCGCCGGTCGTGTACCGTACATCAGCTTAGAGAAGATGGAGGTGGTTGGATCCTCGATCGAGTGCGGCACCGCTTCCGGCATAAGGGCGCGACCAAGGATGACCTGGATCACCAGCACGTCATCCTTGCTGTTGGCGCCAGAAAGCGCACCGAGCAGTGCTTGGAGCATCTGCTCGGTGGCCTCGAGGTTCAGCGACAGGGAGCGCTGCCGGATCCGCACACGCCCAGAACGCTCAGCGTCAGCCCGAGACATCGCGAGTGGAGTGACACTCACGCCTGGCACGAACTGCGTCAGCAAACGCGCGGTCTCCCGAAGATCGTTCGTATCTGCACCGACCAGGTAGCGGATGCATCCCGCCTCCGATCGGGCTTCCCAGACCAAGAGAGCCGCGCTGCTGGTCGCTCGCTAATCGTGTCAATAACCCGATGAGCGGTGCGACCGCGCAGCGGTCGTGGCCAGTGGATCTCACCCCAGGTGATCATGGCGGCCATCCTCGTTATGGGTGCGACGTCGTCGGCGGCGGGGACTCTGTGGTGGCGTCTCGGGCGTCGCTCGCTGGTCCATGGCGGCCTGCTCCAGCGCCGCTCGCGCCAGAGCGTCGAAGTCGATCGGGTCGCGGCGGACGGTCCGAACGCGGATGTTGTACTGGCGGACTGGTCGTCCTCGTCGGTGTTTCATCGCACACCTCCTCTCACCAGTAGTCGCGGCGGATCTGTCGCCACCAGAAACTGATTCGAATCGCGATCCCGAGGATGACGATGCCCACCACCCAGATCCAGACCTCGGCCAGGAGGTGTATGGCCAACCACAGCAGCGCGGAGATGAAGAGAATCGTCCAGGCGGCCCCAAGCAGGCGCGACAAGAGAGATTTGGGCTGGATGTACATCGCGACCCTCCTGGTGGCGGCGCTGTGACAGTGCGCTCACGATGCGCCTCCATGCAATCGACCATCGCTCGGTATTGGGTAGCCTGGCACGAGGATGTCGGCATCGATCTCGTTCCCCCACGCATACCAGCCGGGTCGGGAGCGACGTGCGAACAATTCCAGGTAGGGTCCATCTGACAGCCGCTCAATCACGGCATACTGCTCCTCCGGCTTATGGGAGTGATCCTGCAGCGGCGCATACATCCAGGTGCCCTGCCCTCGGAACTTCACTGGCGCGCGGCCTCGCGTACCGAGCAGGAGATGTTCGGTCTGCTGGCGCAGGTATTGTCCGAGGCCGTATCTCGGCTTGATCCAGGTCAGTGGGGCCCGGTAGGTGAAACCCCACGCCTCCATGACGTCGATCCCTTCGCGGATCGCGCCATTGATGACCCACAGGTAGAGATGGGCGTTCTCCTCGGCCAGATCGGCCACCGGCATCCGCTTGATGTGTTCAAGCGTCATCAGGTCGTAGTGCCGTGACGCGCCGTAGCGCTTCTCCTTCTGCCCGATATCCCAAGGTGGGTCGGCCAAGATCGTTCGAAACCGCTTCGGCGCAGTCCCCCGTGTAGTAGGGTTCGTATTCATGCAGTGCTCCTTCCTGCAACCGACACACCTGGTGGCGGTCTACACTCCGAGTTAAGACCTGTCGGGATAGGTGAGCAATCGTCCGGTCGGACATCACCGCTATAAGAATCTGCGGATCAATCACGCAGAAGTTCGAGGACATGAGGTGGCAGTTCAGTCGTGGATCATGGCCGATGCTCATCGCGGAGCCGCGTCTGCTCCAGCCGCGAGATCCGGCTGATGGACTCGATTCGCCACACGGCAACCTGCTCCTCGACTTTGATCCGAATGAGCGCAGCCATCTGTTCGAAAATGCTCACAAACAGCCACAACCAAACCGCAATGGCCACGACAGCGATCACCAGGAGGAACGTGAGAAGGACAAACAGCACGCCCATCACGACCTCCCCAGCTTTCGACCGGCATCCATAAGGGCGTTCGCCATCGCTAACTGGGTGATGTCTCGCAAATACAGCAAGCCCGGTTCGGCATCCGGTACGGCTTCAGCGATAAGGCGCTCGTGGTTGACCAGCAATGCCAGCTCCTCTTGCGCCCTCGCGCCAACCTGCGCGATGCCCGCCTGACGTGCGGCCTGGATCTCGGCCTCTGACTGGATCCGGGCTGTGGACAAACCGGTCTCGACGGTGATGTTCATCAGGCCACGACGGACCTGGCGTTGGAGCCCGAAACTCGGACGACTGGAGGGAAGAAGTTCAGACATGAGAGATAACTCCTTGCATGTTCGTCCCCGCCAGTGATGCGGGTGATACTCACAGACTAGGAGTCCAACAAACCGGTGTCATGACAAAAAAGTGCACGCCAGGACGTCCCCGAAATGTGAGAGGATGAGGGAATGGTGGGAACGATCGTCTCGGAATTTGGGGATACCGAAGAGCTGATTGCGTCAGTTCATACGGAACTGGTGGCGCTTCGGGGTGCGCACGGACGACTGACGGTCGAGAAGTTCAGCCAGTACCCCGCACTCCTTCTCGTCTGCGGGGGTGGTGACCTGCTCGAGGCGTTTCTCATGTTCGAGCGCGAGATGCGGCGCTATGTGGCCGAAGGGAATCGTAACGAGGCGGCAGCAGCCATCTCGATCACCGCTCCCGCGGATACCGTGCTGGCTCGACTCGAGTATGTCGTCACGGATCTCGAGAATGATGGTGATTTCCGCGACCAACGTACCGGTCGGCGCTGGAGTGATCGAGGGCTCAAGACCATCGCGACGGAGATGGTCCACGTGGCGGAAGTCCGGGGGCGACTCGGGAGTGAACTGCTCACGATCGAAATCACGGGGAATCGTGAAGAAGGCCTCCACCTAACAATCTCACAACTGACCAACAAGAACCTTGACGAGCGTGCGCCATTGGTGCGGTTCTGGAAGCATCAGGGAGACGATCTTGTCGAGCAACCCGCGAGCCTCACTCTCGATTTCGACCGCTATAAGGCTCCGGAAGTTGCCAACGACACCTACCGCCTCAAGCGGTACCACATCCGCGCAGAGCTCCCTGAGGATTTGGAGGCGGCAGAGGTCGATATTGGCGACGCGATCTACAGCATATCGCTGGAAGGCCGGGATGCCCCGATGCGCACGGTGACCTTTGTGGACCACAGTGATTTAGGGGACGGTCTCGGGTTGCAGTTCACGACCTATCGGACGTTGGCGACCGTAGAGATCGTGAAGCGGGCGCAGATGCCATAGTGTTCAGAGCCAATCACGAGGGCGCCTTGACGTTCGACTTGAGGAATTCACCTCATCCATTCAGCTTAGGACTATTCGGCTAACGACCACTTGGACCTCATTTAAAGTTGACATAGTATAAATCGTCCTGTACTATGCAGACAATATGCATAAGCAGAATACGCCGAGCACAGGTTTCACCATAGTCGAGCTTCTCATTGTGATTGTGGTAATCGCTATTCTTGCCGCGATCAGTGTAGTGGCCTACCGTGGCATACAAGAACGAGCGAAAAATACACAAACCATTTCTAGTGTTAGTCAAGCCATCAAGTCAATTTCTGCCTATATAGCACTCAACGGTGCTTACCCCGCTACATCCAGCGGATGCCTTGTACCTGGTTCAGATGGAAATTGCACCGCATACAACACAACTCCGGTGACGCCCAGCTCTTCTCTCCAGAGCGCTATTAATACCGTTAGCACAGTGCCGACAACAGTGCCTGATGCACATCCCGCATTTAACGGAATCACCTATAACTATACTGGCGGAAGAACTTACAATGGAGAGTCGAGACCGCTTGCGGTTATCTATTCACTGCAAGGTCCGAGTCAATCGTGTGGTCTTCCCAATGTCGCAGACAATGGCGGAACTACTATGGTGACACCATCCTCTCGAGACTACACTGGTCATTCTGGGGGCTATACTTATTGCTTCATTTCAGTTCCCGGTCCATGACCCATCTCACCGCGGTTCGATTTAGGTGCACATAATTCCGCCATTTTACCCCCCGTGTATTAGCGGCAACTAGAGTGTGGTCGATCTAGCCGAACGCTTTCTTTTTTGCCGTTATCGGCTCTGAACCGCAATCGTTACGATGTGAGAGGCCGGAGAGAGGGGAAAACACCTCGAACTGCGAGCCGGTCGCCGTCCCGACCAGACGTTCGCAATCACGCACCAATTCACACCTCATCATCCCTTCGTGAGCCGACACCCGTGTAGCGGCGCGCTGGATCACTACGCGGCAAACCTCAGCGACGCTGGCCGCCACCGCCTGAGCCTGTAAGAAGGCGACGACTACCCCGTCCGTCAACCGGCTTTTTTGGCATCGCGTCCACTTCTCGCTGATTGGAAAGGCTTTCACCAGGGGTAGTGCAGTTTTCTGGAAGCAGCTTAGAACCGCTCTACACGACCCTCTCCAAATATGTGATAATTAGGTCACCACAACGCTCCAATCGAGCCATTTGTCCCATGCCCGTGCGTCTCAGCAGAGCCCGGTCCAGCGCGGCATAATATCAACACTGTGGCTCGCGGTTTCCAAACGGCGCAGCCCAAAACAAAGCTCGAATGCACGCTTTCGAGCGCAGAGGAGAAAACCACAGCATGTCATCGCACTCGCCCAAGCAACGGCGCAGCCACAGCACCACAACAATTAAACGTGACGCCCTCCGTCAGGAGATCGCTCGGTGACTTCAACAGTTCCGAGCGAGACTCCCGATGGGCAGGAAGAACTGCTAGCGCAGCTGCGCGACCTCGTCCCCAGCGCCTTCCTTGACGGCGAACTCGACCGTGATGCCTTGATCGCATCGTTGGGTCTGGATGAAGGCAAGCCTGCATTCTCCTTCACCTGGCCTGGCATCGACCAGGCGCGGCACGATGCACGCGTGCCAACGACCGCGATACTAGTGCCTGACGAGCTCGTCCACTAGCGCAAGGGCTGCTTAAAATTCTGAGGCATCTGTAAACTCATATGCCAAATGTTCAGAGGGATGTGATTCACGATGAATAGTGTGACTCTGGCATATCGCACTGCGAAGGGAGCTGCCTTCGTCGGTAACTCTCTCGACTTGCTCCGTAATCTAGAGCCTGAATCGGTAGACCTGATTGTTACCTCGCCACCGTTTGCCCTCCTGCGCAAAAAGGCGTATGGCAATGAGGAGCAGCACGCGTATGTGGATTGGCTGCTTGAGTTTGGCAGGCTGGCACTGCCCTTGCTCAAGGACACGGGCAGTTTCGTGCTAGATCTCGGCGGAGCGTACCAGCGTGGCAAGCCGGTCCGTTCTCTCTACCAATATCATGTGCTCATCAAGTTCGTGGAGGAACTCGGCTATCACCTGGCCGAGGAGTTTTTCTGGCACAACCCGTCAAAGCTCCCCTCACCCATCGAATGGGTCAACAAGCGAAAGATTCGTGCTAAGGACACCGTGAACACGATCTGGTGGTTCTCCAAGACAGAGTGGCCGAAGGCCGATGTCAGCGACGTCCGGATTGAGTATTCACCACGAATGATGAGGCTGCTAGAAGATAGCAGTAAGTTCTACACCCCTAAGGAACGTCCATCGGGCCACGAGATCTCGGACGGGTTCGGGAAAGATAATGGCGGCGCTATTCCCGGGAACCTCCTAGCAATACCCAATACCGAGAGCAACTCCAAGTACCTGCGCTATTGCAGCCATCTCGGGTTAGCGGGCCACCCGGCTAAGTTTCCCAGCCTGCTGCCGGAGTTCTTCATTCGCTTCCTGACTGAGCCGGAGGACGTGGTGCTGGATATCTTCTCAGGCTCGAACACGACGGGCGAAGTGGCAGAGCGTCTCGGCCGACGATGGATAGCATGCGACCTGGACCAGACCTACGTTGCAAGTTCGGCTCTCCGTTTCGCTCCTTCGCAAGAGGCAGCGGCTGATCTGTACGAGCGAATTATGGCTGGGGAGAGCATCTGCATCGAGTCTATCTTGAATCCGGTAAGCGCTCCCTAAGTCGGGCGTTTGGTATTGACATCAATCTCCATCGCGCGGCGTTGCTCAAGCCAGATGAGGGTGCCATGGAATTCCTGCGCAGATTACTCGGTGGTGGCTCACAGGAGGAAAAACGAGGCGGTTCTACACCTGCCCTTCCCGATTTGCCTTCACCTACCGGCCGCAATCGGCCGTTCGATGCCGTGGAAAAGGCTCAGGCGGCGTTTGCTAGAGGTGACAACCGCGAGGAGGCAGAGCGCTGGTTTCGGCGAGCTGTGGAGGAATATCGCGCGGTTGACGATCACTGGGGTACGGCCTTCGCCCTAGGACGACTAGGAAACTTCTACCAAGAGACGAACCGCATTCCCGAAGCAGTCAAGACCTATGAATCTGCCGTGAGCATGGGCACTGACATTCCAGCAATCTACACCGGGCTCATGACTGCGTATGCAGACACCAAGGATGAGGAGGCGCTGTTTCGTACGGCCGATGCGTATGCTCTAAACCAGCCCAAACAGTCCGAATCCATCCCGAATCTCCTTATCCAGCACGCCAAGCGTCAGGTAAAGTCAGGGGACACGGACACTGCGGAACGCTGGCTTCTTCAAACTGAGGGTTGGGCGATACGGAGTGGCAATACAGCCGCTAGGTTTGCTGCGTGGGGTCAACGAGGTCTCACGATTGAGAAGTCAGGTGACCTTGAGCGCGCAGTGGCGATCTACGAGGCAGCTGTTGCGGCCGGCAGCACCGACCGTGTGACCTACACCCGGCTACTGATGGCCTATGAGAAAGGCAAGCGGTGGAACGAGCTAGTGAGCCTCGCCCGGCGTGCACTTGGTATCCAGCGCGAAGCGGCCTGGGAAGAAGATCTTCGAAAGCGGATTGCCCGGGCCGAATCACGCCAATCGCCCAGTACCAAGCCCTCCAAAACAACAGTCCCGTCCTTCAGTGTGCGCCATGGCGCAGACCGACTGAATCTGATCAGTCAGCTCACCGTCAAGCACGGTGCGAGTCGGATGGCCACGACGCCCGACGGGCAAACACTCCTGGTGTCTGCAGCGTCATCGAAGCCTGACAACCTTTCCCTCATAGACCTCTCTACCAATGAGACGGTCTGGGTGAAGTCGGTTTCTGGCGCCTCGGCGGAGGTGTTGGTACTCGACTCTGGCCTGTTCTTGGTTGCCAGTGACGTGGGGAAGATTGGAGACGGCCGATCCGAGCTCATGTTCCTGCGGTCAAACGGTGAGCCCGTTGGGAGCGCGACCCTCCCCGACAAGCTGTCTGAAGTGAAGACGGCGAATGGTCTCGTCGTTGCTGGCTGCCGGGACGGGTATCTGTATGCCTTCGACAACAAGGGCCGTCAACTTTGGCGCTATCTGGTGCCGTCGCGTGACGACCTACCGTTTGATCAGCCCAACACAAAGCCCTGTCCCTACTTCGTTCAGATGTCGGCAGACGGACGACGTGTGGTGTTTAGTAGTTGGGACACCGTGTTCATGCTCGACTCCCGTGGCAAGGTGCAGTGGACATGGCGCGTACCGACAGAGCCGAAGAGGTTCACCTACACCTTCCCGCTCGAGGGATACGTGCAACCTGCTCAACACTACAAAGTGCTGGGCTTATCGCCCTCTGCACCTCTCGACGAGGTGCGTCGCGCATTTCGGCGGCGCGCGTTGGACACCCACCCCGACCGTAACGCTGCCGATCCGAACGCGAGCGCTAAGTTCCGCGAGGCAGTGCAAGCCTATGAAGCCATTGTCAGTGGAGCCGCGGGGTCGACTAGTGGCGGAGAGGTTACGTTTGAGGTCTCAATGCCGGGTTTCATGACCACCATCTACGGTATCGCAGTGTCAGGAGACGGTCAGGAGACGATTATCACTGCGAGCGATGGCGGGCTCACCCATCTGGACTCACGAGGCGGGCCGACACGACGTCTGGTCGCCAGTGAAGGCGCGGGGTATCTGGCGGCAACGCCGGACTTGGAGCGGGTGGTCTATTCCCACTGGCAAGGATTCAACTTTTACTCGCCAAGTGGCCTCCTCTCCACCCATCCGGAGGACCAGTTACATCAGATACGACTGTCCCCAGACGGAAGGCACGCCGTTGCCTGGAACAAGAAGGAATGTCGACTCTTCTCCATCGACGGCCAGCCAACAGCCGAGCTGGAGTTCGCCCGCAATATCTCTGACATCACATTCGTGGCGCCCAATGAGATGATCGTTGCAGCAGGGAAGCTCATCAGGCTCTCTATCCGCTGACACGACGAAGCACTGCTTCACCCTGTCATACCCGATGCATGAGGGAGGAAATTACCCCGCTCGCATCTGGCCCCGAGCGAATGTCTCAAGAATGCGCGTGCTCGGGAAGTCGGACAGGGAGACCAGCTTGTTGGCGAGCGCGATTGGAACCAGCGCATTGTCGTACATCGAGCAGCGCAACTGGCCCACGACACCGAGAATCTCTTCCAAGCTGACGAAGTCACCCCACTCGGGCTGGAGCTTGAGTTCCGTAGTGGGAACCGTGGCCACGTACGTGTTGCCGTCGTGCGCCTTGAAGATCAGCTTGCTGCCCCAATACGTGCTCTCACCATAGGGGCGATCCCGATTCTCGTCGCCGGGAATGATGTATCGATAGATGTAGCGGTTGCCGAGAATCAGTACGGAACCGGGACTGAGGCGGTCGTCGATTTGCACGGCATGGTCGACAAAGGCGCCGCTCTTTTCTAGACCGACCGCATTGAAGTAAGAGGTCGTCGCTCCGTTCCCCTGATGGGGAGAGGGCTGGTTCTGAAGGAAGACGACCAACTCCCGCATGGGCACGGAGAGCTGAGCAGTCTGCCCGAAAAACGCCAACGGCCCGTCCTTGATTAACAGCGTCTCCCGCAAGAGGTCCTTCTTCAGCTCCCACATCAGCTTGACCACATGCACCAATACAATTTGCTCTAGTGCGGTCATCAGATACGACAGGATCTCGCCCGCCCCGTGGTCGTCATCGATAACCTCGTGCAACCTCAGCGCATCGATGAGATAGACCGGTTCACCACACGCCGGACACGGACTCTGGTCTCCTGAAGAGGCGTTCAGGACGATCGGATCACCACACTGCGGGTTGGGACAGTGGGGAATTGTCCAGCTGTATTGAGCCTGGGATTGCCACCCGCGAAACAGAAGCCATCGGAGTGCAACGTAGAATGGCGGATCATCCTCGCGACGCGCGCTGAAGAACTGATGCAATGTATCGCGCACCGACCGAGTCAGCGATTGTCCCCGAGACGAGATGTTCCGTGTCGGGAGCACCAAGTTATATCGCTGGATCTTCTTGAGTCGCGCCATGTCCTCCGGCGCCAAGAAGGGACTTTCATCCAGCTCACGCAGGTCCTGCATTTGAAGCAGCAGCGGGCCGAAGGTGAAGAAGGTGAGCGTCGAGGACGGGAACCGCGGTTGGACCGGCACTTCCTGAAACCCGCCGTCGATCGCTACCACTAGTTTCGTCCGCGACGCACCTGGGGCAGGCACGGGTGTAGTGAACTCGCTGACCACCGCCTCGTCCGGCGGCTCCGGCACGGTGCAGTGGGCCAAGAACTCTTGTACCTGCGGATTGTTGATCACCTCAGCGTGGGAGATCTTGCTGGCCCGCTCCATCGGCTTGCGACCGCGGACTGAGGAATAGGCCATGTTTACTTTTCTGCCGCAACGCTAAACCGGTCGATCTGAACCGGCACCACGTACGTGTTCGAGTAGGTTTTCATGCGAATGAAGCCCTTCTCAGTGGTCCTAAGCAAACTGTCCACGAAGTCCTCGAAGTCGTAGTACTTGCGAATTTCGCGCAGCTCGTCCTGGTTATTCAGGTGTGAAATGAACCAGTTCTGCGTGTTCTTGAGCACGTTCGAGGATATGGAGCTCACCTCCTGGGTGGCGTACATGAGACCAAGGCCCAGTTTGGCCCCCTCTTTAGCTATCCGGTTGTAGATATTGGTCAGGTCAGCATCGTCCTTGCGCGGGAAGAGATTGTGCGCTTCCTCGAAGCACATCTGAATGTATCTTGGTTCTTCGTTCTTGATGAAGCGGCTCATCGCTCCACCGAAGATCGCAGTGCAGATGCGTCGTGAGTAGGTCTGCTGCACCATTGGATCGCCTTGGGACAAGTCGACGATCACGATTTGCCCGGCGTTGAGGAGGCTCACAATGTCATCGATGAAGGTGACCTGCTGAACGTTGGTATGAAGCTTCTTCACGTCGGACAGCTTGCGGTATCCCGCCTCATTCATCTCTCCACCGGGACGTGACCGCCGGGTCAAGAAGCGCAAGAGCGCTTTGAGGTCCTCATCCGCCCAGGGGTGCCCCTTTTGCTGTAGGTACCGGGCAAAGAAAGGATCCGAGTCCATCTTGTTGTAGATCTCGGTGAACCATGTGACGGCTTGCTGAGGGGTTACGCCGTTCGTAGGGTCCACCCCAGTCCAGCTGTTGATATCTTGGTTGCCCTGGCACCTGATTCTGAAACCAGGCGGCAAGTCGAAACCAGCTTGATAGAGGATGGCCTGGTAGCAGGCAATTTGTCGCTGGTGTCGGGTCGTGGCGCTTCTATCCTGGTCGTCAGGGGTATCCCAAGGAACATTGAGGAAGTTCCGGGTATAGATGCTCCCATCGTCCTTCAGGTGATTCTGAATGAGATGGAACCCCTCAGCGATATCTTGATAGAAGTTGAGCTTCATGACCTTGAAGCCCTCCTTCTGCTCGATGCTGTATCTGGTCACTTTATCCGGGAAGAGTTGATACAGCGCAGTGCCCTCATCCTGCTGGTTGTCATTGGCGTATTCGCCGTTGACGTCAAAGATGATCTGGCCGGCGGGCTTGAGCTGCTTGCCATCTATGAACATGCCGGAATTGGTGACACCATCCGTCGCCTGTATCAGCTTCTTGACAGTATTGGACTTGCCGGTCCGCGTCATACCGAACAGCGCGGTCCGCTTGCCGAGAAAATCCATGGGCGAGATGTAGACCGGAACAGGGTCCACCGTCACATGCCGACGGCTGGCGCTATAGCGCACCTCACCGATGCGCTCCTCTCCTTGCCCACCCGGAACGCCTTCTTCTCTGTAGTTGACGATGTACTCAAGCACCTTGCCAGATGGCTTGTATACCCGGTAGTTATTGGGCGCATAGAAGTTATCCAAGTCGCCAGCAAACTGGACTTTCTGTTGCTGGTCGCGATAGAAGCTACCGAGCACCCGACACTCAAGGCCAGAGAACTGAAACTCCGCGCGGGTGTACGAATCCAGGCGATTGCTGGAGGCCGCCGTAGGGATATCTTCCTTGTAGTACTCCACCATGGACGCCACGATCTCGGAGTCCGATGGAAGCGAGGTGGGCTTGATCACCCGTAGCAGGATGGCCTCGTCGATACCGGACTCTCCCTCATAGAAGCAGAGCAGGAATGCCCCGGCCGGCAGGCCACCGACCTGGTTCTTCCATTTGTCATTGGACACCATGCGAAGCGTGTTGAAGTCCAGGGCGAACGGTCGCCCCACGTGCCATTCCGCCTTGCGTCCTGTCTTGAACAGGTCAACTGACGCCAAAGTCCGTAGCTCTTGGGTAAGGCTCATGGCCGACATCGCAATGCTTCCTCTGATTGTGTCCGCTGGTTCACGATCATAGTTTCTCATCAGCCATTACGGGCTGCAACCAGCTGCGCCCGAATCCGCCGGATTTAATCCGATAAGACAGAGGCAATCAGCAAATAACGGAGAAATCCGCACTACTGGGCAGCGCTGTCCGGCGTTCGACATACCTATGCTTGTGCCCTGCTGCCTTGCTCCGCGAAAGGGACTTTGGCGCCCGCGTGACCCGCTCGCACCGCCTAGGCGATGCCACCCAGTTCGATTCAAGCCGAACGAGGATAGCCAACCTCAATCTTTGATCAATACCTCTCGCGCTTCGCGAATTCCTTATTGCAATGCATCTAGTTGCAAGGTAAGATGAAAGCGTCCCGAATAAGTCGTCAATAACGTATCGGAAGGAGGCCTCACCATGGAAAGGGAGCAACCAGAGAAAAAAAACCGGGTACCAATCCCCAAAGCAGCCTTTGACGGCCTGGAGTTTATTCGGCAATCCGGCGCCACAAACATGCTGGATCGACCTATGGTCCTCAACCTAGCCTGGGAGTGGGGCTTCCCCGAGACCGCCAACTGGATCGAGAACGTCGGCACGGCAACGTACGCCGAACTTATATTCAAGGGACCGGAAGTTATCGAGGACGCCCCGACCGAACCGGGAAATACCGGTGAACTGCCCGACCAGCACAGCGAGGATGAGGTGCCCTCGCCAGATGACGAGATTAGCTTGACTGAAATTGCCTTCGAGAACGTGAGACGAGACATGCACGATCTCATCACCACGCTCGGAAAGCAGGCGGTCATGACAATCGCTGACACCCACGAAACCGAACACATGGGCGTGATGTTCCCACCATCCCGTCGAGACGTCATCCATGCGGAGCGAGATGCGCTCGTCAGGAATCTTGGTCAAGCGTCCAGTTTGTGGCTGCAACTCGAGAAGAGCATCATCGAGGTGCAGCGCGGTGTCGGATCACTGCAGTATTTGGTCGATCCAGAGACCAACTAGAATCCGCACTCTGAGACGACATAAGTGAGCTGTTCGACGCACGAGTCCCACCCGAAGCATCCCGAATCTGACGAACGCAGAACATCACGCGACCGCCACTGACAGCTCCTGACTCTTTGACGCCAGAGGTAGTACATGTCATCCATGAAAGCGCTTCGCGCGCTCCGTAGCGAAGCCGGAATATCCCAGAACGCACTTGCCACGGCCATCGGTCTGTCGCACACCTATGTCTGGAACGTCGAGGCCGGTCGGGCGAAGCTGACCGCACGCGACACGATAGAGGCATGGGCTGGTGCTCTTGGCGTTCACCCGGACAAGGTCTATAAGGCAATCGGGATGGTGCCGCACGACATCGTTGACCAACTACGACACGTAGACTTCGAGATGTGGCAAACCATACGCAGTGTGATCGCAAACCCGAGCGATTTTCCGTCAACTGCCGACTGAAGGATCCTCCTGACGGTATTTAGGAGAATCCTGCGGCAACAAGTCGGATGGCATCCTATAATTCCTTCATTCGAATTGGAGAAATCCTCTGAGCGAGGTAACCGCATGACCTGTGTAATCGAGGCAGATTCTGTTGATGACCTAATGAGGGGTGTACTGCAAACACTCCTTGAGGAAGATACGATCCAAAGCTCATCTCGTGGTGACAATCTCGAAGTTCTCGCTGCTAGGCTTGAGCTACGGAATCCACGAGCTCGCCTCAGTCTCAGTGAGAGTCGAAGAAAGCCCGTAAGCGCAATAGCGGAACTGTGCTGGTACTTAAGTGGATCCAGCAATGTAGACGCAATCGCCTTCTGGGTACCTCGGTACCGTCATGAAGCGGAGGAGAATGGCAGCGTACACGGTGCCTACGGACCACGCATCTTCGGCTCAGGAGAAAAGGCGCAAGTATGTCGAATTGTCGAACTACTCAAGGAGAAACCCGGAACCCGACGAGCAGTCATGCAAATATTCGATCTTTGGGATGTGGCCGAGGGTGTCCGCTACAAGGATGTCCCGTGCACTTCGACCATCCAGCTACTCGTACGAGACAACCGGCTCAGCATGATAACCAATATGCGGTCTAATGACGCATATCTAGGTCTGCCGCATGATGTTTTCGCGTTCACGATGATCCAGGAAATTATCGCTCGCGAGCTGGACATCGAGCTGGGTAGCTATATTCACATAGCAGGCAGCTTACACCTCTATAGTGATCGTCTCCGCGACGCGGAGCAATTCGTTAAAGAAGGCTGGCATAGTAGCATCACCTTGCCAGAAATGCCGAGAGGATCCCAGGGGTCCCATATTCGCGCGCTTCTAAAATCAGAGGAGCAATTGCGCAATGGGGCAGACTACACTGACATCGACCTTCCACAAAACAGTTTCTGGGCTGATCTGGTTCGAATCCTAGCCGTACATTGTCGAAGGAAGCAGAATAAAGATGTCCATCCCGTGATCGATGACATCCATGACAATGCCTTACGTGACTTCGCACGAGATAGATACCGGAACCATTGAAGTTGCACCTCAACCTGCATCACTAATATGGAACGAGCGGTAATGTACGCATCCATAGTCCGATTGCTGGAAGATCTCCAGTCTCTAGAGGAGATCGATGATGTCATTTCCTGGGCCTCTCCGGTTCCCTTCTTCGGTCGCATTGGCGACTCTAGGGTCGCAACTGTAGGTATCAATCCAAGTTCTCGGGAGTTCATTGATCCAGATGGAAACAGCCTAGTTGACCACCGTCTTCGGATTGAAACGCTACAATCACTCGCGATACCAGACTGGACTCATGCGAGCGGACTTGACATCCGCCGTGTCGCCAATTCGTTTGAAGCGTACTTTGAGACCAACCCATATCGAACCTGGTTTGATGTCTTGGACAGGCTCTTGAGACCCAGCGGGGTAAGCTACTACAGTAACCCGTCGCTGAAGCCTGCCTGCCACATAGACCTTGTCCCGTTTGCTACCAAGGCAAAATGGGGTTCGCTTACCGAACCCCAACGACGACGACTGCTCAGCAAGGGGCGTCCCGCGATGATCGAGCTGATTCGGGATTCACCCCTAGAAGTTCTAGTCCTAAATGGGAGGTCGGTGGTGAACGAATTTGAACACTTTGCCGGAGTTACCTTGAGGCGAACTCCGGAGGAGAGGTGGTCTCTTCCACGTCGAAACGGGAAACCAGTGCACGGGTTTTTCTACCATGGACTTATCACTTCGATAGACAAGGTGGACCTGGAACGAGAGGTTACTGTCATCGGATATAACCACAATCTACAGAGCAGTTTCGGTGTTACTTCAAGCGTCACTCAGGCGATGGCCGAACGTGTCGCAGATTCGATGAGAGCGGTGATCGATGATTAGGCCTGGTGATAGTAGTGATGCTGATGAACTCCGCGAAGGATTGACGCGTTTCGAAGCGGAGCATGAGCCGCTACGTGGATTGAATGAACGATCACGAGAAGTCTTCGTGGCTCAGTTGATTGAGAGTCTACGTCGCGTCAGATACAGGAATACGCTACGAAATACAACGTATCGATTCGATCTGGATTCTCCGCACGGTTATTTCGACCCTTTGAAGGGAGCCATCTTTAGTAATCGATCCGGCAACTTCGACGAAGCGTGCTGGCTCGTGTTCCTCGCGGTACAGTTCGGCCGCCATCGTCAACACGGTTGGGCACTAAGTGGTGCTTTTTATAACCGGCTAGCTGAAGGTGGTAGATGGACATGGTCAGAAGTGTCAAAAGATCCCGACGCCGTACTCGACTGGCTGGAGGCTCATGAGATTGAACTCCGATCCCGGGGCGCGAAATTTGGAAACCATCGCAAATACGAGTCACTGAGTGCACGAAGCAATCGTGGAACTGGTGCCGCCATCACATCGTATATCGACTGGGTCGGCGACTCCCACTTCGAACGTTTCTCAGGTACCGGTTCACCAACCGAACGATTTGCGGAATCCTATAAATCTCTAGGTCAAGTGGCCGGGTTCGGTAGAGTTGCGCGTTTCGACTACCTCACACTGCTCCGTGACTTGGGACTCGTGGACCTCGAGGCCGACAGCATGCATCTATCCGAATCCACCGGACCGGCGAAAGGAGCACGTTTACTCCTCGCAGGATCCCTTAAACTCTGGACTCAGTCCGCGTGAGGCAGAGACTCGTCTCCGACCCATCCGTGATCTGCTGGGTGTATCCTTCGACGTACTGGAGGATGCTCTTTGCAACTGGCAGAAGAGTCCCGAGGTGTTCAAGCCGTTTCGAGGCTAGTTCCTTTCCAAGCATACCTTCGCTTGAGCTTATTCAAGTAGTTTCTTGGAATGACTCCGGAGTGCTGGAGTTGACCCACGATGACGCCAGGTGCAACCCCCACCTTCTTGGCGAGATCAAGAATGGCAGCGTGGCTGTGGCTGTTTATCCGGAGGTCAAAATCTCCAATAAGCATCGACGATGCGAAAGAGTTGGCTTCAGATTCAACGCCGACTTCGGTCGCTCCATCTTGAACGTCATCGAGATCCAGGAACGGACTATCCAAAGAGTGCAGCATCACGTGCCCAGCCTCGTGAAAAAACGTAAACCAGAAATGGTCATCGGAGAGGTACCTGGCACTAAGCTGTATCATCGGTGCCCCCCGATATGTCCGCGCTACACCGCTTACCGGTACACCTTCTGGAGCCCGCACGACGGTGACTAAAACACCACTGTCAGCGCAAAGTTTAGTGAGCTCGGGGATAAACACTTGAGGTCGCCGAGTCCACGTCAGTCTTCGAGCTTGCTTTAGCGCCTCTCGGAAACCCTGAGGACTGAACGATGCATCCAAGTCGATTTCATCGGCAACCAGCTCGCATGCGCGATACCAGGCGGTGGTAGCGGCAGTATCGATTGGGTAGGTTTCCGATGTCCTGTAATACGCATAATCTACTAATGGCTCATATCGCTCATTGAACTCAGTTACGCTTGAAACGTCGAAGAAGTTCAGACAAGCATCTATGCGCTCGTGCCAGTCACTAGGGGATTGGATCCATCCCCACCTGGCCATCTGCGTAATTGGAAAATCGCCTGACCATCGATCTGCGGAAACGCGCTCAGAATCATCATGGTACTGGGCGTCACGTGCGATCCAGAACTCAGCAGACCCTCCGATCATGCTCTCAAGCACACGTGCCATAGAAATGGTTATCGAGAGCCGACCAATAAGCAGGTCGTGTATCTCATCAAGTGGCATTTGAAGAGGACCGATCAAGTCTGTTGCGCTAAGCCCTCTTGACCGCAGTGCCGCCTCTATCGTTTCACCAGGCGGAGACGCCCATCGAGGTGCTAGACCATTCATTTGTCTTTGCCACCTTTGAAGCGAAGAAGCCGAATGCGGGTAACTGAACTCCAGTCGACTTTTCCGCTCTCGTTGACCGGCCATTTAACGTGATTCACTACCCAGACCATTACCAGATTTTGGCCAAGGTCAAACTCCAATAGTTCATTACAGTTGCCTTGGACTATCGGTCTACCAACGGGCAAATCACAAATACTTCTCGCGGCCCGAATGTCAGCAAGGCGAAGAAGCAAGGCTCGCGTGGCCTCAACACCAAGCTCTCTACGAGCTACGTTGTCATCTTCGCATATTTGGCGGAGACGCTGAGTCTCAAACGCAATAATCATTAGGCAACTGCGCCTGACTAGTAGCAGCCAACTGGAGAAGTGTTTGATTCAAATCTAGGGTCATCCACCGAGGGCCGATTCAGGTACCTTCTAGCGCGTTCGCATTCAGGCGTATCGCCGTGCCCTACTCACGTGCACGTCAAAATCACCGCTTAATGTGAGTTTGATTTCGTGCCGCGTTTCTCTACCAGATTCCTCCGGCAAGTGTAGCTGCTAGAACTTGGCCTGTCAGTTTCGGGTGGCGTGGTCCGGCAATCTGACCGTAGCTGAGCGGTTCCGGTCATTCCCAGTTGCGTTGCGGCGAGCGTGAAGCGTGACCAGAGCCCAGAGCGCTTCCTTGGCTAAGCTTCTCCTTGAGTGTGGCGACACGCGGCTCAAAGCACATGACATGAACCGAAATCAATCTGCCCAAAGGTAATAGCGACGCTCTGTGATTGGCCCTCGCGCCCTCTCCACTCGCATAGCAGTTGTGGGCTGCCCAGATCTGTATTGACAACGTGATCGCCATCACGTTCGTTGGCCATCTCTTGATGCCCTTGGCTCGCACTCCGACCATACTCTGGCGACGAGATCTACGGATGGTACTGTGCCAACGGAATACGATGGAAGAGTCTTATAGGTCGGCCTTACGGCTCAGTATCAACATCACTTCGTTTCTAGACTCGAGTTGTGTTTGACACTATCAGATTCGATGTCTCTTTAGTGGCGCCCTTGAGTATGTTTAATGTGGGTTTAGGAACTGGAGGGAGCTAGAAGTTGGAAAAAGAGAATCGGGAAGCAAGCGAGAGAGTGCAGATCCCCAAATCTGCCTATGAAGGGTTGGAGTTCATCAGGCGATCGGGCGTGACCAACATGTTGGACCGCTCGATGGTGCTCAATGCAGCCAGAGAGTTGGAGTTCCATGAGACTGCAGACTGGATAGAGAGCGTCGACTCTGATACCTATGGGCGACTGATCCTCCGAGGTCCTGATGTCATAGGGAATGAATCGCTGGACGAAAAACTCGACCGGATGGATCGTGAGTACGACGAGGAACGGAAAGGGTTCTGGGAAGGCAAAGAGTAAGCACCGGCTATCACTCTGTCACAAGTCCCCTCACCCTTATAACTTGCCGCGACTCTCGGCTCCCCTCTTGATACCTTTGGGCCGCATGGCAACGCCACTCCTGTGAAGCGACTCTCGAACAGCGGTATACGAGTAGCCGATTCGCTCCACGACCTCGACAATCGACAAACCACTTTCATAGAGGCGTGCTGCTTGCTTCGCTTCCCGTGGGGTAATGGATTGCTTCCGCAATGTGACGCCCTCAGTGCGCAAGAGCTGAAGCAGTGCGCTTTTCGCGATGCCATAGTCCTCGGCCAACGCAGGGGTGTTGTCTCCAGCGTTGTACCGCGAGACAATCTCAGCTACTTCCCGGCGAGACAGGCGTCGCCTCAAGTTTCTTGGCCGGGTAGGTTGCACGTCAGCCATACCTGGGTCCGGCTGATACGCTTTCGACTTCCGGGCCAGTCTCGCCAATTCACCAGGGGTCGGAGGCAAGAGCGACGATTTACTTGAGTGTCGGTCTACGGGCTGTACCGGCCGGCTACCACGTTAGCCTTACTCAAACATATCCTCTGCACATCTCGACCCGCACCCGGCGTCTCCCCCAAAGCGGACATGGCTCCAAGTGAATCGGGAGACGGTAGTACCCCGGTGGAGTGGTCCACCAAGGTGTCAATACTGATATGCGACTCTTTGTGTCATCGGTGGCAAGCCTTCGACTATTCGCCTGCATGACGCCGATTTATCGGTCGCTGATGGCACCTGACGTAGCAGGCAGACACGTGATCGCCGCGACCCTTGGACGCTCAGCTTACCGGTCGCATCGTGTGCTGTCGTTGTTTGTGGCTGGCTACGCCTGAATGATGTTTCGTGACCGATCATACGTTACCCCCGGGGAATGAGATCTCCCCGGTGATGCGATTACTGGGAGACCTCGTCATTTGTGCACGTCACCAAACCGATCACCCCGCGCGTATCCCTGATGTAACGATTTAGCCGTCTGCCCGTTTACGAGATGTGCACACTGGACGCGCGGGATCCCGTGACGTAGGAAGAAGGGTCTTGGGTTGGGCAGGAGCGATGTCGCCGCCATAGACGAAGACCGGTCTTTCCGGGAGGGCGATGAGGCGTCGGAATCGCGGAGCCCTCGCTGGGGGACGACCAGGCGACCGCTCACCGTCGCGGAATGGGAGCTCGCGCAAATCGAGCGCGCGAAAGCTGACCCGAAAGAGTTCGCGCCGCTCTACGAGGCGTATGCCGACCTCGTCTGGCGTTACGCGATGAAGAGGCTCGGCAGCGAGGAGCACGCCGCGGACGCGACCAGTCAGGTGTTCATCAAGGTCATCGGCTCGTTATCGAGTTACCGACCGGCGATGCGCGGAGAGCAAACGACCTTCCGCTCGTGGGTGATGATGATCGCCCGCAACGTGGTGATCGATGAGGCACGGAAACGTCGCCCGACGATGGCCCTTGACGCGCCAGCCACCCAGCCATGGCTGGTGGACCGGAGCCGCTCTCCCGAGGAGGCCGCAATTGCCTCCGAGGAGAGCGCCCTGGTCCGGCGGGCGGTCGCAAAGCTTCCGGAAAAGCAGCGGCGGATGGTCGAGATGCGGGCGATGGGCCTGAAGGCGGCCGAGATCGCGGATGTGATGGGGATGACGGTCGCCGGCGTGCGCACCGCCCATCACCGGGCCTACGCCCGGCTTCGCGAGTTGCTCAGCGACACAACTGTGGAAGAGGACACGCGCTCATGAAGATTCGACGACCATCATCCCACCATGACGCCCAGGCGCTCCTCGACTACGGCGACCGGATCGTCGACGGCGACACCACTCCCCCAACCTCAGACCTCGAATCGACGTACCTGAGGGTCCAGCGGGCAATGCGGGCAAACCAGTCAGTTCCCGGATCCATGCCGGACCACCTCAGGATGCGTGCATGGGAGAATGTCATGCAGAACACAGCGATCGCCCCGGCACGGGGATCAACCAGACCAGGTAACCGGTATCGCGCAATCCCAGGCGCCCCACTCAGCCGGATGGCATGGACGGGCGCGGCGAACATCGCCCTCGCCGTCCTCCTCGTTGTCCTCGCCGGGCTCGGCGTATGGCGCGCCTTCGATGGCGGCTTCGGCGGTGGCGGGAATGGCCCTGCGCCGTCCGAAGGACGCTACGCGCAGGCCCCGATGACGCCGGTCCCGGAGGCGACGGCGCTGGCCGGCAATGCGGCGACCTCGTGCGACTTCGGCGCGGAAGTCCCGGTTTACAACGGCGTCTTCGAGCCACCGGTCGACGGCACCGTCCTCTACGTTACGACATCGCACGAGCTGAAGATGCATTGCGCTGAGGAGCGGGAAGATATTGTGCTGGCGGACGATGTGGACCACGCGACCGCGACGCATTGGCCGGGCGTCGTGAACCTCGGCATCGGTGCGGACGCAACCTTTCCCGCACCTGTGTTTCTGAATGTCCTCACGAATGAGCGAATCGAATACGGACGCGAGAACTCCGCCATGACGCGACAGGGCACCATGTACGCGACCCTACGAAGCCCGTTCGTCGTGACCGCGATGCCGGACGATCCGTCGACGTGGGCACTGACCGACCTGCGCTCGATGAGTACTCGTTCGCTGAGCGATCTGGCCGGCGTCGAATGGCCTCGCAACTCCGATGTCTATGTCGCCGAGAATGGTACACAAGGCACCTACTCTATCTCGGTATTCAACCCATCGCTCACCCTGGAGGACGGCCCCGCGCTCCTGCAAGCTGACGGATTCCCTGGCGAGATCATGCTGATCTCTGGCTCCCTGGACAACGTCAGCTGGATCGATGTCCCGGACGACCTGACGTCACCATACTCGGTCCACATATCACCAGACGGCGAGCATATCGCCGTGGTGGATATGCCCCGGCCCCAGTCGCCGGGTAAGGCCACGATCGCCATCCTCCGGACATCGGACGGTGCGGAAGTGACGCGAACCGACGAATTCAACCACTCCCAGATGCCGGATATCTTCTGGGTCAACGATGGAAACGCCCTGGTCTACGCGCAGTCCGGCTCGGTGATGACGCTCCAGGCGGAAGAAGGCAGCGCACCACAGGCGTTGCTGGAGTCCGACGAACGTCTCTTCGATCTCAGGGCCACGAACGACCCCGATGTTCTGACCGTCTCGGAGTCCGGAGCATCCAGCGGGGAATGGAGAGGCGAATCCGACCGCGTCTATGCCATCAACACCCGTACCGACGACGTGGAGGCGTTCGAGGGCCGCGTCTGGCAGCCAGGGACGTATACCCATCCGGCGCTGAGGACGCAATCGGTGACCATCCTCGTCGACGACGAATCGGGTCAGGATGGGTCGACCACGGTAATCGACCCCGCTACGGGCGAGACACTCCTCGACCTGCCCTTTATGCCGATCACTGGAGGCAACTCCAGCGAGCGCTTCCCGAACGATTCGCTCGCACTCTCGATCAACCGTGGCACAACGGCGTTCACAATACGCGAGCAAGAAACGCTGATTGTCATCAACGTTTCAGGTGACGGGTCAGGAGCGCGCGAGATACCCTTCCCGGACTTCACGCCTCCCGACGAAGACTGGTCGACCCAGGTCGATTTCTCGCCGGACGGGACGTACCTGCTGTTCTCGATCTACAACGAATCGGTGAATACGCTGTGGGTTATGGACTTGGATGCTTCCGGCGCAATGTGGAAAGAAGTCCCGGGAGAAACGTTCGTGACGTACATGCCCGCGATGCCGTGACACCAGAACACCTCAAAACCTGCGAGAATACCCGGACGGATGTCCGTCCGGGTATTCCTTTTTCAACAGCTGCGATGGTAGCCGTCATGGCACGGGCGTGGCAGGGGACCCTTCACGATCTGCCAGTTGGATCACCCACCGATCGTTCTCGTATACGAACGTCACGACAGACGGCCATTCGGCCCATTCTCCCGCCGGATCCACAGCCACAAACTGGACCTCGATGCCGGTTAACCCATTCCCCGAGCTCGACCAGTTGATGACGTAAATGACGATCTCCACGTCCTCACCATGGGCCATCGGTCGGAGATCGCGATGCTGGTTCGCCACGACTGTTGCGATTTTGGCGTCGCTTGTCTCGCTATCAATCTCAATTCCGCTTGCATCCGCCATGGCACGTAGGAAGTTCTCGCTCTCATACGCCATTGCCCGGTCGTATTCGCCTGCAACGAGACACGCGGTCCAATCCCGTACAACCTGGGTGACGTTCGCGTTAACCTCAGTGAAAGACTGTTGGGCGCCGACGTTTTCTCCCTGCCATGAGGCATAGGGAGTTCGCACGATTTCGGCAACTTCGGCCGGTAAGCGCGGATCGCGCCCACATACGCCTCCTCCCACCGCCGCCTGTTCTTCTGACACATATGAAAATTCGCCAGGTGCGGTGGGTGCCGCGAGCACCGCAACAGACGTTGGCTCAGCCTGCCTGTCTCCGGTTCCATCCATGACGCGCCATGTAAGGAAACCCGTGGCTCCAAGCAAGCCGACGAGCAGGATGGCTGCAACCTTTGCGACCGTCGGTCCCCAGCGAACCCACATGGGGCGGGTATCCCGAAGCGGCGGGCCGGGTTCCACACCAATCCACCCGGCCGTGGTTGCGAGACCGACCATCTCCAGTACGGTGTCGTGCAGTTTCGGATCGATATCGTCCAGACCCGACATGTCGCCAGCCAGGAGTCTCTCGAGCCCACGATCGAACATCTCGTCTTCGGCGTTACCGTTGAAGGGGATGAGTGAGGTCATGGCCGAACTCCGGGGTGCTCCCTAAGGGCGGTGAAGGCACGGCGCTGCGCACTCTTGACGGCGTCCTCGGTCATATCCAATCTCGATGCGATCTGTGCGATCGACAGCCCGTGCAACCGGAGCCGAATGATCTCGCGATGAGCGGGTCGCAACGTCAAGATCGCCTCATGCAATCGCCTGGCGGCATCAGCGGCGACGGCGTGGTCCAGTGGATCATCCCCGTCACCCCCAATCTCACCAAGGTCATCGATGGAGCCAGCCGGCCGCTTCCGGCGGTACTCATCGATGATGGTGTTCCGCGCGATCTGGTAGAGCCAGGCCCGGAATGGTCCATCGGTATAGCGTGGTAAGGCGGCCAACGCCTTGGTGAAGACGGCGCTGGTGATGTCCTGGGCGACGGCGTCGTTGCCGCCTGAGCGCGCGCGAACGAAGCCCCGCATCTCCCGGGCGTAGCGTTCGTAGAGCACCCCGAACACCTCCCGGTCGTCCTGCGCTAGGCGCACGAGCTCCTCATCCGGCAGGTTCTCCCACTCCGGAGTAAGCGAGGCATGATGTCGTTGTCGCCACCCCCACCACACGATGTTTTCAACCTCACGCCAAACGACGCAACTCCGCCTCACGAAAGAGTACGCAACAAACCCGAATGGGTGTCACCTAGCTAAAACATGACACCTTCTGCTCCATGATTCGTTTCCCACGGCGAGGGATGGATTCGGCGTGGGGCGCAGACGCCCACCCAGTCCACGGCGGATCCGTTCCCTTCGGTGACGGCACTGAGCAACGAATGGGAGTTGGAGACTGATGAGGCACATGTTCGCTTCTCGAAGGCTACTACCACTGGCGATCATAGGTTTGGTGCTGACCGCCTGTGGTGGCGATGGGAACGGGGCAGCCGACAACAATACCGATACGTTGGCCGTCATCACACCGACACCGATATCGTCCGACGCCTCATCGCAAACGCCCGACGTATCGACACATGCTAGCGCTGACGAAGATGCGGCGCTCGTCTCCGAAAGGCCCCCTACGACCAAAGAACCCGGCGATGATCCTGACGCACCGTGGGGCAAGGATCTGCCCGTCGGTTCCGCTCCGACCGCCCCTCCTGCACCGCCCTCTGACTTCGATGCCGATGGCGACGGATTCTACAACAATGATGAGTTAGCCGCAGCGATCCGTTACCGATTCTCAGAATACGAGTGGCCGGAGGAGTCTCAGATAACCGCTGACATTATCATCGGAAATCTACTTTTCGGCACAGATGATCGCATTGAAGCACCTGGTGAATACACAATCATTGGGATGTACCACATGTGCGGGTGGCAAATAACCCTGCTTAACGCCGTGCGCGCCAACGATGATGTCTTGATCGATGAGAGCATTTATCAGCTCGTGGAGTTCGGACAGAACCAAAATCCTCTCTCACACGATGAAAACGGGAAGGCGACGATGCGAGATATTTATGATCGCGCGGTGCTGGGGGATGTGGCACCGCTGCAGCAGGCGATAGATGCCAACTGCGAACGAATGCGACAGTACTTCCCCACTCCCGACTCAGCCACTCCTCCATCAGCGCGAACTTACCGGAACAACTCCGGTGCGACGCACGCATTGGATCCGGAACCGGAGGGACCTTTCATGCACTATATACGCGCAAGCTGTTTGATCGTGCCACTCTTCATTGTCTGCATTCTGCTCGATCCTGGTATAGGTGCGGAGTAATCGTACGCTCTTGGGTGTCGAATCGCATCGGCGGTGACTCGGCGAAAGCGCCCCCATTCGATCGTTCCAAATCCGTTATGCGAAAGAGTCGCTGGTATTCATTGATTTTCTGCTAGAAGCCCGGTAAAATCGAACCTACGCTTGGCCAAGTGAATCCGTACCGGTCGTTCGCCTCACATATGCGCTTTGAGATCGCTATCGAATGGGATCCGGAGCGATGGAGATGATGGCATGAAGGCCCGAATCAAGGCGCTGGTCGCCGTCCTGTTATGTGTCGCTCTTCTGGCACCTGCTGGAGTAAGCGCAGCTGGGTACGAGAACATCGGAGGGGCAGTACATGGGATTTACTACTATGGTAATCCCCGCGAAATCACGAACCCCTCCTCGCCGGGTGCCGAGGTGGCGTTCAAGCAGTACAGCGGCGGGTATGTTGAGCTTGGCATTCACGGATGAAACGGGGCGGGCGAAGGCCTCGTGTCCCAATACTACAACCAGTGGAGGGCGATCGGATACTCAAGCACGCCGAGATGGTTCTGCATCTACTCCCAGTACTACTCCATTCCATACTGGAATGGTGATCTGAACTGGGACTAATCATGTCCAGGTGCTTGGGCTATTGCTGAGGCAATAGCCCAAGCACCGCAAGGAGCGCGGCAATGAAGCCCAGGATTCTCTTGCGCAGCGTGATTGTGGGGATGTTGGCACTCCTCCCGGTTGCCTGCAGCGACGATGAGCCGGAAGTACAGCAAACCGGGAGAGTTCCAACGACGGTCACCGAGCACGACCGTGACGAGCGGGCGGATGTGCAGGCCGGAGCCCAACAACCTCCTGCTGGGACTCGTGTTTCCTTTTCCACTGACGGGGATATTGACGGTGACGGCATGTATGACCTGAATGAGTTGACTGCAGCAATCGAAGCGGAATACGCGGACCTCCAATGGCCGGCTGCATACCCTACAACGCTTGACCTCCTCATAGGGCCCGCCCAAAATCAGCGCGACCAGTATCCAGACAAACCCGTCCATTGGGAGATCGGCTCCGAGTACAATTTCGTGGGTTTTCCCCACCTGTGCGCCTGGGGATTTGCCTGGCTCGATAGCATTGCGTCCGGAGATGAGCCGCTCATGTCTCGAGCAGAATCGCAATTGAGAACCGTTTCCCTCGAGTTCCCGACATTCACCAGCATTCGGGAGTCGATTCGCGAAGATATTGACCGAGCCGCCCTTGGTGATGTCGGCGAGTTCCGAACGCTGCTTGAGAGCTCGTGTAACATGTCCGTCTTTGCCACCCCCAGCGTATACGGACCACACAAATCGACCGTGGTAAGTCGGGAGTGAACGCGCCTACCTGGGGTGCAGGCATACTGACCAATACGATACATGCAAGGCTAGCGGCTGGCACGTGTTCGCTCGGCAACAGGCGGGTTGATGGCCACGTCGGAGTGATCTGAATTGTAGCTATGGCGATCGGCCGGACATGCCGCTGCTGATGTCATGTTTTCATTCCCTCGCTCGTGCCCGGAGGTCGCCGGCGGTTCTCAGGTGCCGTCGTGCAACGACACGAGGCCCGAACCGTATGAGGAGTGAAACAAGGTGACGAACAAAAAAACATGGGCCAATCGGATTGCATTGCTTCTGGTCTGGGTACTGGTGACCGCCGGAGTGGCCTTCTTCGTGGCACGCAACGCGGCGACCGGCGACGAAGCGGTCGATGTCACCGCGCCTCTGCCGCCAGTGGCGCTCGACCAGCGGGCAACGGTGTCTCTAGAGGAGCAGACAATCGTCCCTATCATTTCGGCGAACGCGATTGTCATGAGATACGACGGCACCTGGATGCTGGAGGCCCCGGCGACCTCGGACGATGTCGCCTACCGTCTGCTCGATCCGCCCGTCGCGTCCGCGCCCAGATCAACGGCGGTCCCTCTGGCTTCGCATGCCCATGGATCGGTTTGGGGCAAAGCGGCGTTCCGGGCTCCGCGACGGCGGAAGATGGCAAGGGCCCGAAACACCGGTCGCTACGCCGCACGCCGCGGCGCCGGCAGTTCCGCGGCATATACCGTTCGCCCGATGGCCTTCGTGCCGATGGGTGACGTGCCCGGCAGCAGGAACAAGCCCGACACGCCGGATACGGGCGTGCAGCCTAGCACCGCAGGCGTCACAATGCGCTGCGAGATCCCGGACGATGTCCGCGTCGCGGCCGGGATGACGCGGGCTGATGGTGTTGCAGATGGGCCAGCCGCACGATGCCCAGGCACTGCCGGTGACGGCGGTCGTCGGTGCGGTCGACCAGGGACAGGTCGTCGTCGTCCACGATGACGGCACGCACCGAGCTGCGCACCGTCCAGCTCGGCGTCTCGGACATCTACAACATCGAGATCATCGGCGGCCTGGAGGCGGACGAAGCGGTCCTGCAGAACCCGACGCAGGCCGATTTCGCGCAGGCACAGGAGGGCTCCTGATGGCGTCCCCTCACCTGCTCGAACTCTCCGGCGTCACCAAGTCCTTCACGCTGCCGACCGGTGAGCGGCTGGACATCCTGCGCGGTATCGACCTGACCGTCGATCCCGGCGAGGTCACGGCGATCGTCGGGACGCTCCGGCTCCGGCAAATCCACCCTGCTGAACGTGCTCGGCATGCTCGACAGCGCCAACCTCCGGCACCTATCTCTGCGACGGCGCCGACGTGGCCAGGATGAGCGACGGTCGCCGCTCCCGGTTCCGGGGCGAGTTCCTCGGCTTCATCTTCCAGCAGTTCCACCTGCTGGATCGGCGCACGGCGCTGGAGAACGTCGCCGAGCCGCTGCTCTTCGCCTCGCGCAGCGAGCTAGCCGGCCGGTTCGACCGCGCCGCGGAGCTGCTGGAGAAGGTCGGGCTCGCGGACCGGGCACATTCCATGCCGCATCTTCTGTCCGGCGGCGAGCAGCAGCGCGTCGCGATCGCCCGGGCACTGGTGCGCAACCCCAAGGTGGTGCTGGCGGACGAGCCGACCGGCTCGCTGGACGAGACGACGGGCGAGCGCGTGCTCGACCTGCTCTTCGACATGGTCCGGGCAGAAGGCGCCTCGCTGATCCTCGTCACCCACGACCGGGACGTGGCGGAACGCGCTGACCGCATACTGACGCTCTCCGAAGGTGTTCTGCATCCGGAGCTGGCGGAGGTGACGTCGTGATCGGGACGACGATCGCCGCCTGGCTCGACGTCCGTACCAAGCCCTTCCGGACCTTCGCCGCGATCGCGGGGATGGTCGCCGCCGTCGTCGCGGTCGTGCTGGTCGACGCAGCAGGCGTGCTGAGCCACAAGGCGAACGACACCTACCTTGCACGCCAGTACGGCCTGCCGATCACCGTGCTCATCCAGCCGGTGTCCGGGACACCCACGGAGGAGCAGTTCCATCAGCTGGAAGCGACACTGGACGCCAACGGCATCACCGCCTATAGCCTCGACGTTACGCTTCCGGTCACGATCGCTTCCGGGCAGAACGTCGTCTGGAACGGTATTCGCTGGCTTGGATCCAGAGTTTGATGAGGTCCGGATCGTCGATATGGTCGCCGGGGCATGGCCGGAGGAAACGGCGGATTCGGACATCTACCACGTCGTCGTCAACGAGGGCTGGGCGATGCAGAACCTCGGCCTGTCCGACCGGGATGTTGTCGGGACGGTGCTGGGCTACGCCGTCACCCTTGATGGAACCTGGGACGGCAAGAGCACGCCGCAGATCCCGATGGTCGTGGACGGGGTCGTGGCGACGAATCGGTCGCCTTCGGTCAGGGACAGGCGCCGGTCGCCATCGTCTCCAGCCGCACCCCGCCAAACATCCAGGGGCTATAACCTGTAGCCATCGTGGAATGCGCGGGTGAATCCCGGCGATTTCGGCTACATCCAGCAGCTGGTCGAATCGGTAACGAACGAGCAGGGGAATCCGGTCTTCTCCGCGCGCCGGTCGGATTCCGGCGACACCCTCGCGCCGGTGCTGGCGCAGCAGGACGTCACCGCGCAAGCGGTCACGATCGTTGCGCTGGCGATCGGCGGGCTCGGCATCTTCGGCGTGGGGCTCGCAGGTGTCCGCGAACGGAGCAAGGATTTCGGGTTGCGACGTGCGCTCGGGGCGAGCAAGCTCCGCATCTTCTCCGGCGTGATCATCCAGACCTTGATCGAGGTTCTGCTCGCCACGGTCATCGCCATCCCACTCGCCGCACTGCTGTTGGAAATCTACGCGCGGGACCTGGTGCTGGAGACGCTGCCATTGCCGCCCTCAACGGCCCTGCCACTGCAGAGTGCGCTGCTCGGCCTCGCCGGGGCATTGCTCGTCGGGTTGCTTGCCGGTTTGATGCCGGCAATCACTGCCGCTCGAGCAAGTGTCGTGCAAGCGTTGCGATAGTGTCCTGGAAGGGGTGCGTATGAGGTACGCGCCGACACTGAAGACCTTGCGCCGCGCGCCGTACCTGCCGAGCATCAGAGATCGTCTCTCCCAAAGTCACAAGGCGGGAGACAACACCTATCGATTGGTGCACCCTGCCTACAAGATAGGGACGACTTACAGCACTCGACGTCGGTTTGACCGAGAGGGTCAGTGGTCGTAGCGTGTCTTTGCCTTTTACACAATATGTCATGGAGATAAACATCATGAATGTACTGGTGATCGGGAGTGGTGGCCGAGAGCATGCCTTGGCCTGGAAGCTACACCAGTCCAGCAATCTGGGAAGACTCTACGTCGCTCCAGGTAATCCCGGAACTGCAGATCTCGCCCAGAATGTCCCTATCGACGCTACCGACGTGCGTGGTATGGTCGATTTCGCCCTCAAGAACGCTATCGACCTGACGATTGTTGGACCTGATGATCCTTTAGCGATGGGAATCGTCGACGCCTTTAGTGAGGCGGGTTTGCGGATTTTTGGACCTACCCGGCAAGCTGCCAGGATCGAATCATCAAAGGCCTTTGCCAAACACCTTATGCAGCAGGCCGGTATTCCGACGGCCGATTTCCGCGTCGTTGATGATTTTCATGAAGCGGCTGCGTATCTCAGCAGCCAACGATTTCCCCTGTTCATCAAGGCAACCGGTTTGGCCCAAGGTAAGGGTGCGGTGAAGGCTTCATCACAGAGCGAAGGTCTGCAGATTCTGAAGCTCATGATGGTGGACACAGCCCTTGGCGATGCTGGGAAAACAGTCGTGATCGAGTCGTATCTCGATGGCCCAGAAATTTCGCTGCATGCCTTGTGTCATGCGGATCGCTATACCATGTTTCCTTCCTCACAAGACCATAAGCCAGTCTTCGAGCATGATGAAGGTCCCAATACGGGCGGCATGGGGACAGTGGCGCCTCTCCCGTGGGTCGACGACCAAGAGGTGCAGCGTGTCGGCGAGCGGGTGGTTGTGCCACTACTCTCAGAGTTGCACCGCTCGAATCTGCCGTTTAGCGGCCTCCTCTACCCTGGGCTCAAACTCACATCCGATGGAGCCAAGGTGATCGAATATAACGCTCGATTTGGTGACCCCGAAACACAGGTCTACATGCGGCTGCTCGAGAGTGACCTGCTCGAACTCCTCCTGGCGTGGACTGACGGGGAAGTCAAAGACTTACAGCCAAAATGGAAGCCAAATACCTTCGCCGTCAATGTCGCGGTGACATCGCGTGGGTATCCGGGCGCATATAGAAAAGGTCTGCCACTACGCGGTGTGGACAGAGCGAGTGCGTTGGAAGACGTGGTTGTTTTTCAGGCAGGCACAGCCATAAAGAACGACAAGCTCGTAACGAATGGCGGCAGAGTGCTGTATTGCTCAGCGATTGGCAGCTCCATTGAAGAGGCTCGAGACAAGTCGTACGCGGCCATCTCCTTGATCGATTTTGAGGGGATGCATTTTCGCCGTGATATTGGGAGTGTCGCCATCGCGCGCTCCCGGAATAACTCCCCGCGCCCTGCGCAGACGTAGGGCATACCTGAGGCCGTCACGTTCCTCCGGGTTCATACCCACGTGGCCACGGCGTCCGACGCGAACAGCGGTGAACAACCAACCGAGGGGACAGACGCTACTACCTGGGAGAAGTGGATTCTATGGGAGATCGGTCACATGAAAAAACTCAAGGGACTCTTACTCGATGTCTACAGGACACTCGTCCATGAAGACGACGAGATTATCCCTGTTATCTGCGAGAAGATTCGAAGCCATGCTGACCGAGAAGCGAGCGTTCGTGACATTGGCCGGGTCTGGTGGGAATCATTCGCGCCACTCGTCCATCGCTCCTATGGCGACGTCTTCCTTTCCCAGCGAGGTGCCGCCCTCATGTCACTTTCGGAGACACTCGACCGCTTCGGTGCCGAACTCGATCCTGAAGCGCTCATCGCACCCCAATTTGCCCACTGGGTCGCTCCCACCATCTTTCCTGATACAAAGCCGTTCCTCCACTATGTAGAAAAGCAGCACATTCCAGTCTGCATCGTTTCAAACATTGATCGAGTCGATTTGGAGCAAGCAATCTCCTTCCACAACCTGGAGTTTGAGCACATTGTCACCAGTGATGACGTTCGGTCATACAAGCCGCGCCCAGAAATGTTCGCCGCAGCCATGAGGAAGCTCGGGCTGGCTCCGGAGGCCGTGCTGCATGTGGGGGACTCGCAAACCAGTGACATCGCGGGTGCAAAAGCCATGGGGATTCCGGTGGCCTGGCTCAACCGCTCCGGCAAGCAGTACCCCGCCACGCCTGTACCAGACCATACGGTGGGTGACCTGGGAGGGCTTCAGGTCATACTGGAAACAAGGTTGGTACCCTGATGGGAGACAGCGGGATCACTTTCAGTCAAGCGCTCATTTGAACAGGAGGAAACATGGAAGGACGCGAGCTACCAGGCCTCCCCCCGGATCTCCAGCGCTGGGCCTGGACCATGCAGCAAATGAAATCCGGCCCCCGCAAGCATCCGGGCGGGTGGCACCAGGTTATCTTCTGGCGGCTGCATGGCCTCGCCAAGGGAGACGATGAGCTCGATCTGCAGGACGAATCGCTCCGGGTCAAGGTCCGACGCTCCACTCTCGATGAGGCACTGGCCGAGGCCATCAGGCAGATGCGGGACCGCTCATCATCGCTTGAGCCGAGTGAGGAGTATGACCGCCGGATGGATGAGCACCAGAGGATGTGGGAAGAGCATATGAGGAGAGCACGGAAGCATGTACCTGGGGACACCGTCTAGACCCAGACCCCGACAGCGTCATCGGCGCGCCATCGATTCGCTCGTCTAGAATTCCCACGTGCCATGTGTCAGCACACCGATGAGAAACGCACCATTCACCGCCAGCACGAGTCCTGAGAGGATTACCAAGACGAGGCGATTGCGGATGTGGGCGTCGTCTGCCCGCAGCAGCCATCCGAGAACCATCAGTCCGAGGACGCATCCGGCCACGACGCCGGCCGCTCGGGGAGGCCGTCGCGCTCAAACTCCGCTGCCGTCATTCTGGTGATGATGATTGAGGGCGCCGATTCCTCCACCACATACAGGTCGGGTCGGAAATAGTCAATCTTCCACACGCTGCCGTCCCGCTTGAAGATCCCGAAATAGACGCGTCCCGGGTCGCGATCGGAATCCTCATAGCCCGAGAGGTGCACAAACGCCGAGAGCGTTGCCTCGTCGACCTGTCGTGCGTCCCGGACCGTGATGTCCCCGCTGCGGTCCGGGACAAACTCCGGGACCGGTGAAGAGAACGCCGCGCGCAAGCCGTCGGTGGTCCCAAAGCTCGCCTCCTGGAAGCGGCGAGTTGACACGGCGATCACGCCATCGGCGTTGTTCAACGCGATCATGTTGTCCCAGGTTTCCACCAGGAGCTGCACTTGATCGGCGGTTGGGGACGCCGCCGCGGGTGCCCCAACATATGCCTGGAGCTCCTGCCAGGTCACGGTGGGCTCAGTGGGCATAGCAGTTGGTGTCTGTGCCGCCGCACCGACGGCCAGGGTTGAGGTGAGGAGCGTCATCATGATGATGATCTTGGTCAAACTATCCTCCAATCTGTGCTTCGAGCGATTCGTCCACGCCGGTGCGCCCCTCGGTGCGAACCATCCTCACGCCTAGACGTAAACGGAACCCGTGTAGGAGGTACTGAGCGCAAACTGGCAGTAGTTGTAGCTCACGTCCCGCACCTCCTCAACATACAGGTAGCCCAATGGCGCGTTCAGCACCATGCTCGACCAGGTCTTGCTGGTCGTCAGGTGAGCGCAGTTGTGGTGGCGGGTCGTCGCCGGGTTGGTTCCGTAGTAGGTCGAGTTCGCCCAGTAGACGTCGTTATTGGCGCTCAACCAAGCCGCATTGCTGCCGAGACCGGAACTGCAGTCGGAATCCTGCCAGTATTGCACTTGGGCATAGACTCTCACGCCGCTGGCGTTGAAGCTCAGGCTTCGCGTGCCACCGCGGACAGTGCAGGCCGCAATCGAGACATTGCCTCCGGATTGCGGCATCAGGGACAATTTCGTGGCCTCGACCGCGGCCATGTCCGTAGCAACATCGCCGGTGAAAGGTACGAACACCCCGGCTGCCCTCATGACATCGTCCTTCGCGAACAGTGGCGTCGTCCGGAGAACCGAACCGGCGGGACACGGGTCCTTCCAGACCGACGTGATGCCGTCAACAGTTTCCTCGGTCTCAATCACGCATGAGCTTTCCGCGGTGACGTCCGTTATGATGGCCCCAATGGGGTATGGCACATCCTGGGCCTGAGCCGGAAGCGCCGCCAAGCTGGACATGATGAGAAGAGCAACCAAGGTCGCGGGGACGAGGACACGGAGCAATACAAACACTGATTGGACGGAGAATTTCATACTCCCACTCCTTGACTCTTGTGCCGAGGCATGTGTTGTCCGCACCGAAGGGTTGCCCTGATCGTAGCACAGATTTTCGCCAAAACACGATGCTAGTTCGGCAAAGTGATGAAGTTATGCTTCAACGTGTCGGCGGAGCGCGGTATGCATGCGGCGGCGTTTTCAGCCGTCAGGTGTACTGGCGCACAGTGTTGCCGAGGTCCTACTTGTTCGCATACTCTCTGCCCCGTTCGGCATTGGTAGGGACGATTCGAGGATGGCTCCGGTGCATACTGCCGTCCGTTGTAGCGACGCGGTGCCTAATCATCGCTTGCGTCGCTTGAACCACAGGTCGTATGTTTGACCTTCGGCAAACGCTTCCCAGCCCTCAGTGCCCAGGCGAGCGATCACGCAGGCGCGCTCATCTTTCATGCGGCTACATTCGGGAACACGGATCGATCGCTTCCCGTCAATTGTGCAGAGCTGGTATTCATCTTTCGGGTTCGCCATTAAGAGCACGTAGCAGTACTCCGATTGATCCATGGTGACTTCTATCATAGACACGTTCAGGGTGGCGTCACTATCGACCCAAGACACGGGAGCCATTCCGGTGGTCCGACACGTTTGGAACATGACGCTCCACGCCCGTCATCGTGGAGACCGTTTGTGCGAACGGCGGGGCCGTTCTCCTGCGTACCCTGTGAAGTTCCACACGGTTCACTTGCTGAGCGTTCAGGGCGTGGTCTGGACAGAAGATCTCGAGAATCTGTGCGCCTTCACGGTTTCTACCCACCAAGCGTACGTCCCACGCGAACGGCAGCGCAAACATCATGTGTCCAAACGAATGCACGGCCTCCTCAGGGACACCGGTGGATTTCTGACAGTGCGCACATCGAAGGTGATGAACCAATTGGAGCTCCTGATGCATGGAAGTCCCTCACGTTCCCGATTCTACGTAGACCGACCTGACCCTGGGCGGTCCACATAAGTCTGGCGGAGTCTCCAATCGCCGGCATCCGCAGAATCACGTATTTATACGCTCGGAGTCATACGTAATTGCGACCGCAAATCCCCAGCAGGGTATGGTCACCTGCATCAATGTGGAGGTGTCAAGTAGCGCGTGGACGCCGTTGGATGTGACCGTGCTCTGGCGAAGTTGCCGCCCAGTTCTGCATCGCGGGCCGTGCGAACCCACTCATCGGGCGGGATCGTTAGGATTGTGGTTGTGTAGGTGTACGTCGCCGCATGCAACGCCGCTGGTACACCGTACAGCGCGGTTGGCATGAATCAGCCCCGTGCGGCAGCCGCCAATCCAACGACAGATGGGGAGGCAACAAGCGCGCGGACTGCTCGAGCTGCATCTGAGACGTACTCTTCAAGGCGTCCCACGTAACCGCCGCCGATCATGCCAGCCTAATATTGCGCCAGCTTCGAAGGTGACGCAATCCGGGATTTGGCGCGTACGGCCTGGTCAGCCGCAGCCACCATCGCCGCTGCGGACGCCTGGATCGCTCCGAGCGCGGAATGCATGCCACTCGCAAAGCTCTGCGATATGTTGGCGCCGGCGCTGTAGGGCACCGTTGGAGCAGATGAAGAAACGTACATGGAAGACACAGACGCAGGTATCGCTCGCATCTCCACTCCAAGTATCTGCGGCTGGATTATTGATCTCCGACGCAATGGCGGTGGTTCGTATGGACCAATGGTGATGGGTGTTGGGCCCATACTTGGCGACGGTGAGCTCCTCTCCTTCGAGCGACGCGACGGCGTGGTGGTCGAACAGATCGAAATGAGAGATGGACGCATCTATTCGAACGGGATGGAAGTCACCGCCACTCCCGAAGTCGATGAGCGTTCAGGGACACGCCTTCCTCACTCTCCCGTGCCGGTCCTGATCGGTCCCGGGACCGCAAGTGCAGCGGAGGTGACCGCGGTTGCGTTTATCGGTCGCTCGGATACCCGACTTTTCGGCGAACTGTCGGCGGGTGCCACCATCGGCAATAACGGATATTCCCTGTTCGACGGATCACGACTCGGTCTGGCGGAAAGCACCTATGTTGATCGCAATGGTGGAACTCACATCGGTGGGATTGAACCAGACGTTCCCGTCGGTATTCAGTGGGAGGGATATGCGACGGCGCGGGATCCGTTGGTTGAAGCTGCTTCTGAGTGGCTCTGGACGTATCCCGAATGTGCTCCATCGACGCCTCTCCGCTGACGCTGCCCTCTCGTCCTTCCGACGAGGATCGCCTCCATTACTCCCTCAGCTCGAAACCATGGTCTCGCACGTGTGTCACGCCTGGCGGGTCTGCGGTGCGCAACAATCGCCGGCGCCCCTCTACACTCCACCTTATGTCGGCGCCTACGGAGGAGCTTCATTGAGAACCAGAACCGCGAGAACACCTACGACGGTGATACCAGCCTTGAGTTTTCGTGGGGATGGTAGGTCCGTCCCTCGGAGCTATACTTCTGGCCTTGCGCCGTAGCATAGACCAACCGCCTCGATCTTGCTGAACCCGGCGCTCCAGCGCGGATCTCGCGGCCCGGCAATGGCTTATCCGGGTCGTCCAGGACATGCCTGTGGATTGGTTCGATGTCACGCTTCACTGGTATATCGCCACCTTGGCCGTCACTGTCGGTCTTCTCCCGATCGCCCTCATTCTCTTCCGATCCGTTTTTGGAAGCGGCATGGGAGTCGCCCGCCCCGTCGCCGCCCTTGCCTTTGTCTGGCCAGTCTGGTTCCTCTCCGGCATCACCGACGGCGCCATCCCCTACACCGCGGTTACTCTCTGGGTCTCCGCTATCGTCCTCTCCGCCTTCGGATGGTTGTACGTTGTCCGTCAGCATCTCTTCACACGAGAGACGGCGCGCCACCTGGCCGCCGCCGAGGTCGGGCATCTCCTCGTCTTTGCGGCCTTCCTTGCCTTCCGTGGTTTTGGCCCCGATGCCAATTGGCAGGAGAAGCCATCCGATCTGATGATGCTCTCCTCCGTTATGGCATCAGACAGCATGCCACCCCAGGACGCATGGCTCGCCGGCGAACCCGTCAACTACTACTACCTCGGCTACGCCATCTGGGGCGGCATCGGCACCATGATCGGCGCCACGCCGGCCGAAGTCTTCAACCTCGCCCTGATCAGCACCTTTTCGATGACTTTCGTTGCGGTCGCCGGGCTTGTCTCGGGTGTGCTCGGCCGCTTCCACCCTGATCGCATTGCGATCATCGGCGCTAGCACCGGCAGCATCTTTCTGCTCATCCTCGGCACCCCGTGGGCGGTGGTGAAGGTTCTCGCCAATCCCGATGTCCAGTGGAACATGGACGCCATAGATCGCGTCGGCTTTTTCAATGGCATCGCGTGGTTGTCCTCCCGCGTGATCATCGATGACCCGAATAGCAACACGAACCCGATCACCGAGTTCCCAGCCTTTAGCTTCATCCTGGGCGATCTCCACCCGCACGTCATGGCGCTGCCCTTCACCATCCTTGCCCTTGCCTTGGCGTGGATGTTCCTCACATTGGGCCGCCTGCACGAGGGACAGTCGCTGCTCCAGCGCGACTGGTTCCGCTTCGCGCTGGGCGGCGGACTCATTGGTGCCCTCTACGCCATGAACTCATGGGATTTCCCGACCTACCTCGTCATCGCGCTCCTCGCGCTTGGTCTGGGCACTGTCGGCGCATCGGCACGCGATCGCATTGTTGCCACCGTGGTGACCGCCTGCACTGCGCTGGTCGCCTGGCTTCCCTTCTATCTGCACTTCCAGGCGCCCGCCGCATCCTCCGGTTCGGAGTTCGCCGAGTGGATCTCTGGCGTCCCGCTCCTCGGCGGCATCCTTGGCTCCGTCGCGACCTACACTGGCGAGCGCACCTCTCCGCAAGAGTTCTTCTCCATCTTCGGCTTCATGTATCTCGTCCTCATCGCCCTTATCCTCACGGAGACCCGGCGACGCCGCGACGACGTGCTCCTCGCCTTGGCCGAGTCTCGCAATACGACATGGGAGCCGGACCCGATGTCGCGCAACTTCGCCGTTGTCACCGCGCTCCTCTGCTTCTTCGGAGCGATCATTGTCCCAGTCCCTTTATTGGTCATCTGCGGCCTGCCGGTCATCATGACGTGGCTGTTGCTCCAACGCGACGCTCGCCTCACCCCGGCGAATGTCTCGCTCGTCCTCTACTCGCTTGCACTCATCCTGACGCTGGTGCCGGAGTTCTTCTATCTCAGCGATATCTACGGCACCCGCATGAACACGGTTTTCAAGGTTTCCTACCAGGTCTGGCTCCTCATGGCGGTCGCCACGGCGCTCGCCGTCGTCACCATCTGGCGATCGCTGCACCCTAGCGTCGTCAGCTTTGTCCTGCCTGTAGGACTGACGGCCGTCATGCTGGCCGGGGCGGTCTACCCGGTCGTGGGCGGGAAGCAGTGGCTCGACTGGCGCGCGCCGGAACGTGAGTGGGATGGCGTCGACGGCCTCGCCTATCTGGAGCACGATGCGGGTGGTCTCTATTCCGGCGAATACGCCGCTATCCAGTGGCTCCTGGAGAACGCCGGCGAGGACGATGTCATCCTGACCGCCGGCGGCGGCGAGTGGCACAACGAGATCGGGCGGGTCTCCAGTGGGAGCGGGGTACCAACGATCATCGGCTGGGCCGGACACGAGGATCAGTGGCATCTGGGCGAGCCGGGCTGGCAACAGGAGCGGGAGCAGCGCGTGAACGACACCATCGCCCTCTACGACGGCATACCGCCCGAGCCGGAGCTCCTCGACCGCTACGGCGTCACCCTGATCTACATCGGCCCGACCGAGACTTACGGGATCATGAAGGAGACGATGCCGGGGTACCTCGCACCGGGGC
>CAVUJM010000002.1:0-390116 GCA_963741795.1 uncultured Chloroflexia bacterium
CTCGTCCTCGATCCTGAACCTGACGCTTGAGCCGGAAGGCGCTCGCGCGCTGGCCGGTCGGGCACGCGGCACGCCGCGTATCGCAACCGGCTGCTTCGGCGCGTGCGCGACGTCGCCCAGGTGAAGGGCGCTGGCGTTGTCTCTGAGCGGATCGCCCATCACGCGCTCGACCTGCTCGACATTGACGAGCTGGGGCTGGACGACACCGACCGGCGCATTCTCGATGCGGTGATCACCAAGTTCGACGGCGGTCCGGTTGGCATCGACACCCTCGCGGCAGCCACGAGCGAGGAGACGGACACCATCATGGACGTCTACGAGCCATACCTGATTCAGCTCGGCTTCCTCCAACGCACGCCACGAGGGCGCATCGCGACCCGTCGCGCCTATGAGCACCTTGGCTACGACTACGCCGCGTCGGGCGCCGCGCGCGCCGGGCAGCAGGCACTGTTCCAGGATCCCGAGTGACGTCATCCCCGCAACACAGGCACCGCATCGACGACTACGACTACGCGCTTCCGCACGAGTTGATCGCCCAGGAACCACTGCTGGACCGCTCCGGCAGTCGCCTGATGGTGCTCGATCGGGAATCCGGCGCGGTCGAACACCGGATGTTCCGGGACCTGCCTTCGCTGCTGAACCCGGGCGACCTGCTGGTCGTCAACAACAGCCGTGTTATCCCGGCGCGATTGCTGGGGCATCGTGAGACGGGCGGCCACGTCGAGATCCTGATCCTGCGACCGGAAGGGTCCGGGCTTTGGCGAGCCCTCGCCAAGCCGGTGCGACGGCTCCGCGTGGGCGAAACCATCACCATCCCGCCGCGTGACGGTTCGGATGCACCAGATGCGCAGATCGTTTTGCGAGAGAAGGTGGGGGAGGGCCAGGTGGTGGTCGAGATTGGCGATGCGCTCAACGCCCATCTCGAAGGGTATGGCCACGTTCCTCTTCCGCCGTATATCACGCACCAGCTCGACGACGAGGAGCGGTACCAGACGGTATATGCCGAGAGCAATGGGTCGGCCGCCGCTCCCACCGCGGGACTCCACTTCACGCCCGAAGTTTTCGAGCGGCTTGGCGAGCGTGGCATCGACACGGCGGAGGTCACGCTCCACGTCGGGCTCGACACCTTCCGGCCGGTCTCGGTCGAGTACGCCGAGGACCACGATATCCACAGCGAGTGGTGCTCGGTGCCGCAGGAGACGTGGGACAAGATCGTCCAGACGAAGGAGCGGGGTGGACGGGTTGTGGCGGTTGGCACGACCTCGGCCCGCACGCTCGAGTCATTGGGTCAGCGCGTGGCGTCGGGCCGGCCTGGCCCGTTCGATGCGTTCACCAGCATCTACATCACGCCGGGGTACGAGTGGCAGATGGTGGACGTGCTGCTGACGAACTTCCATTTGCCAAAGTCGACCCTCTTGCTCATGATCAGTGCATTGGCCGGCCGGGAGCATGTGCTCGCGGCATACGAGGAGGCGATCCGGGAGCGATACCGGTTCTTCTCCTTCGGCGACGCCATGCTGATCGTCTAGTGCAAAAGGGAAAGATAGCCGTATGGGACACGAGTACCCGGACCTGAACGGAAAGACGCGCGAGGACGCCTGGAACCTGCTCACGGAGTGGGTCCAGAGCGAGAGTTTGCGCCGCCATTGCCTGGGCGTAGAGACGGCGATGCGGGCCTATGCCCGGAAATTTGGCGAGCCGGAAGAGGCATGGGCCATGGTCGGGCTGCTGCACGACTTCGACTACGAGCGCTATCCGACCCGGGAGGAGCACACGATCGTCGGCTCACAGGCGTTGCGCGACGCGGGGTATCCCGATTGGATCGCCGACGCGTTGCTGGCCCACGGGTTCGACGAGCGCTACCCGCGCACGACGCAATTGGACAAGACGCTGTTCGCCGTCGATGAGCTAACCGGGTTCATCTCCGCCGTCACGTTGGTGCGCCCGTCTAAGGCCATCCGGGATGTGAAGGTCTCCTCGGTGAAGAAGAAGTTCAAGGACAAGGCCTTCGCCGCCGGCGTGAATCGTGCGGAGCTGATCGAAGGGGCAGAGGAGCTCGGCGTTGATCTCGACGAGCACATTGCCTTTATCATTGACGCGATGGCGGCCGACGCGGACGCGTTGGGCCTCGCGGGTGAGGCTTCGGCGTCACCGGACAACTGATCGCGGGAGCGCGATGACGCACTCCCGGGATACCGAAAGGACAATTCATGGCCAAGCAGTGGTCGCAGCCGTTCGAAAACCAGCTCGAGGACGGGAAGACATACACCGGCACCCTCGAGACCAGCCACGGCACGATCGAGGTGGAGTTCTACCCTGAGGACGCCCCGGTCACCGTCAACAACTTCGTCTCGCTGGCGAAGGAAGGCTTCTACGACGGCACCCCGTTCCACCGCATCGTCAAGGGCTTCGTGATCCAGGGCGGCGACCCGACGGGCACCGGCACCGGTGGCCCGGGCTACCGCTTCAAGGATGAGGCGATCCGCAAGGATTACGAGAAGGGCGTTCTTGCGATGGCGAACGCCGGCCCGAACACCAACGGCAGCCAGTTCTTCATCGTGCTTGAGGACCTCCGGGGGCGCCTGCCAAAGAACTACACCATTTTCGGCAAGGTCACGAGCGGACTGGACGTCGTCGAGTCGATCTCGAACACGCCGGTCAACCGCGGCCCGAGCGGTGAGGTCTCTTCGCCGGCCGAGCCGGTCTCGTTGAACAAGGTCACCATCAGCGAGGCCTAGTTCGCGCGGTCTCGCGATCGAATTGAACGCAACAGGAAGGGCGACCGGATCATTCCGGTCGCCCTTCCTGCGCCTGGTGGGGTTGGATGGATGGACTAGGCGGCGATGGGTTCGTCGTTGCAGCGTGCCTCGTACTCGTGGAGGAGCTCGATCCAGAAGTCCTCGAGTTTGGTCACGTCCAGGCCGGCCGCGCGGCGCTCCTCAATCATCTCGTAGCCGTCGTTGAGACGCTGCTCGAGCCGTCGGAGCGTTTCCTCCTCTGGAAGCTGGCGGAACGGGGTGGGCTGGGTCGATTTCATGCTGGTTTCCTCCGTCGGTGCCCAGATCAGGATGCCTGGCGCATCGGCTGCGGCGCCGGCCGCTCACCGAGGGCATCGATCACTCGCGACGCTTCGCGCTTGGTGAGCTCATTGAACTCCTTGCCGGTCTCATCGCGGATGAACCGGACGAGCTGCTCAGGCTCGAACTGCGCCTGACGAGCCTTGTACTGGATCATGCTCTTCTGGGCGCTTGTCGCGAGCGAGTCGCTCGCTACCTGCTGGCCACCGCCGCGGCTGATCGCGACCGGTGCGTCGGCAATGGCGCCGGTGTCGTTGAAGTCGTCGCAGAACTGGGTGCCGTACCCGACTGCGGCGAGCGCGCGGCCGATCGCCTTCGTCTCGGCCTTCTCGATGTAGTTCTCGAACGAATCGACCGTCTCGCTGCCCCAGCCGGTCGCGGAACCACTCTCCGGCACCTGCACGTGGGCGCTGAAGATCGCGCGGCCGTTCTCATGGGAGTGCAGCTCGGTCGTCAGGATCGCATCCGGATGCTCGGCACGGAGCCACGCGATGCGCCACTTCACTTCAAGGTAGTCCTGGCCCTTGATCTTGGTCAGATGCTGTCCGGGATCAAACGTAGAGTTCGCCATGGTGTGATCCTCGTTCTCTATGATGGCGTCCGGTTCGTAGAACGTTTGTTCTGAACTCATTGTAGAACGCATGTTCCAGTGTGTCAAGGGGTGGCCGTTCACTGCGTCGGCACCGGAATCATGCGAGAATAGAGAGCCACGGTCGGGCTACTGCGCCGGACGCGGGGATCGCCGGTGGGGCGGGAGCCAAAAGCCCTTTGCTATACTTCCGGTCGCCTTCTATTCGCTTTTAGAACAAGTGAGGTGGACCCGTGAGGGTTTCATGCCTTCAGGAACAACTGCAACGCGCCTTGAGCCGCGTCGGGCGTGCGGTTGCGACGCGCACCGCGCTGCCCGTGTTGAGCAACGTGCTGCTCTCCACCGACAATGGGCGGCTCCGCATCGCGGCGACCAACCTCGAGATCGGTGTGACCACCTGGATCGATGCTGACATCGAGGAAGAGGGCCGCATCACGATCGACGCGCGCTTGCTCGGCGAGTTCGTCAACACGCTTCCTGCGGGTACCGTGACCCTTACAACCGACGATGTTCGGCTGTCGCTGACGGTTCAGTCCGGACGGGACAAGGCAAGCATCAACGGTATCGACGCCGAGGACTTCCCGGTCATCCCGTCCGTGTCCGATGAAGGCTTCCATGTGGACATCGACGCGCAACTGCTGCGCGAGTCGATCGGCCTGGTGGAGTTCTCGGCCGCCTCGGACGAGAGCCGTCCTGTGCTGGCCGGCGTCATGACCCGACTCGATGGCGACAAGATGTCGCTTGCCGCGGCTGACGGATTCCGAATGGCGATCGTCGAGCACACGCTCGAGCAGCCGGTTCCCGAGCGGCAGGATCTCATCATTCCCGCACGGTCATACCGCGAGCTGGCACGCATCATCGGTGACGCCGACGGTGCCATCCGGGTGGCCGTGACGCCGAACCGGAGCCAGGTACTCGCCCGTGTCGGTGATACCGAGTGGGTCTCACGCCTGATCGACGGCACGTTCCCGGACGTGAAGCAGATCGTGCCGAAGGATCTCGCGACGCGGGTCGATATCGGCCGAGAGTCGCTGCTGCAGGCGGTTCGCCGCGCCAGCTACTTCGCGCGCGAGAACAACGACGTGGTGTTCCTGACCGTGCAGCCTGGCGAGGACGACCTCGCGCCGGGCAACGTCGAGGTGTCGGCGAATGCCGCCGACCGCGGCAACAGCCAGAGCTTCGTCGACGCCAGCGTCACGGGCAACGAGATTCGCGTTGCCTTTAACAGCCATTACCTGACTGACGTACTCTCGGTCCTGCGCACCGGGCAAGTCATGCTCGGCCTCAACGGGGCGAACGCGGCGGGTATCATGCGCGGCTCGGGCAATGATGATTGCACGCACGTGATCATGCCGATGGTTATCGGCGGGTAGTGGTCCGATCGGTGATCGCTCTTCCATGTACGTAACCCGCCTGGCGCTCGACGAATTTCGTAGCTATCACCATCTCGACGTGGCAGTGCCTGCAGCAGGTCTCCGGGTTGTCGGTCTCAATGCGAGCGGCAAGACGAGCCTTCTGGAGGCACTTGTCATGTTGGCGACCACGCGCTCGCCGCGTACGTCCTCGGAACGCGAGGTGGTGCGGTGGGGAAGCGGTGAGGACTACGGCATCTCGCCGTATGCGCGAATGGGCGCGAATGTCCAGACTCCCGAACGCACGCGCCACCTCGAGATTTCCATCGAATTGCCGGAAGGCACGACCCGGATGGCGCGGAAGAAATTTCGCATCGACGGTCGCGGCGTGCGCGCACACGACATGGTCGGTGTCCTCCGCGTGGTGCTCTTCTCGCCCGAGGACGTCCAGCTGGTGACCGGTCCGCCGGCCGAGCGTCGGCGGCAGATGGACATCCTCATCTCGCAGATCGACCGTACCTACCTGCGGGCGCTGTCCCAATACGGAAAGGTGCTCTCCCAGCGAAACGGATTGCTGCGGCAGTTCTCTCGAGACCGGGTCGACCCTCGCTCGCAGTCCGCTGTCGCCCAGCTTTCGTTCTGGGACGAGGAGCTGATTTCGGCGGGCGCCAAGATTGTCGCCTCGCGCGCGCTAGCCCTGCGTGACCTGTCTCGGCTCGTCGGGGAGCGGTCGCACGACCTGATTTCGAACCGGCAGATCGGGCTCGACTATCTTCCGCGTCTCGAACTTCCCCAGTGGGATGAAGACGAGATGGCCGACCCGGCAGGCGTCGAGCAGCGCGTCCAGGAGCTCTTCCTCCGTCAGCTCGCCGAGGCGCGATCTGAAGAGTTCCGGCGGGGCACCACCGTGCTCGGGCCGCAGCGTGACGACTTTGAGCTCACCCTCGACGGTCGCTCCATGCATGCGTATGGGTCTCGGGGCCAGCAGCGTCTCGGCGTCATCGCGCTGAAACTGTCCGAGGCCGACCTGATCCTTCGCCAGACGGGCGACCGGCCTGTGATTCTCCTGGACGACGTGCTCTCCGAGCTGGACGATGTGCATCGTGGTCTCTTGCTCGATGCCATCTCTGCTGAGCAGTGCCAGATCCTGGTGACGTCGGCAGGGGAGGAGGCGCTCGATCACCCGGCGCTCGACCGGCTCCCGGTCGTGCATCTGGAAGCCGGGACGGTCGTTGAGGGCAGCACTTCCGCAACGGAGACGGCGTGAAACTGGCATGCCCCGCCGATGGTAGGATAGCCGGGGCGAATCGGGCCGAGGGCCCGGACCTGACACCGATGGATTGGCCCTGACGGGGCCGGTGGGCGCGGCACCCGAAGACACAGCCGCAACAATGAGGAGCATTCGTGGAGATCGATCTCAGGCAGGTAATCCGCGCGCTGTTGCGGTGGGGTTGGACGATCGTCCTGCTCGTCGTGCTGGGCGGCGTCGCTGGTTTCGGCCTTGCCAGCCTCCAGACACCCTCGTATTCGGCGACGACCTCGCTGCTCGTCACGACGCCGCTGTCGAGCACGCTGATCGACGGCGGAAGCCGTGCCGAGACCTACCGTACGCTGGTAGAGTCGGGACCGGTGCTTGATCGTGTCATCCTGGAGCTTGGCCTTGACGATGACCGACGGGAGCTCGCCCAGCGGATCGAGACGTCGGTGGTGATGAACACGCAGATCATCGAGATCACCGCCAAGGACGATTCTGCCCAGCGTGCCGCGGACATCGCGAATGCGACGGCCCGGAACTTCGAGAGCCAGGTCGCGACCCTCACGGTGGGCCAGCTCGAGCAGACGTTGTCGGAGCTGCAGGCGCAATCGGACACGCTGACAGCGCGACTGGACGAGATCGACGCACAGATCGCCGAGCTGGACACCGACGCCAACGCCGACAACACCGAGATCCAGTCGCAGCTCAACGCCCTCCAGTCCGAGCGGCTGCGGGTGGCACAGACGGTCGCCGACCTTGATTCCTCGATCCGCACCATTAATGAGCAACTGGTGACCTCGACGACACCGGTGGCGGTCGCTGACGAGGCGGTGGTGGCTGAGGAGCCCGATTCGCCGCGCCCATTGCTGATCGGCATCCTTGGTGCGTTCCTTGGCGGCCTGATCGGTCTCGGCCTGGTCGCTGTCCTGGAGTTCATGGACACGGGCCTCCGGCGTGGCGATGATGTGGAAGAGCTCCTTGGCACACGGGTGCTCGCCAGCGTGCCGTCAGGGAATGGGCCGGGGCTGGCCGCCGTTGAGCGGCCCGATTCCGCCACAACCGAAGCGGTGCGCATGGCGCGCGCGCATCTCGCCGGGCAGGTTGCGCGAGCGGGCCGTGCTGCCCTCGTCTTCACGAGCGCGCGGGGTGAAGCTCCGGTGAGCGACGTCGTCGGGAACCTCGGGGTGTTGATGGCGCAATCCGGCATCCGCACCCTCATCGTCGACACCGATCTCCGCGACCCACGTCAGCACTCGCTATTTGATCTGCAGAACACCGCTGGACTGTCCTCGCTCCTGGCGGGTGACGAGACTGCCCTGCCGGTAGCGACCACTGTGCCCAACCTTCGCGTCCTCACGGCCGGGGAGGGCGCCGAGAACCCGTCGGAGCTGATCGGCTCGGCGCGATTCGCATCGCTCCTGCAAGGTGCCCGCGCCGAAGCGGATGTCGTCCTGATCGACACCCCCGGCATGTTGGCGCATAGCGACGCACTCAGCGTGGCAGCCATCGCGGATGGTGTGGTGCTCGTCGCGCGCGAAGGTAAGTCGGATCGGGGAGATTTGCAGCAAGCGGCTTCCATTATTGAGGACGACGGCCTGCAGTTGATCGGCGTCGTGGTCGCGGAGAAGTAGGCGCGACATATCCCTTGAGCGTATAGGAGACCTGCTGATCGACGCATCGACGCCCGGAAGGGATCGAGTCGTTTGGCAGGTCTCTTTTTGCTTCCCGATTGGTATGGGACTGTGACGCTGGTGGGCCGGAAACGGTCGCATCTGTGATACGGCGCTCTCCATCCTGAATCAAAGGGCTTCCGGAATGCGCGTGGCTCAATCCGGTCCCGAAAGGATGGCGTCATGGATTCCCCGAGATACGTCGTCACGTTTTCCGATCTTGGCATCGAGGATGTTCCGCGAGTGGGCGGCAAGAACGCGTCGCTGGGCGAGATGATCCGCGCGCTGCAACCGATGGGTGTGCGCGTACCGGATGGGTTCGCAACAACCGCCGACGCGTATCGCGCGTTTGTCGCGCACAACAACATTGAGGGCGATATCCGCCGGTTGCTGGACGACTACCATGCCGGCAGCATCACGCTCCATGAGGCGGGATCGCGCATCCGGCAGTTGATCGAAGGCGGTTCGCTTCCCGCCGAGCTCGACGCCGCGATCCGGGACGCCTATCTCCGTCTCTCGAGGTCGTATGGCGTCGATGCAACGGACGTCGCGGTGCGGAGCAGCGCCACGGCGGAGGACCTGCCGACCGCCAGCTTCGCCGGACAGCACGAGAGCTACCTGAATGTCCGCGGTGAAGACGCTGTGCTCGACGCGTGCCGTCGCTGCTTCGCCTCCATGTTCAACGACCGCGCCATCACGTACCGTGACGCGAACGGTTTCGATCACATGCAGATCGCGCTCTCCGTCGGCGTACAGAAGATGGTGCGATCAGACGTTGGCGCCGCGGGCGTGATGTTCACGCTCGATACGGAATCGGGCTATCCGGACGTCACGATCATCAGCGGCGCCTGGGGCCTCGGCGAGTCGGTGGTGAAGGGAGTCGTCACCCCGGACCAGATCGACGTCTATGCTCCGTTCCTCGACCGTCCATCGCTGCGTCCAATCATCCACAAGCAACTCGGCGCCAAGGAAAGCAAGCTGGTCTATGCCCCGGCAGGGTCACCCGACCCGACCTGCACTGCCGTGACGACCGAAGAGGAGCAGACCTCGTTCGTTCTCTCTGACGACGAAGCACTGCGGTTGGCCCGGTGGGCGAAGGTGATCGAAGATCACTATGGCCGGGAGATGGATATCGAGTGGGCGAGGGATGGACAGACCGGCGATCTGTATATCGTTCAGGCGCGCCCCGAGACTGTCGCGTCCAGGCGCCGGTCAACGTCCATGCGATCCTACCGCCTGACCGGCATCGGTCCGGTTCTCGCGCAGGGCATCGCCATCGGTTCGGCGATCGCGTCCGGCAAGGCGCAGGTGATTCGCAGTGTCGCGGAGATCGACCGGTTTGAGCCGGGTTCAATCCTGGTCACCGAACAGACGGATCCCGACTGGGTGCCGATCATGAAGCGGGCGTCTGGCATTGTCACGGACCACGGCGGGCGAACGAGCCACTCGGCGATTGTCAGCCGCGAACTTGGCGTCCCCGCCATCGTCGGGACGGGTAACGCCACGCGGGTCGTCCCGGACGGAGAAATGATCACGCTGTCATGCAGCGCGGGCGACCGGGGAGACGTCCTGGACGGAGTGGTCCCGTTCGAAGTGGACGAGGCGGATCTGGAACGGGTTGTAAAACCGCACACCAAAGTCATGGTGAACGTCGCGAACCCGGGGACCGCCTACCAGTGGTGGCAGCTACCCACCAGCGGCGTCGGTCTGGCGCGCATGGAGTTCATCATCAGCAACAGTATCCGTATCCACCCCATGGCGCTCGTCCATCCGGAACGGGTCGCCGATGAGCGCGACCGGGCGATGATCGACGAGATGACACGCGGGTACGAGGACAAGACGGCCTACTTTATTGACCGCCTCGCGCTTGGCATCGGACGCATTGCGGCACCCCATTATCCGAATCCTGTCATCGTCCGCATGAGCGACTTCAAGACGAACGAGTACGCGGGTCTGGTCGGTGGCGCGGCGTTCGAGCCGACGGAGGAGAATCCGATGCTCGGGTTCCGTGGCGCGTCCCGCTACTACGACGAGCGTTACCGGGAGGGCTTCGCGCTCGAGTGCGCGGCGATTCGCAGGGTCCGGGAGGAAATGGGCTTCGATAACGTCGCGGTGATGATCCCGTTCTGCCGAACGGTGGCCGAGGCTGACAAGGTGTTGGCGGTGATGGCGGAGCAGGGGCTGGAGCGCGGCCTGAAGAGTCTGAGGACCTATGTGATGGCGGAGATCCCGTCCAATGTGATCCTCGCCGAGGAATTTGGACGTCGCTTCGATGGCTTCTCGATCGGCAGCAACGACCTGACGCAACTCACGCTAGGGTTGGATCGCGACGCCGGTGAGCTTGCGGCGTTGTTCGACGAGCGCGACGAGGCGGTGAAGCGGATGATCGCTATGCTGATCCCCGCCGCGCACCGCGTCGGTGCGTCGGTCGGTATCTGCGGGGAGGCGCCGTCGAACTATCCGGAGTTTGCGGCTTTCCTCGTGGAGGAAGGGATCGACTCGATGTCGCTCAGCCCCGACCGCGTGCTCCAGACAATCCCTGTCATCGTGCAGGCGGAGAAGGCTCTGCATCGCGAGCCAATGACCGTCGGTTGATTTCGTTCCACGGGGGACGGGATGGTAACGCAGAAGCGCCCGGACGTTGATTCGTCCGGGCGCTTCGCTCGATGGCTGGGGTGCAGGGATTCGAACCCCAACTGCCTGATCCAGAGTCAGGTGTCCTACCGTTAGACGACACCCCATCGACCGGCAGTTAGTGTACCGCCGATCCCACATGAGGTCAAGTCGGCGATTCAGGTGGTGATATGCGTCCCCGGATATTCGCGACGCACCGCCTTCAGCGCATCCGCCAGCTCGGGCAGCGCGTCCAGCGTTCCACCGATGCTCGCAAAACCAGCCGCGAGCACATTGCGGGCGAGGACGAGGGCCGTGACCGGTCCCGTGCCTCCAGGCACCGGCGTGTAGGCCGCGGCGATGCCTTCCAACGATGCCGCGTCGGCGTCGCCCACGATCTTGTCGTCCTCGTTCACGTTGACCCCGAAGTCCAGCACCACCGTTCCCGGTGTGATCATGTCGCCGGTCAGGACGCCGTGACACCCGGCAGCAATGCAGACGATATCCGCGCGCCGCGTCTTCTCGGCGAGGTCCTTCGTGTGGGTGTGGCAGAGCGTGACCGTTGCGTGTCGATGTGACAGCAAGGTCGCGAGCGGGCGTCCCACGACGTTGCTTCTTCCGATGACGGTGACATCCGCTCCGTCGAGGTCGATCCCAAAGAAATCCAGCAGCTCAATGCCGCCTGCCGGGGTGCTTGGACGCAATGACGGCAGGCCGAGATGGAGACGGCCGGCGTTGACCGGGGTGATGCCGTCAACGTCCTTCAGTGGGGACAGGTGCTCGAGGATGACGTGCGGATCGAGGTGCGACGGAAGCGGCATAAGGACCAGCACACCGGTGATGGTGTCATCGCTGTTCAGCTGGTCGACCGTCGCGATGAGCTCGTCGTTGTCGATCTTCGCGTCTCGCTCAATGGCGCGATGCTCGATCTCCACTTTTCGGAAGGTGCGATCGATCGAGGCGCGGTAGGCCAGCGCCGCCGGATCCTGCCCGACGAGGAGCGTCGCGAGAACGGGTGAGCGGCCACTTGCGTCATGGAAAAGCGCTTTGGCTGAGGCGATCTCCGCGCGCAGGCGCTTCGCGAGGGCGCTGCCTCGCATCTGCCTGGTTTCGAGGGGTGTCTGGCGTGGTCACGGTTCGTGTCCCGATGAGGAAGGGCGAGTGACGGCAAACGAGGAGACTGGTTCGCCGTCGGTCTGTCGCCGGAAGTATAGCAGCGGCTCCAGGACGCTCGAGATTGCCCTGTGCGCGACAGAAACCCGGGGATCCGACCATCTACCATTGCCCGGTGATTCGGCCATCGGTGGCGAGATACGCCAGTGAACTGTCATATAGTGGCGGAAGTCGAAGCCACTGTCAGGTTTCGTACGACTGGTGTCGTTACTCCACGGGATTCTGACGATCTTGTGGATTGTACGTACATGGTGTTGACAGGTTGGCAATCGTTAGGTATGATCATGGTGTTGGTGGTCACGGACGTGACCAACTGGCAAGACGGAGCGGGGCCGAGTGGGGCGGCGCTCCCCAGACCGGAGAGCAGGTGGGGATCATGGCCATGCAGCAGGAAGCGATGATGTTCGGGGCGACGCTGAAGGGATTCCGGGAGGCTCGACGGGTCTCCCAGAGCAAGCTTGCTGAGCGGGCGGGCTTCGACCACTCCTATGTCAGCCGACTGGAGAGCGGGGCCCGGAAGCCGACTCGCGAAGCGGTGCACCAGCTCTCGCAAGCGTTGGAGCTCGAGCGCGTGCAGCAAGACGAGCTGCTCGCCGCTGCCGGATTCCTGCCTGGAGAGGTCTCCAGCCTGCTTTCGGGCGAGCCGGAGCTGACCGATGTCCTCGGGCTCCTGCAGAACGCCCAGGTTCCGGAAGCCTATCGGGAGACCATGCGGCAGGTGCTACGGGCGATCGCCGAGCAGGCTCGCCTCGTGCTCAAGGACGGCGCTGTCGCGGCAGCGTAGACGCGAGTCCTATGGCGTCTGCCCATCCATCCCCGCCGGGTGTACGGACGCCGCCCTCTGTCGCATAATGAACCCGATATCCCCCGTACCGCCGGCGGAGATGTCGGGTTCTTCCATTCGTCCCCGCCGAGTGAGAACAAGAATGTCCAGGCCAGCACACGGTCATCAGGCACGGTGCGCTTGTCGCGCCGACCTCGACCGGTGAGGAATGTATCCATGACCGATTTTGCCCATCTTCACCTGCATACCCAGTACTCGTTGCTCGACGGCATGGGCCGCATCGACCAGTACATTGAGCGCTCGCAGCAGCTCGGGATGCAGCACATGGCCGTGACGGACCACGGGGTGATGTATGCGGCGATGGATTGGTACAACGCCGCCACCAAGGCCGGCATGCACCCGATCATCGGCATGGAGGCCTATCTCGCCGAGGGTCCGGTGGCAAAGCGGGAACGCAAGTCCTATCACCTCTTGCTGCTCGCTGAGAATGAGCGTGGCTACCGCAACCTGATGCAACTGGCCAGCAAGGCGGCTCTTCACGGCTTTTACTACCGGCCCCGCATTGACCTGGAGATGCTGCAGGAGCACCGTGAGGGGATCATTGCGACGTCTGCGTGCCTCGGTGGTCCGGTCGCGAACAACTTCCTTAATCACCAGCCGGAGAAGGCGTATGACTACGCCGGCCGCCTTGCCGAGATCTTCGGCAAGGAGCGCTTCTTCATCGAGCTCCAGGACCACGGCCTGAAAGAGCAGCTGGACGTGAATCGGGAACTGATTCCGCTGGCGAAGAAGCTCGGTCTGCCCCTCGTCGCGACAAACGACGTCCACTACAACGACCAGGAGGACGCATCCGCGCAGGACGTCCTGATCTGTGTCCAGACGAACACAACGATCCACGACCCGAAGCGAATGAAGCAGGAGTCCGACCAGTTCTATCTGAAGAGCCCGGCCGAGATGGCCCGGCTCTTCGGCGAGACGCCGGAAGCCCTGATGAACACCATTCGCATCGCCGAGATGGCGAATGTCGATCTCAGTTTCAAGGGTTACCACCTGCCGGAGTTCGACGTGCCCGCGGGCATGACGTCGGATCTGTATCTCCGCCAGCTTTGCGAACGGGGCGCGATGAAGCACTACGGGTCGCTCGACGGCGAGATCGGCGAGCGGCTCGATTATGAGCTCAACATCATCGCCAATATGGGCTTCACGAATTACTTCCTTATCGTGTGGGACTTCGTGAAGTTCGCCAAGGAAAACGGCATCCTTGTCGGCCCGGGACGCGGGTCGGCCGCCGGCAGTTTGGTTACGTATTGCCTTGAGATCACGGGTCTCGACCCGCTGAAATACAACCTCATCTTCGAGCGCTTCCTGAACCCGTCCCGTATCTCCATGCCGGATATTGACATCGACTTTGCCGACGATCGCCGTGGCGAAGTGATCGACTACGTGGTGCGGAAGTATGGCGATGACCGTGTCGCCCAGATCGTGACCTTCGGGACGCTGAAGGCGAAGGCCGCTGTCCGCGATGTCGGTCGGGCGATGGGCCTGGCGTTCGGCGATACCGATCGGGTTGCGAAGCTGATTCCGACTGACCCGAAGATGACGATCGACAAGGCGCTGGACGAGGTTCCGGAGCTCAAGAAGATCTACGATCAGGAGGGCCAGGTCCGCGAGCTGGTCGATACGGCGCGAAAGGTCGAGGGCCTGGCGCGGCACTCGTCCACGCACGCCGCCGGCGTCGTGATCTCGCACGAGCCGCTGGTCGAGCATGTGCCTCTCCAGCGCGCCGGTGGCAAGAGCGAGGGTGACGTCACGACACAGTGGACGCAGGGACATCTCGAGGATCTCGGACTCCTCAAGATGGACTTCCTCGGCCTGAAGACGCTGACCGTGCTCGGCAAGGCCGTCGACCTGGCGCGGGCCGGTGGAAGCGACATATCCCTCGAAACAATCCCGATGGCCGACCAGGAAGCACTGGAGCTCCTGCGGCGTGGGGAGACGGTCGGCGTCTTCCAGCTTGAAGGTGGCATGACCACCCGCATGACGATCGACGTTGCGCCGGAAAGCTTCGAGGACATCATCGCCCTCATGGCGCTGATCCGGCCAGGTCCGATGGAGCTGGCGCCAGACTATATCGCCCGCAAGCATGGCAAGCAGGAGATCGAGTACGCGCATCCGCTGCTGGAGGATGTGCTAAAGGAGACGTACGGCATCGCGCTCTACCAGGAGCAGGTGATGCAGATCGCCAACATCCTGGCTGGCTTCTCCATGGCTGAGGCGGACGGGCTCCGCAAGGCGATGGGCAAGAAGCTCCCGGCGGTGATGGCGGAGTATAAGGACCGCTTCGTCTCCGGCGCGAAAGAGCAGGGTGTCGACAAGAAGCTCGCCACCGATGTCTGGGACATGATCGAGCGTTTCGCCGGCTATGGCTTCAACAAATCGCACAGCGCGGCATACGCGGTCATCGCGGCGCAGACGGCGTACCTTAAGGCGCATTACCCGGTCGAGTTCATGGCGGCGCTGATGTCGACGGAAATGGCGAACAGCGAGAAGACGGTCTTCAACGTCGCCGAATGCCGTCGCGCCGGAATCCCGGTGCTTCAGCCCAACATCAACCGGAGCGGCGTCGAGTTCGGGGTCGAGACGGTTGACGACGGCGTCAAGGCGGTTCGATTCGGCCTTGGCGCTGTGAAGAACGTCGGCGTCGGGCCAGTCACCGCGATCGTCGCTGCGAGGAACGACGCCGACGGCGGCTCCCTTCCGACGCTTGATGCCTTCTGCGACGCCGTCGACTGGTCCACGACCAACAAGCGAGTTGTCGAGAGCCTGACCAAGGCCGGTGCGCTGGATGTCTTCGGGCACCGCGCGGCGGTGCTAGCCGGGCTGGAGCAGGCGATCGGAGCGGCGCAAAAGCGCCAGAAGGCCGCTGCCCGGGGCCAGATGGATCTCTTCGGGATGATGACGGAGGATACCACCTTCTCCGATGGGCCGAGCGCGCTTCCCGATGTGCCGGAGGCTGACAACCGCGAGGTCCTGGAGTGGGAGAAGGAGTTCCTGGGGCTTTACCTCAGTAGCCACCCGCTGACTGCGATCACGGGGAATGGTGTCCCGACAGGCTTCAGCGAGATCGTCGACTTCGCCACCATGGCCTCGAACCAGAAGGTGAAGCTTATCGCCATGGTGACCGGCGTGCGGCGGATCACCACGCGGCAGAACAAGACAATGGCGGTTGCGGAGCTGGAGGACCTGACCGGCACAATCGAGGCAGTTGCATTCCCGAGCACGTACGAAGCGGTCGGCGCACAGCTTGAACCGGACACGATACTCGTGATCACGGGTAAGCTCGATGAGCGGGGAGAGCAGAAGCAGATCATCGTCGAGAGCGTGTCCAGCTCGCTGCCAGAGTTCAACATCCGGCCGAAGGCCTCACCGCGCGTATTATCGAGTTGCCGCTGACCGGCGAGTACTGGGAAGACGTGCAACTGATGCAGCGTCTCGACGATGTCCTTCGTCAGAACGAGGGTGACGCCGAGGTCATGCTGATCGTTGACCGGGAAGGGGAGCCGGTCCGGATGCGGAGCCGAAGTCGGCGCATTGCATGGACCGAGGAGACTGCGTCTGAGTTGGAAGCAGTTGTAGGCCGAGGGAGGGCATGGCTCGATCGAGCAGAGATTCCGCCCGTGGCGAACGCCGAAGCAACTGTGGCTGCCTAAAGCGGAACTCCGCGAAACTGCGTGCCTGGTCATCGACCCCGTCGGTCGAGTCGACCCCGCGCAGGTGCTTCCATCGGTCCTTTGTCTCGGACCGCGGAAGTCAACACAAGCGACATATCCCTTTGGCTATCTACCAGACACCTGATGAAAACTCGGAAAAAGCTGGGTTCTAGTCTCCTGCGATATGTCGCCTGACAGCACGGTGTGCGGCGGACGAATCGTGCGTCGTCAGGATAAGCAGGACATCTCCCTGCTTCAGCGTCTTGAACGCGCGATTGATCGCCCGCCGTTCCGTCGGCAGCCAGATAAATAGGGGCGGATACTCGTTCGCCGCCAGGCCCCGACGAAAGTCGTCCAGGCGCTCACGCTCCTGATCGCCGTGCATCACGATCGCGCCGTGGTATCGGCCCAATTGACGGCCGAGCTCGTGGATGTCCTCCGCCGCGACCCAGCCCAGGTCGCCGACGACCGTGATCTGCCGGTGCTCGGCGTTTGGGTTGATGGCGCGCAAGACCGACTTCATGATCCAACCCGGCCCAAGCTGGTCAATCACCGCGCGATAGTCATCGGTATCGTAGACGTTCATCGACGCCGGCAGGAGATCCCAGGCAGCCCGGAAACGCTGGAGCGACTGGACGATGGACGGGATATCCAGCCCCATGCCACGCCCCACGGCGATCGCGAGCAGCATGTTCGTGACATTGAACGTCGCTTGTCCCTGCATCGTGATCGGGAAATCGATGATCCGTCCGACGCGCGTGGCATGCTGCTTGTCTCCAAGCCACACCTGCCCGCTTCGCACCCACACGCCAGCGCCGGAGTCCGCGAGGTGCTCCTGCAACAGGGGGGACTGGAAGGACTGGGACACGAAGATGGCCGTGCCATCGCAGTTCCGCGCCGCCTCTACCGCGTAGTGATCGTCGGCATTGACCACGAGAAAGCCATTGTGGTGGACCGCGCCAACACAGGTATGAGCGGCCCGGATCGCCCGCTGTAGCTCTTCAGACTTATCCGCCGCGTCGCCCTGGTCCCGCATGCCGCTGAGCATGACGATCGGGTAGGTGCCGGCGGGCAATCCGGCGGCGTTGACCGTCGCCCAGTCCAGCTCCTGCAGCGCGATATCAATGGAACCCTCTGCCAGACGCGTCAGGGCATGACGCCAGCCGGCGAGTTCACCGCGCTGCTTGCGACCCTGTATTTGCACGCCGAGGTCAGTCCATGTCGCGCGACGGAGATGCATCGTCACGAGCATCGACTCGACCAGCCGGAGCACCGTGCTCTTGCCGCGCGTCCCGCCGATACCGACGATTGGCAGGACACCATTCGCGGTTGTATCGCGCTGCCAGGAGCGAAAGCTCGTATGCAGCAACGACACATCCCTCGCGGCGACGAGCACCGGGTCTGATACGAGCATCAGTGGTCCTCCACCAGCGAGTCGTCGTGCGCCAGGCGCTCCTTGATGACGTCGACGGCGTCCCGCATGGCGTGGCCACGATGGCTGATGGCGTTCTTCTCGTCCGGCATGAGTTCCGCCATGGTGCGACCGTCTGGAAGCTCGAAAACCGGGTCATAGCCGAAGCCATTCCGACCCTTGGGTGTTTCGGCGATCCGTCCCTCGCAGGATCCAGCGGTCGTGACGATATCGTGAGGAGAGAACGCGATCGCGATCACACTGCGGAACCGAGCACTGCGTTGGCTGGAGGGCACTCCCTGCAACTCTCTGAGCAACTTTTGCGTGTTGCGCTCGTCCGTCGCGCCGTCGCCGGAATACCGCGCCGAGTAGACCCCAGGGGCGCCGTCCAGCGCATCGACCTCCAGGCCAGAGTCATCCGCGATCGCCATATGTCCGGTTTGGCGGGCAATCGCTTCAGCCTTCAGGATGGCGTTCTCGGCGAAGGTGGTGCCGGTCTCCTCGGGCATCTCCGCGCCAAGCTCGATGGCGCTCGCCACCGTCACCGAGGGCCCGAGAAGCGCCCTCAGCTCCTCGAGCTTGCCCCGGTTGCCAGATGCCAGCACGATCGTTCGATCAGTTGTCAGCGTCATGGCAACATGCTCCCGAAGAGTGATTCCGCGTTGGCAGTTGTCTGCCGGGCGACCGCTTCCATGGGCACATCGAGCAACTCGGCCAGGAATGCAGCAACGGTGCGAACGTGGGCCGGTGCGTTGCGTCGAGCCTTCTGACGGGCCGGAACGAGATAGGGCGCATCCGTCTCAAGGATGATTCGCTCGAGAGGGAAACGCTTCAACTGTTGACGCAGCGCTTCCGACTTTTGCCTCGTCGCCAAACCACCCACGCCGACCCAGGCCTCGTGCGCCATTATGAAGTCCACCAACCGGTCACCGCCGTCAAAGGAATGGAAGACCATCCGCGGCAGCTCGGAAGCTGATTCGAGGACATCCAGCATGGCGTCTTCCGCGTCCCGCATATGGAAAATCGCCGGCAAATCGAGCTCTCGTGCGATCCGGAGCTGCCCCGTCATCGCTTCTCGCTGCATATCATAGGGCGCGTTGTCGCGATAGAAATCCAGCCCGAACTCACCAACCGCGACAGCATCCGTCGAGCGCAGGAGACTTCTTAGCCTCGTCTCGATCTCGGGAGACCACTCCTGCGCATGCGACGGGTGCACTCCGAGGCTGTGACGCATGCCGGCGGATGCCCGTGGCCAGTGCGCGCGGCGGCGTCCCAACGGTCGGGCGCGTACCCAATCAGGAGCCAGGCACAGACGCCGGCTTCGCGGCTTGCAGCGAGCACCTCGTCCAGGTCCGCGGAAAAGGCAGCGTCATCCAGATGGCAGTGGGTATCGATCATCGCGCATGGCGACGATGACGTTTTCGTCTCGTTCGTATCCATGCGGAGATTGTACTACCGAACAGTGACGCTCTTCGCGAGGTTACGAGGGAAGTCCGGGTCCACGGAACGGGCGACCGCCAGCTCGTAGGCAAAGCGCTGCGCGAACACGAGCTGGATCAGCGGCGTCGCCACGCTCATGTCCGGAATCCGCATCACCGTGGAGCATTCACCATCGTCGAACTCGCCGACGCCGATGGTCCATCCGCCGCGGCTCATCACCTCACGAGCCGCGATACGCGCGCTAGAGAGCTCCGCGTCCGTTGTGGCGAAGAGCATCACTGGCGTTCCGTCGCGCACCAGTGCCAGGGGACCATGCTTTAGCTCACCGGTCAGGTACGCCTCCGCGTGGACATACGATCCTTCCTTGATCTTCAGCGCGGCCTCCTGAGCGACCGCGCGGCCGATACCCTTGCCGAGCGTGAGGACATGCTCTTGCTCCGCAACGTGCGCCACGAGCTCCGACACGCGGGTATCGGCCAGGACGCGTCGAATCACCGGGAGGGACGATGCTACGGCGGATTGTGCGGCGTCCACGCCGCCCCGCAGGGTCTCGGCAAGCTGAAGCAGGCGCACCACCATCGCCAGAAACGACTTGGTGGCCAAAACGCTGCGCTCGACCCCGGCGAGGATCGGCACAACGGTGTCGACCATCGCCGCGACCGTCGACGACTCGGTGTTGATGATCGTGGCGGTCCTGGCGCCCCAACCGCGAGCGACATGCAGCGCATCAACGACGTCCGCCGTCTCGCCACTCTGCGTCATCGCAACAACGAGCGTCTCTGGCCCCAAATGGCGGACGGTTTCGTCCATCTCGGACGCTGGCAGGACATCGACCCATGCGTCTGTGGAGCGGCGGAGCCACTCGGCACCAAGCGATGCGGCGTAGAGCGCCGATCCGCAGCCTGTCAGCAGCACATGCTGGCTGCTTCGCACGGCGGCAGCGAGCGGCACGACATCTTCCGCACGCAGGAGCAGACGCTCGATGACCTCGACCTGGTCGTGGATCTCCTTGATCGTGAAGTGCGCGAAATCGCCCTGGTGCGCATAGGCATCGGCAGGAACGTCGCGCCAATCGATCACCAGCTCGGTGCCGCTGGCTGGCGCAATGAGCCGAGCGTCGTCGGCTGAGAGCAGGAGAAGGGCGTTGTCCGGAATGATCGCCATTGCGGACGCATGCTGCGCCAGTGCGAGCGGGTCAGAAGCGAGAACCCAGCCGCCTTCCGCATGACCAAGCCTCAGCGGAGATCGAGAGGTGATCGCCGCGATCTCGTTTATCGCGCGGTTCGCCACGACGATGGCCGAGCTGCCCTCGAGCATGTCGAATACGGTGGCAACTGCATCGGCGAATCCCATCCCCTCGTCTAGCTTTCGTCGCACGAGATGAGGAACGATCTCGCTGTCCGTTTCCGACCGAAACACGACGTCGGAGAGGTATTTAGCCTTAAGCGCATCGGCGTTCTCGATCACGCCGTTGTGGACCACGCCAATCTGCGCACACTCGTCGAAGTGCGGATGGGCGTTGTCCTCCGTCACGGCCCCGTGTGTTGCCCACCGGGTGTGGCCAAGTGCGAGGGACGATGGCGCATCGCTGGTAATGGCGCCGGGAACCCTGCCTGGGGCCTTCAACGACTGCATGCAGTCGTCGTCCGCCCAGGCAATGCCCCAGGAGTCATAGCCGCGGTATTCCATCGTGCGCAGCGCGCCCGAGACCATCGGCATGACATCGATCGTGCTTCCAACGTAGCCGTAGATGCCGCACATATCGTGTTCCTCCAGGAAGAATGGCAACGCCTGACCCGCCGCGGACAAGGCCATGAGCGCAACGGGCTCAGGGCCGCCAGCGTCCGAGCGCGGCGAGCAGGGCATGCGTGTGTGAATAACCGGAGGATTCTTGTGGAGGAGAGCCTTGCGGCTGGAATGCACGTTGACGGGCTTTTGTCGGTTCGTCGCCGAACCGGTTTGTGCGCGTCATCTCGACTGTGCGGCCGGGGGATCATCCGCCGAATGTTTCGATAGATCCCCGCCTCGTCAACCCGGAAGCCTCATCCCGGGTCCTGGCGCTCTCGTGTACGGACAGCCTCCAACAGCGAATCCACCCGAAGCATAGCGTTCGGATACCGTCCACCGCAAGGAGCGCAGGGGTATACTTTCCGCGAACGACGCGCGTCATCCCCGGCGCGCCACACGCCCCTCGATAGGAGCAGAAATCCCACGTGATTGAACGCTATATGCGCCCGGAGATGGGGGCAATCTGGTCCCAGGACCACAAGATCCAGCAGTGGCTCGACGTCGAGATCGCCGTCTGTGAGGCGTGGGCCCGTCGCGGTCGGATCCCGCAGGACGCCATGGAAGCGATCCGGGGCGCATCCTGCGACCTCGGCCGCATGCTGGAGATTGAGAAAGAGACGGATCACGACGTCATCGCCTTCCTCCGCGCGACCGGGGAGACGGTGGGCGATGCAGCCCGCTTCATCCACCTGGGCCTGACGTCCTCCGACGTGGTGGACACCGGCATGGCGATGCAGGCACGGGACGCCGCGGACCTCCTACTCGCCGATCTTGACACGCTGATCGAGACGGTCGGCCGCCGGGCGATCGAGCATAAGGACACGATCACCATTGGCCGCTCGCACGGCATGCAGGCCGAGCCGACAACGTTCGGGTTGAAGCTGGCCGTGTGGTACGACGAGCTCCGGCGCCAGCGCGAGCGTCTGCAGATGGCGCGCGAGCATATCGCGGTCGGCCAGATCTCCGGCGCTGTCGGCACACACGCGCATGTTCCGCCCGCGCTGGAAGATGAGGTCTGCGCGGACCTCAAACTCGGCGTTGAGCTTGCCTCCACGCAGGTAATCCAGCGCGACCGACACGCCTTCTTCCTCGCGGTTCTGGCCGGAGTGGCCGGCACGCTCGAGAAGATGACGGTGGAGGTACGCCATCTTCAGCGCACGGAGGTCGCCGAGGCGGAAGAAGCCTTCGGCGAGGGACAGCAAGGCTCATCTGCCATGCCGCACAAGCGCAACCCCCATGAATCCGAGCGCATCGCCGGCCTCGCCCGACTCGTGCGCGGCTACGCGAGCGTCGGTTTTGAGAACGTCGCTCTCTGGCACGAGCGGGACATCAGCCATAGCTCCGCGGAGCGCGTCATCTTCCCGGACGCGTGCATCATCCTCGATTTCATGCTTCACGAGACGGACGAGATCATCGGCGGTCTTGTCGTCTATCCGGAGCGGATGAAGACGAACCTGGAGATGAGCGGCGGGCTAATCTTCTCGCAGCGAATCCTCCTCGCGCTCGTCGATGGCGGCATGGACCGGCAAGACGCATACCGACTGGTGCAAAAATACGCGCACCATGCCAACGAGCTCGGCAAGCCCTTCCGCCAGCTGATCGCCGAGGACCCGGAGGTCCAGGCGCGGATTCCCGAAGAGAAAATCGCACAGGCGTTCGACCCGTGGGACCAGCTCGGCAACATTGACGCGACATTCGAGCGCCTTGGCCTGATCCAGAAGGCGTCAGCATGAGCGCCTCGTCCCAACCGCGACAGCTCGAGCACTATCCATTGATCCGTAGCGGCAAGGTACGCGATATCTATGACGCGGGCGAGCACTTGCTGCTCGTCGCGAGCGATCGGCTCTCGGCCTTTGACGTCATCCTGCCGACGGCGATCCCGGGAAAGGGCGAACTGCTGACCGCGATCTCCGCGTTCTGGTTCGAACAGACACGGGCACATCGTCCCGAACCACCTGGTCACGACGGATGTCGAGACGCTCGAGGCGTCGGACGACGAGAAGGCGTACCTGCGCGGCCGGACCATGGTTGCGCGCCGGGCAGAGCGGATCGATATCGAGTGCGTCGTGCGCGGGTATCTCGCAGGATCGGGCTATAAGGAATACGAGGCAGAGGGCACGCTCGCCGGGGAGCCGCTGCCCGCCGGGCTGCAGCGGGGCGACCGTCTGCCCGAGCCGCGGTTCACCCCGGCGATCAAGAACGACGACGGCCATGACGAGAACGTCTCTCGCGCGCGACTCGCCGAGATCGTGGGGCAGGACCTCGCAACAACACTCGAGGAGGTATCGCTCCGCATCTACGCGTTCGCCTCAGGCATCGCGGCGAAAGCCGGCATCATCCTCGCCGACACCAAATTCGAGTTCGGGTACATCGACGGCACACTGACGCTGATCGATGAACTGCTCACGCCGGACAGCTCCCGCTACTGGGAGGCGGCGGCGATGGTGCCTGGCAAGGAGCCCCCCAGCTTCGACAAGCAGATCGTGCGCAACTGGTTGGAGACGCAGCCGTGGGACAAGACGCCCCCCGGGCCGGAGATTCCAGCTGAGATCGTCGATCGCACAAGAGCGCGCTATCAGGACGTCTACGAGCGCCTTACAGGCCAATCACAGAAGGGACGCTGAAACGTGGCAGAGAGCACTCAGTGGATTGTCGAAGCGGAGATTATGCCCAAGCGCGGTGTCAATGACCCCCAGGGCGAGGCGGTACTGTCCGGTCTAGACCTGCTCGGCTTCAGCGAAGCGTCACGTGTCCGGGTCGGCAAGCTCATCCGGGTCGACGTCACGGCCGACAGCGAAGACGCCGCCCGCACAATGGGCACGAAGATGTGCGACCAGCTTCTGGCCAACCCGGTGATCGAGGAATATTCGCTCTCGGTGACGCCGGCGGACGACCGGGAGGGGAGGGGGTAGCGATGCATATCGGAGTCATCTCGTTCCCAGGCTCGAACGGCGACCATGACGCCCTCGCCAACCTCGAGGCCGACCTCGGCGTGACGGTTCGCCGCGTCGACTACCGCGAGACAACGCTCGCCGGGCTCGACGCCGTCGTGCTGCCCGGTGGCTTCTCGTATGGCGATGCGCTCCGCTGCGGCGCGATCGCCCGGTTTGCGCCTGTGATGACCGAGGTCCAGCGCGCGGCGGAGGACGACATGCCGATCCTCGGCATGTGCAACGGCTTCCAGGTCCTGACAGAGTCGCACTTGCTGCCAGGCGCGCTGCTTCGCAACGAGACGCTGCGTTTCCATTGTTTCCGGGCGAACATTCGGATTGAGAACAACACCACCGCGTGGACGAACGCGCTCGACGTCGGCGACGTGCTGAACCTTCCGGTCGCGCACGGTGAAGGCGCCTACTACATCGATGACGAGGGCTTGCGTCGGCTGGAGGCGAATGGGCAAATCGTGGCCCGCTACTGCGAGCCGGATGGCACGGTGACGGAAGCCGCGAACCAGAACGGCTCGGTGGCCGGGATTGCCGCCGTCTCCAATGAACGTGGTAATGTCGTCGGGCTGATGCCGCACCCCGAGCGAGCGACGAACGAGCTCATCGGCGGCGCGGACGGCTTGCGGATGCTGCGCTCGATCCTCGCGCTTGATAGGGCCTCCGTCTAGCCGGATTCGTCATATCCCGAAAGGATTTCTCGTGTCGAAGGAATCGTACGATCAGCTCCTCCAACGAACGCAGACGCTGAGCGACATCATGGGCGCGGCCGCGTTACTCGGGTGGGACCAGCGGACGCATATGCCGGCGAACGGCGCCGCGGTGCGTGCCGAGCGCCTCGCGACGCTCGTCTCCATCGCGCACGACATGATGACGTCGGACGACATGGGCGAGCTGATCGAGAAAGCGCAGCCGTACGCCGATGAGAAAGGTCCGGAGTCCTTCGAGGGCGCGCTGCTGCGTGTGGTGAAGCGCCGCTACGACAAGATGAGCCTCATCCCGAAGGAACTTTCGGTCGAGCGGCAGCGGGCATCCAGCACTGGCTACGTTGCCTGGCACAAGGCGCGCGCAGCGTCGGATTACATGCAGTTCCGCGACGCCTTGCAGCACAACATCTCGCTCACCAAGGACATCGCAGACGCGCAGCGAAGTTTCTTCCCGAACGCGGAAGAGGACTACGATATCCTGCTCGACGACTACGAGCAGGGCATGAAAACCTCGGATGTCAGCCGCGTCTTCGACGACCTGAAGGTCGCTACGAAGGAGCTGGTCGGCAAGGTGGTGGCCAGTGGACAGGCCGACCGCGACAACGTGCTCCACGGGTCGTTCCCGGCCGACAAGCAGCGTCAGCTCGTCACCACGGTCGTCCACCAGCTTGGCTACACCGATGACTCGTTCGATCTCGCCGAGACCTTGCACCCGTTCGAGTCGTCGATGGCGATCAACGACGTGCGGATCACGACCAAGTACGACGAGTCGTTCTTCAATCCGTCGTTCTTCGGCACCATGCATGAGTTCGGGCATGGCCTCTACGAACATCAGATTTCGGAGGCGTTCGAACGCACGCCGCTGGCCCGTGGCGTCTCCATGGCCTGGCACGAGAGCCAAAGCCGCATGATGGAGAACCTTGTCGGCCGTGGCCGACCGTTCTGGAACTGGGCGGCGCCCGAGGTGCAGAAAACCTTCCCGGAGCAGTTCTCCGGCATGTCTGCTGACGACATGTACCGCGCCGTGAACGCCATGGGGCCGTCGCTCATCCGAATCGAGGCGGACGAGCTGACGTACAACATGCACATCATCATCCGGTTCGAGCTCGAGCGAGAGCTGCTGGCCGGCACCGTCACGACGGAGACGCTGCCCGAGGCCTGGAACGCGAAGTTCCAGGAGTATCTCGGGGTGGACGTCCCCAACGACGCCGAGGGCGTGCTGCAGGATGTGCACTGGAGTCAGGGTTCCTTCGGATACTTCCCGACGTACGCACTGGGCAACGTGCTCGGTGCGATGTTGTGGGAGAAGATCAACGACGAACTGCCGACGCTTCAGGACGAGATCGCGACGGGCGAGCTCAGCAGCCTGCGCGAGTGGTTGCGTGAGAACATCCATCGCCATGGCAGCTTCTACACGCCGAACGACCTTCTGGACCGCGTCCTCGGCGTCCGCGCGCTTGACGCCCAGCCGCTGGTGCGCTACCTGACCGCGAAGGTCGACGAGCTATACGGGTAGACCATCGACCAGTGCATCTGGACACGGTACAGGGAGCGGCGTGTGCCGCTCCCTGTACTCGTCGTCCAAGAATCTACCGGCTGCGAATTATCCGCAATAACCGCTACTTGACCTCGATGCCGGTCTCGGACTCCATCGGTCGAACAATCGCCGTCATGTCGTTGTCGCCGAAGCCTGCTTCGGCCGCCCGATCAAAGACCCGAGACGCCTCATCGCCGGTTGCCAACGGAACCCCGAGCGACTCCGCGACCTGATGGATGATGCCAAGGTCCTTGCGGATCAGGTCGACCGGCGTTCCGCCGCCGAAGTTGCGCTCGACGATCAACGGCACCCCGCGATCGAGCATTCGGCTGCCGCCAAAGCTGGTGGACAGCACCTCAAGCATCTTGCGAGGGTCCGCGCCGGCCTTCACACCGAGCACCATACCCTCGGCAACGGCCGCCATGTTGATGCCGACCAGGAGCTGATTGACGAGCTTGACGACTGTCCCGGCGCCGACGGGACCGAGCAGGTGGTGCTTGCCCCCAATCACTTCAAGCACCGGCATCGCGCGGTCGAGCGTCGCCTGGTCACCGCCGATCATCATCGTGAGCGTGCCGGCCTCGGCACCAGCCGTGCCGCCGCTGACCGGGGCGTCCAGGAAGCTTGCGCCACGGGCACCCAACGCGTCCGCAATCTGTCGCGGCAACTCGGGTGGGTTCGTGCTCGTGTCGATAAAGATCTGGCCCTTGCGCGCGTTCGCCACAAGCCCGTCATTGCTCAGGTAGACGTCGTGCACACTCTGCTGGTTCGTGAGGCTCGTCAGGACGATGTCAGCCGCTTCAGCGACACCTTTACACGAGCCGGCGTTCGTCGCGCCAGCGGCGACCAGTGCCTCAACCGAACCCTGCGAGCGGTTGTGCGCGACAACCGGGAAGCCGGCCTTCATCAGGTTGCGCGCCATATGGCTGCCCATCTTGCCGGTACCGACGAGGCCAACCGTGATCTTGTCCGTCATGCGGGGAGTCCTTTCCGGTGCAACGCATCAGATCGATTCTGTAGGCATCCTACCAGAGGGGCGCGGATATGGATTCTGTCGGCAAGAGGCCCCAGTATGCTCCCTTTTCGCACAAGATAGGTTATCCGCAAACCTATCCAACCTGATCCATGGGCTAGGATCTGCCGCTCTCCCCCTCGTCGACCGGCGTCACAAGCGGCGGCAGAAGATCGGGAGCGCCAATCTGGCCGAGAACAGTGCCCGGAGCGATTGCCTTCGCCTGGACCAAGGCGTGCCCCTCGATCGGTTTGCCCCCTGGGAGCTGCGCGCGTACGAGCTCTATTGCGTCCTTCCCACAACTGACGAGCACGCGGTCGCCATCGTGGTGCACCGAGCCGGAGACGCCCGGCACCGAGTCGGTCACCAGCGCGCGGTGCACTTGAATGCGATCACCGTTCTCCGCCGTGGTCCAGGCGCGGGGCCACGACCACATCGCTCGCACGTGACGCTCAATCTCCTCCGCGGGCCGGCTCCAGTCGATCCAGCCATCCGCCTTCGTCATCTGGCGCGTCAGCGTCGCGCCTTCCGGCTGCGGTGACGGTTTCGCTGTGCCGTTGAGCAACGCGCCGAGATGCTCGAACAGGAGGTCACCGGCCACGTCAGCCAGCTTCGGCGTGAGCGACTCGGTCGTGTCGTCGCCCCCGACAACAATGGTGACATTGGTGTACATCGGGCCAGTGTCCAGCCCGCGGTCCATACGCATGAGGGTCACGCCCGTCTCGCGCTCACCCATCGCGATGGCGGCAGCAATCGGGTTTGCCCCGCGGTACTTCGGTAGTAATGAGGCGTGCAGGTTCACGCACCCGCGCGTCGGGAGCTCCAGGATCCAGCGGCCGAGGATCATGCCGAACGCGGCGACAACGATCAGGTCAGGACGCTCATCCGTGATGCGCTGGCGCACCTCCGGGTCGCGGAGCGTGGCAGTCTGGAGCACCGGCAGCCCCAGCCGGTCGGCCGCCGTCTTCACCGCCGGCGATTGCAGCTTCTTCCCTCGACCAGCCGCGCGATCCGGTTGAGTCACCACGAGCGCGACTTCGCACACATCGCTTTCGACCAGGCGTTCGAGCGCGGGCACCGCGAAATCCGGCGTTCCCATGTAGATGACGCGTTGCTTCATATGGTGCGGTTCCCCCTTGATCCCGATTCAAACGCCCCTGCTGTACACTCGCCGTTGGGCCTGGCCCTATTCTGACCTACGCGGGTATCCGGAGTCACCTATGCCGCTTCTCCTCGTCCTGCTGTCCCTTCCGGCGCAAGGCTGGATCGCGTTCCAGCAGCGCGCGCCGCTGACGTTTGACGATCCGGTGGGCGATCTCCCCGTGGTCGGGGATGCACGGTGGAGCGCGGCGTTCACGGGCAACTCGTGGGGCGCGTTGCTGGTGTGGGTGGTCTTGCTCATCGTGCTGCAGGCCGTTGGCTGGCCGATCGTGCGGCGCGTGTTCACCATCCTGCCAGATCGAGGCTGGGCATTCTCGCGACCTGTGGCGATCCTGCTCGCAGGCTACCTCACCTGGTTGCTTGCCTCGCTTCATGTGATCCGGTTCCAGGCGGTCTGGGCAGCGCTGGCGATTGCGGTCGTTGCCGCGGTTGGCGTCGTCCTGAACCGTCGTGCCGCTCACAGTCCCGACGCTGCGCCCGCCTACCGTAACCCGATCGCTATCACGTCTGAAGCGGTCTTCTGGGCCGTGTTCGGGCTTTTCCTGCTCTATCGCCTGATCAACCCGGACTCGTACCATCCGTACTGGGGCGGCGAGAAGCCGATGGAGTTCGCGCATCTCAACGCGATCTTGCGCAGCGCGCATTTTCCACCGGTGGACCCGTGGTACAGCGGCGGATTTATCAACTACTACTACTATGGGACCTACCTGGTCGCGTTCCTGATCAAGCTCACCGGCATCCCGGTCGAGTACGCGTTCAACCTCGCCCAGCCAACCTTCCCGGCGCTCCTCGCGAGCACCTCCTTCAGCCTCGGCGCGGGTCTCGGCAAGCGCATGATCGGCACGCAATCGGGCGCATGGATTGCCGGCATCCTGAGCGCGGTCCTCGTTCAGTTCTCCGGCAATATGGTGGTCGCTTCGCGGCTCATCATGCAGGCAATCCGTAACGACGGCCCGTTTGACGACTGGGGCTACTGGGTCTGGTCGCCGTCGCGAGCGCTCCCGACGCCTGACCGCGGCATCAACATCACTGAATTCCCCTATTTCGGTGCGCTCTACGCGGATCTCCATCCACACGTCATCGCGATGCCGTTCACCATCCTCGTGCTCGCGCTCGCCTGGCAGATGGCGGCGTCATGGAGATCACTCCCTCTCCTGCGACGCCGGTCACGCGCCGGACAGGACGACTTGATGTCGACATTTGCCCCGGCCGTCATCGCGGCGGTCGCGCTTGGCTCCCTCTTCATGATCAACGCCTGGGACCTGCCGATGTACGCCATCATCGTCGGCGTCGCGGTCGTCATGATGACGGCTGGTATCCGGGACCTTCCACGGCGTGCGGCTGCCATCGCGGGAATAGTGGCGATGGTCGGCATCCTTGGCTACCTCGTTGCCCTCCCCTTCAACCTGCACTATGTCGCCCTGTTCGGCGAGATCGACACCGTCCGCGACCGCACCCCCCTCCTCGGCATCGAGGCGCATCTCGGGGCGCCGCTGCTGCTAGTGACCGCCGGAGCCGCCGCGCTGGTCTGGACGCGTTCCGGCTGGTCGCGTGCTGCCCAGATAACGGTGGCCACAACCATGGCGCTCCTGCTTGCCTTCTTCTTGCTCCTTCAGTGGCTGGCGACAAGCAACGGCACTGTGTCCACAGGACCCAGCGAGCGCGGCGTCGTGTTGACGATTGCCGCCATTTGGCTCGTCACGGCATGGATTGCGGCTGACACGCACGGCACGCTGCCGCGCGGAGTCACCAGGGCGCTCCAGGTCGGCGTAGCTCTGGTTGGGATCATCGCGCTTGTACTGATGCTCGGCGACCGTCTCACGCTCGCGCTCTATGCGGCGATCGGTCTCTCTGCTGGCATCCTGTGGCTCGCGCTCCCCCGCCCGTCTGAGCGGTTTGTGATGATGATGGTCGCTGGAGCAACGCTTCTCGGCGGTAGTCTCGAGCTGGTTTATCTTGTTGATGACCTGTCCGGTGGCGACTGGTACCGGATGAACACCATCTTCAAGTTCTATAACCAGATCTGGAACCTGCTTGGCATAGCCGCCGGGGTTCTCGCCGGCCGTGCCGTATGGGACATTGCGACCAACAGCGACGAGCGCGTCGAGGGCGCCCTTCCCCCGCCGTCGCGCGCGTGGACATGGATCACCGCCGCGATGGCTGTACCGTTGGTGTTCGCGACGCTCGCCTATGCCGTCGTCGCGACACCGATCCGTCTCGACACGCGCTTCCCTGGCGGGAACCTGACGCTCGATGCCTACGCCTGGATGGAATACGCAGAGATCCCACTTTTCCGGATCGACCAGAACAATCAGCGCGTGCCGGAGGAGCCTCTCCGCTACCGTGAGGACCTCGCGATCATCGACTGGTTGAACGAGAACGTCCACGGAACGCCCGTCATCGCGGAGGCGGCGTTCGGGACGTATCGCTGCAACGGCTCGCGCTTCTCCATCGCCACCGGGCTTCCGGCAGTGATCGGCTGGCAACGGCACGAGCAGCAGCAGCGATACCTGGACGACCTCGGAATTCGGGAAAGCGCCTTGCGCGAGCTCTACACCAAGCCCAGACACGCAGCGACAGCTCGAGATCATCGACCAATACGGAATCGGCTACATCATCGTCGGTCAGACCGAGCGGCACTACCCGACAATCCAGGGCAACGACTGCATCGACACCGGCTCTGCGGACGCGATCTCGTCACTCGAGTCGCTGGTCGGAACGCGACTCGAGCCGGTCTTCACCTCGGGCGAGAGCGTTGTCTACCGCGTTATCGGCGACTGAGCCTCCGGAGATGCGGTATAATCCCGGTCGCGGAGACGCTTATCGGGGTGTGGCGCAGCCTGGCAGCGCGCGGCGTTTGGGACGCTGAGGTCGGAGGTTCGAATCCTCTCACCCCGACCACCAAAGGTGACAGATATGGAATTGGCCCCGGAGCTCATTGCGAGCCGGGGCCAATTCTTTGTGTCCGAATCTGATGGGATATGTCGCCTACTCTCCGGGCGCCGGCGGCCGATCCCATGTTTCGTCCTGCGCCTGGTCCCACGAATACACATCGCCACCATGCGTGTCCGCGGCGGCTCGCGCGCTCGCCTCGTCCTTGAACGAGGCCACGCCCCAGCCCATCGGCGATGTCGTCAACTCGCGGCTCTCAAGGTACCATGCGTCCTCGGCCTTCACCCACGACTCGTCATTGAAATCGTGCACCCACATCGCGTCATACGACCCGTCGTGCGTTTGCACGTACTTCAGGAACTCGCCGTTGTCGTCGAAGAGGATCCAGTCTTTCTCGCCCTTTGGCAGCACCGCGGCGGTATATCGCGGATCGACCACCGGCATGCCCATCTCCGCCATGTCGACGCCATACTTGATGTCGGGGGGCTTCTGACCCGCTCCGTTATCGTTGCCGCCGCACGCAGCGAGCGCCCAGGCGGCCACTATCACGGCGACGATGCGCCAGATCGATCGCACCCCGATCATCGCTGCTCCTCCCGCTTCGTCGTCCAATACGCCACCACCAACGCGACCAGGAGCCATGCGGCAAGGATGCCGGTCAGGATAATCGTCGACGATCCGCCAAACCAGTCCCGCGCAACCAGTCCCGACGGTCCCAGGAGCTCCATGGAGTCTCGAAGCAGGTTGATGGACGCGATGCGGAAGACCTCGAGCGGATTGATCAGCGTGATCCCCAGGAGCACCGACGGCTCAACATCGAGCACAACCGACGTGCCCATGAGGCCAAGGTCGCCGATCAGGATCAGGAACAGCCAGACGACGATCGCGATGCCCAGCGCGGTAGAGGTGCGTCGCGAGAAGCTGGAGATGAGATAGCCCATCGCAAGCGACACCCAGGCGAGCAAGACGGTCAGAACGGTCAGCCGCAGGAAGACGTCGATGCCCTCGCCGCCGCTCAGGTAGCTGATCGTCAGTGTGGAGAGCGCGAAGCCGAACACGATCGCCCCGCCGATTGCCAGCGCAAGCCCGGCAAACTTCGCGACGAACAGCTCGAGCACGCTCACCGGCTGCGCGAGGAGGTAGGACAACGTCCCCTGCTCGCGTTCGCCCGCGATCGCCTGGGCGCCGAGCGTCAGGCCCATGAGGGGTGCCAGGAAGAGCACGAGGTTGATCAGGCCGGCCGATGTCCGTCCGAAACCGCTGATGCCCGCGTAGCCGGCGCTGTTGACGACCATCATGGCCAACGCCACGCTGAGCACCACAAAGGCGCCGGAGTAGACGATGAACCAGCGGTTCTTCAGGGCGTCGCTGATCTCACGCTGGGCGAGGGCTGTGACGCTGGTGATGTTCATTCTTCATCCTGCAGATCAAAGTTGACGATCGTATGGCCGGCTCCCGCGAGCAGCATCATCGGCTCGACCTTGACGCGGTCCTGAACCGAGACGAGCACCGATGTGCCGTTGCGCATGGTCGGGTACCCACTCCCCTCGAGGAGCTGGAGCGCCGGTCCGACTTCGTTCGGCGGCAACTGAACACGAAGGCTTACGCGGTCGGTCGCGAGAGCCATCTCCGCCACTGAGCCCCCGCCAATGTGCTTGCCGGACTCAAGATGGACAACGGTGTCAGCCAGGGCCCGAACCTCGCTCCAGCGGTGGGACGTGAAGACGATGGTGCGACCCTGCTTCTTCAGCCCGACCAGCATGTGGATGAGCTCGTTCTGGCTCTTCGCGTCCAGGTTGGCCGTCGGCTCGTCGAACATGAGCACGCTCGGATTCCCGAGCAGCGCCAAGCGTCAGGGCAAGCTTCTGCCGCATACCGCCAGAGAGGCTGCCGACAGATTGGCGTTTGGTGTACGACAGCCCGAACTCGTCAAGCCGGTCCAGCCCATCTCGGGCAGTCGCGCCGCGCAACCGGGCGATCAGGAGCACCATCTCGCCAACCGACATATCGAACGTCGGCATGACCTGAGGCACATACCCGATGCGTCGCCGAACCTCCTTGCCCTGTCGCTTTGAGGACACACCGTCAATGGTGATTTCGCCGTCGAACTTCGTCGAGCCAAGCATGCAGCGGATCAGGGTCGTCTTGCCGGCGCCGTTCGAGCCCCACAAGGCGACGGACTGGCCAGCCGCGACGTCGAATGACACATCATCGACGGCGCGCTTGTCGCCGAAGCGCTTGGTCACATTGCGGATCTCGATCATGATCTCTTTCCAACCGCCGTCATCGGCACATCGCCGATTCGTCCGGCTCGCTCAGCTCCCGGGACACGCGCACCGCGTTTTCCCCATACGAGAACAGCCGCGACGCCACCAACCATTGCGATCGACCAGAGCTGGGCGGCTCGCTCGTCCGCTTCCTGGACCGCGTCCGGCGCCCCGGTCGGCAGGACCGGCTTCACCAGCGGGCTGTCGTCGACAAGCAGCGGGTCCGCACGGAACAGGGGCACCGCCTCCGCGCCGAAATCGACCGCTGACGCCGCCAGGCTGTACCGATACAGTTGCAGATCCGGGTAGCTCTGCATCAGGCGCTCGGAAAGCTGCTCGCTCCTGTAGGGCACGTCGCCCATCCCGTCGCCGTTCGCGTCGTAGCCCTTGTAGTCGCTCCAGAAATTGCCGACCCCGTTGATCGACCAAAGGTTGCCGCCGGATATCGGTCCGGTCCCCAGCACGGTCACATGCTCCAGGTTCTCGATGAAGCTGTTGCGTGTGAACTGATTGTTGCGGGCCGATGGCAGGATGCCAAGCGCGGCATCGTTGTAGGCGAACAGGTTCTCCGTGAAGTAGTCGTACTGGTCTGGTGACAGCGGCGAGTTGTCGATATAGACGCCAATCCGATTGTCGTAGACCACGTTGCCGGTCACCTCGGCCCCGTCGACCTCCTTCAGGCCAAGACCGTGGCCAGAGGGGCCCCGGCTACCTTGCAGCAGGTTGTCATGGATGCCGAATCGCTTCCCGTACATGATGTAGATGCCGACAGAGTTGTCCACCAGCATGTTGTGGTTTGCGTACCCGTCATCGCTATTCATGAAGTGGAAGCCGTATCTGCCGTCTTCGACGAGGTTGTCGTGGACCTTCACCTCGTTTGAGTACCACACCAGCAGGTCGCGCGAGCGCACGACATGGTTGTCGTAGATCTCCGTGCGGTGGCTATACCAGACCTTGATCGCGTCCCCGCGTAGCCCAACATCGACGCCCGGCTGTCCCTCGATGTAGTTGCCGGCAATGACCAGATCATGCGCCGTCGCCGCGTTCACACCGAACAGCGCGTTGACGATGCGGTTACCGACAACGTGGACGCGCTCGGCCTCGACGTAGACGCCGCTATCCTCCTTGTCGAAGCTGCGGCCCGTGTTCTCGACGGTGAAGCCCTGGAGGAGGACGTCCGGAGACTCGATCCGGACGACCGTCCCCTCTCCGTTCGCATCGATCACCGGGTTGTCGGTCCCGATAAGTCGCACCCGCTTGTCGATCAGCAGCTCGCCGTCGTAGGTGCCGCCCTGGACATGGATCGTGTCACCCTCGGCCGCGTCGGCCAGCGCCGCGTCGATCGATGTGTACGCGCACGACCCGCAGACCTCGAGCGCATCGTCCGGGATCTCCGGCGTGTCGAGCGTCACTACAGGGCCGACAGGAGTCGCCTCCGGCGTCTGCGCGGCGCCGATGGGCATGAGGAGCATCAAGGCCAGCATCGCCACCATGGCTACGCGGGAACGTTCCCGGATCATTGCGCTTCGATCGCTTTCGGCTTGCGAGCATTCAGGACGATAGCCACGAGCGCGATGACCGCGGCGACGGCGCCGATCCACCAGCCAAGACCCATCACGGCATCGGTGGTGAACTGGCCGACCACACCGCGTCCGAGGATGGCGGGAGTGAACTCGTCGATCGCGCCGCTGAGGGCCGCCGTCGGGTCCAGATTGTGGCCGAAGTAGTACAGCCAGGCGTAAAGATCGACGAAGACGACGATCGGGAACAGGATGATCGGGATCGTCAGCAGCGGTGCCCAGCGCTTCGGCAGGAACGTCGCGACCAGGCCGAGAATGATAAACACAACGATTGCATACGGCGCGATCATGCGCTCGAACTCGGCCGCCTGGGCAAGCGGCGCCATGCCGATGTAATGGTTCAGGCCGTCGACCTCGCTCACGTCTCCGCGCACGTCATGCGTGAAGACGCTGACAAAGAGGCCGCCCGGGTACTGGGGCGCGTTGAGCCGAAGCTCCCAGTACTTCCAGATATGAGAGATCGCGAACAGGATGGTCGAGAGGAGCACCATCCCCCGAACCCACGGAATCGTACGGGTGCGTCGCGTGGCGGTTGCCGCCGGCTTGCTCTCCGCCCCGTCGTTCGCGCGAGCGATGAAGACGGGCTCCTTCGCTGCGAGGGTATCGCTCATGGTTATTGCGTCCTTTCAGGGTTGACGCCGTCCCGGTTGGCTGGCCCGGGCGTCGATAGCCCGGTACGTCCTGTTTGTGGGGCGGTGATGCTGGGGGAGCGACGGGAGGGACACGGTGTCCCTCCCGTCGTCTTGCGCGTCTAGCTGGCCGGCGTCGCGGCGCCTTCAGCTGGCTTGACGAGGAAGTAGCCCGCCATCTCGATATGTAGCGCCGAGCAGAACTCGGTGCAGTAGTACGGGTAGACGCCTGCGTCCTCAGCCGTGAACTTGACGGTCAGCGTCGCGCCGGGCTCGAGGCTCAGGCTGATGTCCTGGCCACCGAGCACGAAGCCGTGCGTGGCGTCCTTCGCGCTTTCAATGTTCGTCAGGTACATCGTGACCTCGTCACCCTGGTTCACCTCGATGGTGTCCGGGGTGAAGCGGCTGCGCATGACGGTCATGTGGACCGTCACCTGGTTGCCGTCCCGCTCGATGCTCTCTTCGCTGATCCGCGTCCTTCCGGATGGTAATCGTTGGTATACGGGTTCCATCCGACCTTGCCGTCTTCCTGCGGATAGACGTCATGGGTGTCGAGCTTGTCCATGCGGATCATCTGGGCGTAGTGCGGCTCGCCATAGGCCAGCGGCATATCATAAATCGGGCGAAAAGTCTTGTTCTCGCGGATGTCGAGCAACTGCAGGTTCTGCGGCAGCAACGGTCCAACCGGCGGGAAGCGATCGACCGACCACTTGTTGAGCGCCACGAGCCAGGTTCCGTCCGGCTCGGCGGTGTCACCACCGGCGGCACTGATATGGCCGACGTTGTAGTTGACCGGCACCTTCTCGATCAGCGACCAGGCATCGCCCTCGGCCGGGCTGTCCAACGACCAGCGAGCCACGGCGCTGTCGAGGAAGAGGCTCGTGTACGCGAAGCCACGATTGTCGTACTGCGTGTGCAGCGGGCCAAGGCCCAGCTCCACCTGCGTCTCGAGGCAATCCTCGTAGTTCAGGATCGGGATACCGTAATCATCGGTCTCCCACTCGCCCTTATCCATCGCCGCGGTGATCTTCTCCCAGCTGAAGACAGTCACATGCGGGTCGAGCTTGCCGGAGATGGTCAGGAACCGGCCATCCGGGCTGACGTCGACGCCGTGCGGGCTCTTCGGCTCAGGCACGAGGAAGACCAGGCCCTCCTCGACGGCGACATCCATCGGGATGACCGTGAAGCCGTTGATCTCCGTCGCCTTGTCGCTCTTGGCGACCTCGGCGGCCTTCTTGTAGTTCACGATGTGGAGGTAGTCGGTATCGCGCTGCGATGCGCCAACCTCCAGCGGCGGGTTACCCTCGAGGTTGCCGCCGATCGCCATCTCGGTGTTGAACGAGTTCCAGAACGCGAACCCGTCGCAGGCGCCCTTGCCGGCGTCGCCGAGGTCATGGCCATATGGCGGCGTCTCGATGCCGAACGAGTCGTCCTGGACGATCTTGCCCTGCTCGCGGTCAAACTTCCAGAGACAGCAGAGACCGCGATATTTGTCAGCGTACTCACTTAGCGGCGCGTAGTTGCCGATACCAAGCGGTGCCGGGTACTGGTCCGCCTCGAGGATGTATTCCGTGTTCGGCGTCACGAAGCAGCCGCCGTGCTCGCTGACGAGCACCGGGTTCTTCACGATCTGCTTGGTCATGAAGTCGGTCAGGTCGATCACACCGATGCGACCGTGGGTCTTCTCGTTGATGAAGCAGAACTTGCCGTCGTAGACGCCGTCGGACTCGCTCAGGGCGATGTGGTGCGTGTCACCGTGATGCATCACCTTGCCGTTGATGGCACCCTGGGCGAGAACGGCCTTCGACTCCTCGCTGAAGCCATAGCCCTGCCACGGCTCGGGCGTGAAGACCGCGATCGTCTTGTAGTTACGCATCGACGGGACGCCGATGGCATAGACCTGGCCGGCGTGTCCGCTGGACGTGAACATCATGAACTCGTCCAGCTTGCCCGACGGCATGTAGGTCTCGAGGGCCGCGGTTACGTCCTCGGGGGACAGCTCCCGCTGCTCGATGATCTCGTTCACGCCTGACGGAAGATCATCCTGCCGAGCCTGTGCGGCCCGGGGACGGACGCTTCCCAGCGCGGTGGCCGCCGCCGGCACGGCAGCCGCGGCACCCAGGCCGCCGAGGACACGTCGTCGATTGACTCGCTTGCCGGTCAGTTCGTGGATCTCATCGCTCATACAGGCCTCCCATCGCCGACTCCTCGGCCAGAACCGTGCACATCTCGCTCGTGCACACTTCCGAGAATAGGGAGAGCCATGGCGCACCGCCTCAGCCGTTACGGCGGGTTAGCGCCTACCCGATGGGGTGAAATCCGAGTGACCGATAGGGATATCCCTGAAAAATCCCCCGGACACAAAAAAACAGGGCGGCTCGAAAGCCACCCTGTTCTCCTGCACTGCCGTTCGGCGCTCCAGCCGCGGACTAGCGGCTGTAGTACTCGACCACGAGGTGCTCGGCGCAGATCACCGGGATCTCCTCGCGCGGCGGCATGTAGTCGAAGCGCGCGGTGAGCTTGTTCTCGTCGAAGCTCATGTACGGCGCGACGGAACCACGGGCAAGCAGGTCGCCGAACAGCGGCGACTTCTTGCTGCGCTCGCGAACGCCGATCACATCGCCCGGCTTGAGGCGCATCGACGGGATGCTGGCCTTCGTGCCGTTGACCGTGAAGTGGCCGTGCGTGACGTACTGGCGGGCGGCGTAGATCGTCGGCGCCATGCCCGAGCGCAGGACAAGCGCGTCGAGGCGCGTCTCGAGGACCTGCATCAGGTTGTCACCGGTCGAGCCCGGCATGCGGGCGGCCGTCTTGTAGGCGCGGACGAGCTGCTTCTCGCTCACGTTGTACTGGAAGCGAAGCCGCTGCTTCTCGAGCAACTGAACGCCGTAGTCCGACGGGCGACGACGACGGCGCTGGCCGTGCTGCCCCGGCGGGTACGGGCGATCCTTCATGTACTTCTGTGCCTTCGGCGTCAGCGCGATGCCGAGTGCACGGGACTTCTTAACCTTGGCTCCCGTGAAATTCACCTGCGTGTACTCCTGTTATGCGCACCGTGCGGTCGTTCCGGAAAGGTCCCGGATATTGCGCCGCTGGTCATCGATCCAGACACACCGGCCAAATGGCCGATCCGCGGGAGTGGCGCATCTACACTCCGTGCGGCAGGGATGTCCATCATCCCGGACCTGGTGATGCCGACGAAAAGCGCTGCCATGGGCAACGCTCAACGCCTGATTGTACCGTGTTGTCGCGGAAAAAGGTAGCGCGTGGCTAACTGGTGGACTTCACGCTGTCCTGCGAGTCGCGCAACTTGTCGCTCTCCTCGCCGGGCGGCTTCGGCTCAGCGGTGGCTTCCATGTAGTCCCGCCTGGGGGTAAACGCGCCGAGCGTCATCAGTGCCGCTTCCTGGTCCTCCAGCGGATGGTCGCTCATGAAGACTTCGGCGAGATGCTGGGCCTGTTTCGAGGTCACTCCCTCACGGACCTCGTCACCAAACTCACCATGGATTGCATCGCGCACGCGGTCAGCGTCCACGCCAAACGCTTCCGCGATCTGCTCCGCCGTAAACGTCCGGTTCTGGCCCTGGTCCTCCCCTGCTGGAACATAGGCCCCGCGGGGCGTCAGGGGATCCTCATTGGGTGATCGTTGGCTCATGGAATGCTCCTTCCCCGGCCGCGTACGGGCCGGTACAGGGCAGGGAGCAAGCGGCATGCCAGGTCAGGATCTGTACGCGACGATGTCGCCGGCGCCCGTCGCGATCACCAACATTCCGTTCACGACGACCGGGTTGGCAACCACACCCCCGGCAACGACGGACTCCCATCGGATTGTGCCCGATTCCCGCTCGATCGCTATCAGGTTGCCGCGACCGCTGCCAGCGACTACCCCATCCTGGAGGCCCGTCATGCTCCCGAAACCGGAGGACGTCGGCATATCCCAGACGACGTTGCCCGTCTCCCGGTCGAGGGCGACGATACTGCGGGATGCGGTGGCGACGATCACCATATCGTCATACAGCAGCGGCGCATCGGTCGCCGCGCCGCCGATCGGCGCCAGCCAGCGAGTGCTCCGCGTCTCCCGGTCCATCGCCCGTACCGTACCGTCTGATCCCGCGATGATGTAGACGTCATCCCCGACGACAACCGCCTGGATGACGCCGGACGCCGTCACCTCGGACCATGCGATGTCCCCGGTCTCGCTGTCCAGGGCAATCACCGTCCCCCGGACATCGCCGAAGAGGATGAGTCCGTCCGCCAGCGAAGGCATTGTCGTGATGGTCTCCGGGAAACTCCGCTGCCAGGCAATCCGGCCGGTATCTCGCTTGAGGGCGGTGACTACGTTGCTCGAGCTCGTGAAGACGACGAGATCATCGACGGCCAGGGGCGATGTCAGTTCTCCCGGCGGAATCGCGGTTTCCCAGATCGTCCGGCCATCTTCCGGGTCGATCGCCAGCGCCCCGCCCCGGACATCGCCCACGAAAAGAACGCCGCCGTCGATCAACGGCGACCACCGGATTTCTGCCGGCCGTGGAACCTGCCAACGAATCTCGCCACTTCGCAGGTCGATCGCGGTAATGCCCTTGGCCGCGGTCGGGACGATGAGCATATCGCCATCCGAGACGGGATCGGCCGTGACCGGTTCGCCAAGCGGCAACGTCCACAGGGGAGAACCCGGCGTTCCCGGCAACGAAGCGGGGTACACGCCCGTACGACCGAAACCAGCGCGGGCGATAGCCGTTGCCGCACCGCCTGCAGGTTCCGGAGTGGCGACAGGTGTCCCGGTCGCGAGCAGGATGGCGGTGGAAAAGAGCAGCGCGAAGCGCGAAAGGAACAGGATCATGCCTCACCTTCAAGGTCGAGCGGTCAACGCGCTCAGAAGCATACCGGTTCCAGCTATGGTGCGCCGCGCGGCAAAAAGCCCGGCGCGAAATCGCACCGGGCTTCAAAGCGATGTTGTCGCAGACTACATCTCGTCGCTGAGCGCCTTCGTCACATCCGTCGGCTTCTCGAAGCTCTGGTCCTTCAGCGACTGCAACGCGTCCATGACCTCCTTGTCCGCCCCGTTCTTCTCGGCGGCCTTCACGACATCGTCCTTCGACGCCGGGTAGTCGACGCCCTTCAGGGACTTCTGCAGCTCGATGGGGTTGATCTTCGCCATGTGATGCTCCTCGCTACGTGCGTGTTGTCAGTGCTCGCGGGCGATTGCCCTCTCCACCCCTTCGCAGCGTCCATGCCGTGAGTCGCAGATGCCCCTAGTCGACGACCAGTACGGCGGCCCCGCGCACGCGACCGGCACGCAGATCGTCAAGCGCCTCGTTCGCTGCCTCGAGCGGATACGGCTGCACCTCGGTATGAAGCGGCACGGTTGGCGCGAGGCGCAGGAAGGCTTCACCATCCTCCCGCGTAAGGTTCGCCACCGACCGCACGACCCGCTCGCCCCAGAGTAGCGAGTATGGGAACGACGGGATGTCGCTCATGTGGATGCCGGCACAGACCACCACGCCGCCCTTTCGCACGCGGCGGAGCGCCTCGGGAACCAGTTCCCCGGCCGGCGCGAAGATGATCGCGGCGTCCAGTTCCTCCGGCGGCGCTTCATCGCTCGCACCGGTCCATGTCGCGCCAAGCGATCGGGCGAACGCCTGGCCCTCCTCGTCGCCTCTGCGCGTGAACGCGTAGATCTCCCGATCCTCGTGCTCGGCAACCTGGACCAGTAGATGCGCGGCCGCTCCGAACCCGTACATCCCGATCCGACGGGCCTCGCCGGTCATCCGGTACGAGCGATAGCCGATCAGCCCGGCGCAGAGCAACGGGGCGGCCTGGAGGTCGGGATAGTCTTCGGGCACCGGGAAGCAGAATCGCTCATCGGCAACGGTGTATTCGGCATAGCCGCCGTCGATGTCGTAGCCGGTAAACCGGGCGCGATCGCACAGGTTCTCTTGGCCGGACGTGCAGTACCGGCAGGTTCCGCACGTCCAGCCCAGCCATGGCACCCCGACCCGCTCGCCTCCTGCGAATCGGGTCACGCCCGGCCCCACAGCGTCGACCCGCCCGACGATCTGGTGCCCCGGGATCAGCGGCAGCTTCGGCTCTGTCAGCTCCCCGTCCACGATGTGAAGGTCTGTCCGGCAAACGGCACAGGCGCTGACACGGATCCGTACCTGCCCGTTACCCGGCTCAGGAATCGGCACGTCAGCCAAACTCAACGGTTTGTTTTGCGCCTGAAGCACCATCGCTTTCATGAGATACCTCCTTCGGCCATAGTGGGCAATTCCATGGTAGCGTCCGGCAGCTCATTTGTGATGATGCTCGCCGTCAATGTCTCGGCGCTATGGACCACCCCGGTACACAACGGGCACCCATCGCCGACGTGCGCAACGTTCCAGAGAGGTGCCCCGGCCGATTGGGGCACCTCTACGCCGGCCGGTGTCTCCAGTTCGAATACCTGCACGCGAAGGACGCAGCATGAGCCGCGATGTCGTGACCGTCCAATCCTCGGAGGTGAGTGCTCTCGCCTCCGAGCTGGCCCGCGCATACGAGCGCATGGCGACGTTCTACCGGGACCAAATGAAGTTCACCGACCTGGACGCCACCGCTCAGGCCGTCGCATCGCCACCCCGCATGCCCGCATGGAGGCATCCCGGGGCCGACCTGTACGCGATCCCGCCCAAGCCGGCCGGCATGCGGCAGGCCACGTACCGGCGCATCGTCGACGATTTCAGACGCGGACTGGACCGGCAGGCGGAGGACTACCGGGCCGATCTTGAGCGCCTGACGCTCGGGGAATGATCGGATGCGACGCGGACGTAACGGAAATATGTCAGGGGATGGATTGGTGCGTCGTGCTAGCCTGTCTTCAGGCTGTATGTCAATGATGTTCGTGGTCCCACGAGCTGGCAGATATGAAAGGAAGATCGAATGTCGAGACAAATGAGACATCGAGCAATCGGGCCCGGAATCTCTTTGCTTGCGCTGGTGGTAGTCGCTGCCGCGTTCGGCCTTGGGCAGCGGGATGGCGCGGCTCCCGCGGAAGCCGCGCAGACCACTGCCGCCGTTTGGAACAGCAGCATGGTGTGGGCGCCGTCGCTTCAGGAGACTGGGGATGCGCTTGCTGGCCTGGTCAACCAGATCGATGCGGCCTGTGTCGTCGATGTGGATCCGACAGTGGCCACCAACGGCGCAGCAGTGGACGGTACGGTCTATGCCATCGCCGTCACCTGGGCCTGCCCGCCTGGATCGGTGCAGGGAAGCGGCGAGACCTGGCAGAGCGCCATGCTTTGGAGGCCCACACTTCCGGAGACCGGCGACGCGCTGGCCGAGCTGGTGAATCAGATTGATGCGGCCTGCATCGTGGATGTTGACCGTGTGGTGGCCACCAACGGCGCCGGACCGGAGGGGCCGGTGTACGCCTATGCCGTCACGTGGGCATGCCCGACCAGTGCTGCCGGCAGCTGAGCCTGGTCACGGCGGTGACTCGACTTTCAAGCCGGCGGCCGTAGCGTCCAGTTCGTCAGGCGATCTCATGATCGCGCCCCCGACAGTGACTGAAGCAACTTGAAGACAGGTTGAACGAGCAATCCGACCCCGGCCCCGCGGCGTCGACCCGCCCGACGATCTGGTGGCCCGGGATGAGCGGCAGCTCCGTCTCAGTCAGCTCGCCGTCCACGATACGAAGGTCTGTCCGGCACACGGCACTAGCGCTGACCCGAATCCGTACTTGCCCGTTACCCGGCTCAGGAACCGGCACGTCAGCCACCTTCAACCGCTGCCCTTCCGACTCGGTCACCATCGCTTTCCTGAGACGCCTCCTGTGACCATGGTAGTCAGGTCGATAGACGCACGAAAGAGTTCATTGACGACGTGGTTCAAATCTCGTGCTTCGAACGTGTCACCTTAGGTAGTCGGGACTGGCATCGGCGGTGCCTCGATAAAGTGGGGCTCGGTCATGGTCTATTGTCCCAGCCGGCTCGTCGAATTCGGAACCCAATCGGACATACGTTCACGCCGGGTTAGCGCGTCTGCTAGCGCGGACCCAAATTCGATGAACTCCATAACTTAACGATCGGGATCTCGCCGCTGGCGCATAACAGCTACGGCGCGGGCGGGGAATGGCGCGAAGGACAGCACGACGACCTTGTCCTAGCGGTTGCCATGGCCGCATGGCTGGGGGAGAACGGGACGACGGTCGGAACCCTGTTCGAAGCCCCACTGATGCGCGGTATCGACGTCAACGCGGACCATGGCGAACACGGCTTCCAGTTCTTCGACGATGACCCTGACGACCCGCGCGATAACGACTGGTTGACCTGACCGGGGGTGTTGCACCGTTGCAGGGTGTTGTTTCCGCCCTGCAACGGTATTTCCGCGGAACGACGGGGAGAATCGCTAGGTGTTGCGGTGTTGCACCGGTTCCGGGGTACAGAAGGCTTTTTATTTTTCTTCTTCGTCGGACTCCGACCTGTTGCCCTAACCTGTACTATCGAATGAACGGCCACAAGTGGCCTATGGCTGAAAAGCGACAAGGAAGGAAACCGCACAGGAACAGGGCTCAGGACCGGCTAGGGACCCGCCTTCGCGACGTTCGCGAACGCTGGGGGATGACTACAGGAACAGCTTGCGACAGTAGCGGACGTCGGAGTCAGGACCATTCGCCGTATCGAACAGGACACGGAAGACCAGTTCTATCCCCGCTTCACGACCGCCTGTCGCATCGCTGAAGCCCTTCAGGTTCGGCCGTCGTGGCTGCTATGGGACGAAGGACCGATGCTGTCACTCGCGAACATGACGGTGTGGGAACAGCATCGGCAACAGTCAGGACCGGGGACGGAAGGTCTGCCCGGTCACGTGATTATTGACGGCGGTTCATGGTTCATGGACGCGAACGGGGAATGGCGCGTCGAAGTCTGAAGCTACTGCTTCTTCGCGAACGCCGCGTTCGCTTCAGTCAAGAAGACGATGTTCGACGCCGTAAGATTTAGCGTAAACGCCGCGACGTAGTCCGGAACGTTCCTCACGTCCGGGCCTTGACCATGACCCGACAGTTTGTTGCGGAGTGTTGGAACGCCCGACGTCAAGACTTGCTTCAACCCATTCATGAAGGGTTCTAGCGAAGGGTGAATAATTCCGTTATTGATAAGGGTCAGTATCAGGTAACTAGCGTTCCCGTTGGGGTCATACTCGACAGCCCGGTCGGTCAGAACCGCTTTCATCGTGCTTTCAAACGACTTCAGCGCGTCATTCATCGCTTGTTTGTGTTCACCGCGTCGATAGTGACGATGGGCGGACAGGAATTCGTCTTCCGGCCCCTTCCATCCCGCTTCATACAGTTGCATGACCGCTGGTTCTACGACTTCTCTGTGTATGAACTGGGTGTCAACTCGGATGAACGTTCCGGGTTCCCCAATATAGGTGAACCCCATCCCGTGAAGACTGAAGTAGTAGTTGACGTCAGAAACAAGTGACCTCAACTGCTCATGCGCCTTGTCACGTTCACGCTTATAGTGCTTTTCACTCGCGAACTGGTAGGCGATGTACAGCCCTATTTCAACCACGTCTAGGAACAGTTCCACCTTCCTTACGCGTTCGACATAGCCGACGATCGCGTCTTCATGGGTTTGATCGCCGTAGCTCCAAAGCCCTTTTATGTGGTTATGAACAGCGGAAATGTGAGATTCAAGGGTCGCCCAATACGGACCTGTCCGACCCGCAATCAGGCTCGCGTGACGAAGGCACACCATGACCGGCGCACGGAGCGGACTCGGAATCTTGTCATATTGATAGATAACAGGCTGACCGGCTTTCCGCTTACGCATCTCCCGGACCGAATATGGTTCGAAGCGTTCACCCATCGGCGTATCCCCGTCCATGAAATCTATCCCCGATCTATCCCCTTCAAGCGAAACCCCGCCGATCAGAAATCAGCGGGGTTCATCATTTTCCTTGATTTCAAGGGCTTTTCGTGGAGCGGGAGACCGGACTCGAACCGGCGACATTCTGCTTGGAAGGCAGACACTCTACCAACTGAGTTACTCCCGCGTTGTCCGCGAAGGTGAGTATACGACGTCCCCTGCCCTAACCGCTACCCTGCCGGGACACGCGGACGGGCGCCGGTTGCCCGACGCCCATTCAACCGACGTAACCAGGTCTAGCCCTGCGACGACCTTGAGCTTGCCTTCCATGCCCGCCGGGCGGTGTCCCGCCACGCTGCAGTAGAAGACGTACTCCTTGCCGACCTCCGCATCGTCCGGAACGACCACGTCGTAGCTCTCGCCCGCGAGGAGGTACTCGGGAATCTCCTTGCCCTCCCACTCGTCGACCTGGAAGTCATGCTCCAGAAAGCCGCGGTTGGTCACGCGGATCGTGCCGCCCTTGGCGATCTCGAACTCCGCAGGCTCGAAGCGGAAGGTGTCGAGCGCGTCGACCTCGACCACCGCCCCCGCGGACGGAGAGGCCATCGGCGAGGCGGAAGGCGACGCCTTGGGGGACGCCTCCGGCGAGCTGCTCGGCGTCGACGTGCCACTGGACTGCGTCTTGGCGAGAACCTGCCCGAGGCCCGCGGCGGCAAATGGCAGGGCCGCCACCCCACCGATCATCGTTCGTCGTGAGAGTCGATTCATCCTGCCTCCTCTGGAAAAGTCACCATGGCTCGCCATAGCGAGCCCAAAACCATGCCGGCCACGCCTCTGGGGCGCAACGGCCGCGTTCAAAAACCTACCGCAACCACACGGCCATTACCCTATCCGACAAGGTAGGTTGGATTTCCCGTCCTGTCCCGCACGGCATTGCTCTCGTACACTGCTCGAAGGAACACCGGCCCACCGCCGAAGCCACAGAGCCGTGGAGGCCCCATGACGATCTTTGTCGAGAACGATGACCTCAGCACCTGGACCGACTATCTCCGCTCGCTAACGCCGACGGACCGCCGGGTGACGCTGCCAACGGGAGACGACCTGCTCACCGATTTGCGGTATGTCGAGATCCCCGAGGACGATATCCCGGCAGTGGTGGAGCTGGCGGAGAAACTGCGAGACGATGAGGACCTGTGGTGGTATCTGGAGCGCACCGTTTGGTCACTCGACAAGCACATGGGCATGCTCCAAGGTCCGCCGAAGTTCCCTATGCTTCGGGACATCAATGATCCGGACTATCGCTACTTCTACGTCGTCGTCTTCGTCGCGGCCCTTCCGTTCGTACGCGAATACCACCAGTCACGCGGCATTCCCGAGGACATTGCGCAGGCGACACTCGCCGACCTTGGGCGGAACGTCCTCGTTCATCGCAAGCGCGAGGGCGTCGGCGGTCTCGGCGTCGCCTGGTGGCTGATGCTGCACTTCCGGGGCATGATCTACCAGCTCGGTCGACTCCAGTTCGAACGCTCGGCGCTCGGCGAGACCATCGCCAGGGACGTCGCCGATACGGGTTCGTCCGCCGATGAATCAACTCCGGCGCTCTCGGTCCACATTCCGGACTTCCTGGGTCCGATGAGCGTCGAGGCGTGCGACGACTCGTTCGAGCGGGCGCGCGCCTTCTTCCCGCGCTACTTCCCGGAGGAGCGGTACGACTACGCCGTCTGCCATTCATGGCTGCTCGATCCGCACCTGAAGACGTACCTGCGGCCCGAGTCCAACATCATCCGCTTCCAGGAACGCTTCAATCTTGCTGGCAAGGGGTGGGACTCAACCGACGGGATCATGCAGTTCGTCTTCGGGCGCACCGCGAAGGATATCGACGCGGTCCCGCAGGACTCCTCGTTGCAGCGCGGCGTCGTTCAACACATTCGCGAGGGCGGTACCTGGTGGGGCTACCTCGGCTGGCTGCGTATGGATGATGGCGCGAACTCCTGATCACGGCTGATAGGTGCGTCCTCGCCGCGTCCGCGGTGCAGCCATATGCCGCGGAGGCGTACAATTGGCGGGCTGGAGACGACGCACTCGTCCCTCCCCTGCCCGCCACACGCGGGCACTCCGGTCCCCATGGCTGCACACGAGGTAGAACGCGTGGAACGACGAGCAAAGATCACCCGACGGTTCGCGATCGCCACGGCGATCGGAATGCTGATCGTCCTTCTCATGGGCGCCCGCGTCACGGCCACCGGCTCCGGCGATGGATGCGGCACGGACTGGCCGCTCTGCCATGGCAACTGGCTTCCGCAGAACACCTACGAGTCGATCACCGAGTACAGCCACCGCTTCGTGACGGGCGTCGAGGGTCTCCTCGTGCTCGCGACAGCGGTGCTCGCCTGGCCGATGCGCAAGCGCTACCCGGAGACAAAGATCCTGGTGCCGGCAATGGCCGGAACGCTCGTCCTGCAATCCCTGATGGGCGCAGCGGCCGTCAAATGGCCAACCTCGCCTGAGATCATGGCCACGCACTTCGGAATCTCGCTCATCTGCCTCGCGTCCGCCGCATTGCTCGCACGCGTGCTCAACGAGAAGCGCGAAGGTCTCGACATCGACCGTACCCGACCGGCGCGTCGACCGGTAGCGCCATCCGCCCTGCTCGCCCGCTACAAGTGGGTAGCGGCGTCTGGCGTTGTCCTCGCCATTCTCGTGGCCTATTCCGGCGCCTACGTCCGCCATCGCGGCGCGGAGCTCGCCTGCACGTCATGGCCGACCTGCAACGGGAGTCTCATCCCGAGCTTCGACGGCCTCGCCGGCATCCATACGATTCACCGGCTCATGGCTCTGGCGATCTCCCTGTTACTCGTCGCCTTCCTCGTCGTGGGGCTCCAGATTCGGCCCTATCGGCCTGACCTGTTCCGCGCGTCAGTGTGGGCAATGGGCTTCGTGCTCTTCCAGTCCGTGATGGGGCTCGTCGTGATCGAGACAGGGCTCGCCCTTCTGGCGACGCTGGGTCACGCGGCCGGGATGTCGATCCTGTTCGTCATCCTGTGCGACGCCGTGCGCATCTCCTGGGGCTCCAGGGTAACGTCGGCCGACAGCCTGGCGCCCGAGGGCCAATCCGGGATGGCCGTGGCCGACTAGGTCTGACCTTTGGTGCGGTCCATGGCATACTATGGGGTGTACGAGCGGTGAACGGATCGCGGGCCTGTAGCTCAGCGGTAGAGCACGGGGCTCATAACCCCTTGGTCGCAGGTTCGATCCCTGCCGGGCCTACCAGTCCAGACGTTCACCACTCATGACCAGAGGCTGACAAGGAGCAAGAACACAAGCGTGACAGACGGAACACCTCAGGCAGTGGATGAGATCGCCGCCAGCCGGGCCCTCGCGGTCGACATCGCCGACATCATCGCGGAGACGCCCGCAGCCGACACGCGGGTGATCGACATCCACGAACTTTCGACGATCGCCGACGTGTTCGTGATCTGCTCCGGGGAGAACGAGCGCCAGCTGCGCGCCATTACCCGGACGCTGAGCGACGAGATGTCAAAGACAGGCCGCTCGCCACGCCGCATCGAGGGCGAAACGTCCTCGGGCTGGATCCTGATGGATTTCGGCGACGTGATCGTCCACGTTTTCGATGCCGACCTTCGCGCGTTCTACGATCTTGAGGATCGCTGGTCCGGCGCTCCGGTCCTGCTATCGATTCAGTAACCGGCTCCGACGCCGGATCGCGGGCACCTGCAAGGAGACAAGAGCACGTGGCGAAGCAGAACGGAACGGTTACATTCACCGCTGGCGCCCTCGCGGGCATCATCGGCGGGTTCATCCTCGGCATTTTCTTCGGCAAGTACGCGCTGCACCTGCTATCGCTCATGTACGGGATGATCGACCGTCGCGACGACGCCCGCCAGAACCGGCGTTTCGAGTGGCTACTCCAGTAGCCCTCGCCAAAGTGGGAATCTAGAGATCACGCCCGGCATGCTCGCCGGGCGTTTCGTTTTGCGGCGCCACGTCGCGGGTGCGACGCGCGAGCACGATCAGCAGGACGAGCAGCATCAGCCCGATCAGCGCGAACCCGGCAAGCTTCAGTTCCCTGCTCGGCAGGAGCAGCGCCAGGGCACCGAAGACGGCCGACACGCCGGATACGAACAGCACGATTTGCGGCTGGCTGTACCCCGCCTTCAGCAGGCGATGGTGGAGATGCCCCATGTCGGCCTGCAAAGGCGAGCGCCCGTTCACCATCCGGTAGAGCGTCACCCACAGGCCGTCCAGCAGCGGCAGACCGAGCACCAGCAGCGCCGTAGCGATCTTCGCTCCGCCGATGATCGAGATGATGCCTAGCGCGAAGCCCAGGAACATCGCCCCGGCGTCGCCCATGATGACCTTCGCGGGATGCCAGTTGAACGGAAGGAAGCCGAGTACCGCCGCGGCGAGTGCCAGCGGCAGCAGGGATATGGTGTATTGGGGAATGCTGTTCGGCCCCCAATAGGTGTGCACGAACAGCACGCTGGAGGCGACGAGCGTGACTGAGCCAGCGAGGCCATCCAGCCCGTCGACCCAGTTCATCACGTTCATCATGCCGACGAGCCATACAAAGGTGAGGACCACGGCGAAGAGCACCGGGAACGACACCGTGCCGACGAACGGCAGGTTCACCTGGTCGATGACAATGCCATGCTCGTCCGACCGGAACCGGGGCAGGACGACGATTCCGGCGGCGATCACCTGCCACATGAGCTTGGTGATCGGACCGAGGCTGATCGCGTCATCGACGAGCATGACGCCGATCACGATCGCCGAGCCGATCACCATCAGCAGGATGCGCTCGGTCTCCTCATGCTGTCGCGGGACCGGGAAGATAAACGTCAGGCCAATCCCGGTCAGGAACGCCAGGTAGATCGCGACACCGAGGCCGCGCGGCACGGCCTTTTGGTGCACGCGCCGCGCTCCGGGCTGGTCAACGAGGCCAAGCCGGCCGAAGAGATCGGTCGCCTTCACGACGAACGCGACGGAAACCGCCGCCGTGATCAGGAAGACCAGCGTTGCGATGAGACTATTGGACACGCTTAGGGACTTTCAGGCAGCGCGGCGCGCAAAACGACGTTATCGGCTGAGGCCAGGCACCGGGAAGCCCGATGTCAGGTCCGTGACCTCCTTGCGTACCTTCGCCAGCACGTCTTCGTCCTCGGGAGCCTCGATCACCCGCGCGATCATGCCCGCTACCGCGACGACGTCGTCTTCCTTGAAGCCGCGAGTCGTCACCGCCGGCGTGCCGATCCGAAGTCCACTGGTCTGGAAGGCGCTACGCGTCTCCCCGGGGATCGTATTGCGGTTCGTGGAGATACCGACGGTGTCGAGAATGCGCTCGGCCTTTCGGCCGCTGATGCCGCGCGAGCCGACATCGAGCAGGAACAGATGATTGTCCGTGCCGCCGGTGATGACCGGGACGCCGGCATCCATGAACGCCTGCGCCATGGCGGCGGCGTTGGCCTTCACCTGCCGGATGTAATCCTTGAACGTCGGTTCGAGGGCCTCGCCAAAGGCGACCGCCTTACCGGCGATGACATGCATCAGCGGACCGCCCTGCATGCCCGGGAAGACCGTCTTGTCGATGCCCTTCGCAAGGTCCTCGTCCGAGGTCATGATGAAGCCCGAACGCGGCCCGCGCAGCGTCTTGTGCGCGGTGGACATCGTGATATGCGCCTGGCCGACCGAGGTCGGATGCTCGCCTGCGGCGATCAGTCCGGCGATGTGGGCGATGTCGGCGAAGAGATACGCATCGACCGAATCGGCTATCTGGCGAAAACGGGCGAAGTCGATCGTGCGGCTGTAGGCGCTCGCCCCGGCGATGATCGCCTTCGGGCGCACGTCCTTGGCGATCCGCTCGACCTCGTCGTAATCGATGAGGCCCGTCGCATGGTCCACGCCGTAGAAGTGCGCCTCGAAGAACCGGCCGGAGAAGTTGACGTCCTTGCCGTGCGTGAGGTGACCGCCCTCGGACAGGTTCATACCGAGGATCTTGTCGCCCGGGTCCAGCAGGGTGAAGAAGGCGGCGAGGTTGGCGCTGGCGCCGGAGTGCGGCTGCACGTTGGCATAGCCGGCGCCGAACAGGCGGGTGACGCGCTCGATCGCCAGGTTCTCGACGACGTCGACGTACTCGCAGCCGCCGTAGTAGCGCTTGCCCGGCAAGCCCTCGGCGTATTTGTTGGTCAGGACGGTCCCGACAGCGGCGAGCACCGCCTCGCTGACGTAGTTCTCCGAGGCAATCAGCTCGATGCCGTCGAGCTGGCGCTGCTCCTCCTGCCGGACCGCCTTGGCGACCTCCGGATCCACCTGCGCCAGCACCTCGTAACCGCCCATTCGACCTCCCATCCCGATCCCGGAAAGACCGCTAAACTTCCATGAGTGTACCATGGTGACGTGACGGTACGGTCACGCGAATTCCGCGAGAGACCGCGTCAAATCAGCGAAATTCAGGAGACCTGCGCCATGCGCGTACTCGTTACAGGCGGCGGTGGATACATCGGCAGCATCGCCGTCGAGCGACTCATCGCCAGGGGCTATGAGGTCGTCGCCCTCGATAGCTTTTACAGGGGCCACACGAACGCGATCCACCCGGACGCCCGCCGCATCACCTGCGACCTCCGATTGCCGCAAGAGACGCTCCGGGCCGTCGAGGACAGCCGCGCCGAGGCCGTCATGCACTTTGCCGCGCTCCACCTCGTGCCAGAGTCGGTCACCTCGCCCGGCGAGTATTACGGCACCAATGTCGGCGGCGGCATCAACCTGCTCAACGCCGTGAAGGACATCGGCGTGGACCGCTTCGTCTTCAGCTCAACCGCGGCCGTCTACGGTGTGCCGACGAGCCTCCCGATCCATGAGGACGACCCCAAGGAGCCGATCAATCCCTACGGCCACTCGAAATGGATGGTCGAGCAGCTCCTCCCTGTCTACAGTGAGCAGTACAAGCTCAACTACGCAGCCTTCCGGTACTTCAATGTCGCCGGGGCGACCGAGGAGCGTGGCGAGGACCACCACCCGGAGACGCACGTAATCCCGGTCGCGCTGGAGGTCTTGCTCGGCAAGCGGGAGTCGTTCACCGTCTTCGGGACTGACTATGACACGCCGGACGGAACGGCGATCCGCGACTATGTCCATGTGGTGGACCTCGTGGACGCGCATATCACGGCGCTGGAGCGGCTCGAGAAGCCACTCGGCCCAATTAACCTCGGAACGCGCGACGGCTTCTCAGTGAAGCAAATCGTCGACTCGGTCAACCGGGTGACCGGGATGGAGCTGCCGGTGACGTATGGCGAGCGCCGCGCCGGAGATCCGCCAGCGCTCATCGCGGACACGACGCGCGCACGCGAGCTCCTCGACTGGAATCCGACGCACTCGACCATGGACGAGATGATCGGCTCGGCCTGGAGCTGGATGCAGCGACATCCGAACGGCTACGAGTAGCGACCACACGGTGGACCACGCAGAAGGCCGAGGACGGATTGCCGTCCTCGGCCTTTGTGCTGTACCGCCTCAATCCTACGTCGCGGTCGTCTGCGGAGTTTCTTTCTGACCGAACTTCCGCTCGGTACCCTTCAGCAACCGATCGATATTCGTACGATGCTGGATGATGATGATGATCCCGATCCCGACGATCGCAGCGGCCCACCAGCCGGACACGACGCCGAAGAACGCGAGCACCACCGCCGTCGCCGGCCCAAGGATCGCGGTCAGGATCGATCCGAGCGACACGTAGCGCGTGCGCCAGACCACGAGGACAACAAGCGCGCCGAAGAGAACCAACCAGGGGAAGAGCGCCACCGAGGCGCCGCCACCAGTCGCCATCCCCTTTCCGCCGTGGAAGCGAATGTACGGTGACCAGCAATGACCGGCAGTGGCAGCGACCGCCGCCAGACCGATGGCCCAGTTCGGCAGGTCGAGCCACCGAGCCAGGATCACCGGAACCGCGCCCTTTCCGAAATCGAGCAGCAAAACGGCAACGGCGATCCGCCATCCGAGCATACGCAGGGAGTTTGTGGTGCCGGTTCCGCCGCTTCCATGCTTGCTAACGTCGATTCCCTTGAGCCAGCGGCCCAGCACAATACCCCACGGGATGCCGGCCAGGAGATAGGCCAGCACGACGATGACGATCGACAGCGCGATGTCCACCTAAGCGTCCTCGTGCCGATCGCGGAACGAGATTCGCAGAGGCGTACCCTCGAAGCCGAACGCCTGCCGCAACTCGTTCTCCAGATACCGGCGGTAGGAGAAATGGATCTGCTTTGGATCGTTGGTGAAGAAGATGAACGTCGGCGGTGATACATCCGCCTGGGTGGCGTAGAAGAACTTCACCCACTTGCCCGGCCGGGACGGAGGCGGATGCTTGGCGACCGCGTCCTTCAGGAGCTTGTTGAGCTGCGCCGTGCTGACGCGCTTGCCACGCTGCTCGAGCACGTCGAGTGCCGCCTCGATCACCTGGCCGACGCGCTGGCCGGACTTCGCCGAGATGAACACGACCGGCGCGTACGCCATGAAGTCGAGTTCCCGGGCCGCCTTGGCGCGGAACGCGTCCATCGTCGAGTGGTCCTTCTCGATCAGGTCCCACTTGTTGATGGCGACGACGAGGCCCTTCTTCTGCTCCTCGACGTAGCCGGCAATGTGCAGGTCCTGGGAGGTGAAGTCCTCGACCGCGTTGATCACAAGCACGACGACGTCGGCGCGATCGATTGCGCGCATGGAGCGCATCACGCTCACGCGCTCGATCCCCTGCTCTACGCGGCCGCGACGCCGGATGCCGGCGGTGTCGATCAGCGTGATCGGATCGCCCTCCCAGAAAATCTGGGTGTCGAGCGTGTCGCGGGTCGTGCCAGCGACGTCACTGACGATCGCCCGCTCCTGACCGAGCAAGGCGTTGAGCAGGGCGCTCTTACCCACGTTCGGTCGGCCGACGATCGCGATCTTCGGCCCCTCGAGCTCGACTTCCTCTTCTTCCGCCTCCGGGAAGTTCTCGACAACCTTGTCCAGAAGGTCGCCGGTCCCGTTACCGTGGTAGGACGAGATCGCGACCGGCTCACCAAGCCCGAGGCTGTAGTACTCATACGCCAGCTCGCGCCGATTGACGCTGTCCGCCTTGTTGACGGCCAGGATCGTCGGCTTATCCGCGCGGCGCAGGATCTCGGCGACCTCGTAGTCGCCCGCGGTCGGGCCACCGGCGGTGACGTCGGTGAGGAAGACGATGACATCGGCCTCGGAGATCGCGGCGATCGCCTGCTCGCGCGTTTCCTGGGCGATCTTCGTCTCGCCCTCGCTGCTGCCGGGCTTCAGCTCGTCGTCGTCCATGAGGCCGCCGGTGTCCACCACGGTGAACTCGACCCCGATCCACTCGGCGTCGCCATAGGTGCGGTCTCGAGTCGTTCCCGGCTCGTTCTGCACGATTGCCCGGCGCTCACCAATGATTCGGTTGAATAACGTTGATTTCCCAACGTTCGGTCGGCCCACCAGGGCCACAATTGGCTTCGCCACGAAGTACCCATCCGGCAAACTGGCGGCAGCCGCGCGAAGGCGGCGCCTGCCGTTTGCGTACGAAAGAACAAGCGTTAGTCTGAAGTGTATACCACCCGAGCGGAGTCCCCGTCCGGAGAATTCCTACCCCATTTTGCGAGGCAGCATCGACGAACCGGTCGATGCCCTCACGGGTGTTCAACTCGGTCGCGCACAACAACAGGTGGTGATCGAGCGCCGTGTCGAAGCGCCCGAGATCAACGCCGCCGAGGATGTTCGCCTCGAGCAGCGCGGACACAACCTCTGCCGCGGGCCGCGACGTCTTGACGGTGAACTCATGGAAGAACGGCGCATCGTAGGCCAGCTCGAAGCCGTCGAGCTCCGTCAGCCGCTTCGCGAGGTAGTGGGCGTTCTGGTAGCTCGCGCGGGAAACCTCGCGGAAGCCCTCTGGCCCCATGCTGGACATGTAGACCGTCGCCGCCGTGGCCATCAGCCCCTGGTTCGTGCAGATGTTGCTCGTCGCCTTCTCGCGCCGGATGTGCTGCTCGCGCGTCTGCAGCGTCAGTACGTAGCCGCGCTTGCCCTCGCTGTCGGTCGTGATGCCGGCGATACGGCCAGGCATCTGTCGGACGAGCGACTTCTTGCTCCCCAGCAGGCCAACATACGGGCCGCCGTAGCTCTGGGCCACGCCCAGCGACTGACCCTCCGCCGACACAATATCGGCGCCAAGGTCGACCGGCGTCTTCAGCAGCCCCAGCGGCACGGGAGCGGTGGAGACAACAAGCTGCGCGCCATGCTCGTGGGCGAGGTCAGCGATCGCCTGAACGTCCTCGATTGCGCCAAAGAAGTTCGGGTACTGGATCGCGATGCAGGCCAGGTCATCCGACATGTGCGGGCGAAGATCCTCGACCGTCGTCACGAACGGATTCGCGCTCGTCGCATCAACGATATCGATGCCGGCGTTGTCGACGTACGTGTGCATGACCTCCTTATAGGCGGGATGCACGGTACCGGCCACAACGATGCGGGTCTTCTTCTTCGACGACGCGACGCTCATCAGCGCGCCTTCGGCGAAGGCAGTCGCGCCGTCGTACATCGAGGCGTTTGCCACCTCAACGCCCAGAAGCTCCGCGACCATCGACTGGAACTCGTAGATCACCTGCAACGTGCCCTGCGAGACCTCCGGCTGGTACGGGGTGTAGGCCGTATAGAACTCGCCGCGCGACAGGATTTGGCCGACCGTCGCGGGCACGTAGTGCTGGTAGGAACCGGCGCCAAGGTAGATATCCTTGGCCGGAAGCGTGACGTTCCGGTTGGCCAGCTCCTGCATGCGATGCGCGGCTTCCATCTCCGTCAGCGCGGGCGGAAGGTCGAGCGTCGGGTAGCGGACGTCCTCGGGCACCGGCTGGAAGAGCACGTCCATGCTCTCGACGCCGACCGCGCCGAGCATCGCCTTACGATCGTCGGAAGTGTGTGGATTGAAGGTCATCGTCTTTAGTTCACCCGCAGGCTCGCCGCGTACCGCGCGTCAATGCTTCCACGAAAAGTGCCCGGGAAGTGTGTCACTCCCCGGGGCCATCAGCGTAACCCGGCACTAGGCTTCGTCGGCGTACTCGTTGTATGTGCCGGAGTCCATAAGGGCCTCGACCTGGGTAGGATCGCTCATCTTGATCTTGATCAACCATGCGCCCTCGTATGGGGACTGGTTGATGACTTCCGGGCCCTCGATCGCGTCCTCGTTGCGGTCAACAACTTCGCCGTCGATCGGCGCGTACACGTCAGACGCCGCCTTCACCGACTCCACCACGCCGAACGCCTCTCCGGAAGCGACCGCGTCGCCTTCATCCGGCAGCTCGAGATAGGTGATGTCGCCAAGCTCCTGCTGGGCATGGTCCGTGAGGCCGATCGTGGCGATATCGCCCTCGACCAGCACCCACTCGTGCGTCTTCGTGTAACGTCGGTTCTCCGGTGCGCTCATGGTGCTCGTGCTCCTCTTCCTCACCTGTGTCCCGGCCACATCGGACCGTTCGCGATGTGATCCTATGATTCCCGCTTGTAGAATGGTGTCTTGACCTGAACGGCCTCAACCGGCTTGTCACGGATGATGATCTGTAGTGGCTTGCCGACACCGGCGTACTCCCGCCGGATCAGCGCAAGGCCGATGTTCTCCCCGAGCGTTGGCGACATCGCCCCGCTGGTCACCTCACCGACAACCTCGCCGTCGACGGCGACCGGGTAATGCGTGCGCGGAGAGCCACCACGCCCGACCAGCCGGAACCCGACGAGCCGTCGCGATGGCTTGTTCGCCTTGGCATCAGCCATGGGGCCGCGCCCCACAAAATCGCCCTTGTCGAGGCTCACCGCCCAGCTGAGTCCAGCCTCATACGGGCTAATGTCGTCGCCAAGCTCCTGGCCATAGAGCGGCATCTTCGCTTCCATACGAAGCGTGTCACGCGCGCCAAGGCCGACAGGCACAAGCCCGTCGCCCTTGCCGGCTTCGATCAACGCGTCCCAGATCGTGGCGATCTCGTCGTTGGACGCGTAGATTTCGAAGCCATCCTCGCCAGTGTACCCAGTCCGGGCCAGCTTCGTCGAAACGCCAGCCACAATGGCGTCGGTCCAGGTGAAGTAGTCGATGGCCGCCAGGTTCGCATCCGTCACGCGAGCCATGATGTCGACCGACCGCGGTCCCTGGATGGCGATCATGCCGGTGTCGTCCGAGATATCCTCGAGGGTGACATCCATATCGTCGCGGCGGGTGCGCAGTTCGCTCCACCAGGCGACGTCCCGCGCGGCATTCGCCGCGTTCATGACGACCATGTAGCCATCCTCGCCCTCGGGATAGCGGTACACGATCAGGTCGTCGACCACGCCGCCATTCTCGTTCGGCTAGCAGCGTGTATTTCGCCTCCCCGGGCGCGAGCGTCGAGAGGTCATTGGTCGTCGTGTATTGCAGGAACGCGAGCGCGTCCGGGCCGGTCACCTGGAACTGGCCCATGTGACCGAGGTCGAACAGCCCCGCCTGGTTCCGCACCGCCTTGTGCTCGGCGATGATTCCCTGGTACTGCACCGGCATCTCGAACCCGGCGAAGGGGATGATACGGGCGCCAAGCGCCTGGTGGCGATCGAACAACGCTGTTCGCTTCAGTGATTCGTCGTGCTCCGTTGCCAAGACAATCATCCTCTCCCGCTGCCGGGCATTGCCCGGAACCAACATATGGCTTGTTTATACGCGCTCGAGCGACAATTTGTCCGCCGTCATGAACGTTTCAACCGGGTAGTTGCCCGTCATGCAGGCGGCGCAGAATCGGTTGTCACCCTTGCCGATCGCGTTGAGGAGGCCCTCAAGTGACAGGTATTCCAGGCTTTCGACGCCGATGTGCTCGGCGATCTGCGGCACGGTCATCCGCGCCGCAATCAGCTCATCGCGCCGGGCGAGGTCCACGCCGAGGTAGCACGGCCACATGATCGGCGGCGCATGCACCCGCATGTGCACTTCCTTCGCGCCAGCCTGCCGCACCAGGTCGACGATCGGGCGCGAGGTCGTGCCGCGCACGATCGTATCGTCGATCAGCACCACGCGCTTGCCCGCGACAACCTCCGGCAGCACGTTGAACTTCAACTTCACCGCGGTCTTGCGCATCTCCTGCGTCGGATGGATGAACGTCCGTCCGATGTACCGGTTCTTGATCAGCGCCTCGGAATACGGGATCCCCGATTCCCGGGCGAATCCGATCGCGGCAGGCGTCGCGGAGTCCGGCAAACCAACGACCACATCCGCGTCAACCGGCGCCTCGCGGGCGAGCTGCCGTCCCATGTTCTGGCGCATCAAATGCAGCCGTTCGCCGAGCATCTCGCTGTCCGGCCGCGCGAAGTAAATCAGCTCCAGCAGGCAGAGAGCCGGCATTCGGGCTCGCTCCCAGCCCAGCGACTCGGCGCCAGCGTCGGAGATCTTCACGATCTCGCCCGGCTCGACCTCGCGCACATACCGCGCGCCGATCGTCATGAGCGCGCACGACTCAGACGCGATGACGCTGCCGCCATCCCGCTCGCCAATGCATAGCGGACGCACGCCCAGCTCGTCGCGCACAGCGTAGACGGCGTCGGTCGTCAGCACCGCGAGACTGAACGCGCCGACCATCCGCGGCATCGCTGCACGGATCCGGTCCACGATTGTCGCCCCCGGCGCCCGCGCAATGACCCGCGCCAGCACCTCGGAGTCGGTCGTCGTGATGAAATGCTCGCCCTGCGCCTCAAGCTCTTCGCGCAGTTGCACGGCGTTCGTCAGGTTGCCGTTGTGTGCGATCGCGATGGGGCCAAGGTCGGTCTCGACGAACATCGGGCCGGCGTTGCACTCCAGCGTTGAACCGGCGGTCGAGTACCGGGTGTGTCCGATCGCCGCGAAGCCGGGCAGAGCCGCGATGTCGCTCTCGTCGAACGCCTGCGACACAAGACCCAGGTTGCGGCGAACCGAGATATGCGAGCCATCGGTGGAGGCGATGCCCGCGCTCTCCTGGCCGCGATGCTGGAGCGCAAAGAGGCCGAAGAACGTGGTGCGGGCGACATCCTCGCCGGGCGCATAGATGCCGAACACGCCGCATTCCTCATGCGGCTTGTCGTCGCCGATGGACCATGGATCGTCCGCGGGAAGGGTGTGGTCTGGAATCATGTCGTTCTCCGCGTGCCGCCGACGAATCTCACTCACGCCATCTCCGCCTCGACGCCGACCTCGAGTGCGGACTCGCTCGCTTGACGCAACGCGTCCAGCGCAACCGTGCCGCCGTCCCCGAGGGCAACGTTCTCGCCCCCGACGCGACCAATGCGCTGCACCGGCAGGTTCCACTCCTCGGCGAGCATGGTGACAGTTGACGCGCGCGCGGCGTCGACCGCGACGATCACACGCCCGCCACTCTCGCCGAACCAGCGGAGGTCAACGCGTCCCGCATCAGGGGAGGAATCAATGGTGACGCCGTTACCCGACGTCAGGGCCATCTCGGTGATCGCGACCGCGAGTCCGCCCGCCGAGATATCGTGCGCAGCCGCGCCTTGCACGCGGCTCCCGAGCGCCTGCAGGAACTCGATCAGTCGCTTCTCGGCACCGAGATCCAGCGCCGGCGGCGTTCCGGCGACCGCGCCGTGCTCGTATGCGAGATACTCGCTGCCGCCGAGCGACGGCTCGCCGCTTCCGACCAGGAGCACCTCATCGCCGTCATGCCAGCGCATCGACATGCGGGCGTTGATGTCCGTCAGCACACCGACACAACCGACCATCGGCGTCGGGAAGATGGGCTGGCGGGCCGTCTCGTTGTAGAGGCTGACATTTCCGCTCACGATCGGCACGTCGAGAGCCCGGGCGGCCTCACCCATTCCTTCGACGGCCTTCGTCAGTTGATAGTTCGCGGGCGAACGCTCCGGGCTGCCGAAGTTCAGGCAATTGGTGAGACCGAGCGGACGGGCGCCGGTGCACGCCACGTTGCGCGCTGCCTCCGCAACACCGTGCTTCGCTCCCTCGAGCGGATCAAGATAGACGTAGCGGGAGTTGCAGTCCATCGAAACGGCCATGCCGCCGTTGGTGCCCTTTTGCCGGATCACCGCGGCGTCCGCCTCGCCAGGCCCGAACACGGTGTTCGTCAGGATCGTGTGGTCGTACTGCTCCCAGACGCTTCGCCGTGACCCAATGTTCGGTGATGCCATCATCCGCAGCAGCGTGTCGCCCACCTTGTCGCGAGCGATGTCCGGCACCGTAGAGAGATCAAAGGACCGCGTCTCGGCAAGATATGCCGGTTCCTGCGCGTCGACCGGGTATGTGGGGCACTCGTCAATGAAGTACTCGACCGGAACATCGACCTCGACCGACTCGCCGTCCCGCACGCGGATGTGACCGTCATCCGTGACGTGCCCGATCACCGACGCGTGCAGCGACCACTTCGCGAGGACCGCGCTGATCTCCTCGACCATGTCGGGGGTGGCCACGAGCACCATCCGCTCCTGGCTCTCGCTCAACATGATCTCGTACGCGTTCATGCCGGTCTCGCGTCGCGGCACCATCTGGACGTCGATCTCGACGCCCACGCCCCCACGGCTGGCTGTCTCAACGACCGAGCTCGTCAGCCCGGCCGCGCCAAGGTCCTGCATCGCGACCACGCTTCCGGCGGAGAGCAACTCGAGGCATGCCTCCATCAGTTGCTTCTCGAGGAAGGGATTGCCGACCTGGATCACGCCCCGATGAGACGCCTCCGGATCATCGACCGAGGAGAAGGTCGCGCCGTGCAGCCCGTCCCGTCCGGTATCCGCGCCGATCAGCATGAGCACATTGCCGACGCCGCTTGCCGCCGCCCGGACGATGCCATCGACCGGCGCGATGCCGACGCACATGGCGTTGACGAGCGGGTTACCGTTGTAGCTCTCGTCGAAGAACAGCTCGCCGCCAACGGTCGGGACGCCAAGGCAATTGCCATAGCCACCGATCCCGGCGACGGCATGGGAGAACAGGTAGGCATTGCGAGCCTGGTCGAGCGGGCCAAAGCGAAGCCCGTCGAGCAGCGCCACCGGGCGTGCGCCCATCGTGAAGATGTCGCGCACGATGCCCCCGACGCCCGTCGCCGCGCCCTCGTAGGGCTCGACCGCCGTCGGGTGATTGTGCGACTCAACCTTGAACACGGCGGCGTACCCGTTGCCGAGGTCCACGGCGCCGGCGTTCTCGCCTGGCCCCTGCACCACCCAGGGCGCTTCGGTCGGCAGCGTCTTCAGCAGCGGCCGCGAGTGCTTGTAGCCGCAGTGCTCACTCCACATCGCCCCGAACATGCCGAGCTCAACCTCGCTCGGCTCGCGGCCCAGCAATTCGACTATACGGGCGTACTCGTCGTCGCTGAGGGCGACCTCTCGCCACTGTCCTTCTGCGATCGCCAAGCGGACACTCCTCTATTGGTTCCTGGGTGATCAAGCGGACGGGGAAATGCGGGCGCTCGAAGCGCGTCGCAGAGAGGGTCCGACCCGCGCCAGCACGCCGGATCGTTCTCGCGAAAAGTCTATCACCCATCCACCTGCAGCGGGGCCGTCACCCGACAATTGACGAGCGATGACGCTGAAAGTCGCGCACCAGGTAGCGCCCGAGCTGCTTCGGGTGCGCCTGCATCACGCGGCCCCGGTTAATGCGCGTCATGCGCGTGACGAACTCGACGAGCTCCGGCGACTCATCGAGCAAGAACGTCGTGATCCCGATGCGGTCCCGCGTGCAGCGCACGACCTCCCGCAGCGTTGCCTCGAAGGTCCGCTCGGTCGCCGGATTCTCGAAGGTCGTCCCTCCGTTTTGGGTGAACGCCGTCGGCTCACCGTCGGTGATCAGGAGAACCTGGCGGTCGCGCGTCGCGTGCGGCCGCAGGAGCTGCCGGGCCAGCGCCAAACCGGCCTGGAGATTCGTGCCGTGGCTGAACTCGTCCCAGGTGAGTGAGGGCAGCTGGGCCAGCGAGAGCCGCTGGGCGGATTCGGAAAATCCGACGATCTCCAGCACGTCTCGCGGGTACATGGTGCGCATCAACGTATCGAGCGCCAGCGTGCTCCGCTTCGCGGCGTCCCACGCGCCGTTGTGGAACATCGACCGGCTCATATCGATCAGGAGCACCGTCGCCGTGGCGGACGTGCTCTCGCGGTCCAATGCCTCGAAGTCCCCTGGCTGCAATCGCACTCCACGCCCGATGCCCTCGCGGGAGATGGCGTTCAGCACTGTGCGCGTCAAGTGCAGTGTGAACGGCTGTCCAAACTCCCATGGAGCACTGGTGTCCGTCGTCGGCCCTCGATCACCTTTTTGATGGAGCTCGTGCTCTCCCGCGCCCTTGGACCCGAGCGGCATATACATCGAGCGCAGCGCATGAGCGCCGATTCGGCGGATCGCCTCGGGTGAAAGCTCAAGCCGCTTCGCGCCCTCCACGACCAGGCCAGCATCGACGAGCGTGCCGGTCATGGTCGCCCACGCGTCGAGCCAGGCCTTCTCCTCATCGTCCAACAATGTATCAACAAGCTGCGGGTCGAGCCCGTTCAGGTCCTCGAGAGACTCAATCTGCCGCAGCGATCGCTCCAGTTGCTGGATCTGCTCGATCCGGCCTGAGACGTCCATCTCCTCGCCCTCGCCCGGCACGTCCGCGCCGTCCGGCAGCGACTCGTCTCGGCTCATAGCCTCCCCGGTAACGACGTCAGCCGCCGCCTCGCCCTGCTGCTGCAACTCTTCTCGTTCCTGCCGGAGATCCTGCATGAGGTCGCGCAGTCCGGGAACGTCCTCCCCGTCTTCGTCCGTATAGCCCCAACGAAACGCCTTCTGCAGCGCTTTCTCAACGTCACCATCGGCGAGCAGGTCCTCGGTGATGGCGTGAAACAGTGCGTCGGCGTTTGGGGAGCATCCGTGTCCTGCACGGCCCGGGATGTAGCGCCAGGCGTTGGATGGGGGGCCGGTCACTGCGTGTATCGCTGTTGAGAACCGGCCGGGACCTTGCCGATCCGCCGGGTCCGGTACAAGCCCTCAAGCACAAACTCGAGCGCTGACACCAGCGACTGCGGATCGTCGGCGTCGGCGAATCTCCGAAGCCCCTCCCTGGCGCCCTCGGGCACAGGTGCAAGCGCCGCATCCGCCGGCATCATGTCAGAGACGTTGACGCCTGTTTCATGCTTCACGGCGTCGGCAAGCGTACTCACCCATGCTTCATCGGACACCGGCGCGAACACCCGCCGCACCGCCTCGCCGATGATGCGGTCCAGCACGTCGTCCTCGTCACGCTCGCCAAAGGTGTCCAGTTCGATCTTGCCCATCATCGCCGGTTGCACCGCGTGAAGGTCCGAGATACGCGGAACGGCGCGATCCTCGCCGATGAGCAGCGCCCTGCGCTGCGCGTTCGCCGCCAGGGCCTCGAAGTTGGAGATCGTCATGCGCACGGAGACGCCGCTCCGCTGCGACACATCGGGCGAAACCCGGGCGACGCGCGAGATCTCGGCGACGAGTTGCCGCATGAACTCCGGCACGCGCACCTCAATCCCCGGGATGTCCTCGATCGCCTGCTCCTGGTCGACGATGCGCAACTCGTGCGCGGCGGTCGTGGGGTAATGGGTGCGGATTTGCGAGCCGAAGCGGTCCTTCAGCGGGGTGATGATGCGCCCACGGTTCGTATAGTCCTCGGGGTTCGCCGATGCGATCACCATCACGTCGACCGGGAGCCGGATCTGGAAGCCGCGGATCTGGACGTCTTTCTCCTCAAGAATGTTCAGTAGCCCGACCTGGATCCGCTCGGCCAGGTCCGGCAGCTCGTTGAGGTTGAAGATGCCCCGATTCGTGCGCGGGATGAGGCCGTACGCGATGACCTCTTCATTGGAGAGGTAGCGACCCTCGGCGACCTTGATCGGATCGACCTCGCCGATCAGGTCGGCGATCGTCGTGTCCGGCGTCGCAAGCTTCTCGGCGAACCGGTCTTCAGGGGTGATCCATGCGATGCCGAGCTCATCATGGAACTCTTCCCGCATGCGTCGACCGAACGCCGAGATCGGGCGCATCGGGTCGTCATTGGTCTCGGATCCTTCGATGATCGGCACCCACGGATCGAGCAGCTGCACCAGGCTCCGGGCCAAACGCGTCTTCGCCTGGCCGCGCTCGCCCAGCAGGATGATGTCGTGGCCCGCAAGGATCGCGTTTTCAACCAGTGGGATGACCGTCTCCTCGTACCCATGAATCCCCGAGAAGAGCCGCCCGCCGGATCGCAGCGCGGCGATCAGGTTCGCGCGCATCTCCTCGCGCACCGTGCGCGGTCGATACCCGGTGGCGCGGAGCTCTTTCAGCGTTGAAATGGCGGGACGGTCGGTCATGCAGGGCACTCCATCGTGCGTCGTTCGAATCATTGGCGCAATTGTACGGCCCGGACAGGAAAGGCGACGCCCTGTGGACGCCGCCCTTCCAAATTTCCATGCGTTCCTGACGCGTTATGCCAGCTGCAGATGACGCCGCAGGAACTCGCCCATCATCACAAAGGCATCGATCACGTTGTCGCGCTTGGAGATGGCGTGACCCTCGTTGTCAAACACCTTGAAAGCCACTTCGATTCCCTTCTCCCGCACCGCCTCGACGACCTGCTCGGCCTCGTACAGCGGCACGCGAGGATCATGCTTGCCGTGCACAACCATGAGCGGCGCGCGGATGTTATCGATATGCGTCAGCGGCGAGATTCGCTCGAGCATCTCCCGGTCAGTTGCGAGCACGCCGTATTCCGACTCACGGTGCGCCCGACGCCACGGGCCCGTGCGCTCCAGGAACGAGACGAAGTTCGCGATGCCGACCATGTCGACGCCCGCCGCCCAAAGATCCGGGTAGAAGACGAGCGACGCCAGCGTCATGAACCCGCCATAGCTGCGACCGTAGACCGCGATGCGATCACCGATCACGTCGTCCCGGTCTCGCAGCCACTTCACCGCATACTCGACGTCCTTGACGGCGTCCAGGCGCTTGCCCTTGTCGTCAAGGTGCGAGTATTCCTTGCCATACCCGGTACTGCCGCGCACATTCAGCGTAAGCACGGCCATGCCGAGCGAGGTGAGGTACTGCAAGACCGGCCCACTCGGCGCGTAGTTCAGACGCCGCTGGCTCTCCGGGCCGCCATGGATGTCGACCAGGACAGGGAACGGCCCCTCGCCCTCCGGCTTGAAGAAGAACGCCGGCACCTCGATGCCGTCGAACGACGTGTACCGGATCAACTCGGGTGCGAACGTCTTCGGGACGTCGGAGGCCGCCTGCGCGACCGTTTCGACCGAGCCGTCGAGTCGAGCCGCCATGATCGCCGAAGGATGCTCGACCGACGAGAAGCCGAAGGCGACCCGCGAGCCGTCCGGCGCCCAGCTGAATCCGTCAATTACCCCCGCTTGCAGGTCCACCTCGACTGGCTCAGTGCTACCGTCGAAGGTGACGATCATCGCGGTAGAGACGCCGTCCTCGTTCATCGCCACGATGGCGGTGTTGCCGTCAGGCGCGACCTTGAACAGCTCGACGTCCCAGTCGGTGTCGACGACAACCTCGCGCTCGCCCGTCTGCCAGGTCCAGGTGCATGAGCGCGACCATGTCGCGGTCGAGATTCGACGCAATCCAGACGCCCGTGCCCTCCGCGTCGAAGGACGCACCGTTGATCCACTGCTCGCCTTCGTGCTCGGTCAGGTTCTGCACCGAGCCATCACGCGAAACGAGGATGAGGTCGGAGTCGAGGTTGCCATTGAGCCGAACGACCAGCAGCGCGATTCCCATCCGGGTGCAGATCGACGGGGGTCACCTGGCCGCCCTTTTCCAGCCACATCTCCTGCCCGCCGCCGTCCAGGCTCATGCCGACGACGTCGAAGGTTGACTCGTCACGCGCGTTCGAGCGGAAGAGAACGTAATCACCGGCCTTCGAGAGGCAACCCGGCTCATGGATCGAGGTCGGCGCATCCGTCAACCGCGTCGGCTGGCCGTCGGCACCAAACGTCCAGAGTTGCTGCCGCTCGTTGCCGCCCTCGTCCATGCCGAACAGCATCCGCCCGGATTTCGCGCTGCCCTTGAGTGTCTGCACGCGCTCACCATACGTCGTGCGCGGTGTCACGTCGCCGGTTTCGAGATCGACCGTGCTCACTTGCGTCGTGCCGCTGCGGTCGTCGAGGAACGCGATCGTCGATGCGCCGATAAAAACCGGCGCCGAGTAGGACGGACGCCCGAAATACGCCTCTGCCCGCGCGACGAGGTCGTCATGTACTGTGGTGTTGCTCACTGGGGAACCCCCGTTTTGGTCTAATCGTCTATGCTCCGTACGTGGCACGAAACCACATCGACTCGCCCTTGGCAAGCGTGTCACGTTGCCCACCTATCCCCAGGAGTCACCTTCCATGTCGTATCGAACAAAGATCGCCGGGGCCGCCCTCTGCCTCTCGTTACTCCTCGGTGCCGGTGGCGTGATGGCCACGCAAATGCCCGAGTACGACCGCATCACCTCAGACGTCGAGGCATTGCGCGAGCTCGACCTGCTCCAGCCGCTCGATATCGAAGTGCAATCCCGCCAGGAGCTGCAGGACTGGCTCAAGGAGTCGATGCGGGACTATCCGGTCCAGGAGCAGCAGGCCGACGTCCGGATCCTTGCCATCTTCGGACTGGTCGAGCCGGACACCGACCTTGGCGCGCTGCAGACGGATATCCTCGGTGAGCAGATTGCCGGCTATTACGACCCGGAGACGAAGGCGATGGTCGTCGTCCAGTCGGCGGACGGAGAAGGTCTATCCGCGAACGACGAGATCACCTTCGCCCATGAGGTCGTCCATGCGCTTCAGGACCAGCACTTTGACCTCCTGGCCGTCCAGGGTGACCCGGAAACGATGGCCGACGACCAGTACCTGGCGATCAGCTCGCTGATCGAGGGCGACGCCAGCGTCAGCCAGGTTTACTACCTCATCGACAATCCGGATCTCCTGAAGGCGGTCCAGGACGAGCTCGCGAACTACGAGTCACCAGCACTCGACGCGGCTCCCCTCTTCTATTCAGAGACCCTTCTCTTCCCCTATGACCAGGGTTCGCTGTTCGTCGCGGCGATCCAGCAGGACGGCGGCTGGGACGCGGTCGACGCGATGTTCGCTGATCCACCGGCCAGCACGGAGCAGATACTCCACCCCGAGAAGTACATTGCGGGCGAGGCGCCAATCGACGTCACGGTCGATGACCCAACCGCCGCCCTCGGCGATGGCTGGGCCGTGCTGGACGACAACGTGATGGGCGAGTTCATCACCGACGTCTTCCTCCGCAACGGAGGTGCGGACAAGAGCGACGCCAGGGCGGCGTCCGAAGGCTGGGGCGGCGACGCCTATGTTGTCGTCGGCAACGACGATCGAGACGGCGTTCACGTGGACATCGACCTGGGACACGGCGGATGATGCCGACGAGTTCTTCTCTGTACTGGTCGACACCGAGGCCAATCGACTGGGCGCGTCCATCGAGGAGATCGACGGCCCATCCCACATCCGGCTTACCAGCGACGATTACGTGGGTGAGATCTACCTCGACGGCGACTCCGTCACCTACTCGCTGGCCGAAACCACGGCCACGCTGGACATCCTGACCGGCAAGTAAGGCCCTTGACGCTCGAAGCCGGCGCTCTCATGCGGAACGCCGGCTTCGCTGTTCCCGCTTCCGTGCAACTGTCGCCACTGGTAGCATGCGCCCATTGCGGAGTGGCCGAGCGGGAGGCGGAGGGAATCCAGCATGATCCTTGAGCGGGTGGCGGACGCGCCGAACCCACAGTTCGTGCGCGAAGGCGATGTCGATCTCTGCGGGGAGTGGCATTTCGCCTGGGACGATGACGACAAAGGGATGGCGACAGGCTGGTGGTCACCGGAGGCGATGTTCGACCAGCGGATCACCGTTCCCTATCCGCCGGAATCGACCCTCAGCGGCATCGGCGATACCGGCTATCACCCGGTGTGCTGGTACCGACGCAGCTTCGTCGATCCGCGGCAGGACGCGAGCGAGCAATTGCTGCTTCGTTTCGGCGCGGTCGATTACGCCGCAACCGTGTGGGTCAACGGCCGGTGGGTCGGCGGGCACGAAGGCGGCTCGACGCCGTTCGCAATTGACATCACCCATGCGCTTGATCCCGACGCCCCCGAACAGGTTGTCACCGTCCGGGCGTTCGACGATCCACAAGACATGGAGCAGCCCCGCGGCAAACAGGACTGGCTTCCGGAACCCCACGCGATCTGGTATCACCGGACCTCCGGAATCTGGCAGCCCGTCTGGCTCCAGACAGCCCCCGCGTGCCGCATCGACGATCTGCGCTGGACCTTCGATCGCTCGATGTGGACCGTGGGCCTTGACGTCACCTTGAATCGTCCCGCGCCGGCTGGTTCCTCACTCGGTCTCCAGCTCGAGCTCCCGGACGGCGGCTCGCTCTCCGGCACCTGGTCGATGACCGGACGGTCGATTCGCGCATCGCTCGATCTCGGCCCGTCGGGCGGCATCACCCACCCGCACAACCTGCTCTGGTCGCCCGGGAACCCGGCGCTCATCGGCGCCGAGATCACACTGACCACGGACGCCGGGACGGACAAGGTCCTGTCCTATACCGGGCTGCGCGCGATCGAGGTCGACCCGGGCGGCGTCTCCGTTAACGGTGTCCCGCTGTTCCTGCGCATGGTGCTGAGCCAAGGCTTCTGGCCGGAGAGCCATCTCGCCGCCCCATCCCGGGAAGCGATCGTCAATGAGGTCGACCTGATCCTCAGGCTCGGCTTCAACGGTGCGCGGCTTCACCAGAAGGCGGAGGACCCGCGCTTTCTCTTCGAGGCGGATCGACGCGGCCTGCTGCTGTGGGCGGAGATTGGCAACGCTTTCCGTTGGTCGGACCGCGCGATCGCTCGCCACGCGGCGGAGTGGCGCGAGGTCGTCATGCGGGACCGGAACCACCCGTCAGTTATCGCCTGGGTGCCCTTCAACGAAAGTTGGGGCGTCGAGGACCTCTCCGTCCGTGCTGATCAGCGACATGCCGTCGTTGCCGCCTACCATGCTACGCACGCGCTCGATGGCACCCGGCCCGTGATCGGGAACGATGGCTGGGAGCATGCCGAAGCCGACATCGTGACCGCACACGACTACAGCTGGGATCCGGCGCACCTCTCCCGCCTCTACGGTAGGGGCGCGTCGCGGGAGGATTTGCCAAACCTGTACCGTGCGGGTCACCGGCGACTCTTCGCCCCCGGCATGGACGGAACGGACAAACCCGCCATGCTCACCGAGTTCGGCGGTGTGAGCTTCGCTCCCGAGAGCGACGAAGAATGGTTCGGATATGGAACGGTCCGCGGTGAAGCGGAGTTCATCGAACGACTGCGGGCCCTCGTCCGGGCCGTTGACCCATCGGACGCCATTGCCGGGTTCTGCTATACCCAACTGACGGACACGCTGCAGGAGACAAACGGCCTCCTCACGGAACAACGCGTGCCGAAGGCGCCACTCCAGACCCTCCGCGCGATTATCGCCGGCGAGGAAAACGAGGCGTAGGCGCGGTTCGTGCGCCTACTCGTGAGGAGACAGGCAGGACGAACGACAAGTGCAATCAGGCAACGAGGAGCGGCCTCTGTGAAGATCGCCATACTCTCCGATATCCACGGGTTCAGCCTCGCGTTCGATCGCGTGCTGGAGGACATCCGCGCGGAGCCCGACGTCGGAAACCATCGTCATCGCCGGGGACCTCTGCGAGGGAGGCCCGGATCCCCGTGGCGTCCTCGAGCGGATTCGGGAGCTGGACGCTATCGTCCTGCAAGGCAACACCGACCGCGACATCGCGAATCGGGACCGGGAGTCCGCTCCAGCCCGCTTCACCATGCAGCAGATCGGCGACGACGGCATGGAGTACCTGCGGAATCTGCCCTTCTCCTGGCGCGCGTCACCGCCGGGAAGCGAAGGGCAGGCTCAGGATCTCCTCGTGGTTCACGCCAACCCCTTCGATCAGGATCGGCACATCCCGCCGGACGCCGGCGCGCATGAACTGCGGGAGCTCATCGGCGACACAGAAGCGGCCGTCATCGCGTTTGGCCATCTGCACATCGCCTATGTCCGCCACCTCGACAACATGACGCTGCTCGACGTCTCCGCGGTCGGGAACCCGAAGGACGGCGACCTGCGCAGCAAATGGGGCCTCGCGGAATGGTCGGATGAGGCTCGCGACTGGTCGGTCGGGCTTCGCTACGTCGACTACCCGCTCGCCGAGACGGAGGCGCAGATCCGCGCGAGCGGCATGCCGAACCCCGAGAAGGTCATCGCGAAACTCAGGAAGGCGTCCTACGAATGACCGGACCACACACCGTCTCCGCCGCTGACCTTGGCAGCAACACGATCAAAATTCTCCATGCGGCCGTGAACGAGGACGGCACGATCGAGCCGATCGGGAGCGCGACCAATACCATCCGGCTCGGGGCGGGCATCGAAGCAACCGGTCGTATCGACGCCGAGCGAATCGAGCGTTGCGTCACCTTCCTACGCGAGCAGGAGACCATCGGGCGGGCGTTGGGCTCCACTGACTTCGTCGGCGTCGCCACGGAGGCGCTCCGCGTCGCCTCGAACGGCGATGAACTCCTGGAGCGCATCTCGAGCGAGACAGGTTGGAACATCCGAATCATTGACGGCCTCGAGGAAGCCCGCCTTACCTTTGTCGGCTTGCGGGATCAGTTGCCAGAAGGCGTCCCCGCCGCGATCGTCGATATCGGCGGGGGCAGCACGGAGATCATCGTAGTCCGGAAGAACGAGCCGGTCTGGCAACGATCACTCCCGATCGGGTCCGGCCGCCTCGCGGACCGGTTCTTCTCCGACGACCCGCCCGGCATGGAGGCAACCGCTTTAGCGTTCGCATCGGCACTGGAGGACTTGTCGCCGCTGGAGGGCGTCCCGACCGCCATCGACGCCGTGCTCTTCGCTGGCGGCAACGGGGTGTTCCTGCAGGAGCTCGTGCGGCAACTCTACGGTGACGAGCCACTGTCACTGCATACCGCCGAGCGGGTTTTGCAGCATTTGTCCACGGCGCCCGCCGAGGATACAGCCCAGCGGCTGGGCATTATGCTGCCGCGGGCGCAGGTCTTCCCGGCTGGCGTGGCCATCGCCCTTGCCGTACTGACGCGGACGCGGGCTTCCGACGTGTCAGCGGTGGCATCAGGCATCCAGCTGGGCGTCATCCGCGAGATGGCGTCCGCCTCCTGACGCAGGAACAAGGAAAGCCGCCTCGGCGATATGCCGGGGCGGCTTTCCTTGTTCTCGGCTTGCGAGGGACGACTACTTCTTGTCGTCACCGTCGAGCATGTCGCCGATCTTTTCCTTGGCGTCGGCCACGCCCTGCTTGACGTTGCCCTTGACCTGATCCATTTGGCCCTCGGCCTCCTGGTTCTCGTCGCCGCGGAACTCGCCGACCTGCTCCTTGGCCTCGCCCTTCTTCTCGTCGAACATTCCGCCGAGCTTGTCCTTCTTCTCTTCCATGCTGAATCTCCTTTGGTGGTCGTATGTTCTGTCAGCGCCTCTCGGGCGCCAGTGCCGCTCGCACCGAACATCCTGGTTCCGACCATGCAATCCACATGCCAACGGCGGTATCCGCCGGCGAGGGACCCCTTCGGCCAGGGGTAAGTGCACGCCTCGCATCAGCGGAATCGTGGATAATACTCGGGACAAACAGCGGCGGGCGATTCGACGATGAACCGCCGGGACCGGACATACCCAGAAGGGAGCGCAGCGTTTCATGGCTGATACTCAGGAATTCGACGTCGTCATTCTCGGCGCAGGAACCGGTGGATACTACGCCGCCTTCCGCGCCAGGCAACTCGGCCTCAACGTCGCCGTTGTGGAGCGCGACAAGGTCGGCGGCGTCTGCCTCCACCGCGGCTGCGTGCCGACCAAGGCGTTCCTCAAGTCGGCTCACTTCTATCACGACGTCCAACACGCGGCGGACATGGGCGTCGATCTCGGCGGCGATGTCTCGCTGAACTTCGCAACGTCCTCAAGCGCTCGCTCTCGATCGTCGACAAGCAGTACAAGGGCCTCCAGTACCTGTTCGACAAGAAGAACAAGGTGCCGGTGTTCCAGGGCAACGGCGTCATCAAGAGCAAGAACGAGGTCGAGGTCACCCTCAACGACTCCGGAGACAAGGTCACCCTGAAGTGCAAGAGCCTCGTCATCAACACGGGCTCGCGCCCGCGCCCGATCAAGGGCATCGAGTTTGACGGTAAGGTCGTCTTCAACAGCGACCACGCCGTCGTCCGCGAGGACGTGCCGAAGCGCCTGATTGTCCGCGGCCTCGGCGCCACCGGCGTTGAATGGGGCCAGATCTACCACGCCGCCGGCTCCGAGGTTACCTTCGTCGGCAACGTCGTCCCGCAGGAGGACGAGGACGTCCAGAAGGAGATGACCAAGCAGTTCAAGCGCCAGGGCATCACCGTGATCGAGGGCGCCCGCCCGACCGCCGAGAACTTCGAGGTCTCGAGCAAGGGTGTCAAGATGACGGTGAAGGACAAGAAGGGCAAGGAGCAGGTGGTCGAGGCCGACGCTCTGTACGTCGCCACCGGCCGCGAGCCGAACGTCGAGAACATCGGTCTCGAGACGATCGGCGTGAAGCTCAACGACAAGGGCTTCATCCAGGTCGATAGCCTCATGCGCACGAACGTCGAGGGCGTCTATGCCATCGGCGACGTCAACGGCGAGCAGATGCTGGCCCATACCGCCGGCCACCACGGGATCACGGCCGTCGAGCACTTCGCCGGCAAGAACCCGTTCCCGATCAATCACCTGCATATCCCGAGCTTCACCTACACGACGCCGGAGATCGGCTCGGTGGGCATGACCGAGAAGCAGGCGAAGGATGCCGGCTACAACGTCAAGATCGGCCGCTTCCCGATGACACCGAACGCGAAGGCGGTGATCGAGGGCAAGACGGAAGGCTTCACGAAGATCGTCATGGACGCCGACACCGAGGATCTCCTCGGCGTGCATATGGTCGGCGTGGGTGCCACGGAGCGGATCGCGGAGGCCGGGCTTGGCATGACCCTCGACGTCTCGGTCGAGGAGATCGCGATGACGGTCCACCCGCACCCGACGGTCTCCGAGGTCATGGGCCAGGCCGCCATGGACGCCTTCGACCAGGCGATCGATATTTAGCTCGATTCCCCGAAACGACTGACCGCCGCCATCCTGACGGCGGTCAGCTTGTCTCCACCACATGGAGGTTCGCTCGATGGCGATGTCGTCCACGTATCTTTCGACGGTCGAGGCCACCGCGCTCGCCGATGAGATCGTCCAGTGGCTGCGCGAGCAGTTCGAGAAGATCGGTGCCGACCGGTTTGTGCTCGGCCTGAGCGGCGGTATCGACTCGGCCGTGGTCGCGGGGCTCTGCGCCAAGGCTGTCGGGCCCGAGCGCGTCCTCGGCGTGATGATGCCCTCCGCGTCGAACCCTGATGACGAGGTCCAGGCCCGAAAGGTCGCCGATACGTTCGGGATCCGGACAATGTCGATCAACCTGACCGATGCGGCGAACACCGTATTCACGGCGATGCCGGAGACCGAGACGCTGTTCGACGACATCCTCGCTGAGAGTCTTCCGGACGATCGGATTGCACGCGAGGAGCTGGCCCGGGCGAACGTCCGGCCGCGCATGCGCATGATCACGCTCTACTACCTCGCGAACCTGACGCAGGGCGTGGTCGTTGGCACCGGCAACAGGTCGGAGCTGATGATCGGGTACTTCACAAAGTACGGCGATGGCGGCGTCGATCTCTTCGCGCTAACGGACCTCTACAAGCACGAGGTTCGAGCGGTGGCGAAGGCGATTGGGGTGCCGGAATCCGTCATTACGCGCCCGCCGTCCGCCGGGCTTTGGGAAGGCCAGACCGACGAGAACGAGATCGGTGTGACCTACGAGGTGCTGGACGCGACGCTCGAAGCAATAGATCACGGCGACACCTCAGGCGTCGAGACGGATGTACTGCAAAAAGTGCAGCGGATGGTCCGAACCACGCAGCACAAGCGCACGGCCGTCCCGGCCTTCCGCCGGAGCCGGTAACGCGAGAGCGACGGATCATAGTCAACGCGCCGGGAAGTTGTTCCCGGCGCGTTGACTATTTGTGGACCTTGCGCTCGACGGTTCCCCGCACAACGCGGAACCCGATGTTGAGATTTTGCGACAGGTGGAATGTTGCCGATTTGCCCGGATCAGGCGTGGTGGCGAGGTCCGTCTCGACCCAAATCTCTTCCGGCGGATAAGCGTTGACGAAGAAGCGGTCCACGGGGATCGAGTCGGTCAAGGGCGGCCCGTCCTGCATGCTCACCGATCGAAGGTACAGCCGAGTGGTCATTCCCTTCCCTCCTGTTCCGAGTGGCCCTGGCCTCAGTTCTGGCCCGCCGGTGGATGCACGGTCAGCATTCGCGCTGGATTCTCCACCGCCATGCGCCGAATCGACATGGCGTCCAACCCTGTCTCCATCAGCATAACCATGAACCACTCCTGAAGATAGGCAAGACCCGGCGCACCGCCATAGGCGAGCAGCAGTGACTTCCTGCCGTAATCCTCGGAGAGCACGATTCGGTCCCCGTACCCATCGTCGACCAACCCGCGAATGACCTCCGCCCGCTGGGCATCGGTGAACCGGTCGGACTTCCCGATCTGGTCGAACGAGAGGCAGGCGCCTGTGTCAGCGATCGCCCGCAGGTAGCCGGCGTCCATCGGCTTCCGGTCCATGTGACCAATGATCACCCTGTCCGGCGCTACGCCTCCGTCCTGGAGCAACCTCAGCTGCTCGAGCGCCATCGTGCCGTCTTCCGTGTGGGTGGTGATCGGCGCTCCGGTCGCGACATGCGCCGCGGCAGCCGCCTGGATTGACGCGTGTTCGACATCGGTGATCGTGTCGAGGCTTGTGCCGATCTTGATAACGCCCGCCTTTGCGCCGGTCTCGCCGATGCCCTCGGTCAGCTCGCGAACGAACTCCCTGGTGAGCGAATCGACATCGGTCGAGTTGGCCATCCGGGACGCGTGCAAGTGCTTGTGACGCCCGGTAACCGAGATGAGGTGCACCGGCACCCACCCCGCAATGCGAACGAGACCCTCGGCGTCACGCCCGTAGTCACGCGTTGAGCACTCGACCAGCGACCGCCCGCTCATGGTGACAAATGCCTCGATCTCCTCTTCGGCGCGATCCTCATCGTCCAGCCGGTAGTCCGGGTCGTCCTTTGTCACGGCCACCGGGTCGCACAGCAGGTGGACATGGGGCAGGCAGACGCCGAGTTCGTTGGGGTCAATCGGGCCGAGCAGGGTCATCACATGCGGCTCGTCGGTCGACACGCCCGTTTCGACGTCCCAGGCGTCCTCAGGCTCGAACGACTCGCCTTCGCCGAGACCATAATCGGTATCATCATATGAACGCGGGTCCCACACAGCCTCGGCTTCACCTTTCCGCCACGTCGATCGATATTCGTGTTCCGTATTGTATCGTTGTGCTCCGTCGCGCCGGTGCGAAAGCGGTACCGGGCGCCGCCTTGCATCGCCGCAAGGGTGTGGTAAACTCTGCTCGTTGCCCGGCAAACGGGCATGATCCCCGATAGCTCAACGGTAGAGCGCCCGGCTGTTAACCGGTAGGTTCGAGGTTCGAATCCTCGTCGGGGAGCCGCAAGAAGGCGCTGTCGATTCGTCGGCAGCGCCTTCTTTGTCTTTGCTAGAATCCCCGCAGCGGCAATACATTCATCGTCACGAGGAAAGGGCCACCATGGCGGAGCTGTACAAGAACCTGATCAACGGCCAGTGGAAGGAGTCCCACACGGGTCGCACCTTCGAGCGCCGGAATCCGGCCACCGGCGAGGTCGTGGGCACTTACACGGCCAGCGACGCGCAGGACGTCGATGAGGCCGTGCAGGCGGCGAAGCAGGCGTTCACGAGCTGGCGGCTCTACCCGGCCCCGAAGCGCGGCGAAATCCTCTACCGCGCGGCCCAGCTCCTGGAGCAGCGCAAGGACGACCTTGCCGCCCAGATGACCGAGGAGATGGGCAAGGTCATCGACGAGACGCGTGGCGATGTGCAGGAAGCCATCGACATGACGTACTACATGGCCGGTGAAGGCCGTCGCATGTTCGGCGAGACGACCCCGTCCGAGATGCGCAACAAGTTCCAGATGTCCGTGCGCAAGCCGCTCGGCGTCGTCGGCATGATCACGCCGTGGAACTTCCCGATGGCGATCCCCTCGTGGAAGATGATGCCGGCCCTGATCGCGGGCAACACCGTCGTCATCAAGCCGGCGTCCTTCGTGCCGAAGTCGACAATCAACTTCGTCAAAATCCTGATGGAGGCTGGCCTGCCGGACGGCGTCGTGAACATCGTTCTCGGCAGCGGCTCCGAGGTCGGCGACCCGCTGATGCATCACCCTGACGTCCCGGTGATCTCCTTCACCGGCTCCACCGAGACCGGCAAGGCGATCTCCCTCGCGGCGGCCGAGCACAACAAGCGACTCACCCTTGAGATGGGCGGGAAGAACGCCGTCATCGTCGATGAGGACGCGAACCTCGACCTCGCCGCCGAGGGCATCCTCTGGGGCGCCTTCGGCACGACGGGGCAGCGCTGCACGGCCACCAGCCGCGTCGTCGTCCACCGCGCGGTCCAGCAGCAGCTCGCCGAGCGCCTCGTCAAGGGCGCGAAGAAGCTCAAGCTTGGCAACGGCCTGGAGCAGGGCGTGACCGTCGGGCCGCTGGTCAGCGAGGGCCAGCTCGAAACCGTCAAGAAGTACGTCGAGATCGGCAAGAACGAGGGCGGCGACATGATCTACGGCGGCAAGGTTGCCACCGTGGAGGGCTGCGAGGACGGCTTCTTCCACGAGCCGACGATCTTCAACGATGTCTCCCCGCGCATGCGCATCGCCCAGGAAGAAATCTTCGGCCCGGTGCTCTCGATCATCCCGGTCGATTCGCTCGATGAGGCGATCGAGATCGTCAACGGCGTCCAGTACGGTCTCTCGGCGGCGATCTTCACCCAGAACGTGAACAACGCCTTCCGCGCCATGCAGGACATCTACACCGGCATCCTCTACGTCAATGCCGGGACGACGGGCGCCGAGATCCACCTCCCGTTCGGCGGCACCAAGGCGACCGGCAACGGCCACCGCGAGGCGGGCACTGCCGCCCTCGACTTCTACACCGAGTGGCAGTCGGTCTACGTCGACTACTCCGGCAAGCTGCAGCGCGCGCAGATCGACACGGTCGAGCACCCGGCGCCGTAACCCGGCGTCGAGCCCCACCGAGCAGGAAAAGAGCCGGCTCCCATTGTGGGAGCCGGCTCTTGCCATTCGCAAATCTTCAGGATTCCGGCTGGCGTGGACGAAGCCATCGCCGAAGGTCCATGCCGACGAACTGGACGAGCCATGTCCCGGAATCATGGACATTGCGCCCCGGGATCGCCAGACCCGCACAGCGCAACACCTCGCACCCGTACCAGACGTAGGCAGCGGAGAACATCGCTCGCTCGATGACACCGGTCCACTCCACCCACACGAGCATGAGCGGTGGGAGAACGATCTCGGTGGCGAGTACGACAACTTCCAGCAACGGGATTCGCCCATGCTGCTGGCGCTTCTGCTCCAGAACGAGCAGCACACCGAGAGAGAACGAGACGGAGCCAGCCGTTGCGACCGCGGAATGGACGATGTTCTCGAGCCGGTCGTAGGGCGCGTTCGGGTCCCAGGAGCGATCGGTGAAGGCGACGGCAGCCAGCATCATCGCGCCGGCGACCCGATGCAGCAGGCGGGGCAACGGCCACCAGTCGATGACGTCGGGCCGGGCCAGCCGCATGATCGTCAATCCGCCGATCAGGAACCCGAGCCGCGAGAGCCAGCCACCCTGCAGACCCTGCGAGGCAGCCTGGCTTAGCGTATGTTCGGTCCAGGAATACGACGAGGGCATCAGCAAGGGCGCGAGCGAAAACGCCAATGCAGAGATCAGCAATCCGGCCACGATGCCCGGGAAGACACGCCGACGATCATCCATGATGCACCCGCTTTCACAGATACAGGCACCGCCGAAAGGCGAATCGCGCGACGTTTGCCTACCACCATGGTAGCCATTTCTCGGCCCCGACGGAAACTGCCCGGAAGGTGTGGACAGGCTCGCTACAATACCTGTAGCACAAGGTCACGGCCGGGTATGACGCCCGCGCCGGCTTTTGGCGTGACCGCACGACCGTCCACCGGACGGGGAAGGACACAGCGTTCGTGAACCTCTCCCACCACCTCGACGCCATCAGGAACACCACGGCGCTGAAACAAGCGCTGCAGGGTTTGTCCAAAGGCAAACCCCAAACGCTGGTCGACATGCCGGAGGCAACGCGCGCGGTGATCGCCGCGGCCGTCGCCACAGGTCTCGGCGGTCGGACACTTGTACTCGCCTCGCGACGCGACCGCGCTGATGCGCTCCATGCCGCACTCTCCGAGTATCTTCCGCCCGGCACATCGCTGGAGCGGTGGTACGCACCGGACGCCCTGCCCTACGAGCAACTGCCCGTGGACATCGAGAGCAGCGTCCAGCGGACCCGCATCATGGCCGGCATGCTGGCGAAAAACGACGGGCCATCGGTTGTCGTGGCGCCGGTTGGCGCGCTCACGCAGCTCCTGATGAGCCCGTCAGAACTTCTGCAGCACTCGCTCGAGATCCGCGTCGGAGCGCACATGCGCATTGACGCGATCGTCAAATGGGCCACGGAGGTCGGCTACCAGACGAACCCCATGGTGCAGGAGCCGGGCAGCGTCGCGCCGACGGGGCGGGATCGTCGACATCTTCCCGCCCGGGTTCGACGAGCCGATCCGGATCGACTTCTTTGGCGACGAAGTGGAGACGGTGCGGCACTTCAGCCCACATACCCAGCGCTCGACGAGCCGCCTGAAGCGGGTTCGCCTGCTTCCCTCACTGGAGATCCCGAACTGGCGGCTGCCGGAGATCGCCGGACCGCTCGCCGGTCTGGACACGTCGAATCTCCGTCCGGAAGTGCGCGACGAGTGGACCCGCATGGTGGACCATATCCGGCCAGGGCATCGTCCCGACCTCGCTGGATCTCTTCTCCGGCTATCTTGCGCCAACCTGTACCACCCTTCTCGATTACCTCCCCGACTCCACCACGATCGTGGTCGACGAGCCGGCAAGCGTGACGATCGCGCTGGAGCAGATGCAGCGACAGGCGGAGGAGCTCGAACGCACGTTCATCGAGAGCGGAGAGCTTCCCGAGGGGATCGCGGCACCGTACCAGGCGGCGGACGAAGTCACACGTCGCCTGGAAGGCTTCCGCCGCCTGAATCTGGGCAGCGTGCCGGGCTCCGAGTCTGACGCGGGATCGCTCGACGTGCTGTCTGACCCGCCCGTGTTCGGCGGCCGCATGCTGGACATGCTGGCAGAGCTACGCGATCGCCTCCAGCGTGGCTGGCGCATCTCCGTTGCGACTGACCAGGTCGACCGCATCACCGACATGCTGCGCGAGCATGCAATCGAGCCACGGCCGGTCGACCGTGGAGAAACGGATTCCCTCCCCTTACCCGCCGGCGGCGTTGAAGTGCTCCCGTCCGACCTGACGGCGGGGTGGAGCTGGAACCGGGGCAAGCGCGCCGTCTGGTCTGATTTCGAGATCTTCGGCTTCCGCAAGCAACCGCGTCGCACCAGCAAGCGGACCGCCAGCGAGGGCCGCGCCTTCGCGGCCAGCCTCGAGCCGGGCGAGTACGTCGTGCACGTCGATCACGGTATCAGCAAGTTCATTGGCCTCGTCCGCATGGAGTCGGGAGGCATCGAGCGCGAGTATCTCCAACTGGAGTTCCAGAAGGGCGAGAAGCTCTACGTCCCGGTGGACCAGAGCGACCGGGTCACGCGCTACAGCGCGGGTGGGACCGCCGCGCCCGCGCTGAATAAGCTCGGATCCGGTGAATGGGTCCGCACGAAGCGCCGCGTCCGCCGCGCGGTGCGCGAGATGGCGTTCGAGCTGATCCAGCTCTACGCCTACCGCGACTCAGGCGCCGGATACGCCTACCCGGAAGACTCGAGGTGGGACTACGAGTTGGCCGCCTCATTTCCGTGGGAGGAGACGCGCGATCAGATGGCCGCGATCCAGGCAGTGACCGGCGACATGGAGTCGCCGCATCCCATGGATCGCCTCGTCTGCGGCGACGTCGGCTTCGGTAAGACGGAGGTCGCAATCCGCGCGGCGTTCAAGGCCGCGAACGCCGGCAAGCAGGTCGCCGTGCTGGTGCCGACGACGATCCTCGCGCTGCAGCACTACCAGACGTTCCGGCAACGCATGGCCGCGTTCCCGATCAAGGTCGAGATGATGTCCCGCCTGCGCTCGAAGAAGCAGCAACAGAAGTCGATCGAGGGCATGAAGAACGGCTCGGTCGACATCGTGATCGGGACGCACCGGCTCGTCCAGAAGGACATCTCGTTCAAGGACCTCGGACTCGTCATCGTCGATGAGGAGCAGCGCTTCGGGGTGCGGCAGAAGGAGTTCCTGAAGACCCTCCGCACGCAAGTGGACGTCCTCTCGATGTCGGCGACGCCGATCCCACGCACGCTCCACCTCTCGATGTCGGGCATCCGCGACATCTCGCTCATCGAGACGGCGCCGCAGGAGCGATTGCCGATCCGCACGTTCGTCACGCCGTTCTCGGACTCGCTCGTACGCGAGGTGATCCTGCGTGAGATGGACCGCGGCGGCCAGATCTACGTCGTCCACAATCGCGTGCACGACATCGACCGGCTCGCCGACCACCTGCGCAAGATCGTGCCGGAGGCGCGCTTTGGTGTTGGGCACGGGCAGATGGATGAGCATGTGCTCGAGGAGGTCATGCTCCAGTTCATGCGCCACGAGTACGACGTGCTGATCGCCACGACGATCATCGAGTCCGGCGTCGATATCTCGAACGTGAACACCATCATCATCGACAACGCCGACACGCTCGGCTTGACGCAGCTCTACCAGCTACGCGGTCGCGTCGGCCGCAGCACAAACCGGGCGTACGCCTACCTGCTCTACCAGCCGCACAAGCCGCTGAGCTATGAGGCGCAGGAACGGCTGGAGACGATCCAGGAAGCGACCGAGCTTGGCGCCGGTATCCGCGTCGCGATGCGCGACCTCGAAATCCGCGGCGCCGGTAACATCCTTGGCGCCGAGCAGAGCGGGCATATCGCGACCGTCGGCTACGAGCTCTACATGCGCTTGCTGAGCCAGGCGGTCGACGAGATCCGCTCCGGCCAGCCCGCCCTCGAGCGCGGTCCAGTGACGCTCGACCTGCCGATGACCGCGCTGATCCCGGACGACTACATCCAGGACACCGAGCTGCGCCTGAATACCTACCGTCAAATCGCGGCAGTGCAGACGCTTGCCGATGTCGAAGACCTCGCTGACGAGCTGGCCGACCGATTCGGCCCCTTCCCGGAGGAGATCGAGCACCTGCTCGCTCTGATCCGCCTGCGCATCCGCGCCACCGGGCTCGGCATCGACTCGGTTGTCGAGCGCGAACGCGTCATCGTCATTCGCCCGGTGGAAACGGACAAGCTCTCACGCTCCGCACTGGAGCGGGCGGCGGGAGAAGCACTGCGCGTGACGCCGAACTCACTCCGCATCCGGCTGCTGGACCTCGAGGTGCCCTGGCAGGAAGCGCTGGACGGCATCCTGGGCGAGATTGAGCGCGCGAACAGCCGCCAGGCGATGACGGTGGGCGGCTAACGCCGGCTGTACACCGGCGGCATCTCGGCGACAATGGGAGAGAGTTCGATTCGCGAAACAACGAGGACAACCATGGCAAACACTTCTGTGTACCCCGACCGAACCGTCGAGAACGACGAGTGGCTCTGGCTGGAGGGCATCTATGACGAGCGCGCGCTCGAGTGGGTGCAGCAGCAGAACGACCGCGCGATGCAGACCTTCGACAAGCAGGCGCTGGAGTCGACGCGAACACGCATCCTCGAGGTTCTGGATTCCGACGACCGCATCCCGATGGTCACCAAGCACGGGGACTGGTTCTACAACCTGTGGCAGGACGCGCAGCACCCGAAAGGGCTCTGGCGCCGCACCACGCTGGAGAGCTACCGCACCGAGCGCCCGGAGTGGGAGCTCCTGCTCGATGTCGATGAGCTCGGCCGCGCGGAGGACACCGAATGGGTCTTCGCCGGCGCGCAGCTCCTGTTCCCGGACTACACGCGCGCCCTGCTTCGTCTCTCACCGGATGGCGGAGATGCGGTCGTGGTGCGTGAGTTCGATCTTGGATCGAAGGCGTTCGTTGAGGGTGGCTTCCACGTCCCGCACGCAAAGTCGCAGGTGGACTGGATCGACCACGACCGCATCTGGGTCAACAGCGACTTCGGTCCGGGCTCGATGACGACTTCCAGCTACCCGCGCCAGGCCCGGATCCTCCAGCGCGGGCAGGAGCTCGCGGACGCTGAGCTGATCGCCGAAGTGCCAGAGGACCATATGGCCCTCTGGGCGATGCACGATCATACGCCCGGCTTCGAGCGAGACATCCTGCGCGACGCCGTCGACTTTTTCCACGGCAACTACTCCGTCGTGCGGGACGGGAAGCCGGTGGAGATCGAGGTCCCCGACGACGCCACAATCGACCTCCATCACGAATGGCTCGTCATCCGTCTTCGAACGGATTGGGACGTCGATGGCACCACGTACCCTGGCGGATCGCTGCTGGCGACAGACTTCGAGGCGTTCCTCGCCGGCGAGCGCAAGCTCGACTCCATCTTCACGCCCAACGCACAGACATCGCTGGTCAGCGCGAGCTGGACGCAGCACCACGTCGTGCTGACCCTGCTCCGGGATGTGGTGTCCCACATCGAGATCGCGACACCAGGGGAGAACGGTTGGACCCGACAGGAGCTGGATACCGGCGCGACGAACCAGAACGTCATGGCATGGGCGGTCGACGAGGACGAGAATGACGACTACTGGCTTCTGGTCACCGGATTCCTCCAGCCGTCGCAGGTGCGAATGGGAACCGTCAACGGCAGCGCGCCCGAAACGCTGAAGACGGCGCCGTCCTTCTTTGACGAGTCGCGCTTCGTGGTCGAGCAGCACTTCGCGACGTCGGACGACGGCACGCGCATCCCCTACTTCCAGGTCGCGCCGCGCGATCTCCCGCTTGACGGCAGCGCGCCAACCCTGCTGCGCGGCTATGGCGGTTTCCAGATCCCGCAGCTCCCCGCCTATGACGGCGCGATCGGCCGTGCCTGGCTGGAGCGTGGCGGCGTGCTCGTCGTCGCGAACATCCGCGGCGGCGGCGAATACGGCCCGGCGTGGCACCACGCGGCCATGCGGGAAAACCGGCATCGGGCCTACGAGGACTTTTCCTCAGTCGCGAGAGACCTTATCAACCGCGGCGTCACCTCACCGGAGCACCTCGGCTGCATGGGCGGAAGCAACGGCGGTCTCCTCGTCGGCAATATGCTCACCCACTACCCGGATCTTTTCGGCGCGGTCGTCTGCCAGGTACCGCTCCTCGACATGAAGCGGTACACGAAGCTCTCCGCCGGCTACTCCTGGATTGCCGAGTACGGTGACCCGGAAAACCCGGACGACTGGGCGTTCATCCAGACCTTCTCGCCCTATCACAACCTGCGCGACGGTGTTGAGTACCCGCCGGTACTCTTCTATACCGCCACCAGCGACGATCGCGTCGGACCGGTGCAGGCGCGAAAGATGGCCGCTCGCATGCAGGAGCGCGAGATCCCTGACGTGGTGTTCTACGAAAACCGCGCAGGCGGCCACGCCGGATCGGCGGACAACGCCCAACGTGCGCATATGCTCGCGATGAGCATGGAATTCCTCCAGCGCAACCTGCGCTCCGCCGGATAGTCACTCCATCGACAACGGCGCAAGAGGGCCATCGTCGCGTTGACGATGGCCCTCTTGCTATCCGGGGCGGCTCTCTCCCACCCCTCCCCTTATGTCCGGACACCCTTGACTGCATGTCACCACGCGCGTATGGTGTACGTACACTTCTTGGGTCGACGGGAGTTGCAGGTCGTGGGGGCCTTCGCTCGCTGGCTGATGTCGACCCGATACCGCGTCACAGGGGGTCGACCGTGGGATTGCATTGCCACGCAGAGGAACCGGCACGAACGCCGGAGCGAATCGCCCGGATAAAGTTGAACCGGCGCACGCTGGCCAAGGCGAGCGCCGCGTTCGCTGCCGCCGCGGCGACGGCCCAGAAGCCGAATCGCCATGCCGCCGCGCAGGGCGAGCCGACGAAGGCGGCCGAGTGGGTCCAGCCGGATGCCATCGGCGGTGAAGGCGGCTCCCTCGGGTTCCAGGCGGAGTTCCCCTTCTACGCCTTGGCGCCACACTGGCCCGGCGAGACCGATTTCTCCGCCTCGGTACAGGTCCAGACCAGCAAGGACGGCGTGTCCTGGTCGGACCCGGTGATTCTCGGCCCGGCTCATACCGATGCCGGCCCGGCGGATCGGGACAACCGCGTGTTTGGCCAGCTCGCCTTCACGGACGAGTCCGAGTACGTCCGCTACCAGACCCTCGACGCGGACGGCACCCCGCGCGGTCTCCCCGGCTTGCAGTTCACCTATATCGACGCGACCGGTGGCCCCGGCCTCGACGACATCTCCACCGACTCGCCGGTACCGTCGCTGCAGCGCCCGCCGATCATCTCTCGCGAGGAATGGGGCGCCAACCTCACCTACGGCGGCGTCGAGGCCGGTGGCAACGAGTGGATCCCCGAGTATCGTGACGTCGAGCACGTCATCATCCACCATGCCGAGACGTCGAACTTCCGTGATCCTCTCTCCGAGATTCGATCGATCCACTACTACCACGCGATCACCCGTGGCTGGGGAGACATCGGCTACAACTACCTTGTCGATTTCATGGGAAACGTCTACGAAGGCCGCATCGGAGGCGATAACGTCGTCGGCGGGCACGCCTACCAGTACGCCTACGGCAGCGCCGGCATCTGCGCAATGGGCTCGTTCACGGTGGCGGACGCCACGCCAGAGATGCTGGCGGGGCTGATCTGGATCACTGCCTGGTCGGGTCGCAACCTCGATCCGCTCGGCCGTGCCGATTTCCACGAACAGCCGAACCTGCCCACGATCTGCGGCCACCGCGACGTCAACGACAGCACCTGCCCCGGTGACGGCCTCTACGCCGACCTTGACTACATCCGCGGGGCGGTCGCCGAGGTCCTCTCGGGCGCGCGGGAGACCATCCCGAACCCGGATTACAGCCCGGGCGAGATCGTGGAAACGACCGTTGACGGCGCGAACCTCCGGGCAACGCCGGGTACAGACAGTGACGTTCGCGGCGCGGTGCCGTTCGGCGCAGTCTTCCAGGTGATCGAGGGACCAACGACGGTCGACGATTACACCTGGTACCACGTCGACGGTGACGCAGGGTCCGGATGGCTGGCGACGTCGACCTTTGGCCCGAGCGATGCCCAGCCGCCTCGAGGCCAGTTCGGCCCAGGCGATGAGGTGCTGACCAGCTCGGACATGATCAACATCCGCGACACACCATCGCTGAAGGGCATGATCGTCGCGACGCTTCCTTTCATGACCCCGGCCAGCGTGACCGAGGGGCCGATGCCGGCGAACGGCTACAAGTGGTATCGCGTCGAGACACCGGGCGGTACGGGATGGGCCACTGAGCAGTACCTGGCATTCGAGAAAGATATCGAGATCCCGGTGCGCTTCGCGGTCGGGGATCCCGTGCAGGTAGCCGATCCGGCAGGCGTCCGCCTGCGGAGCGCGCCATCGGTCGATGCCAGCTCGATCGTCAGCCTCTCACCGGGCGAGACCGGCACGATCATTGACGGCCCTCAAAACGCGGACGCCATGGCGTGGATGAAGGTGCAGACAACGAAGGGCACCGGCTGGATGGCCGAGCAGTACCTTGGCTCCGCGCCGTACGCCGCTGCGCCGACATCCGCCTACAACGCAGGCGACCAGGTCGTCGTCGACACCGACGCGGTGAACCTGCGCCAGAAGCCAGGCGCCACGGAAACGATCATCACGACGCTCGGTACCGGCCTCACCGGAACCGTCCGCACCACCGGCGAGGTCGCCAACAACCTTCTCTGGCTGGAGATTGAGACGGACTACGGCACCGGCTGGGTTGCCGAGAGCTTTGTCGCGCCGTTCAACGCCGGTGCAGCCGCATCCGATGTATTTGCAGCGGGTGACGACGTCTACGTCAACACCGACGCCATCAATATCCGGGACGCCGCCGGGATCTCCGCCAAGTCGCTCGCGGTGCTCGTCACCAACGAGTCCGGCACCATCGCGGATGGCCCCAAAGAGGCGGACGGATACACCTGGTACCGAATTGAGACGGCGTCCGGCACCGGATGGGCCGCCGCCCAATATCTCCGCAAGGGCAACCCCGATCCGGCGACGACCGGTACGGTCTCGGCTGGCGACGTCGTCCAGATGACGACTGACGCGCTCAACATCCGCGAGACGCCGTCGACCTCAGGTGCCTGGGTGGCCGCGCTTTACCCGGGTGAAACGGCCACCGTGATCGATGGCCCGAAGGATGGCGATGGTCACACCTGGATGAAGGTCGTCGCGCCGTCCGGCGAGGGTTGGGCCGTGCGGTCCTATCTTGAGCGCATTGAGGGGTCACCGCTCCCCGCGGGTACGACCGCACGCGTGTTTGACGGCGAGCTGAACCTCCGCGAAGCGGGATCGCTCGGAGCGGAGATCATCGCGGTGCTCCCGGACGCGGCCTACGTCGAGGTGCTGGAGGGGCCGGAGGACGCTGACGGTTACTCCTGGTACCGCGTCAGTTCCTCCCGTTTCGGCACCGGATGGTGCGCCGCTGAATGGCTCGCGCGGCTGTAGTGAAAGGCCGCGCGTTGCACCATAGGGCGTGATACCGCTAGAATACTCAGGACTGGTATCACGTCTGCACCGGTTGAGGTCGCCATGGCCACCCCGGTGTGGATTTTTGTGCCGAATTGCATGACTGCTGTTGATGGTTGGAAGGTAGTACTCGATGAAGGTCGTACTTCGACAGGATGTGCCCAAGCTTGGTGAAGCTGGCACGGTCCAGGATGTTTCCGGCGGTTACGCCCGCAATTACCTCGTGCCGCAGGGCCTCGCCGTGTACGCCTCTGAGGGCGAGCTGAAGATGGCCGCGCACAACCTTGCCGTCAAGGAGCGCAAGGTCGCCCGGCAGGAAGAGCAGCTTCGCTCCCTGGCCGAGAAGATCGATGGCCAGAGCCTGACGTTCGAGGCCCGCGCCGGCGAGGGTGGCCGCCTGTTCGGCTCCATCACCGCGAGCGACATTGCCGCGCAGCTCCAGCAGAAGATCGGCGAGGAGATCGACCGCCGCAAGGTCCAGCTCGACGAGCCGATCCGCTCGGTTGGCGAGCACAATGTGGCCGTCCACCTTGTTGGCCGCCTCCGCCCGACCGTGACGGTGACGGTCAACGCCGAGGCTGGCTCCGAGACCGAGGAGACCACCGAGGGCGAGTCCGCTGAGGCTCCGGCCGAGGCATAGTCTCCCTCCCTAATCGAAGAGCACAGGCAGGCCGGGCAGGTCCATCAGGACCGCCCGGTCTCTGCGTCCCTTGTGTTCGTACACTACACTAGAAGACAGCAGAAGCGCCGCAGTATCGAACCCCATTCCAGAAGGACCATCGGCATGGAGACGGCCGTCGACCGGCTACCACCCCACAATATCGAAGCAGAACAGTCCGTCCTCGGCAGCCTCCTGATCGACCGCGATGCGATCATCAAGGTCGCGTCGTACCTGAAACCGGACGACTTCTACGTTAACGCCAACGGTCTCATTTACCAGGCCGTGGTCGACCTGTACAACAAGCGCGAGCCGACCGACTTCGTAACCCTCTCCGATGAGCTCGAGCGGCGCGACCTCCTTGACGAGGTGGGCGGCGTTACCTACCTCTCATCGCTCCTGAACTCCGTCCCCACCGCCGTCCACGTCGAGTACTACGGTCGCATCGTCGAGCGGCAGGCAACGCGTCGCAACCTCATCAATGCCGGCACCGAGATCGTCGGCATCGGTTTTCAGGACGAGATGGACACCGAGGATGCGCTGGACGCCGCAGAGCGTGCCCTCTTCGATGTCTCGCAGAAGCGCCAGACGAAGGACTTCCAGCCGATCTCAGATGTGATCGACCGGTACTTCGAGCAGATGGACTTCCTGCAACAGCACCGGGGTGACGTCGTCGGCGTGCCGACTGGCTACCGTGACCTTGACCAGCTCACGGGTGGCCTGCAACGTTCGGACCTGCTGATCCTCGCCGCCCGCCCAAGTATGGGTAAGAGTGCGTTCGCGCTCGGCGTGAGCTACGGCGCCGCCGTCCTGCACGGACGATCGGTCGGCATCTTCACGCTCGAGATGTCCGCCGACCAGATGGTCCAGCGCCTTCTCGCGACCGAAACCGGTGTGGATTCGCATCGCCTGCGGCTCGGCCAGCTGGACGACAACGAGTGGGACCGCGTCTCGCGCGCGTTCGGGCGATTGTCGGAGGCGAAGATCTACATCGACGACTCCGCCAACGCCTCGATCATGGATGTGCGGTCCAAGTGCCGTCGCTTGCAGGCCGAGAAGGGCGTCGATCTCATCATCATCGACTACCTGCAGCTCATGTCGGGCCGCCGCTCCGATAACCGTGTCCAGGAGATCTCCGAAATTTCGCGCGGGCTCAAGGGCCTGGCTCGCGAGCTCAACGTGCCGGTCATCGCGCTGTCGCAGCTCTCCCGCGCGGTCGAGACCCGCGCTGATCACCGCCCGATGCTCTCCGACCTTCGCGAATCCGGCTCGATCGAGCAGGACGCTGACATCGTGATGTTCATCTACCGCGACGAGAAGTACGACGAGAACTCGGACAAGAAGGGTATCGCCGAGCTGATCGTCGCCAAGCACCGTAACGGTCCTGTCGGTTCGATCAACCTCCGCTTCTTTGACCGCACGGCCCGGTTCGCCGACCTGGAGCTGTTCCAGGAGCCGGACGACCAATGACGCCAGCCACCCGACCCGCTCCACGAGAAACCGCGGCACCGTCACGACCGGCCGGTGAGCATCCCCTACGACTTCCTCCACGACGTCGTGACCGAGATCACGGCGCCCGAGGAGATGCAGGTGACCCTCGCCTTCTTCCGGCTCGCGGCCGAGCTCGATGGCGAGGAGACACCCATCGCCGAGCGTGCCATCCTGCGGGACGGCCCACTGCGCCGCGCAATGCGCAAATCCGGCACGATCAACGAGCCAGAGGAGCGCATCATGACCGGGCTGGACCTCGCGGTCGGGCGTGGTACCTTGCTCCGCTTCGTCGCGATGCGCGGTCGCAAGGAATCGTACTGGTATTACCTCAACACTCCGGTGAATCGGCACACGATCGCCGCCATGGAGCGCGGCGCACTGCCTCCTCCGTCGGTCGTCTGGGAAGGCGCGGAGCAGCCGCAGGTCGCGTCCGATCCGCCGAACGCGTTCCGGCTCTACGAGCAGAATATCGGTCCGTTGACGCCACTTATCGCCGACCAGATCTCGCAGGCGATCCGCGACTATCCGATGGACTGGATCGAGGACGCGATTGGCGAGGCGGTGGCCTACAATCGACGAAGTTGGCGCTACATCCTACGCATCCTGGAAAATTGGTCGGTCACCGGCCGCCAGGACGAGAACCAGTAGTTCATCCCGGCATTAGACGCAACACTGTGGACCCCGGGAAAGGACGTGAACATGAAATCCATTGGCGACGTGATGAAGAACCTGCCGGCGAGCCCGCGCGACGACGACCCCTCGCCGCAGGGCAACGCCGTGCCGTTGGCCCCGAAGGAAGAGGTCAAGTGCCCGATTTGCCAGGACGCCGGGTACCTGCGCGCCGATGTGCCGGTCGGCCACCCGAGCTTCGGGCGCCTGTTCCCTTGCCAATGCAAGATCAGGGAGCGGGATGAGCGCCGCCAGGAGGAGCTTCACCGCCTCTCCAACCTCGACACGTTCCTGAACCACAAGTTCGAGGACTTCGATCCGACGATCTCCGGTACCGAGGAGGCGTTCGAGGCGGCCCTCGCCTTCGCCCAGGAGCCGGATCACCGTTGGCTCTTCCTCAGCGGGCCGACCGGCGTCGGCAAGACGCATCTCGCCGTGGCCATCGCGAAATACGTGATGGAGTGGCACAACATGAGCGTCTACTTCGCCGTCGTGCCGGACCTGCTTGATCATCTGCGATCGACATTCGACCCGACCGCCGGCTCCGGCTACGACGAGCGCTTCAACGCCATCCGCAACGCTCCGCTGCTGGTGCTTGACGACCTGGGCACCGAGAACGCCACGCCGTGGGCCAGGGAGAAGCTCTACCAGATCATCAATCACCGCTACATCGAGCAGATGCCGACCGTCATCACGACGAACGTCGACATCCGGAAAATCGACGACCGGATCGTCTCCCGCATGCTCGACCACCGGCTCACGCAGCTTATCGAGCTTGAGTCGGACGACTACCGTCGCCCGGGGGATACGCGGCGGCCACGTCGCGGTCGCCGGTAGCTGCGTCTGGCGGCCACGTCCTGCGAAACGCGTGACCGTTGTAGAATAAGCGGCAGATGATCGTAGTCGACATGCATGCCTGCCACGCGGGCCCGGCCTCCAAGGAGTCCGGGCGACCGCCCGGGCGCCATGGCCTGTCGCTGACGCCCCTGGGAGCGCCACCATTTACCGCCTGGACGATTCACAAGCCGATCGGACCGCGTCATGACGAATCCGGAATGGATCTTCGAGCGTCTCTTCGACGTTCGCACCATCCTGGATATCCTCGTCGTGGCCATTCTCTTGTACTGGCTGCTGTGGGTTGTCCAGGGCACACGCGCGTCGAGCCTCATCCGGGGCATCGCCACCCTCTTCGTCCTGCTCTTTGTGCTCGGGTCCGTGCTCGAGCTGCGGACGCTGAATGTCATCCTCGCCGCCATCTACCCGGCCCTCATCGTCGCGATCCCGGTAATCTTCCAACCAGAGCTCCGCCGGGCATTCGAACAACTGGGCCACGCGGGATCGTGGATCCGTAATCCGTTCCCGGCGCAGGAAGAGCAAGCCAGCGAGCAGATGATCGACGAGGTCGTCCGCGCCGCGCAGCAGCTCTCTCGCCTCCGCTACGGTGCCCTGGTCGTGATCGAGCGCGAGACGGGCCTGCAGGACTTTGTCGACAAGGGCGTCCAGCTCAACGCGGACATCACGCGACAGTTGCTGATCAACATCTTCTTCCCGAACTCCCCGTTGCATGACGCCGCGGTCGTGATCGGCGACAACCGCATCCTCGCCGCGAGCGTCGTGCTACCGCTGACAGATAACATCTCCGCATCCAGCCAACTCGGCACGCGCCATCGCGCCGCGATCGGGATCACCGAGGAGTCCGACGCGCTCGCCGTCGTCGTTTCGGAAGAGACCGGGCAGATGTCCGTGGCACACTCCGGGCGGCTGATCCGCAACCTGGATCAGGACCGTCTGCGGCGCGTCTTGCGGACGCTGATGCGGATCGATCGCCAGAACGAGGGCAACGCCTCGCGCTCCTTCCTCGACAACGTCAAACAGGCGCTCAGCGGCGTCCAGAAGCGTTCCGGTGACCAGCCACGACGCCCGAACCGACGCAGCGAAACGACACGGACACCATGAGCGAGCGACGCAACGAAAGCACCCGGATCGAGCGCCTTCCCTTCGAGATCACCCGCACGCATGTACTGCGGTTCATCCTCGCCCTCGCGCTGGCGACCTTTCTCTGGGGCTGGATCGCCCAGATGACGGACCCCATCCTCACACGCAACTATCGGGAGATGGAAATCACCGTTCCAGCGCTCGACGACTCCATGATCATCGTGACCACGCTGCCGACCGTCGTGGTGCAGGTCGAGGCGCCTGAGTCCGAATTCAACAACCTCAACCGGACAGACCTCCGAGTGGTGTTGGATACGACGCCGATCGATGGCCCAGGCGAGTACCGGCTCCCGCTCATCGTCGAGGCGCCGGACACATCGGCGCGCATCTCCGTCGATCCGGAGCAGGTCCAGGTCCAGATCGATGAGGTCGTCTCCGAAGTCATGCCGCTCAAGGTGACCAATACGCTCCCTGAGGATGATCCGCGCACGGTGAGCGATATCGTGCCCGAAGTCTCCCAGGTGACCGTCTCTGGGCCGTCGTCGGCAGTAAAACGGGTCGCCCAGGTCGTCCTCCCGATCGCGCTGGACAATCGGAACGAAAGCTTTACCGACATCTTCACGCCGTATGCGATCGATGCGAACGACCAGCGCGTGAGTGAGGTCCAGGTTCTTCCGGGCCAAATCTCCACGGCGGTCCAGATCGAGTCGCGCGGAAAGGTCGTATCCGTCATTCCGGTCATCAGCGGCGTGCCGGCCGAGGGGTATACGGTCCAGCAGCGGGCGTCCTTCCCGGATACCGTCGTCGTTGACGGCCCGTCGGATGCGCTGGACTCGTTGCTCTTCGTGAACACGGAGCCTGTCGACATCTCCGGCGCAACCGAGAACGTAAGCGAGATGGTCGGCCTTGTCGATCTCCCCAGCGGCGTGACCGTCGTCGAACCGGCGGACGGCCAGGTCGAGGTTCGGGTCGCGGTCAACGACATCTCCACGTCGTCCCAGACGCTGTCGTCCCTGCCCATTGCGGTGGTGAACGCTCCGGAGGGGGTGACAGCCACCGTGGATCCGCGCAGCATCTCCATTACGGTGGATGGTCCCGGCGGCGTTCTCGCGGACATGGAGAGCCGTGACGTGAAGGTCGTCGTGGACGTCAGCGGTCTGCCGGCCGGCACGCACAGCGTCACGCCGGAGGTGTTCCTACCGCAGGGCGTGACCTGGACCGGGTCATCTCCGGAGACGGTGGACGTCACGCTCACCGAAAACGTCGCTCCTTCATCCTCTCCGGTGGCCCCACCCGAGTCGTCCAGCGGCCTGGTCGAAGCAACCGGTCGCTGTCAGCATGCGAACGCGACTTGGCGCCGACGCTGAGGCTTCCCGCATAGGCTCACAGACGCAAAAAGGGCCGTGGCTGGATAACCAGCCACGGCCCTTTCTAATCTCCAGATTATTCCTGCTCGGAGGATTGGTCCTTGTCGCCCGAAGAGATGGAGAACTCCATCTCGTGCGCCAAGAAGGATGGCCTCGGAGACTTCCTTCATGGACTTGCGGGCGTCCATGCTGGTCTTGCGGATCCGGTGGAAGGCCTCGGACTCCCGCATCCCGTGGACCTCCATCAGCACGCCCTTGGCGCGCTCAAGCACCTTGCGGGTCTCCAGCGCGTCCTTCAGGCCGCCCACTTCCTTCTCGAGTGTCCGGAATTCCTCGAACCGGGCTCGGGAGAGCTCGATCACCGGCATAAGCTCGGCCTCGCGGAACGGCTTGACGACGTACCCGACGACGCCGGCTTCGCGCGCGCGCTCGACCAGTCCCTGGTCGGAGTAGGCCGTGAGCAACACGACCGGGGCGATACGCTCCCGCGTGAGCTCTTCAGCGGCGGCGATCCCGTCGAGATCCGGCATCTGGATGTCCATGATCAGGAGATCCGGGCGAAGACGCTTGGCAAGTTCCACGGCGGTGCGGCCATCGCTGGCCTCGCCGATCACTTCATAGCCGAGGTGCGTGAGCATTTCCCGCAGATCGAGCCGAATCAGGGATTCATCGTCAGCGATGATGATTCGCCACCGTGTTGTGACGTCGGGAACACTGCTCATTGATCGCCAAACCTCGCGTGCTGGACCCCCAAGCGGCACTGCTTGCGGGCCAGGAAACAGATATGCCCGGGAGGATAACGGAGGTTAAGGAGCGGCGACAGAAGACATCGTGCGGCGTAAAGCCCCACCCTCCCCTGTCGCGGGGTGCGATAGTCACGTTGTCCTGGTCGGGGCGAGAGGATTCGAACCTCCGACCACCGGTACCCCATACCGGTGCGCTACCGGACTGCGCCACGCCCCGAGAATCACTATCGCGAATCAAAGTATAAAACACGGCCCCGATCTGGACAATTGCCCTGGGTAATCGGGGCCGCGCGGCCCGATGTCCCGCCGCCGGGCGACGGGACATCGTGACGAGAAGGTCTACTTGACGTCGACCTTGGCGCCGGCCTCTTCGAGCTTCGCCTTGGCGGCCTCGGCCTCATCCTTGGCGACGCCCTCCTTGATGGCCTTCGGCGCGGAGTCGACGAGATCCTTCGCCTCCTTGAGGCCAAGGCTGGTCAGCTCGCGGACGGCCTTGATGACCTGGATCTTGTTCGCGCCGACTTCGGTCAGCACGACGTCGAACTCGGTCTTCTCTTCCTCGGCGGCGGCGGCACCCGCGCCACCGCCGGCAACGGCGCCAGCCGCGGCGACCGGAGCAGCGGCGGAAACGCCCCACTTCTCCTCAAGCGCCTTGACGAGCTCGTTGAGCTCGAGAACAGTCATCCCCTCAAGGGTATCGATAAGCTGAGCCTGGTCGGCCATGTCTGTAGTCTCCTGCATGCGGGATGTGCCCCGCGGTCATGTGTAGAACGTCTATCGAGAGTGAACCGGAACGCGTTAGTCGGCCGCTTCGGCGCCTCCGCCGAGCGCTTCCGAGCGCGCGTTGAGCAGGTACGCCACCGAGCGCGACGGCCCGCTGAGGACACCGACGGTCCGAGACATCGGAGACGCCAGCATTCCGACCAGCTTGCCGAGGAGCTCTTCCCGCGGCGGCAGGGTCGCGATCGCTTCAACGTCTTCAGCCGACAGGACCTGGCCGTTCATCATTCCGGCCTTCACCTGCAGAATGCGGGACGAGCGCGCGAAATCGGACAGGACCTTCGCGGACCCGGCAACATCCGAGAACGCGAACATCACGGCCGTCGGGCCCTCGAGGAACTCTTCCAGTCCCTCGACTCCGGCCCGCTCCGCGGCGATGCGCACCAGCGTGTTCTTGGCAACGCGGAACTCGGAATCCACCGGGCGAAGCTTCGACCGGAGATCCTGCATCTGCGTCACGGAGAGACCGCGGTAGTCGGCGAGGATCGTCATCTCCGAGCGCTCAAAACGCTCGACCAACAGATCGATCTCCGCTGCTTTCTGTGCAGTTGGCATGTGTTTCACCTCCTTCCCTCAGGGATTTGTCGAGGGGCAAGCCCCTCTGCCTGGCAAAGAAAACGCCCTGGGCAGACAACAGCCCAGGGCGCACGCCAGTGATGGTCGTGTGGTGTCCTGAGCCTCGGTCGGGGATTAAGTGGGTCGCCCCACGCCGACGGTCTTCGGCCAGTTCATCTTCCTTGTTCGGTTTGTGTTAGCTCGCGACGTTCGACGCCTTCGCAAGGCTGTCGTTCACGTCGAGCCGGATACCCGGGCTCATCGTCGTCGCGACCGCAAGTGTACGCATGTAGATGCCCTTAAGTCCAGTCGGCTTCACGCGGTTGAGCGCGTCGACCACCGCCAGGATGTTCTCCTGGATCTGCGACTCATCAAAGCTCTTCCGGCCGATCGCGATGTGGACGTTGCCGGTGCGGTCATTACGGAACTCGACACGGCCGCCCTTCAGCTCGCGAACGACGCCCGGAAGATCAGCGATCTCGCGGACCACCGTGCCAGAGCGCGGGTTCGGCATGAGACCGCGGCGACCGAGGATACGGCCAAGGCCACCGACCTTGCCCATCTGGTCGGCCATGGCGACCGTGGCGTCGAACTCCAGCCAGCCGCCCTGGATCTGCTGGACGAGATCGTCCGAACCGGCGTAGTCGGCGCCGGCGTCGAGCGCCGCGCGCTCGGCCTCACCAGCTGCGAACACAAGCACACGCACCTGACGCCCCGAGCCATGCGGGAGAGTCACGGTTGACCGAACGGCCTGGTCGGCCTGTCGGGGGTCAATACCCAGGCGCGCGTGCAACTCGATGGTCTCGTCAAAGTTGGCGAACGAGACCTTCTTGATCAGCTCGGCGGCTTCCTCGACCGTGTACTGTCGATCAGCGTCGACGAGCTTTTCCGCTTCGATGTACTTCTTACCCATGAATACCTCCCGTGGTGCGTACGGGGCACTCTGGCCCCTCCCACGTCATCTATCGGGACCGATGCCTAACCGGCGATCTCGATGCCCATGCTCCGCGCCGTACCCATGACCTGCTTCATCGCGCCCTCGACATCGACGGCGTTGAGGTCCTTCATCTTGAGCTCGGCGATCTCACGCACCTGCGCCTCGGTAACCTTGCCGACGCGGTCCGCGCGCGGGTTGCTTGCACCCTTCTGGATGCCAGCGGCCTTGCGCAGCAGGTCAGCGGCCGGCGGGGTCTTGGTCACGAACGTGAACGAGCGGTCTTCGTAAACCGTGATCACGACCGGAATGATCTGACCCGCCATCTGCTGGGTGCGCTCGTTGTACTCCTTGCAGAACTGCATCAGCGCGATACCGTGCTGACCCAGCGCCGGACCCACCGGCGGAGCCGGCGTCGCCTTGCCTGCAGGAAGCTGCAGCTTCACATATCCACGAATCTTCTTAGCCAATGAAATGTCCTTTCTGGCCGTTGTACACGTTCCGCCGCCGCCCTAAATGCGGTGTTGCCTGGCGGATCTGTTCTCCCGTAACAGACGATGTTAGGTTTCGCGCTCGGCCTGGAGGAAATCGAGCTCCACCGGCGTTTCGCGCCCGAAGAAGGATACAAGAACTTTGATCTTGCCCTTTTCGTTGTTGACCTCGTCCACTTCACCCCGGAAATCGGCGAACGGACCGTCGATGATCCGTACCGTATCCCCGAGCTGGAACGAGACGTTGACCTTCGGCGCCTCGGCCTCCATCTCCTGGAGGACGTTCGTGGCGACATCGCCACTCAGCGGCACCGGCTTGTTGTCCTGGCTGACGAACCCGGTCACACCCGGGGTGTTGCGCAGCTGGTACCAGGTGTCCTCGTCCATGACCATGCGCACGAGCACATAACCGGGAAAGACCTTGCGCTGGACCGTCTTGCGCTGGCCGTCCTTGATCTCGACCTCTTCCTGGGTCGGGACGACGACCTCGTAAACGCGATCGCCCATGTCGAAGGCTTCGACACGGCTCTCGATGGTTTTCTTGACTTTGTTTTCGTAGCCCGAGTACGTGTGAAGCACGTACCACTTGCCTTCCATGTCGCTCTCGGCGACACCGGCTTCCTGGGCTCGCTTCGCCGCGATCCGATCGCGCAACGACGGGCGTTCCATCTGACCCTCCTGGTCTGTCGGTTCGGTGCGTGGCAGGCGCTAGATGGCCTCGAAGAGCCGGAACAAACCGAAGTCGATGCCACCGAGCAGGATACCCATGATCACGGACATCGCGATGACCACGATGGTCAGGTTGCGCGTCGTCTCACGATCCGGCCAAACCACCTTGCGGATCTCGGATGACGTGTCGTAATAGAATTTCTGGACGCCGCTCATCCGCTCGGTATTCACCACGCGCGCGACGCCGGTCTTCTCCGGGCGCTTCTGCTTGGCGCGACGGCGCTCCTCGCGGCGCTGGACGTGCCGCTCGGCCGGAAGCGCCTCGGCGACCGGCTCCGGCGCGGGCTCAGCCGCCTTCCGGCGCAGGCCACGTAGCCGCGAGCTCTCAGCCTCGGCGACCGGCTCTTCGGCGCGTGGAGCGGTTGCCGCCTGCGGCTGCGTCGTCGGGGCGGCACCCCGTCGGCTACGCCGGCGATTGGCAGCGGAAGATCGTCGCTTTGGGGCAGCATTCTCTTCGACGCTCAAAATCACTGATCCTTCGCAGAGTGGTCATGCGGTTCGCCGGTACACCCGGCCAGCTCGCGTTTCCACAGACGAATCGTCACATCAACCCTGATCACAAAGAAGTGGGGCGTGCCGGTTGGCTCCGCCCCACCTCCTCTCGGAATTTAACCGGGCAGGGCCGGCAGGAATCGAACCCGCAACCTGCGGTTTTGGAGACCGCTGCTCTACCAATTGAGCTACGACCCTATGACCGCGTTTCCGCGGTACCTGTCTTATCGCGTCTCGCGATGCAGCTGGTGGCATCGGCACCGGGGGCAGAACTTCTTGAGCTCCAGGCGTCCCGGATCATTGCGCCGATTCTTTTCGGTGGTGTAGTTGCGCTCACGGCAAACCGTGCACTCCATCGTCACCACCGGCCGATCAGCCTTCGACTTCTTGGCCATTGTACTACATCCTCAAAGGTCTCAACCGCAACAGGGTTGAAGTATACACACTGGGCGGAGAGGCGCCACCCGGACGCCTCTCCCCAATGATTGAAGGCTTACTCGGTAATGGAGGTCACGGCGCCGGCGCCGACGGTGCGGCCACCCTCGCGAATCGCGAAGCGCAGCCCCTCCTCGATCGCCACCGGCGTGATCAGCTCCACCCCCATCTGGATGTTGTCGCCCGGCATCACCATCTCCGTGCCTTCCGGCAACACGATCATGCCCGTCACATCCGTCGTCCGAATGTAGAACTGCGGCCGGTACCCCGGGAAGAACGGCGTGTGACGGCCACCCTCCTCCTTGGACAACACGTAGACCTCGGCCTGGAACTTCGTGTGCGGGTTGATGCTGCCCGGCTTGGCCAACACCTGCCCCCGCTGCACCTCCGAGCGCTCCACGCCCCGCAGCAGACAGCCGACATTGTCGCCCGCCTCACCCCGGTCCAGCGTCTTCTGGAACATCTCGACGCCGGTCACGACCACCTTGCGGCGCTCGCCCATGCCGACGATCTCGATCTCCTCCCCGGTCTTGACCACACCCCGCTCGATGCGGCCCGTGACCACCGTGCCCCGGCCCTTGATGCCGAACACGTCCTCGACCGGCATCAGGAAGTCCTGGTCCACCGCCCGCTCCGGCGTCGGGATGTAATCATCCACCGCCTGCATCAGCTCCAGGATCGGCGCGTACTCCGGCGCGTTCACGTCCGTGCTCGTGCTCTCCAGCGCCGCCAGCGCCGAGCCCCGAATCACCGGCACCTCGTCGCCCGGGAAGTCGTACTCGCTCAGCAGCTCGCGGACCTCCAGCTCGACCAGCTCCAGCAGCTCCTCGTCATCGAGCATGTCCACCTTGTTCAGGAAGACCACGATGTTCGGCACCTGCACCTGACGCGCCAGCAGGATGTGCTCCCGCGTCTGCGGCATCGGCCCGTCCGGCGCGCTCACGACCAGGATCGCCCCGTCCATCTGCGCCGCCCCGGTGATCATGTTCTTGATGTAGTCGGCGTGCCCCGGGCAGTCCACGTGCGCGTAGTGCCGGTTCTCCGTCTCGTACTCGATGTGGCTCGTCGCGATCGTGATGCCGCGCTCGCGCTCCTCCGGGGCATTGTCGATGCTCGCGAAGTCGCGGATCGTCGCCCCCCCCTTCATCGCCAACACCTTGGAGATCGCCGCCGTCAGGCTCGTCTTGCCATGATCGACGTGCCCAATCGTGCCCACGTTCACATGCGGCTTCGTGCGCTCGAATTTCGCCTTACCCATTTGTCCATGTCCTCCTTGACATCCAACGCGCATCCGCGCGCCCTTGGCACGAAACAGAGAGGCTCCACGCGGAGCCTCTCGCATCGTTGAACAAGCTGGAGCCCATATCCGGACTTGAACCGGAGACCTCGTCCTTACCAAGGACGCGCTCTGCCAACTGAGCTATATGGGCCCGAACCAGTACCGATTGCCGACGGCTGCTTGTTCGGTGGGCAGGGAGGGATTCGAACCCCCGTAGCTCTCGCACCTGGTTTACAGCCAGGCCCTTTTAACCACTCAGGCACCTACCCAAAATTCGTCATCGCGTTTCATACGCGACTGGAGCCGGCGATGGGACTCGAACCCGCAACCTGCTGTTTACAAAACAGCTGCTCTGCCATTGAGCTACGCCGGCGCGGGAGCCTCTTCCATCCAAGGCCGCGCCAAAGTATAGGGATGCATCCCGGCGCATGTCAAGGCAAATGGGCACCGGGCCGATCCCTTCTACCGTAGCCGGAATTGTACCCGATTCCGCCCTTTCCTGCCGCCGTTTCTTCCCCAAATCATCGGTCACTGCGCGGTGAGCGATAGCCCAGCGACCACTGGAAGGGTCGTTCATTGACGGCCCGGGCAATGCGGCTCAAGAGATCAGGAAGCGATACATCGAACCGGCCGGGTCAATCACCTCGACGTCGATGTTCGACCGTTCCATGCGCTCTCGCAAGCCCTGGTATTCGTCGGGCGAGCCGATCTCGATGCCGACCAGCGCCGGCCCCAGCTCGCGGTTGGAGCGCTTCACGTACTCGAAATACGTGATGTCGTCGTTCGGCCCGAGCACATCGTCCAGGAAGCGACGGAGCGCACCCGGCTCCTGGGGAAAGCTGACAAGGAAGTAATGCTTGCGCCCCTCGTAGATGAGCGAGCGCTCGATGATCTCCGCGTAGCGCGACACGTCGTTGTTGCCGCCCGAAAGGATCGCGACCACCGTTGAGCCCGGCTCGGGCATCCACTGCCCGATCGCCGCAGATGCCAGCGCGCCGGCCGGCTCGGAGATGATGCCGTCGACCTGGTACAGGTCCAGCATCTCGCTGCAAATCCGCCCTTCCGGAACGGCCAGTAGCTGGAGCCGATGCGCGGCGGCCACCTCGAAGGTGAGGTCTCCCGCTCGGCGCACGGCGGCGCCATCAACGAAGGTATCGATGCTGGCGAGGTCGACCGGACCGCCAGCGCTCATCGCCGCCTGCATGCTTTGCGCGCCAGACGGCTCGACACCGATCACGCGCGTCTGCGGGTAGTGCTCGCCAAGCCACGTCAGCACACCAGACACCATGCCGCCCCCACCGACGGGCACCAGGATCACATCCGGCGCACGGCCGAGCTGCTCGACGATCTCGCGGGCCACCGTCCCCTGCCCCGCGATGGTCCGGGCGTCGTCAAACGCCGGAACCATGACCTTCCCGGTGCGCTCCGCCATCTCCTTGCCGGCACGGGAAGAGTCGTCGTAGGTGTCACCCGTCACCACGAGGTCGACGTACTCGCCTCCGAACGCCAGCATCCGCTCCCGCTTCTGTCGCGGCGTTGTGGACGGCACGAAGATGGTCGCCTGGACGCCGAGCGTGGCGCAGGCCAGCGCAACGCCCTGGCCGTGGTTCCCGGCCGATGCGCAGATAACGCCGGCGGCGCGCTGCTCGGGGGTGAGCTGGGAGATGAGGTTGTGCGCTCCGCGAATCTTGTAGGACCGGACCGGCTGCAGATCCTCCCGCTTCAACCAGATGTCGGCACCTGTCTTGGCGCTGAGGCGCTGGGAGAGATGCAGCGGGGTCTGGATAGCGACGCCACGAAGGCGTTCGGCGGCCTCGTCGATATCCGCCGCTGTCAGGGGCAACGCGGTTCGGCGGGACGTGTCGGTGGTCTGGGGATCATTCATCGCTGGGCGCAGTCCGGGGTGTGCGGGTGGAGGGCACGGCAACCGTGCCGGAGAGAAACAGACACCACGCCGGTTCGCGGCATGGTGTCTGAGTGGAGCGTGCTACAGGGCCGCGATGATGGCGTCCGCCATCTCGCTGGTGCCAGCGGCCTTTGACTGGTCGCGGTCCGCGCGAAGGTCGTAGGTCACCTTCTCGCCCCGCGCCGATCACCTTGGCCACCGCCGCCTCGACGCGCTCAGCCGCCGCCTGCTCGCCGAGATGGCGCAGCATCATGACGCCGGAGAGGAGCATCGCGGTCGGGTTCGCGACGTTCTTGCCGGCATGGCTCGGCGCGGAGCCGTGGATCGGCTCGAAGACTGCCGCGTCCTTGCCGATGTTGCCGCCCGGCGCGACGCCAAGGCCGCCGACCATGCCGGCGACAAGGTCGCTGACGATGTCGCCATACAGGTTCGGCATGACCAGCACATCGTACTGCTCAGGCTTCTGCATCAGCTGCATGCACATGTTGTCAACGATGCGGTCGTTGAACTCGATATCGGGGTACTCCTGCGCCACTTCCTGGGCGATCTTCAGGAACAGCCCGTCGCTGAACTTCATGATGTTGGCCTTGTGCACGGCCGTGACGAGCTTGCGGTTGTTCGCGCGGGCGTACTCGAAGGCGAACTTGACGATGCGGCGCGAGCCTTCCGGCGTGATCATCTTGATGCTGATCGCGGCGTCCTTCGCGATCTGCTTCTTCGACCGCGCGTTGATCGCATCGATCACCTCGTGGGCGTCCTCGGTCCCGGTGTCGAACTCGACACCAGCGTAGAGGTCCTCCAGGTTCTCGCGCACGATGACGAGGTCAACATCGCTGAACGTGGACTGCACGCCCTTGATCGTCTTGCCCGGGCGCAGGTTCGCGTACGCCTCGAGCTCCTGGCGAAGGGCCACGTTGACGCTCCGGAACCCGGTGCCAATCGGCGTGGTCAACGGCGCCTTCAGCCCGACACCATTGCGGCGGATCGACTCGATGGTCGCCGGCGGCAACAGCTCGCCGTGCTTCTCGAACGCTTCGAGACCGGCGTCGCAGATCTCCCACTCGATGTCGACACCCGTCGCATCGATGACGCGCCGCGTCGCCTCCGCGACCTCCGGACCAATCCCGTCTCCGGGAAGCAGGCTCACCGTGTACTTCGCCATGTCTTTCCTCCACATACCGCACAATTGTGCGCGTTCCCTGCTACCGTTTAACCGGCATTCTCGCATGGTGAGCGCCAATGGCGGCGACTCCTCCCGGCGAGTACGCAGTCAACTCAGGAGCCAATGATGACAGAATCCCGCAAACCCGTCCTCCTCGCGATCCTCGACGGCTGGGGCATCGGCCGCGACGAGCCGGGCAACGCGGTGCTGGCCGCGAATACGCCGGTTATGGACCGCCTGATGGAGACATACCCCCATGCAACGCTGCTGACGTCCGGGGAGAACGTCGGCCTTCCCGCAGGCCAGATGGGCAACTCCGAAGTCGGGCACCTGAACATCGGCGCCGGCTACATCGTCTACCAATGGATCAGCCGTCTCAACCGCGCCATTGCCGATCACTCGTTCGCGACCAACCAGGCGTTCGTTGACGCCTTCAACCGGGTCAAAACGGCAAACGGCACGCTGCACATGATGGGCCTGATCGGGGACGGCGGCGTGCATGCCCACACCGAGCACATGCTCGCCTTGCTCGACGCCGCCGAAGCGAACGGCGTGCGCAAGATCCTCGTTCACGCCTTTACCGACGGCCGCGACACCTCGCCGACCAGCGGCGCGGAGTTCATCAAGCCCATCGAGGCGCGTCTCGCGAGCATGCCGGAGGCGCGGGTCGCGACGGTTATCGGCCGCTACTTCGCGATGGACCGCGACCACCGCTGGGAACGCACGAAAAAGGCGTTCGACGCGATCATCCATGGCGAGGGCACGACGGCGCCCTCCGCTCCCGAAGCGATCCAGGCGTCGTACGACGCCGGCGTGACGGACGAGTTCATCGATCCGGCCGTGATCCTCGACGCGGAAGGCAACCGGCACCGCGTTGGCGAAGGCGACGAGTTCATCTTCTGGAACTTCCGCTCGGACCGGGGCCGCCAACTCTCGCAGGCGCTTATCGCTGCCGGAGTTCAACGGCTTCGACCGGGGCGACTACGACCCCTCGGCTCATCACCTCACCACCATGACGACCTACGAGGAGAGCTTGCCGGTCACCGTCGCCTTCCCGCCGGAGGACGTCGAGTACCCGCTCGCGCGCGTCCTGAGCGAGGCCGGCAAGGCACAGTTCCACACCGCCGAGACCGAGAAATACCCGCACGTGACGTTCTTCATTAACGGTGGGCGCGAAGAGCCCTTCCCGGGTGAAGATCGACGCCTGGTCCCATCGCCCAAGGTCGCGACCTACGATCTCCAGCCAGAAATGAGCGCGCTGGACGTCTGCGACGGGGTGATCGACGCGATCGAATCGGGCACGTACGACGTGATCATCGTGAACTTCGCCAACTGTGACATGGTCGGCCACACCGGCGTCATCCCGGCCGTGGTGAAGGCGGTCGAGACCGTCGACACGCAAGTCGGCCGCATCGTCGAGGCGCTCCAGAAGGCGGGCGGCATCGCGCTCATCACCGCCGACCACGGGAACGCCGAGGAAGAGATCGATCGCGAGACTGGCGGTCCAATGACCGCGCATACAACCAATCCGGTCCCGCTCCTGCTCGTCGCGGCGGAGGACCATCCGTATCGACATGCAAGCCTGCGGAAGGATGGCGTGCTCTCCGCGCTCGCCCCGACGCTCCTGGAGCTGGCCGGGGTCCCGGCGCCGCCATCCATGACGCAGAAGAGTCTCATCGAGCACTGATCGAGGCAGTCACGCAATGACCAGCCGTCAGCCCCTCCATCTCGACAGGCGCAAGTTCGTTGCGGCCGCGGTGTCGGCCGCTCCTGCCCACCCATTCGGGCGAACAATTCAGGAAGGACCGCAAATGAACGTTGTTCCCGCGCCGAGGACCGTCACCATCGGCGCCATCGGCTGCACCATCGACGCGTCGACATCGATCTCGTTTGCCGGGGAAGCGCTGCAGTCCGTCGCCGGCTGGCTCCGTGCCGAGGTGAGCCGCATCGCCGGGATAGAGCTCGCCGGCCAGAACGATGGTGGCACGGTCATCACGCTGACGATCGAACCAGGCATCGTCGCGGCCCTCGCAACAGGCGGCGTGAGCCCCTCGGGCGAGGACCTCACGAGCGAGCAGTACACCCTCGTCGTCGATGTCGACGGCGTGCAAATCACCGGCGCGTCGCCAGAAGGCGTATTCCGTGGCGCGACGACCCTCCTGCAGCTCGCCGCAACTGGCGCGAAGGACGGACGAGCCGACCTGCCCGGTGTGGAGATCGCCGACGCGCCACGATTCGCCTGGCGTGGACTCAGCTTCGACGTCGTCCGCGCGTTCCATCCCGTGGAGACGGTGAAGAAGGTCATCGACCTGCTCGCCCTCTACAAAATGAACGTGCTGCACCTGCACCTGACCGACTCGGAAGGCTGGCGCTTCGACGTGCCCGCATATCCCGAGCTGACCGGCGTATCAGGCCAGACAGCGCGTAATGACCGTGCCGGCGGGTTCTACTCGGCCGACGAGTTCGCCGAGATCGTCACCTACGCCACCGAGCGCTTCATCACGGTCGTGCCGGAGTTCGACTCGCCGGGACACACGGCAAGCGTGCTTCGCGCCTATCCGCAGCTCGGCACGCCGGAGATCCTCGACTCGGCCGAGGCGATGCAATACCTGCATCCTGACGTTCCCGGTGTCTGGGACCTCGTCGGCGCTGTCTACGATGCGATGGCCGAGGCCACGCCGGGCCCGTGGCTGCACATCGGCGGCGACGAAGCGATCGCCATGGACGAGGAGACGTTCACCCGCTACATGGATACCGCGATGCCGCGCGCACGCCAGACCGGCAAGGGAATCGTCGCGTGGCAGGAATCCGCCCGGGCCGGCTTCAGCGACGGTGACCTGATGCAGCACTGGATTCCGCCGCACCTGATCGACCGCGTCCGCGAGGCCGTCGCCAACCCGGAAGGCTCGTGGCTGGAGCACGGATTCCCGGATCCCGGACGTGCGCGAGGCGTTCATCGCCCTCTTCCTTGAAGCCCCGAACGATCTCCCAAAGGCACTGGAACAGGGCGCGCGGATCATCGTCTCCCGCGCCGACAAGCTCTATCTCGATACCAGGTACACCGAGATCCGCCGCTGACGCCGCGCAGGAGGACATGCACCAGCGCGTCGGCATGCCGTCGATGGTCTACGGCAGCGGCACGGTCGAGGACTCCTACGCGTGGGATCCGGCTACTCTGATGGATGATCTTCCCGCAGATCGGATTGCCGGCATCGAGGCGGCGATCTGGTGCGAGACCATCGAGGATGAGCGCGACCTGCTCTTCCAGCTCCTGCCGCGCTTGCCAGGCGTGGCCGAGAAAGGCTGGAGCGACGTCCGGGAATGGTCGGACTACCGGCCTCGCCTTGCGGCGCAGCGATCGCTGTGGGACCGGCTGGACCTCACCTACTTCGCCTCGTCGGTCGTCTGGTCCGCGGAATAACCGCTCTCGTTGCTGCCTCGCCTGCCCCGTCGCTTCGGCTTCGGGGTCGGCAGGGCATCGGCGATCGCCTGCACGGCATCGCGCAGCCAGTCACGGTCGTGCAGAAGGTCGTCGGGCACCAAATGCCAGTCGGTCGCTCCCTCGAACGGCGGCGTGAGCTCGGTTCCTTCAAGGAGCGCCGGAGCTGCATCCGAGCGCTTCAGGTAGAGCTGATCGTCCCCGATGATCATGACGAACTTGCCGTCGCAATAGACGCCGTACGAGCCGAACATCGCCCGCGAGCGGACGTCGAGCGGATAGAGCCGTTCCAGCACGTCGTCGACGAAGCCCTTGTCCTGCGACATGCGTCAACCTCCCTTTACGGGAAAGGGTCCTGCCGGAGCCGTTGCTCCCGGCAAGACCCTTTCGTTGTGGAATGTCCGTCGTGCTATCCGCGAATGGCGGAGCGGCCCGGGTACACGGCGATATCGCCGAGATCGTCCTCGATGCGCAGGAGCTGGTTGTACTTCGCCACACGGTCGACACGGGACGGCGCGCCGGTCTTGATCTGGCCGGCGTTCGTCGCCACCGCGAGATCGGCGATGAAGGTGTCAGCGGTCTCGCCCGAGCGGTGCGAGATGACGGCGCGGAAGCCATGCCGGTGCGCCAGGTCGATGGCGTCGAGCGTCTCGGTCAGCGTGCCGATCTGGTTCAGCTTGACGAGGATCGCATTGCCGGCCGACTCATCGATACCGCGGCGCAGGCGCTTCGTGTTCGTCACGAACAGATCATCGCCGACGAGCTGCGTGCGCTCGCCGATCGCGGACGTCAGCTTCGTCCAGCCGTCCCAGTCGTCCTCGGCGAGGCCGTCCTCGAGCGAGACGATCGGGTAGCGGGAGACGAGATCCTGCCAGTAGGCGACCATCTCGTCCGTACGACAGTTTGCGGCCCTCGCCCTTCAGGTTGTAGGTGCCGTCCTCATAGAACTCGGATGTCGCCGGGATCCAGCGCGATCATGACCTGCTCGCCCGGCGCGTAGCCGGCCTTCTCGATCGCCTCGGTCACGAGCTGGACCGCCTCTTCGTTGGATCCGAGGCTTGGCGCGTATCCGCCCTCGTCACCGACGTTGGTGTTGAGACCGCGCGCGGCCAGGAGCTTCTTCAGGGTATGGAAGATCTCCACGCCCATGCGGAGCCCCTCGGCGAACGTTGGCGCGCCAACCGGCATCACCATGAACTCCTGCATATCGACGCTGGAGCCGAGGGCGTGCTGGCCGCCATTGAGGATGTTCATCATCGGCACGGGGAGGACGCGCGCGTTCGGGCCGCCGAGGTAGCGATAGAGCGGCAGGCCCGCCTCCTCTGCCGCAGCGCGCGCCACGGCAAGCGAAACGCCGAGCATCGCGTTCGCGCCAATCCGGCCCTTGTTCTCGGTGCCATCGACCTCGCGCATCAGGTTGTCGATGCCGATCTGGTCGAACGCATCGAGCCCGATCACCACCTCGGCCAGTTCTTCATTGATGTTCGCGACGGCCTGCTGGACGCCCTTGCCGTTGTAGCGCTCGGGGTCGCCGTCTCGCAGCTCGTGCGCCTCGTGCACACCAGTCGATGCGCCGGACGGCACTGCCGAGCGGCCCACGGCGCCGCTTTCGAGGAACACCTCGACCTCGATGGTCGGGTTGCCGCGCGAATCCAGAATCTCGCGCCCGTATACCGCCTCGATCGTACTGTCCATGGTTTCCTCCACGCTGAAGAGCCCGATACGTCATCACGATCACTGGGGCAAGTATAGGCTGCCGGGCTCCGCGGCGAGACCTCTTTGCTACAATCGTCACAATCGAAGACGAGATGCGTTGACGGAGACAGCGCGTTCGATCCCCCGCCAGAGAGGTTCGCCACACGGCTGGAAGGCGACCCGGACCGGACGAACGACGATTCCCTCCCGAGCAGCGCGGTGAACGGGCTTACTGTCCCCTACTAGTCGCGCGGGTGCTCCCCCATACAGGAGCGAGAGTAAAGCGCGCCAGCACGCCTGGCGAAGCAGGGTGGTACCGCGTGGAGGCCCCTCGTCCCTGCCGGGGGGCTTTGCTGTGTCTATGCCCATATACGACGAACAGGACAACACCACAGATGACGCAGACGGATGGACGAACGGGATGGACCTAATGAGGTGCGTCGCCAGGCGATGGACCGGTTGGCAACCCTCGCGACGGCCGACGAGGCTGACCAGTGGGAGCGCGAGTACCTCGGCCCGAAGGGAGCAGTGAAGCTCTTCCAGCGCGGTCTTGGCCAGCTGCCGGCCGATCAGCGACCGGCCGCCGGGCGCGCGGCGAATGAGCTGAGCAAGGAGCTGACCGAAGCGTTCGCGTCCGGTAAAAGAGCGACTGGACCAGGAGGCCCTTGCGCGGCGGCTGGAGCAAGACGCGATCGACGTCACCCTTCCCGGCCGCGCGCCGACCGTCGGCGGGATGCATCCGATCAGCGAGATGATCGACGAGCTCATCGAGATCTTCGCCCATCTCGGCTTCCAGGCCGTCTTCGGCCCCGAGGTGGAGTCCGGCAACTACAACTTCGACCTGCTCAACATCCCGGCCGACCATCCGGCCCGCGACGTCTGGGACACGATCATCGTCGATGCGCCGACGGAGGAGATCGTCCTGCGCACGCACACCTCCCCGATGCAGGCGCGCACGATGGAGCGCATCAAGCCGCCCGTCCGCGTGATCGTGCCGGGCAAGGCGTTCCGCTTCGAGGCGCAGGATGCCTCGCACGAGTGGCAGTTCACGCAACTCGAAGGGCTCGCGGTCGACCGCAACATCCGGTTGACGGACCTCAAGGGCGTGCTGCAGGAGCTCGCGCGCCAGCTCTTCGGCCCCGAGCGCAAGGTCCGCTTCCGCTGCGACTTCTTCCCGTTCGTCGAGCCGGGCGTCGATTTCTCCGTCGACTGCGCGATCTGCAACGGCAAGGGCTGCCGCGTCTGCAAGCACACCGGCTGGCTGGAGATGGGCGGCGCCGGCATGGTCCACCCGAACGTGCTGCGAGGCGTCGGTTACGACCCGGAGGAGTACACCGGCTTCGCGTTCGGCCTTGGCATCGAGCGCCTGATCATGATGAAGTACGGCGTCGACGACGTCCGCGCCTTCCAGGGCAACGACATCCGCTTCCTGCGCCGCTTTGCCAACACCAGCCTCTAGCCTGCGTCATCCGCGTAGGGGCGGTCGGCGAAGCCCCGGGTGAGCCTGCAACGCAGGCGAAAAGCGGAGCGACCATCGCCGCCATCGACGAATCTTTAGCGCCCAAAGGACTGAAACAAGCATGAACGTACCGTATCGATGGCTCCGCGATCTGGTGGATGTCGATGTCCCGGCGGAGGAGCTCGCCGAGCGCATGACCATGGCCGGACTCGAGGCCGAGAAGATCGAGCAGATCGGCGCCGGGTGGGACAAGGTCTACGTCGCCGAGGTCATGAAGGTCGAGCAGCATCCGGACGCCGACCGCCTCGTCCTGGCGGACGTGGACGCCGGTGAGCACCGGCTGACCGTCGTCACCGGCGCGCCCAACATCGCTCAGGGCCAGAAGGTGGCCCTCGCCCTCGCCGGCGCGCGGTTGATCGACGCCTACGCCGACGAGCTGAAGTACAAGACGCTCAAGCCGGGCAAGATCCGCGGCATCATGTCCGAGGGCATGGTCTGCTCCGAGAAGGAGCTCGGCATCTCGGACGAGCACGAGGGCATCATGGTCCTCGACGCCGACGCGCCGAAGGGCGCGCCGTTGCAGGAGTATCTCGGCGACACCGTGATCGAGTTCGAGATCACGCCGAACCTGGTCCATGCGTTCTCGATCCTCGGCATCGCGCGGGAGGCCGCGGCCCTGACGGGCGCGACGGTCACCGAGCCGCCGGTCGCCGATCTCTCGGGTGTCGACCAGGACACGAACCTCGTCCAGATCGACGCCCCGGACCTCTGCGCGCGATACTCCGGCATCATCATGGACAACGTCACGGTCGCGCCGTCGCCGTCGTGGATGACGCAGCGCCTCACCGCGGCTGGCGTGCGGCCGGTCAACAACCTCGTCGACATCACGAACTTCGTCATGCTCGAGCTCGGCCAGCCGATGCACGCCTTCGACCTGAAGAATGTCGCGGGCGAGCGCATCATCGTCCGCCGCGCGAAGCAGGGTGAGACGATTGAGACGCTCGACCACCGTGTGCGCGAGCTGACGACCGACGACCTGCTGATCACCGACGCCGAGAAGCCGGTCGCAGTCGCCGGCGTGATGGGCGGCGTGAACTCCGAGGTCACTGACGACACGACGTCGATCCTGCTCGAATCGGCGACCTTCGACATGGTGTCCGTGCGGCATACGGCCCGACGCCTGAAGCTCCGCACCGATGCATCCGCCCGCTTCGAGCGCGGCATCGATCCGGAGCTCGCCTGGCAGGCGAACCTGCGCGCCGTCCAGCTCGTCCAGGAGCTCTGCCCTGGCGCGACCGTCCGCTCATGGGAGGACGAATACCCGCGCCCACCGAAGCCGCGCACCGTTTCCTTCCCCTTCGACCGTATCGAGCGCCTGCTCGGCATGGCGGTCCCCGAGGAAGAAGGTCACCGACGTGCTCTCCCGCCTCGGATTCGCCCCGGAGCTGTCCGACGGCACGCTGACCGTGCAGGTCCCCTCCTGGCGCTCCGACGTCACGCTGCCGGAGGACGTCATTGAAGAGATTGTCCGGATGGTCGGGTACGACCATATCCCGGCGACGCTGCCTGTCGGCGAAACGCCCGAGATCGAGCGCGACCCGATGTTCCTGCTTGAGCGCAAGGTCCGCCGCGCGCTCTCGGCGGCCGGCGCGTACGAGGCCCGCACGTATGTCACCGTCTCGGACGACGACATCGAGACTTGGTCCGCGGAATCGACCGGTGGCCTCGCACGGGTACTGGACGGCGAGCCATCGAGCGCTACGGCTGGTCAACCCGATCAATGCCGAGCAGCCGCTGATGCGCACGAGCCTCATCCCCTCGCTCGTCCGCGACGTGGCAGAGAACCTGAAGCATGAGAAGACGGTCCGCCTGTTCGAGACCGGCCACGTGTACATTGGCGGAGACCCGGACACTCTCCCGGAGGAGCCGACGCTCCTCGCCCTCGCCTGGGCCGGCTACCGGGACACCTTCGACCGGTTCCACCCGCGCATGACTGCCGACGACGCCATGGATTTCTTCGACGTCAAGGGCGCGGTAGACACGATGCTCGCGCGGGTTGGTCTCGACGGGTCGACATGGGAAGCCGCGCAGCATCCAGCGCTTCACCCCGGCCGCACGGCGCGCATCTCGGTACGCGGCGAGCATGTCGGTATCGCCGGGGAGGTCCGACCAGACCTGGCAAACCAGATCGGCGTGGAGGATGTCCGCCTCGTCATCGCCGAGCTGGACCTGACCGCGATCCTTCGGCTCCTGGAGGATGCGCAGCGCCCCGTCATCACGGTGGACCACTTCCTGCCGGTCGAGCAGGACTTCGCCGTCGTCGTCGCGAAGGACACCACATCGGCGCAAGTCGAGGAGGCGCTTCGCCGCAACGCCGGCCCGCTCCTGACCAGCATGACCCTGTTCGACGTCTTCGAGGGCGAGCAGATCGGCACCGGGAACAAGAGCCTCGCCTACCGGCTGACGTTCACCGCGCCGGACCGGGCCCTGACGGACCAGGAGCTCGAGAAGACGCGAAAGAAGATCGAGAAGGGCCTCAAGGCCCTCGTCGGCGGAACGCTCCGCGCCTAGGACATACCAGCATGGCACTCACAATCGCGCGATATGAAGGCGCCGCGGCGCTCGAACGGCTCACCCGTCGCGGCGCCCAGCCCGAACCGGCGCTCCCCCAGTCGATCATCGATCGCAACGCCGAGATCTTCGGCCGACCGATGACGGCACATGAGGTCGTCGCCCAGGTCCTTCGCGAGGTGCGCGAGGAGGGCGACGAGGCGGTCCGTCGCTACACGAAGCTCTTCGATAACCGGGAGATCGAGGCTCTGGAGGTGCCGCGCGCCGACTGGGAGCGGGCGCTCCAGACGATCGATCCGGAGCTGCGTGAGGCGCTGGAGCTGGCCGCTGACCGCATCCGGCGCTTCCACGAGCGGCAGGTGCGGCAGTCGTGGATCGAGCCGGAAGAGCTTGGCATCTTCGGCCAGATCATCCGACCGCTGCAGCGCGTCGGTATCTACACGCCGGGAGGCTCAGCCGCGCCTCCCCTCCTCGCTCCTCATGACCGCCATCCCGGCGCGCGTCGCCGGCGTGGAGGAGATCATCATCGCGGCACCTCCGCGCGGTGACGAGGGCATCTCGGACATCATTCTCGCCGCAGCCGCGATCGCGAACGTCGACCGTGTCTTCGCGATCGGCGGAGCCCAGGCAATTGCCGCGCTGGCGTATGGCACTGAATCCGTGCCGCAGGTTGACAAGATCGCCGGGCCGGGTGGCCTCTTCGTCGCCCTCGCCAAGCAGCAGGTCTCCGGGACGGTCGCGATCGACCAGATCGCCGGCCCCACCGAAACGCTTGTTGTCGCGGACGACACCGCGCGCCTGGATCTGGTCGCGGCCGACCTCATCGCCCAGGCGGAGCACGACCCGCTCGCCTCGGCCGTCCTCGTCACGACCAGCGCCTCGCTCGCGGAAGCAGTCGTCGACGAGCTGGATCGGCAGGCATCCGAGCTGGAGCGCGAGGAGATCATCCGCGCCTCGCTGACGAACAACGGCGTCATCGCCGTCGTCGATACGCTGGCCGAGGCCTTGGCCTGCGCCAACGCCTATGCCCCGGAGCACATGTGCCTGCTCGTGGCCGACCCGTGGGCGCTCGTGCCGGACGTCCGAAATGCCGGCGGCATCTTCGTCGGCGAGGCAAGCCCGGAGGCGCTCGGCGACTACACCGCCGGGCCAAGCCACGTCATGCCGACCAGCGGTACGGCGCGATATTCGTCGCCGACAAACGTCGGGGACTTCCAGAAGGTCATTTCCCTCGCAGCGGGCAACGACAAGGCGATCGATGCCCTTGGCCGCGCGACGGCGACCATTGCCCGCGCCGAGGGGCTCACCGGCCACGCCCGCTCCATCGAGCGCCGTATGGGCAACGACCGATAGCGCAGGTAACCGCGCAAGAACAGGCCGGCGCCGGTGCGTCACTCAGCCCGGCCTTCGTCGATCGATCTTACGCCCCGCTCAGTTGCCGCAGGGCGGCGACGATCTGGTCTTCCACCGTCGCGCCGTCGTCCAGCTGGAGCTTCCCGAGCGCGCCGCGCGCCTCGGACATGGTGTAGCCCAACGCCTGCAGCGCCTCGATCGCGTCGCTGTTCGTCGCGCTCGCGTTGACCACCGCCGTATCGAGGTTCTCCGGCAGCTTGCCGCGCAGGTCGAGAATGATGCGCGAGGCCGTGCGCTTCCCGACGCCTGGCACGGTCGTCAGCAGGTCGATCTCCTCGCTGGAGACGACGCCCAGCAGCTCGTCGGCGGAGAAGCGCGTCAGCACGGCCAACGCCAGGCGGGGTCCGACGCCGTTCACGCCGATCAGGATCTGGAACCACTGCAGATCGGCCGGTGTCAGGAAGCCATAGAGGAGCTGGGCGTCCTCGCGCACGACCATGTGCGTATGGAACTCCTGCTCTCCCTCCAGCGTCGCGGCGGCCGAAACCACGCGACCCGTGGTGAACACCCGGTAGAGCACGCCGTGGACGTTGACGAGCACCGCATCCTGCTCCGCGCGATGGATCGTCCCGATCAGGCCACCGATCATCTCGTTTTCTCCATATCAAGCCCATAGACACGTCGCGCGTTACCAGCAAGGATCGCCGGCAGCGCGTCGTCCGGTATCCCGGCATCGAGCACGCGGTTGAGGAATCGCTTCTGCCCGAGCACCGGGTAGTCGCTCCCGAACAGGATCTTCTCCGGGCCGACCGCCTCGATCATTGCCCTGAAGATCGCGAAATCGTAGAGATAGGTGGATGCCGCCGTGTCGTAGGTCACGTTGCGAGCCCGGGCGCGAATCTCCGGCATGAGCTCGTAGAACGGGAGGCCGCCGCCCCAGTGCGCCATCACGAACCGCACGTCCGGGAACGCCTCCAGCGTCGGCAGCAGCCGCTCCGGAGTCGCCCGCCCCTTGCCCGGGTAGGCGTGTCCGACCGGCTCGCTGGTATGGATCATCATCGGCACATCGAGCGACTGCACCGTCTCCAATGCAAAGGCCAGGTCGTTCGGCTCAGCCCAGTCGAAGCGCTGGGCATCGGCATTCACCTCGCCGATGCCGACAGCACCCTCCTCCACCGCACGCTCGATGGTTTGCGGGGCATCGTCAAGCGCCGGATTGACGATCGCAAGCCACGCGATGCGGTCCACCTGACGGCGCGCCACGTCAGCCAGGTAGGCGTTGTGCTCGCGGCAGAGCCCCTGGTCCAGCCACGGCCAGCCGACGGCGATGGAAAGCGCGACGCCGGAACGCTCCATGCTCGCAAGAAGCTCGTCCTCGCCGATCATCTTCGCCTTGGGAGAAGCAAAGGCCTCCCCGAACCATGGGTCCCGCGCAATCAGGTCATCGCGCCGGGAGATCATCTCCGGTGGAAACAGATGGACGTGGGCGTCGACCGGTGCAACAGGCGGCACACGGTCCGGGGGAGGTGGCGTCAACATGCTGCTGATAGTACCTGACCGGTGACAACGGCGTGACACATCATCACCGGCCGGCCCGTAGACTGGGATCAGGTTTCGATGCAGCAACCACGAAAGGACGAACAACAGATGATCGTCACCACCACCCCTACGATCGAAGGCAGGCCGATTCGCGACTACCTCGGTGTCGTTACTGGCGAAGCGATCCTTGGCGCGAACATCATGAAGGACCTGTTCGCTGGCTTCCGCGACATTGTCGGTGGTCGTTCCGGCGCCTACGAGCAGGAGCTGCAAAAGGCGCGCGAGATCGCGATGCGCGAGATGGAAGAGCTCGCGACCGAGCTCGGCGCGGATGCCATCGTCGGGGTGGATCTCGACTACGAGACGGTTAGCGGCGGCAATATGCTGATGGTCACCGTCTCCGGAACGGCCGTCCGGGTCTCGATGCCGTAGCGAAAACGACAAGCGGCGGGGTTGAGCGCGCCGCTTGTCGGCACCTACTCCGCGGTCTCCGCCCGGTTCCGGACCTCGCCCGGCACGTAATCCTCGTCGTCGAGCTTCTCCAGCATCTGGACAGCGACGGCGGCAACCTGCACGAGTTCTTCCCGCAGGTGCTCCAGCCCGCCGTTGTACTTCCAATGCGCCTGGAGGCACGCTTCCGCGACCTCGCCGCTCTCCTCGCCAAGGATCGCCGCCCAGATCGGCCACGAGTGGAGCTGCGGGCCCCATTTGACCTCTTGCCGCTCACGCTCCGCGTCGATGTCGTTGTAGATCGTTGTTCGGTCTCTCATGGCTACATGAAGTACCAGACGCCGAGCGCGATCAACGCCACGACGATCGACCAACACCACCGCAGGGACGAGGATCGATGGACCCTGCCCAGCTCGTGCCTCAGCCAGCTCGCGGCTGATCTCCTGCCGCTGCAACGTCGTGACCGACGCCCCGACGGCGAGCACGATGGCGCTCACGTTGTCGTCGGTTCGCCGCTCCTTCGCCGCGGCGACCAGCGCGTTCGCCGACTGCCCGGCATCATCACCGGCCATCAGTTGCACGTAGTCCTGGTTCGACATCACGTCGTAGAAGCCGTCGGTGCAGAGAAGAAGCCGGTCCTCAGGCAGCAACGCCAGCTCATAGATCGCCGGCATGCGCTTGTCGAGCGCCTCCCGCGTACCAAGCGCCTGGGTCAGGATGTTGCGCTGGCGAGACGTCCGCGCGTCCTCCTCGCTGAGCTGTCCCTGCTGCACCTGCTCGGCGACCACGGAATGGTCCTGTGTCACCTGGGTGAGCTGGTTGGCGCGCATGAGATAAGCGCGGCTGTCGCCCACGTTTGCGATCGTCACGTACTTCCCGCGCACCACCGCCGCGACAAGCGTGGTGCCCATGTGGCGGTTCTCGGCGTCCCCGCCACCCTGCTGCCAGATCGCCTCGTTCGCGCGGCGATACGCCTGCTTCAGGGCGAGGGCCGCATCGGCCGGCTGGTCGCGCGAGAACAGGTCGCGCACGAGGTCAATCGCCATCGTGCTGGCGATCTCGCCTCCTTCGTGACCGCCCATGCCATCGGCGACCGCCAGGAGGTAACCCGGCTGTGAGCCGCCGGCGGCTGGCGGCAGCTCTTGCACGAGCACCGCGTCCTCATTGTTCTCGCGTCCACCGACGTCGGTCACGCTCCCGACCGTCAACTGGAGTTCCTGCATTTCTGAGCTCAACGTACCCTCCCCATGCGGCACGTCGACACGCGCCAGCCGGTGTGCCCCAAGCGCGGGGCGGCGTCGCCAATTCGTGACAAGGATACAGGCAACGGGTGCTACCATTCAGTTCGAATTGACACCCAGCGGCTCCGCAGGCATGGACGCCGCGCCCTTCCGACCGTGCGAGAGGACGACCGCCGTGCCACCAAGACGATTCCTTCTCCTCCTGCTCCTGCTTGCGATCGTCGCCCCGATGATTGCCGCCTGCGGTAGCAGCGAGGACGCGGGACTCGACGGGGATATCGCGGTCGACGAAGTGCTTCAGAACGCGAGCGAGCGCCTCGCCGACACGCAGACGATGGCGTTCCGGATGTCGATCGAGGGCGCGACCTGGATCGACGACGCCCATACCCTTCGCCTGCTCAGCGCCCGCGGCACCATGGCCCGCCCGAACAAGGTAGACGTGGAGTTCCAGGTCGAAGTGGCTGGTGCTCCCCGTGTCTCGATCCGTATGATCACCATTGGCGATGAATCCTGGACGACCGATATTGTCACCGGGCGGTGGGTCGAGGCGCAGGAAGAGTTCGGCTACAACCCGGCCATCCTCTATGACAACCAGCAGGGCCTCGGGCCGGTCATGGGCCGCCTCCAGAACCCCGAGATCGTCGGCATCGAAGAAGTCAACGACGTCCAGACGTATCGCGTGCGCGGAACCGTTGCCGGCGACGTGATCGAGCCCCTGACCGCTGGCACGATGGAAGGATCGGAGATCACCGTCGAGCTTTGGATTGACGGTGAGAACTGGAATCTGATGCGCCTCAGCGTCGCGCAACCGACCGATGAAGACATCGAGGACCCGGCGACCTGGACAATGAACCTCGGCGATCACGACAAGCAGGTGTCCATTGAGCGACCGGAGTAACGCCGAACACGCCTCGGTCGCCCGGCTGATCCTCGGCACGCCAGCGCTCCTTGCGGGCATGTTCACCGTCTTCCTAAGCTCGATCGACCTAACGGTGATCGCGGCGATCATGCCGAACATGATCGGCGATCTGGGCGTCAACAACGCCGACATCGACCGCTACATCTGGATCGTCAACGCCTACCTCATCGCCTACGTCGTCTCGATCCCCATCTTCGGCCGCCTATCGGACCATCTCGGCCGCCAATGGTCGTTCCTGGCCCTGCTCGCCATCTTCGCGGTTGGAACGATCTTCGCTGCACGCGCCGATTCGCTGACGACCGCCGTGATCGGGCGCTCCATCCAGGGTCTCGGCGGCGGTGGCCTCCTGCCCGTCACCATCGCGCTCGCCGGTGACGTCTTGCCTCGGAGGATGCGCCTCGCGGGGGTCGGCTTGATCAGCGCCGTGGAGACGCTCGGCTGGGTCGTCGGGCCGACGTGGGGAGCAACGATCATCCAGGTGATCCCGGAATCTGCGGAACCATGGCGCTGGGTATTCTGGATCAATCTGCCATTCCTGCTTCTGGCCATCGTCGCTGTCAGCCGAAACTTCCCCCGCCGCCCCGTTGCCGAACGCGGCACCATCACCGACCTCGATCTCCCGGGCACCACTCTCCTCGCCATTGTGCTGATCACCAGCAACCTCGCCCTCTCGTCCGGGGGAGATGCGGGGATGCAGGCGAATCGCGGCCTTCGGGCATTCGGCGGCACGCCAAACCCGCTGGCGGACAAAGTCCCGATCCTGCTCGGGATCGCGGCTATCGCCCTCATCGCGCTGGTGGTCTGGGAGCGCCGCGCGCCGAACCCGATCATTCCGATCGAGCTCTTCCGCAAGCCTTTCTACGTCGCCGCAATCGTCGCGAACTTCCTGATCGGCGCGGCGCTTATGGTTGGAATGGTGAACGTGCCGGTGATCGTCTCGCTCGTGCGAGAGGGCGCGGACGTCAGTCGCGACAGCGCCATCCTGCTCGCGCCGCTCACGATCGGCGTGGCGATCGCCGCGCTGCTCTCCGGCCGAATCGCCGAGCGGATTGGCGTCTGGCGCATGACGTTGACGGGTATCCTGACCGCCGTCGCCGGGTTCTTCCTCATCTACATGCTGGTAAGCGAGGAGCATCTTTGGCGCATGGCGGTCGGGCTCGCGGCCGCCGGCGTCGGCATTGGCTTGCTCATGGCGCCTCTCAGCGCTACAGCGCTCGACGCGTCGTCGCGCGACAATCGTGGGGCTGCGACGTCGACCGCGCTCCTCTTCCGCCTATTGGGGATGACGATCGGGATGTCGCTGCTGACCACGGCGGGCGTCTACCGTCTCCAACAGCTGACCGGGCGGCTCGACCCTATCGTGCAGGGCGCCGACGAGTCCACCGCTTCGTTCCTGGCACGCCAACAGGCGTTCGTCACCGACGTGATCTCGCCCATTGGGGTCCAGGTGATGCAGGAGACCTTCCTCGCCGCCGCGGTGCTTGCTGCGCTGGCGATCTGGCCGATCCTGCGCATGCGACACGACATCGCGGGAACAACCTCGACGAACTAGACTACGCCAGCCGCTGGCGCATCTCGCGGAGGTTGTCCTCTGGGCTATTTCCATTGCCGAGGATTGCGCTGCCGGCCACAATCGTATCCGCGCCCGCGTCCACGACCGAACGAATGGTGTCCGTGTTGATACCGCCGTCCACCTGCAACCGGCACGTCGGGTTCAGCCGCTCGATCATCTCGCGCATACGCCAGATCTTGTCGATCGACCGCTCAATGAACTTTTGGCCACCGAAGCCCGGGTTGACGGTCATGATCAGGACTTGCTGGACGTAGGGAAGAATTTCTTCGAGGCAGCCGATCGGCGTGGCGGGGTTGATCGAGACCCCGGCGACCTTGCCCTTCTTCTCGATCTGCTGGACGAGCCGGTGCATATGCGTCGACGCCTCGGCGTGGAACGTGATGCGGTCAGCCCCGGCGTCGGCGAACCCCTCGATCCACAGCTCCGGTTCAATCATCATCAGGTGGGCATCGATTGGCAGCGACGTCCCGCGCCGGACCGCCTCGAGCACGGGTAGGCCAATCGAGAAGTTCGGCACGTACCGGCCGTCCATCGCGTCGAAATGAACGTAATCGGCGCCAGCGTCTTCGAGCGTCTTCAGTTGCTCGCCGAGGCGCAGGAAATCGGCGGAGAGAACGGACGGACCGATCCAGATCTCGTTAGTGGGCTGGCTGGTGGCCATGGTGTGGTGTCTCCGTGGGGAATCGCTCCCGGAACCGTCCTCCGGGGCCGAGCGTCTGGATAACTGTACCAGCGGTGTCGCCGTCGTTGAGGGCGCCGCGCGGAACCCCGTATACTCAGTCGGAGCTTGCCGCGTCGCACCCGGAGTACTTTCCATGGGCCTTCTCGACCGATTCGAACACGGACTAGAACGGTTGCTGGAAGGCACGACCGGCGCCCTCTTCCGCCAGAAGTTGCAGCCGGCGGAGATCGGCAAGAAGCTGGAACGGGCGATGCTGGACAACCAGCGCGCCTCGGTCGGTTCGCGCATCGTCCCGAACGCCTACACAGTGCACCTTCATCCAAAAGACTTCGCACAGATCGCGAGCTACACTGCCGGGCTGAGCCGCCAGATGGAGTCATGGCTGTTCCAGGTCGCGTCCCGGCGCGAGCTCACCGTCCTCGACAAGATCGAGGTCCAGATCGTCGAAGACACGTCCGCCCCGCAGCGCAACCCGCGCATCGAGGCGGCCATCACCGATCACCCGCACGGGACGCCGCAACGACGAGGACGCCGTCCCCAGGGAGCTCCATCGCGCCCGTCGCCGGCCCAGGCAACGTCAGTGTTCGAGGTCGCGCGGCCATCAACCGCCGGTGACCCGATGTACTTCTCAGCCGCCAACGGCCGGACCTTCGACATCCCGGAAGGGACCAGCACGGTCGGCCGCGCACCGGACAACACGATCGTGCTCGACTCGCCGGATGTCTCGCGCCGGCACGCCCGCCTGGAGCGCTCGGGCGGTCACCTCCGCATCTATGACCTGAACAGCACGAACGGCACGCGTATCAATGGCGAGGCGGTGCATATCTCGGACGTCCAGAAAGGCGATGAGGTTCGCATCGGCAGCCAGGTCCTCGAGCTCATCACCGGAAACGGGTGGGACGCTGGAGGTCGCTTTTCGTGAACCTTTCCGACATCCAGCTCCCAACGACGTTCGATACGTTCGACTGGTTCATCCTGCTGTTGCGGATCGTCTTCATCGCGCTCGTCTACTTCTTCCTGTATCAGGTCGCGCGAGTCTCAATCCGCGAGCTGGTTACCATCGGGCGCGTGACCGCAACCCCATCCCAGGCTCAGCAGCCGCTCCCGGGCCCCGCCAGCTCGCTGGAGATCATGGACCCTGCGGAATCGACCTACGGACCGGGCGCCACGCTGCCGCTCGACCACTACACCACCATCGGCCGGCGCGACGACAACACACTGATGATTGACGATGGGTTCGTTTCAGGTTCGCATGCGGAGATCGTCTTCGACCGCGGAGCCTGGTGGCTCCAGGACCTGGGCAGCACGAACGGAACGTTTATCAACAACCAGCCGGTCCAGACGCGCGTGCGCATCTCCGACGGCGACATCATCCAATTCGGCAGGGTCCAGGTCCGGGCCCATGTCTAGCGAACGGAACTGAGCGATTTCATGACTTCACCACTCGCCGGGTCCCTGGCGTTCTTGCGCCGTGCCGCGTTGTTCGTCACGGGCTCGACGCCTCTGGTCGCTTCCGGTAGCGTCGCCCCGAGGCACGACCCGACACTTCCTCCGGTTCCGATTCCAGGTTCACTGTCGCTGGTATTCCCCGCCTACAACGAGGCGGGGAATATCGAGCACGTCATCCGTGAAGCGCTGGAGGTGCTGCCGCGGCACACCGACACCTTCGAAATCATCCCGGTGAACGACGGGAGCCGCGACGGGACCGGCGCGATCCTCGACCGTCTCGCCGAGGAGGACGCCCGCATTCGTCCGGTACACCATCCGGTGAACCGGGGCTACGGTGGGGCGCTGAAGTCGGGTTTCAAGGCGTCGCGCTACGACTACGTGATGTTCATGGACGGCGACCGCCAATTTGCCGTGGCCGACATCCAGCGCCTCGCCCCCTTCGTCGCCTCCCATGACATCGTGGCCGGCTTCCGCATGGAGCGGTCGGACCCGATGCACCGCCGCATCAATGCCGAAATCTTCAATCTCGCCGTGCGGATCCTGTTCGGGGTCCATATGCGCGATCTCGACTGCGCGTTCAAGATCTTCCGGGGCGAGCAGCTCCGTTCCCTGAACCTGACGACTTCCGGCGCGCTGATCAATGCCGAGATCCAGGCAAAACTCCGCCGCCAGGGCGCGACCCTTCAGCAGGTTGGCGTGCCGCATTATCCGCGTGTCGCCGGCAGCCCGACCGGTGGCAGCCTCCGCGTCATCCTCCGGGCGATGAAGGAGACCGTGGTTCTCTGGCTGCACATGCATACCTACCAGCCGCCGAAGACCGCGCCGAACCCCCGCCCGTACTATGCCGCCGGCGACACCCTGCTCGGACTCACCGCGGGAACCGTCGCGACGGTCATCGCGGCGTTCGTCCGGCGCAGGAAATAACGGGTAGCGCGGGAATCCACGCACACGGGCCGTAAACGGACAACGTCCCGGAGGCCATGTCTCCCGGGACGTTGTCGTAGACGACGATCTGCGTGGCGTCGATGCGTCAGGCGACCTGCAAGGCGGGCCGCTGGCGACGAAGGACGGCCGCGACTTCGGCCATCTTCTCGGCCGGGCTTACCCGCCGGCCAAGCCCGGTCGCGACGTCGGCGATGCTCATGTCGTCGATCAGCGTGCCGGTGCGGTCCGACACCATCTTCTTCGTCACGAACACCGGGCCGTGATGCCGGCTCGTCCTTCAGCTGGGCGACGATATCCTGCCCCGCAAGAAGACCCGACACATTGATCTCCGGGCCGAGGAAGTCGTTCGTGATGGCGCGCACCCGCAGCTCCGCACCCGTGTGCGCGTTGAACCGCTCGATCGCCTGCGCCATCGTCGGCGCGATGAGGGTCGCCGTGGCGATGGTGCCCGCTGTTCCGCGCAGGACGCCCGGCCGGGCTCGCCGCAAGTACGCCTCCATCTCGTCAAGGAAGAAGCGCGTGATACCGATGCCGTCCTCCACCTGCGGGAACCCGGCGTAGTGATCGGAGTCGGGGACCTCACGGCCGGTCATCAGGTAGAACTCATCACCAAGGTGGAAGAAGGTATCGCCTCGCTCCTGGCGAAAGCGCTCCTGCCAGATCTCGGCCTGCTCGATGACTCGGGCCGCCTCGTCCGGCTCATATCGTCGGACCTTGATCGCCTCCTGGTTCGAGCCCGGCAGGCGACGCATGCAGGTGCGCGAGAGGCGAATCTGCTTGCTCTGGCGCTCCTGACCGTAGCGGCTCAGGCCAACGGGTACACCGGCGATCGACTTCAGGCGCGGACCGAAGGACGACAGGTCTCTCAGGCTGCGGTCCATCTCCTCGCCGTCGTTGACGCCCGGAACGAGCACCAACTGGGTGTGGAAGTCGATGTCGGCCGCCTCGAGGCGCCGCAGGTCGTCCATGATCTTGCCGGCGTTCGGGTTGCCGACGAGAGCGACGCGCAGGTCCGGATTCGTGGCGTGCACCGAGACGTGCATCGGGCTGAGGTGCTGCTCCTCGATGCGCTGCCAATCCTCCTCGGAGAGGTTGGTCAGCGTCACGAACGAGCCATAGAGCATCGAGTACCGGAAGTCGTCGTCCATCACGTAGAGCGACCGCCGCATACCCTTCGGAATCTGCTTGATGAAGCAGAACGGGCACGAATTCTCGCAAACCCGCACGCCGTCGAACGTCGGGTCCTCGAAGGTGATTCCCCAGAACTCGTCGCCCTCCAGCTCGAGGTCGTACCGCAGCACGGAGCCCTCGCGGTCGACATCGATCACCACATGCTCGGACTGCGCCTGGAACTGGAAATCCAGCGCGTCCACGAGCGGCTTGCCGTTCACGCCGAGAATGCGGTCGCCCGGCTCGATCCCCAGCTCCATGGCCAGGGACTGCGGCGAGACCGCGGTGACGGTGCCCGGCACGGACGGCACGAGATCGACGCGGCGATGAGAAAGTGGGCTGACAACGGGCATACAGGAACGCTTTCCTCTTTGTGCGATCGCGGGGGTATGTCGGGGTTCAGGGCGCGCGAAAAGAGCGACAGACGTCGCTTCGAACAGGAAAGTATAGCATGGCGCGCGGGATGCCCGGCGATCGGCTGCGCGATCACCGGAGTTTCGCAGGCTTATGCAGTCTCGGGCCGCGTGAGGACGAGTGAGATCCAGTCCTCCTGCATGCGTCGGGTGACGAGCTCGGCGCCAGCATTTTCGAAAGCGGCGATCACGTCCTGCTCGCGAGTCTCGATGATGCCGGCGAGAACCATGAACCCGCCGGGCTTCGTGTGCGCGACGATGGCTTCGCTCAGCTCGATGAGCACGCGCGCGATGATATTCGCCAGCACCACGTCGTACTGCTCGCCCCAGAACGGCTGTCCTGGGCCAACGCTTCCCAGCTCCACGGCAATCTTGTCGCTCACGCCATTGCGCTCCGCGTTCTCGCGGGTGGCATCGACGGCGACGTTCTCGACATCGACGGTATCGGCCTTCACCGCCCCGAGCTTCACGGCCGCAATGGCGAGGATGCCGGAACCGGTTCCAACGTCGAGCACGGTATCACCGGGTTTAACGACCTGCTCGGTTCCCAGCATGGAGAGCTTGGTCGACGGGTGAAGCCCGGTCCCGAACGCCATACCCGGGTCGAGCTCGATCACCACGTCGTCGCCCTGCGGCTCGTACTCCCTCCACGGCGGGCGGATCACCACTCGCTCTCCGATGCGGTGCACCTGGAAGTGCTGCTTCCATGCGTTCGCCCAGTCCTCCTCGGCCAGCGTGGAGACCCGGACATCGCTCACACCACGCAGTTGCCCGAGGTAGTACAGCGCCTGCCGAAGGTCCTCGATGATCTCCGGCCGGAAGTCGGCCTCGGCGACGTAGGTGTGGATCGTAAACGGCTTGTCGAGGGCGATGCCAAGGTTGTCACCATCCTCGTCCTGGATGTACGGCTCCTCGATCGCGACGCCCTCGTTGAAGCCGTAGCGCCCGAAGAGCTCGGACACGGCCTCGACCGCCTCAGCGTCAACGTCGACGGAGAGCTGGTACCACACCTTCTTCGGGTCCTTGGTGGAGGCGTTGATCGACTCGCTGTGCGGCGCGGTGTCCTCGCTCACAGGGCGACCTTCCCGTTCTCACCAACGCTGATCGACCGCGCACTGCCCTGGATGACCGACTTCGAGCCGATCACCGAACGCTGGAGGATGGCATCGACCACCTCGGCGTCCTCTTCAACGATGGAATCCCGCACGACGGAATTGCGAATCACCGTGCCCGCGCCAATGCTGGCGTACGGACCGACAACCGCGTCCTCCAGCAGCGCGTCGCGATGCACGAACGACGGCGGCACGATCAGCGAGCCGGCCCGCTGGGCAGGGGACGGCGGCTGGGCCGACAACAGGTAGCGGTTGGTGTCCAGCAGGGCCTCGACGTTGCCGCAGTCTTCCCAGATGTCGATCTGCTCGATCTCGAAGCGCGCGCCCCGGTCGATCATGATCTGGATGGCATCGGCGATGAAGTATTCGCCCTTGAGCTGGATGTTGCGCTCCATCTGCTCCTCGATCGCGGAGTAGAGCTGCTTCACATCCTTGAAGTAGTAGATGCCGACGACCGCCTCGTGCGAGATCGGCTCCTCCGGCTTCTCGATCAACTTCGTGACCTTGCCCTCGTCGTCGACAAGCGCCACGCCGTAGGCGGACGGGTCCTCGACGTACTTGGTGAAGGCGACACCGTCGACATCTCGCGTCTCCAACGTCGTGAAGTCCGCCTCGAACAGCGCGTCCGGGAAGAGCATCAGCGCGTCGCCCTCGAGATACTCGCGCGTGCGGTAGATCGCGTCGGACTGGCCAAGCATCTCCGGCTGCTCGACAAAGACGAGCTCGACGTCCGGGTAGTTTTCCCGCGCCCAGGTCTCGATCTTGTCACCGAGGTAGCCCGTGATGAACACGATCTTCCCGGGATTCGCCGGCATCACGCGATCCAGCACATGGGCGAGCATGGCCTTACCGGCCACGGTGACCAGCGGCTTCGGCTTGCTCCAGGTGTGGGGTCGCAAGCGGGTGCCAAATCCGGCAACGGGAAGAATGATGTCCACAGGTGTCCTCCTCTACCCTCGACGCGCGAGGTTCTCGGTGTCCCCAAGCGGGCGGAATGCCGCTTTACGCCGGGAACCATGCGGTTTCATTATGGCTGAGCCGCAACGAACGCGCGAACGCGATCGGCGACCTCAGCCGGGAACCCTTCGATGGTGTGCTCCGTCGCAAGCTCGAAGCCAGCCAGCGTGAACCCCGGCGCCATCGTGGTGCCGAGCAACGCCCACGATCCACCAGGCGCCAGACGTGTCCCCTGCCAGCTTCGCGCCGGGACGACGTGCTGCACGCGCATTCCCGCCTCGATATCCTGCCCGAGGAGGACCTCACTGAGCGTCCCATCCGGCGTAACCACCACCGCCTCACAAGGGTCGCCGAGATAGAAATGGAAAATCTCGTCATGGTCGAGGCGGTGCAGCGCCGAAAATGAGTCCGGCGTGACGAGATAGAGGATGCAGGTACCGATCGGCGCGGCGTCGCTATTGCCGTGGGCGATCCAGGTCTTCCGGAAGTAGCCGCCCTCGCCCTCCAACGGCTCCAGCCCGAACGCGTCGATCACGTCAGACGCGGCCAAACGTCCCACGGCTTCCCTCCTCGCCGAAAACAAAAAACACCGCGACCCGGATCGGGCCTCGGTGGTGTGGTACCCCCAGCGGGATTCGAACCCGCGATCTTCACCTTGAAAGGGTGACGTCCTGGGCCGCTAGACTATGGGGGCGCGGCGCAACGGAAGATACGTCTTTTCGGCCTGAATTGTCAAGCGAACAACCCGCCGTTCATGGCGAAATCGCGACCCACCGATCCTCCAACACGCGCAACCACCGGGATCCCTCTCGACTCCAGAGGAACAACGCCGCATAGGCCGGTATCGCGATGAGCACCGCCGCCACAGGCCCACTCGATTCGAGATGGATCACCTGCGATATGCCCGCGAGCCGATCCACCACGGCCAGCGCGAGATCCAGCCCGATGCCGGGGAGCCACCCCACAACCCGGCAAGCGGTGGGAAGAGCAACGCGATCACCGCGAAGGCGTAGGTCACCGGGAACAGCACCGACATGATCGGTCCGAGCACCGCATTCGCCAACGGCGAGACGGGCGACCACTCCCCGAACGACCAGACCAGGATCGGCAAGGTGCCAAGCGAAGCCGCGATCGGTCCGGACGCGAGGTTCAGCAATTTCCCGCGCAATGTATCGGGCGGATCGGGCATCACGACACTGCACAAGGCCAGCGAGGCGGACGCGGAGAGCCAGAAGCCGATGGAGCTCGTCACGCCAGGATTGATCAGCACCATGCCGCCGAGCGACAGTGCCAGCAGCGTAAGCGGGTCTGGTCGCCGCCCCGACCACGCGCCGATGATGGTCAGCGTGGCGACCACCGACGCCCGCAGTGCCGGCGCCTCCAGCCCAACCATGATCGCGAACAGCCAGACGGCAACAATCAGGCTAGCGTTCGCCAGGAGCCGCTGCCAACGCCCACCGGGATGCATCCACAACGAGAGAAACGCGATGAGCAAGCTGACGTTCTGGCCGCTGACGGCCGTGATGTGCGCCGTCCCGGTCCTGCGGAACTGCTCGACGGCTTCGTCGGACATTGCCGAGTCGTCGCCGGTCACGATCCCGGCCGCCAGCGCCCCAGGATCACCACCGAACGCCTGCTGCAGGACGCGCGAGACGTCGCGTCGCACCGCGCCAATGGCGTCAAAGGCCGCCGGTCCCTGGCTCTCCACGCGGTAGGCATAGACCCATGCAGATGCGGTCGCGCCATGGGCCCGAACGTAGTTCGCATATCCCGGAGCCAAGGCGTCGATGTCGGTCGCGCCCCATGTTACGGAGATCGTGTCGCGGTAGCTCACTCCTTCGCCCGCTTCTGGCAAGTAGACGATGACGACAGCGTGCCTGTCCTGCCATTCGCCGCTCCCAATCTGCGCCTGCTGGATGTCGAGCACCGCTCGTTCGAACTGGCCTCCCGCGACCGGAACCGAGCGAACGGTCCCCACCGCGCCGGTTGTCCCGTGAAGCCCAACTGGATCCCCATCGCTTTCACCGACCGCGCCACGAGCGATACCGATGGTCGTGCATGCCACGACGAGCATGAGAAGTCGTACGAGCTGCGACCGGTCGCGAAGGCCCAGGAGGACGGCAACTGGAAGGATCAGGAGCAATGCTCGCGGCCCAACCGCAACGCCCAACACCAGCGAGACGCCGATGGCCAGGCCACTAGCCACCGGGCTCAACCGTCACGTAGGGCCGGATCTCCTCGACCAGGCGAGGCGAAATGCCCTCGATCTCGGAAAGCTGGTCGACTGAGGTGAATGGGCCGACCGTTTCGCGGCGGTCGATAATCCGGCCGGCGAGCACATCTCCGATGCCCGGAAGCTCGTCCAGCTCGGTGGCCGTCGCCGTATTCAGGTTGATGAGCCCATCCTCGCCGGGCGACACCACGCTCTCCGTCGACTCGCCTGCGCGGGGGATCGTGACCGCTTCTCCGTCGCCAACGCGGCCCGCCAGATTCAGGACGTCGGTATTGGCGTCATCGGTGAACCCTCCCGCCGCGTCGACCACCTCGACCAACCGCGCGCCGGCGGGTACCTCCACCACGCCGGGTGAACCCACCGCGCCGGAAACGCTGACCTCGATTGTCTCGGCGGCAGGCGTCTCAAACACGATCGCCACCGGGCGCATCCGATCGACCCACAACATGATCCCGATCGCCACGAGCGCAGCAACCACGGCGATGCCGAGTGCAAGCTGGAAACGCGACTTCATGCGTGACTCCCCAGGTGGCAAGGGTTTGGGTCAGGTGTGTCCGACATCGGGTTCGGGAACGTGGCGATATCGCCATTGTACGGCGATATGTCACCTTGGCAAGCGACTCAAAAGTTGCTTGACGCACCCCGGTACATTCCCTACCATGCATCCACGGTTCACATGACAAGAGATCGGTTGCGCCAACCACCGGGACCAGCACCATGGGTCTCCGACAACCGGCACAACCGTTCCACTCCATGTGTCATGACACCGATCGATCGGAGGAGAACCACAAGATCCCCAAAGACGGGGCGTCCTGAAAGGATGGAATACCGATGGACAGGTTTTCGATGTCGGAATTGACTGACCAGCTTCGTCGTGGCGATATCAGTCGACGCGCGTTCGTCCGCCGCGTCACTGCAGCCGGGGTCTCCGCGAGCGCGGCCGCGACCATGGCCACGAGTGTCCTCGCGCAGGATGCCACGCCGGCCGCCAGCCCGGTGGCCGGAGGGACCAAGTCGATCACCAGGCAGGAGTACCAGGCGCAGCTCATGGAGGCATTCGACCTCGAAGAGCCGGCACAGACGGGCGGCGTGGTGATCCACGTCAACACGTCCGACATCCGAACGCTGCACCCGCACCTCTACACGGACACCTACTCGGGCATCATCGCGACGTCGATCTATGAATTCCTCGCGAACGGCAGCGCGGTCGACGGCACGCCGGTTCCCGGACTCGCCGACTATTGGGAAGTGGGCGACGACGGCGTCACCTATACCTTTTACATCGCCGAGAGCGCGACGTGGCATGACGGCAACCCGGTCACTGCCGACGATGTCGTGTTCTCCTTCGACTCCATGCTCGACGAGAACACGCTCAGCGTTCGCCGCTCCGGCGTCGTGCTCGCGCTCGACTCCTACCAAAAGGTAGACGACAAGACCGTCCAGCTCATCGCCAAGGAGCCGCTGGCCACGTTTGTTCAGGAGACGGCCGGCACGGTCGGCATCATCCCGAAGCACATTTGGGAGGGAGTTCCCGTCGCCGATTGGGGCGCCGACCCGGGCTCGACCGGCCAGGACGCGGGACGAGTGATCGGCTCAGGACCATTCAGGTTCAAGGAGTGGTTGCTGGGTGATCATGCGTCCATTACTCGCAATGACGAGTACTGGGACAGCGAGAACACGCCGGTCATCGACGAGTTCATCTACCGCGTCGTCGCGGACCCCGCCTCGGCCACCGCGACGCTCCAGACGGGCGAGGCGGACATCGTCGAGGTCGAGTTCAACGTCGCGAACGAGCTTCGGGAGCAGAATCCCGAGCTGGTGATCGAGGACTACGACACCCTCTCGTTCAACTACTTCTACACGAACCAGGACGAGACGAAGGGCGGTGTCTTCACCGATATGGCCGTGCGCCAGGCGTTGATGTACGCGCTCGACCGGGATCTCATCGCCCAAACCGTCTACAACGGGTTCGCGATTCGCGCGGTCGGCACCCAGCCGGTGCTCTCGATCGCCTACGCGCCGGACCGCATCAACACCGACTACGTGTTCGACCCCGACAAGGCGAACCAGATCCTCGACGAGGCTGGCTGGGTCGCCGGTAACGACGGTATCCGCGAAAAGGACGGCCAGCGCCTCAGCTTCGAGACGCTCTACTCCGAAGGCGCGGCGACCTACGAGCAGCAGATCCCGTACATGCAGCAGGCATGGCGCGAGGTGGGTATCGAGATGCTGCCGACGGCCATCCCGTTCCCGACCCTCATCGAGCAGGCCATCGCCGGCAACTTCGACATGGCCGTCGCCGGGTTCAGCTGGACGGTCGATGGATCTCAGGGTGACATGTTCCGCTGCGACGCGACACCGCCCAACGGGTTCAACCGCATGCGCTACTGCAACGAGCAGTACGACGAGCTCGACGCCCAACAGCGCCGCGAGCTTGATCAGGAAAAGCGGATCGACCTGCTCGTTGAGCAATCGAATATCGTCAACGACGAGGCGGCCGCCGGCATCATCGTCTTCCGCCGGGACATCATGGGCAGCACCCCTCGCCTTCACAACTTCCGTCCGAACGGATACAGCACCTTCTGGACGCTGCCGTACATGTGGATCGAGCAGTAGACGCCGAAATTGCCAGACAAAGAGCACGGAAGGCCATCGTGGCCTTCCGTGCTCTTTTCATGCCCTGTTTACGTCGCGCCAGTTCAGTGGGACAATGCCGGTACGTCTACCAGGAACGAAAAACGGCACCGGCACGTGCGTATATTCCCGGTCCAGACGGCGAAACGTCACCGCTAGGAGGTCTCTCGTGGCAAACGATACCACTCGTGATCTCATCGGCAAGATGGCCGGCAGCGATGTCGACCGAAGGTTGTTCGTCAGGGGCGCAGTAGCTGCCGGAACCGTGCCTGCGGTTGCCGCAGGGATGTTCCAGAGCGCCGCCGCCCACCAGGCATCGCCCGCCGCAAGCCCGGTCGGCACGGGCGAGGTTATCAAGTCGATCACCCGCGCCGAATACGAGGCGCAGGTGAAGGATGCGTTCGAATGGGAGGAGCCGACATCCCAGGGTGGCCAGCTGATCCATAGCATGACCACCGACATCTCCATGGTGAACCCGGTCCTGCTCTCGGACGTCTACTCCGGCTGGATCGCCAACCAGTTCATCTTCGATGTGCTCGTCGAGGCATCGGTCATCGACGGCTCCGCCGTTCCGAGGCTCGCGGATTACTGGGAGATCGCCGCCGACGGCCTGACCTATACGGTGTACCTGCAGCAGAACGTGACCTGGCACGACGGCGAGCCGTTCACGGCCGACGACGTGATCCACACGTTCGACATGGCGGTCGCTGAGGGGAGCATGAGCCCCCGCAAGGGCAGCATCGACGAAGCTCTGGACTCCTACACGAAGATCGACGACTACACCGTCGAGTTCAAGGCGAAGTTCCAGTCCGCCATCTTCGTCTTCGACGTCCTCTCCCAGTTCGGCATCATGCCGAAGCATATCTGGGACGGCGTGGAGGCGACGGACATGCCGGGTGATCCCGGAACCACCGGCCAGGATGCCTCCCGCGTGATCGGCACCGGGCCGTTCAAGTTCGTCGAGTGGGTCCAGGGCAGCAATGTCACCCTCGAGAAGAACCCCGACTACTGGAGCGAGATGTTCACGCCGGTGATCGACACCTACACTTACCAGGTGATCACCGATCCGGCCTCCAACATCGCCGCGCTCCAGACGGGCCAGAGCGACTACACCGAGGTGCCGTTCGGGCTGGCGCGCTCCCTCCGCGATTCGAATCCGGAGCTGGACATCATCGACTACGACACCACGTCGATCAATTACTTCGTGGTGAACCAGGACCCGGCGAAGAGCCTCGCCTTCACCGACGTCAAGGTCCGCCAGGCGCTTCTCTACGCGCTGGACCGTGAAGTCATCGCGAACACCGTCTTCGACGGCTTCGCCGAGCGCGCCGATGGCACCCAGCCGATCGTCTCGCCCGCGTACGCTCCCGACCGGATCAACACGATCTACCTCTACGATCCGGAGAAGGCAGGCTCGCTCCTCGATGAGGCGGGCTGGACCATGGGCGCCGACGGCATCCGCGAAAAGGATGGCCAGCGCCTGAGCTTCGAGATGTACTACTCGGAGGGATATGCACCGTACGAGACCCAGGTGCCGTACATGCAGCAGGCATGGCGCGAGGCCGGCATCGAGATGATCCCCGCGATCATCCCGTTCCCGACCCTGCTCGACGACACGCTCGCCGGCAACTTCGAGATGACCCTGTGGGGATTCCAGTTCGACACCACTGGCGACCAGTCCGACATGTTCGCCTGCAACATGGTGCCCCCGAGCGGGTTCAACACCATGCACTACTGCAACGAGGAGTACGACGCCCTGATCGAGCCCTCGAAGAGCGAGTTGGATCCCGAGAAGCGGCTGGATATCCTCGTCGAGATGGCGAACATCGCGAACGATGACGCGGCCGTCGGCATCACCGTATTCCTGAAGGACATCTACGGCGCCGGTGCCCGGCTGCACAACGTCTTCCCGAACGCGTACAGCGAGGTCTGGTGGATCACCAAGACCTGGATCGCGGAGGCGTAAGCCCGGATCCTGACCGGGCCGGTCGGGCCCGGTCAGGTTGATTCCGGACGTAGTCATGCGTACGAACAGGGCGGTGCGGAAACGCGCCGCCCTGTTACATTACGGCATTTCGTCGTTGGTTGCACCGCGCGTCCGGAAAAGCCTATTATTGATCAACAGGATGTTGCGAGTTCAATACACCGCTATGGAGAGCGCCACGCACGGTACGTCATGTTTGCCCGCCCCGGTTTGGGGAAATTTGGCATGTGAACCGGCCTGCGCGCGGCCTGCTTCCAGCGTGATCCGCCGCCAACCTGCAATGACAGTTTTGGCGAACGTTCAGCTTGAAGCGTCGATATGGCGAGTAGGACAATGCGTAACAACCTGCCCGAAACACTTTCGCGGTCTAGGGAATGGGTCCTTCGTTGCGGACCCAAAAGTGGTATCGCCAGGGACGGCGATACCAACGTGTTATAGACTAGGGGGTCTATATTTATGAACAAGTTCGAGATCGATACGCTCGTCGAGCAGTTCCGCGCCGGTGAGATCAGCCGCCGCGGGTTCATGCGTCGCGCCACGGCCCTCGGTGTTTCCGCCGCGGCCGCTGGCATGCTCGTCCGCGATGCGGCGGGTCAGACGCCTGAGGCGAGCCCGGCGGGCACCGGCGAGGTCATGAAGTCCGAGCTCACTCGCGAGGACGTCGAGGCCGAGCTGCAGGACGCATACCCGTTCGAGGAGCCGCAGGCCCAGGGTGGTCAGCTGATCCACGTGATGACCACCGACATTTCGACGGTCAACACGGTGCTCGCCTCCGACACCTACTCAGGCTGGATCACCGGCTTCATCTACGAGTCGCTGATCGGCGGGTCGGTGGTCGACGGCCGCGACGTTCCGGGCCTGGCTGACAGCTGGGAGATCGCCGCGGACGGCGTTACCTACACCATCAACCTCAACCAGAATGCGAAGTTCCATGATGGTGAGCCGCTGACGGCTGACGACGTCATCATGACGTTCGACAAGGCGCTCGCCGAGAACAGCCAGTCGGTCCGCAAGGGCACCGTGGATGCGGTTCTCGACTCGTACAAGAAGATCGACGACTACACCGTCGAGTTCAAGGCGAAGTTCCAGACCGCCCTCTTCCTGCAGGACGGCCTCGGCCAGTTCGGCATCATGCCGGAGCACATCTGGGGCGACGTTGATCCGGCCGACTGGCCGTCCGACGCGGGCTCGACCGGTCAGGATGCATCCCGCGTCATCGGTTCCGGCCCGTTCAAGTTCGTCGAGTGGGTGCTCGGTGACCACGTCACCCTCGAGAAGAACGCGGACTACTGGGACACTACCGGCACGCCGGTCATCGACACCTACACCTATCAGGTGATCGCGGACCCGGCCTCGGCGATCGCCGCGCTCCAGACCGGCCAGGCGGACGTCATTGAGGTTCCGTTCTCGCAGGCGAACTCGCTCCGCGAGTCAAACCCGGAGCTCCAGATCGTCGACTTCGACACGCTGAGCTTCAACTTCTACATCACCAACCAGGATCCGGCCAAGGGCGAGGTCTTCACCGACGTCAAGGTCCGCCAGGCCCTGCAGTACGCGCTTGACCGCACCGTGATCGCCGACACCGTCTACGACGGCTTCGCCATCCAGGCGGACGGCACCCAGCCGGTGCTCTCCATCGCCTACGCCCCGGACCGAATCAACACGATCTACAACTATGACCCCGAGAAGGCGAAGTCCCTCCTCGAGGAGGCGGGTTGGACGGTCGGCGGCGACGGCATCCGCGAGAAGGATGGCCAGCGCCTGAGCTTCGACTGCACCTACTCGGAGGGCGCGTCCACCTACGAGACGCAGATCCCGTACATGCAGCAGGCGTGGCGTGAGGTCGGCGTTGAGATGCTGCCGTCCGCGATCCCGTTCCCGACCCTGCTCGAGAACAACGACGCCGGCAACTTCCAGATGTCGGTCCTCGGCTTCAGCTGGACCGTCGACGGCGACCAGTCCGCGATGTTCGCATCCTGGATGACCCCGCCGGAAGGCTTCAACATGATGCGCTACTCCAACGAGGAGTACGACGCGATGGTTGAGCCGTCGCAAGGCCGAGCTGGACGTCGAGAAGCGCATCGACATGCTCATCGAGATGTCGAACATCGTCAATGACGATGCCGCCGCCGGGATCACCGTGTTCCGCAAGAGCATCTACGGTGCCTCTCCGCGCGTTCACAACTTCTTCCCGAACGGCTACAGCAACATCTGGTGGGTCCCGCGCGCGTGGCTCGACCAGGCCTAAGTCTTTCGGCTTCACAACGACAAGAGGGATGGCCGCCTGGCCATCCCTCTTCGTGTGATGTGGTACAGTGCGAAACGGAGTCGCGTTTCCCCTGGTCGACGATTCGGCCATCCCGGACCGCCCTCCTCGTGACATGTCCATGTCGCTTTCCCGATTCCAGGTGAGCCGATGCGCGACGGCCGTCCCGTCGTCCCTGGAAGGCACCTCAAGGGTTAATGTCGATGACGCGTTATATCATCCGGCGCTTACTGGGAATGATTCCGCTGCTGCTGGGCATCTCCTTTATTGTCTTCGCGCTGCTGAATCTCGTCCCCGGGAGCCCGACTGACCAGTTCGAGTTCAACCCGAACATCAAGCCCTCCGACCTCGAGCGCATTCGCGAGAACCTCGGCCTCAACGCTCCCTGGTACCAACGCTATTTCATCTGGCTGGGCAACGTGCTCCAGGGTGACCTCGGCATCAGCTTCCGCAACTACGTGCCGGTCACCATATCCCTCAAAGCCGCACTACCGAACACGCTCCTTCTGAGCGTGACGTCGCTGCTCCTCTCCATCCTCTTCGCGATTCCCGTCGGCGTGATTGCCGCGATCAAGCGCAACTCCGTCTTTGACCGCGTCACCACGATCTTCGCGACGATCTTCTACTCCATGCCGTCGATCTGGCTGGGCATGCTGATGATTATCCTGTTCGCCGTGAAGTTCCAGGAATGGGGGCTCCCCTCGCTCCCGGTCGCGGGCGTGAAGGACTTGCGTGGTGGCGGTGGGTTCTTCGACCGTCTCGAGCATCTCATTATGCCGGCAACGGCCCTGGCCCTGGTGAGCCTCGCTGGCTGGACCCGCTATATCCGGTCCCAGATGCTTGAAGTGATTCGAATGGATTACATGCGCACCGCCGACGCGAAGGGTATCACCAAGCGCACCGCGATCATGGGCCATGCCTTCAAGAACGCTGTGCTCCCTCTCGTGACGCTTATCGGCCTCGACATCCCGAACCTGTTCGGAGGCGCGCTCATTATCGAGAACGTGTTCGGCTATCGCGGAGTTGGCCAGCTGACGATTGAATCACTGAACTCGAACGACTATTCGGTCGCAATGGCGACGATCATGATGCTCGCCTTCCTGACAGTCGTGGGCAATTTGCTCGCAGACATCATGTATGGTGTGCTCGATCCGCGCGTCCGGTACGACTAGCGCGGTCTACGACGATCACGCTGAAGGAAACCCTGTATGGCTCAGCAAGTGCCTCTCGGTGGAGCATCCGCCGAACACGCGACAGACGAACAGTTTGTGGCGGGAAATAGTGAGTACCCTGATAAGGGTGCGTTCGAACGCGACCACCTGAGGGAGTCGCCAGGCTTCTACACCCGCGCCTGGCGAAAGCTCCGCAAGGACAAGCTGGCCATGTTCGGGCTGGTTGTCTTCGCGTTTCTCGCGCTCTTTTCGTTCGGCGCCCCGGTCGTCTCGCAGCTGACCGGCCACGACTATGCCGTCGGCAACTACGCGAAGACGAAGGCACCGCCGTTCGAGGATACCGACAACATTCTCGGTACCGACGACAACGGCCGCGATATCATGACGCGCCTCGCCTACGGTGGCCGAGTCTCGATGCAGGTGGCCGTCGTCGCCTTGCTTGCCGCGCTGACGATCGGTATGACAATCGGCTCAGCGGCCGGATTCTTCGGCGGTGCGATCGACAGCGTGTTGATGCGCTTCGTCGATGTGATCATCTCCATCCCTGTCATCACACTGCTCCTACTGCTCTCGGTGTGGATTCGACCTGGGCCGATTGGACTGGCGTTCGTCATCGCCGCAACGAGCTGGACAGGCGTTTCCCGTCTGATCCGTGGCGAGGTGTTGAGCCTCAAGAACCGGGATTACATCGACGCTGCGCGCGTCATGGGCGCGAGTAACTTCCGCATCATCACCCGGCATATCTTCCCGAACGTCGTGTCGATCGTGCTCGTGTGGTCGTCGCTGGCGCTGCCAAGCCTGATCCTGACGGAGGCCGCGCTGAGTTACCTCGGCTTCGGCGTCCGCATCCCGATCCCTTCATGGGGCAACATGCTGGACGACGCGCGTGGTTACTACATGCAGTCGTGGACCGCCGCGTTCTTCCCGGGCTTCATGATCTTCATGAGCGCCCTCTCGATCAACCTCCTCGGCAACGGCCTGCGCGATGCGCTCGACCCGCGGCTGGGTGAGTAGGACGATATGACGTCACAGACCTGCCCAAATTGCGGCGCGCCTGTCTCTTCAGACGATCGCTTCTGCTCCAACTGCGGCTATCGGCTGGAGCCGACGCCCGAGGCGCAAACCGAGACAGTCCAAACAGCCGAGACCGAACCATCGACGGTCATTCCGGGCGTGGGGCGTCGGAACGCCTGGGAGTACGAGCGAGATCGGGTCCAGGGCGCGGCTAACGATGACGAGTGGAAGATGTCCGACCTCGGTCCGCCTCCACCCCGCCGTCGCCGAACCTGGCTCTGGGTGGTGATCGGCCTGCTGGCCCTGCTCGTGCTCGCCTGCTGCATCTTCATGTACTGGATCGGCTACACGGACTCCGGCCAGGACTGGTTCTCGGGCATCGCGACTGAGGCGGCATCCATCGTCGAGGCCACCCAGCAAGCGTCGGCAACCCCGCAGTCGTAACGCCTCCAGCAATGCACGCGGAGAAGGGCCACCCGGGGTATTCCGGGTGGCCCTTCTCGTCTTGTTCCGTACGAGGGTTGCCTCGTGCAATCCGGTATCACTCTGCAAACGTGGGGGCACGCATGACACCCCCTCGACGCGCGACGCGCGCAGAAACGCCCCGCACCCGGCGAACCGGATACGGGGCGTTTCGATGCCGCGGATAGCGGCGGAAACTCGGTTTAGTAGCGCGGACCGCGATCGTCGCGGCGCGGGCCCCGGTCATCACGGCGGGGCCCGCGGTCGTCCCGGCGGGGACCGCGATCATCGCGACGCGGACCACGCGGGCCACGATCGCCACCCGGGCGCTGCGGCTTCGGCTCCGGCAGCTCGCCGGTCAGCGCCGCGCGGCGGGACAGGCTCACCTTCCCGTTCGGCGCAACGTCGGTCACCATCACGGTGATCTCTTCGCCGAGGTTGACAACGTCCTCAACGCGCTCGACGCGGATTGACGGATCCTCCGACAGCTCGGAGATGTGGACGAGGCCATCGCGACCCGGCACCAGCTCGACGAACGCGCCGTACGGCATGACGCTCACGACCTTGCCGGTGTAGATCTCGCCACGCTCGACCTTGATCTCCGGCGCGTCCTCGGTCAGCGCGAGGATGCGGGCCTTCGCCTTCTCGATCCCCTCGCCGTCCGCCGACGCGATCGAGACGACGCCGTCGTCCTCGATGTTGATCTTGGAGTTCGTCTCTTCCTGGATCTCGCGGATCATCGACCCGCCGGGGCCGATCACCTTGCCGATCTTGCCCGAGTCGATCTTGATCGTCACGACCTGCGGCGCGTACTTGGAGAGTTCCGTGCGCGGCTCGGCGATCGTCTCCAGCATCTTGCCGAGGATGAACTGCCGGCCGTCATGGGCCTGGCTCAGCGCCTGCCGCATGATCTCGGTCGTGATGCCCTTGACCTTGATGTCCATCTGGATGGCGGTCACGCCGTCCTGCGTGCCGGCAACCTTGAAGTCCATGTCGCCAAGCGCGTCCTCCATGCCCTGGATATCGGTCAGGACCGTGAAGCGGCCGCTGTCCGCATCCGTGATCAGGCCCATCGCCACACCGGCAACCGGCGCCTTGATCGGCACGCCCGCGTCCATCAGCGCCATGGTGCTGAACCGCAGACAGACGCCATCGACGTCGAGCCGTTCGAGCTGACGACCTCGGAGACGAGGCGGATCGTGTACGGGAACTCCTCGCCGCTCGGCAGCATGTTGACGAGCGCCCGCTCGGCCAGCGCGCCGTGGCCGATGTCGCGGCGGCTCGCGCCACGCAGGCGGCGAACCTCGCCGACGCTGTACGGCGGGAAGTTGTAGTGGTGGATGTAGCGCTTGCTCGTCTGCGGCGAGATCGAGTCCAGCCGCTGCTCCTCGGCAACCGAGCCGAGCGCCGCGACGGTCAGGACCTGGGTCTGTCCGCGCGTGAAGATCGCCGAGCCATGGGCGCGCGGCAGGTAGCCGACCTGCGTCCAGATCGGGCGGATCTCGGTATTGCCACGGCCGTCCGGGCGCACCCCCTCTTCGAGGATGCCCGAGCGAACCTCTTCCTTCAGCAGAGCCTCATAGGCGCTGCTGACGTCACCGGCCTTGAAGCGAGGCTCCTGGCCTTCCTCGGCGGTGGTCAGCGCGGCGATGGCATCCTTCTGCAAGTCGCCGGTCGACTCAAGGCGCACGACCTTGTCCGGGTTGCGGACGGCGTCACGCAGCCGAGTCCCGAGGAACGAGCGCAGCTCGGTGAAGAGCGCCTCGTTGCGCTGCGGCGGCTCGAACGGCCACTTCTCCTGCCCGACCTGCGCCACCAGCTCGCGCTGCAGCTCGACAATCGTGCGGATGTTCTGGTGGGCCAGCTCGATGCCCTGGACCATCTTCTCTTCGGGGATCTCGAGCGCCTCGCCCTCGACCATCATGATCGCGTCGTCGGTACCGGCGACGACCATGTCCAGCTCGCTGGTTTCCCGCTGGGTAAAGGTCGGGTTGACGACGAACTCGCCGTCCTGGTACCCCATGCGGACGGCGCCAACCGGGCCCTCCAACGGGATCGGCGAGATCGTGAGCGCCGCCGACGCGCCGATCACCGACAGGAGGTCGGCATCGTTCTCCTGGTCGGCGGAGAGGACCGTCGTCATCACCTGGACCTCGGCCTTGTATCCCTTCGGGAACAGCGGCCGGATCGGGCGGTCGGTCAAGCGCGCGGCGAGGATCGCGGCCTCGGTCGGCCGGCCTTCGCGCTTCGGGAAGCCGCCCGGGATCTTGCCGGCGGCGAACATGCGCTCTTCGTAGTCGACCGTCAGCGGGAAGAACGGGAGGTCTTCGCGCGGCTCGCGCTCGCCGACGACGGTGCTGAGCACCATCGAGTCGCCGTAGCGCACCACGACGGCACCCATCGCCAGTCCGGCAATGCGCCCGACCTCCAGCGAGAGCGTGCGCCCCGCGAGCTCCGTCGAGACGGTCTTGATCTGCTGCTGTACAGCATCGGGAATCATGTGCGTATCTCCATGCATCCGTCCGCGGCGTTTCCACGGACCTCTACCAATCCATCAATCCTGCCGGAGCCGGAGACCTGAGGAACTGGAGTGGACCGACGTCGTCCTTCGGGCCACTCCAATGCCCCATGCTCCACCCGGCTACGGGTTAACTATCGCGAATGTCGGGCCATCCTTTCACGACGACACAGAAAACGCCCAAGGCCGTGAAGGCCCCGGGCGTTTTGTGGACGTCACATCGAACCGGAGAGTCGCAATCCGCTACGGTGATGAACTGGAAGGATCGCACCGGCCCGGTCAACGGCTACCTGCGGAGGCCGTGACGCGCGATGGTGGCGCGGTAGCGCTCGATGTCCTTCTTGGCCAGGTAGGCGAGAAGGCGACGACGACGACCGACGAGCTTCAGCAAGCCGCGACGGGAGTGATTGTCGTGACGATGCTCGCGGAGATGCTGCGTCAGGCCAGTGATGCGCTCCGTCAGGATCGCAATCTGGACCTCCGGCGAACCGGTGTCGGTGTCGTGAAGACGGGTGTCTTCGATGATCTGGGTCTTCTGCTCGTGCTGCAACGCCATGCGGGCGTAGCCTCCTCGGGCCTGGAAGCGGCCCCTGCTATGTGAAATTTCGAGACACATTAAGAAACGCCCGTGGCGATGGCGCTTGACGGCCTCAAGTATAGCACGTTGCCTCGTGCCCGGTCGTTTGCCGCGGCTTTGTCGTCGTCAGGCACCCCGGGTACCATGGCACGGTGACATGCGGGCCGCCCTTGCGCCGCCCGGCGATGGCGAAAGCCCGGAGAAGAGCCATGCTCGGTGTGATCGGCGGAACCGGCCTCTACAACCTGCCCGACCTCGAACACGTCCGCGAGATCGAGATCGGGACGCCCTTCGGCCCACCCAGCGCGCCGCTCGTCCAGGGGACCATCGGCACGCACCCCGTCGTCTTCCTTGCGCGCCATGGCCACGGACATCGCATCAACCCGAGCGAGATCCCGTATCTGGCAAACATCGCGGCCCTGAAGGAGGTCGGCGTGACGCACCTGCTGAGCATCAACGCCGTCGGCAGCCTTCGCGAGCACCTGCCGCCGCGCACGGCCGTGGTGCCGCACCAGGTCATCGACCGCACCGTCAGCCGCCCGCGCACGTTCTTCGAGAACGGCATCGTGGCCCATGTCGGCCTTGCCGACCCCTTCTGCGACGCGTTCCGGCACCAGATCGTCCATGCGGCCCGTCAGGCGCAGGATGCCGTTCAGGACGGCGGGACATACATCTGCATCGAGGGGCCGCAGTTCTCGACCCGCGCGGAATCCTTCCTCTATCGCCAGTGGGGCGCGGACATCATCGGCATGACCGCCATGCCGGAGGCGCGGCTCGCCCGCGAAGCCGGCATCTGCTACGGCTCGCTCGCCATGGTCACCGATTTCGATGTCTGGCATGAGCACGAGGACGACGTCACAATCGAAGTGGTCCAGCGCGTACTCGCCGAGAACATCGAGACTGGCCGAACCGTGATCCGGCAGCTCGCCTCCGAGGGCCTATCGGCGTGCGGCAGCGATTGCGCGCATGCTGCCAGGTCGGCGTTAACCACCTCTCCCGACCACATTGCGGACGACGTGCGTGCTCGGCTCGGCGTCATCCTCCGCGAACGCGGCGCCTGAGGCCTGTTGTGCGCTTCCGGCCCACCTTTCGCACGACCGAGTTCAACCTCCTCCTGATCCCCGCGATGCTCGCGATCGTCGGTTCGCTGATGATCGTGGTCGTCGGGCGTGGAACGGTCGACTGGTCGTGGAGCGACATCTGGATCAGCCTCGCCGCATCCGCCGCCGTCCTCCTCGCCAGCATCACGTTCGGCCTTCGCGGCTTCCGGGGTGACCAGATACTCTTCCCGATCACCGCGACGCTCGCAATCGTCGGCATGCTGATGATCCAGCGGCTGCATCCCGACCTCGTTGAGATCGACCCGGACTACAGCTTCCTCGCCCAACGCCATCTGCTCTATCTCGCGGTCGGTCTGGCCGTGATGTGGTCCGTCGTGATGCTTTCGGGCCCACTCAAGGTCGCGAACTGGCTGCGGAAGTACAAATACACCTGGCTGCTCGTCACCCTGGCGCTCCAGGCGGCCACGTACTTCATCGGCACCGAGGTCGGCGGCGCGCGTCTCTGGATCGCGATCGGGCCGATCCAGATCCAACCCTCGGAAATCTCCAAGGTCACGCTCGTGATCTTCCTCGCCAGCTACCTCGACGAGAAGCGCGACCTGATCGGGTCCAGCTGGCAAGTCGGGCGACTGCGGCTGCCACCGATCCCCTATTTGCTCCCGATGGGCATCATGTGGGGCGCCTCGCTCGTCCTGCTCGTCGTGCTCAATGATCTCGGGCCCGCGCTGCTCTTCTTCGGCATCTTCCTTGTCATGCTCTACATCGCCACCGGCCGGCTCGTCTATGTCGGCGTCGGCCTGGCAACTTTCGCCGCTGCGGCCTGGTTCGCGTGGACGTTCTTCTCACGCATCGAGGTGCGGGTGAATAACTGGCTCGACCCCTTCTGGGACCCATACGGGTTCGGTTACCAGCCGATCCAGTCGGACTATGCGCTCGCCTCGGGAGGTGTGTTCGGGACCGGGTTCGGTCAGGGACACCCGACATTCATCTCCCAGGTCCAGACTGACTACGTCTTCTCCGCGATCGGCGAGGAACTCGGGCTGCTCGGAACGCTGGCGATCGTGGCGCTCTACTTCCTGTGGGTGCTGCGCAGCTACGTCATCGCCATGCGCGCCGACGACGGCTTCGTCCAGCTCGCGGTCGCGGGCCTGGCCACCAGCCTCGGCATCCAGACGATCATCATCATCGGCGGCGTCACGCGCATCATCCCGCTGACCGGTATCACCCTGCCGTTCATCTCATACGGCGGCAGCTCATTGGTCACAAACTTTGGCGTACTTGCCCTGATCCTCTACTTCTCGAGCTTGCCTCGCCGTGCCTGAGTTCCGGAGCGCTTCATGACGACCGCCCTGCGAAGCATCGCAATACTTGGCGCCATCGCGCTGATCGGCTGGGGCCTGCTGATCAGCGAGGATATCAGCGACGCGCGCTGGCTGGTCCTGCTCTTCGGCGCGTGGGTGCTGCTCATCATCGGGACGCGTACGACCCTCCCATCGGGACTGCCGACGTTCAACCGGAGCCTTATCCGCGTCGCGGTGGTCATCTCGACCGTCTTCATCGTCATCACCGCCCAGCTCGTGCGCATCCAGGTCGTCGAGCGCGACGCGATCTACTACCGCACCGGTGTCGATGCCAGCGGCGAGGTGATCTCCAACCCGCGCCTCGTCAACCAGCAGCTCGACTTCGAGCGCGGTCGCATCTACGACAGCAACGGCGTCGTCCTGGCCGACACGGTGCTGCAGGATGACATCTACTACCGAACGTGGCCGGTGGAATCCGCCTGGCCGGTCACCGGCTACTACAGCCCACTGATGTACGGCGCGACCGGACTGGAAGCCACGTACGAAGAAGCGCTCTCCGGCCAGGCCGGCAATAACCCCATCGAACAGACCGTCCGCAGCATGCTCGGCATGCCGCTTGAAGGCAGCGATCTCTACCTGACGATCGACTCGGACCTCCAGACGTCGGCGATGACGATGCTCGGCGACAGCGAAGGCGCGGTGGTCGTGCTTGATATCCGGACCGGCGCGACACTCGTGCTCGCCTCGAATCCGGCGATCGACCCGAATCGCCTTTTTACCACTGGCACCAACGCGGAAGCGGCGGCCTACTGGGACTCGCTCGTCAACGACCCGTCCAGCCCTTTCGTCACCCGCGCGAACCAGGGCGTCTACACCCCGGGCTCGACGTTCAAGACCGTCACGGCCGCCATCGCGATCGAAGAAGGGTTCGCCCAGCCTGACAGCGTCTACGAGGACAACGGGCAGATCGTGATCGAGGGACGGGTGCTGCCCGAGTACAACCGGCCCGACGAATCGCGCGACCAATGGACCCTCCAGGAGGGCATCGCCTGGTCGTTGAACGTTGTTTTCGCGCGCGTCGGCATGCAAGTCGGTGGCGAGCTGTATTGGGACTACGGCCCGCGTCTCGGGTTCGGCGAGCAGATCCCCTATGACGTCCCGGTCGCAGAGAGCCAGATCGCGAACGACCGCGAGGCGCTGGACGACACCAACATGGTGGCGGACACCGGGTTTGGACAAGGGCAAATCCAGATGTCGCCGCTCCACCTCGCCATGATCGCCTCGGCATGGGCGAACGATGGCCAGATGATGCGCCCCTATCTTGTCCAGTCGATCACCAGTCCCGATGGTGAGACCACCTGGACGGCCGACCCGGAGGAGTGGCGCCAACCGGTGTCGGCCGACACCGCGAACCAGGTCGAGGCGATGATGGTCAACGCGGTTGAAAACGGCTCGATCGGCAATGCCTATGTCGATGGCTACGTCATCGGCGGCAAGACCGGCACAGCGGAGACCGGCAGCGGCACCTCCCACTCCCTCTTCATCGGCTTCATCGGCGATCCGGAGCCACGCTACGCCGTCGCGGTCGTGCTCGAGGAGGGATCCGGAGGGCTCAACAGCGCCGTCGCGATTGGTCGCGACATGCTCGTGGCAACGATCCAGCGGCCGGCCGCATCCGACGCCGACAGGGCGCTCGAAGCGGCGTACGTTCGCAGCCGAAATACCGCGCCAGCACTGGGAAATCAACCTCAAATCTGGTAAAATACCTGCATGGTTCGTCATGCGAGTCAGACGGCGCGGCGCGCGCGTCACCGTCGATTTCACCTCATGGTGCAGCGCGTCGTTGATTCGTTGCCCCCACATATCCAGCAGCTCCTGGACGGGATCGCGATCGTCGTCGAAGACGAACCAGGCAGGGAGCAGCTCGCCGAACTCGACCGGCGTGAGGACGAGCACACCGTGCTCTTCGGGCTCTATCAGGGCGTGCCGATGATCGATCGGACGTCCGGGTATGCCGTCCTTCCGGATCGCATCACTATCTTTGCCGGACCCCTCTCTCGCGCGTACACATCCCGTGACGAGCTGGAGGAAGAGATCCGCATCACCGTGCTTCACGAGCTCGGCCATCACCTCGGGTTCGATGAGGATGGCCTCGACGCCCTTGGATTGTCATGACCTCTCTGCCACCGAGACAATCGAACGAGCCCGAGCGGCGAACCGCCCCGGGCACGACGGCCGGTGTGCTGGATACGATCGCCGACGGCATGACGCTGGTTCTCCAGCGCCCATGGCTGATGATCATGCCACTGCTCGTCGATCTCGCGGTCTGGCTCTTCATCAAGGTGCCGATGGCGCCGATGACGGAGAACGCGGCCCGCTTCATCGAGACGTCGAACGTGGCGGACGCCGAGGTCGCGGCCGATAGCCTGCGCCAGCTGGGCGAGCAGGTCTATGTCACCGACTTCCTCGGCCTCTTCGTCCCCTCCGTGTTCACCGGCGTGCCACTGGATGTCGTCATGAACCAGATCGTGACCTTCATCTCACCGGCCAGCGGGGCGGGTGTGCTGCGCGAGTCGCTACTGGAATCGTGGCGCAACGGCCTGATGGCGCCGATGACGCCGGGAAACGATCACACCGTGACCCTCGTCGGACTGCTGTCGCTTGTCGGCAGCACGGTCGCCTTTGCGCTCTATCGGGTGCCGCTGGCACGCGCGATCCGGGGCGACGAGACGTCGAGCCTGTGGAAAGAGCTTGCCGGGTCGTGGCTGCGGTTCCTCGCTTACCTGGGCGTGGTGCTCGCTGTCGCGATGGCCAGCCTCGTGCCATTCACCATGCTGGGGGTCATGTTCGCGGTCCTCGGCTTCAATGTGACCTTTGTCTTCGCGATGGCGTTGCTGATTTTCGGGAGCATGATCGGCATCTACACCTATTTCGCCGTCGACGCGATGTTGCTCCACCGTTTCGGGCCTCTTCCGGCCCTCAGGCTCAGTTTTGACGTGGGCCGCATGTACTTCGGGCAGATCGCCCGATTCGCGTTGACGTCCATCCTGATCATGTTCGGATCGATGGCGTTGTGGAACGAGACCGTCAGTACCGCACCGGGCGTCATCCTGGCGCTGGCTGGGAACGCGTTTCTCGGTACCACGCTCGCCGCGTCCAGCATGTTGTTCTATACCGACCGGTTCCGCGTCATCCGGGGCATGCGCAAGCGCAAGCGCTGACGATCACCGGGCCGACCAACATCCGCCCACTCAGTTCTGGAAAGGAACTCACACCATGGCAAAGGCAACACCGGTCACCGAGCCGGCGTACGGCGCTGACCAAATCCAGGTCCTCGAAGGCCTCGAAGCGGTCCGCAAGCGCCCTGGCATGTACATCGGCAGCACCGACCAGCGCGGCCTGCATCACCTTGTCCGCGAGATCGTCGACAACTCGGTCGACGAGGCGCTCGCTGGCTACTGCGACCACATCACCTGCACCATCGGCAAGGACAATATCGTCACCGTGCAGGACAACGGTCGTGGTATCCCGATCGATACGCACACCAAGCAGAAGAAGTCGGCGCTCGAGGTCATCATGACCACCCTGCACGCCGGTGGAAAGTTCGGCGGCGGCGGCTACAAGGTCTCCGGCGGCCTTCATGGCGTCGGCGCCTCGGTGGTGAACGCGCTGTCGGATTGGATGGTCGTTGAAGTCCAGAAGGCAGGAGACACCAACCTCTATCGCCAGGAGTACAGCCGCGGCAAGCCGCAGGGTCCGGTCCAGGTCGTCGGCAAGAGTCCGAAGAGCGCGCACGGCACGCGAACCCAGTTCCGGGCCGACGTCGAGATCTTCAAGAGCGGTCACGACTACAGCTATGACACGCTGGAGCAGTGGTTCCGCGAATGGGCGTACCTCACCAAGGGCCTCAAGCTGACCCTGGTCGACGAGCGCTCCGATCGCGAGATGAGCTTCCTCTTTGAGGGCGGCATCGTCTCCTACGTGCGTCATCTGAACCGCAATCGCCAGCCGGTCACCGACAAGGCCTTCTACGTCGAGCGCGATACTCCGGCCGGCATGGTTGAGGTCGCGATGCAGTACAACGACTCGTTCGGCGAGGTCACCCAGACCTACGTCAACAACATCCACACGATCGACGGTGGTACCCACCTCTCCGGCTTCAAGTCGGCCCTGACGCGCACCATCAACGAATACGCGCGCAAGAACGGGTTCATGAAGGGCGACGAGTCGCTCTCCGGCGACGATGTTCGCGAGGGACTCACCGCGATCGTTTCCGTGAAGTTGGAAGATCCGCAGTTCGAGGGCCAGACGAAGGGTAAGCTCGGATCGCCGGAGATGGCCGGCGCCGTCCAGTCCGTCGTCAGCGATGCGCTCGGCGCATATCTCGAGGAGAACCCGCAGGCGGCTCGCAAGGTGGTCGAGAAGTGCCTCACCGCCGCCCGCGCGCGGGAGGCGGCCCGCAAGGCTCGCGAGCTGGTGCAACGCAAGGGTGGGCTCGACAACTTCTCGTTGCCGGGCAAGCTGGCCGACTGCACCGAGCGGGATCCCGCCAAGTCTGAGCTGTACATCGTGGAGGGTGACTCCGCCGGTGGCTCGGCCAAGCAGGGGCGCGACCGCCGCTTCCAGGCGATCCTGCCGCTGTGGGGCAAGATCCTCAACGTGGAGAAGGCCCGGCTGGACAAGATGCTCCAGAACCAGGCCATCCGCACGCTGGTGACGGCCCTCGGCACGTCGATCGGCGATCAGTTCGACATCTCGAAGCTGCGCTACCATCGCGTCATCATCATGACGGACGCCGACGTCGACGGCGCGCACATCCGCACGCTGCTCCTCACGTTCTTTTACCGGAACCTGAAGCCGATCATCGAGGAAGGGTTCCTCTACATCGCCCAGCCGCCGCTGTTCAAGCTGCGACAGGGCAAGAACGAGCAGTGGGTCTTCACGGATGCCGAGCTCGACCGCCTCACCGCGGAGCTGGAGGCCAAGGGCGCGAAGTACGATGTGCAGCGCTACAAGGGCCTCGGTGAGATGAACCCGAACCAGCTTTGGGATACCACCATGGACCCGACGTCCCGTACCCTCATGCAGGTGACGATCGAGGACGCCTTGCTGGCGGACGAAACATTCGACATGCTCATGGGCGCTGCCGTGCCGCCGCGCAAGAAGTTCATCCAGACGCACGCCCGCTACGTCCAGAACCTGGACGTCTAGCGAGCGCCGGGCATACCAGCCGATTGCGACGCCGCGAGCCCACGCTTGCGGCGTCGCGCGTGGAAAGGACACATCGATGCGGATTGCCGTTGATGCCATGGGCGGTGACCACGGGCCATCGATGATCGTGCCCGGCGCGGTCGAAGGTGCGCGGGCAAACGCCACCGCCATCTACGCTGGTCGGCCGCGAGGACGTCATCCGGGCGGAGCTGGCCAAGGTCGACACCTCCGGCCTGGACATCGAGGTCGTCCATACCGACGATGAGATCACGATGGACGACCATCCCGCCCAGGCGGTCCGCCGCAAGACGGACGCGTCAATGAACGTCGCCATGCGTCTCGTGAAGGACGGCAAGGCCGACGCCATGATCTCAGCCGGCAACAGTGGCGCGATGATGGCCTCCGCCCTGATGGTGCTGGGGCGGATCAAGGGCATCGACCGGCCCGCCATTACCTCTGGCGTCCCGAACGGCAAGGGCGGCTCGACGATGCTTGTCGACCTCGGCGCCGTGACGGATCCCAAGCCACTGAACATGGTCCAGTTCGCCGTCATGGGCGAGGTCTATGCCCAGACGGTCGTCGGGATCTCCCACCCCACCATCGGCCTGCTCTCCAACGGCGAGGAAGCGTCCAAAGGCAACCAGCTTGTACAGAAAGTGCACCCGCTCCTGAAGACGACCGACGGCCTGAACTTCATCGGCAATGTCGAGGGCAGGGACATCCTGAGCGGCGACGTGGACGTGGTCGTGATGGACGGCTTTACCGGCAATGTGGTGCTGAAGTCGATCGAAGGGACGGCGTCCATGCTGATGCAGGTCATCAAGACCGAGGTCACCGCCTCGCCGGTCCGCAAGATAGGGGCGCTGCTGCTGAAGCCGGCGTTCCGCGCCGTTGCGAAGCGTTTGGATTACGCAGAGATCGGTGGGGCTCCACTGCTCGGCGTCGACGGCGCGGTCATCATCGCGCACGGACGCTCGAACACGCTCGCGATCCGCAATGCGGTAGGAGTCGGCGTTCGGGCCGCCGAGAAGGACTTGCGGGGCCGGATCCTCGAGCGCGTGCCCGCCACGCTGCAGGCGGTCTCCAGCTCGGCGACGGAATAGCGACGCACGAACCAGGCTACGGCTACACGAACAGAACGCCCGGACCATATGGTCCGGGCTTCTGTTCGTTGCTCACATGCTGTATAAGCAGGCGCTACTCGACCGCGCGCTTGAGCTGGGTGCCGGGGCGGAAGACGGGGCTCTTGCGCGCCTTGATCGTCATCTCCTCACCGGTCTGCGGGTTGCGACCCTGGCGCGCCGCGCGCTCGACGACCTTGAACGAGCCGAAGCCGCTGATGGTCACCTCGTCGCCCTTGGCGAGAGCTTCCTCGATCGCGCTGAACACTGCGTTGACGGCCTTCGTGCTCGCCGACTCACTCTGCTCGGTCGACTCTGCAACGGCTCGCACGAGATCCTGCTTGCGCATGTCTTTCTCCTCTTCCCGCCAGCCCCACACGGGCCAGCAAAGGCTAACAACGGAACGGACATCCTGTTTCTATCATACGTTTCGTCAGCATACCGTAGCGCGCTGGGCGCTTGCCATGCTGATTACGCACCATCGCTGCCACGACGGGCGCGTTGACGGCGCTGACGTGCTGCCTCAAAGGCAAGCAATGATCCTGCCACCGCGGCATTGAGGCTCTCAACGCCGTTCGCCAACGGGATCGACACACGAGCGTTCCCGCACGCCTGAGCGCGCGCCGATGGCCCGAATGCCTCTCCCCCGACGATCATGGCTGCGGCAGATGCCCAATCGACCATATCATATTCCGCGTCACCATCGGCTTCCGCAAGGGCCACGACGTCGAAATCGGCCACATAGGGCTCCAGATCGTCCCAGGAGCGATGCGAAAACGGCACACGATAATGGGCACCCATCGCCGCGCGAACGGCCTTGGGATGGTATGGATCGACGCACTCGGGCGCGATCACGACGTGGTCAAGCCCTGCTCCTGCCGCGGAACGCAGCAGCGTGCCCATGTTCCCCGGGTCGCGCACGGCGTCCAGGATCATCACGACGGGGCGGATGCCAGCATCGGGGAGCTCCGGCTCGTCGAGCATGGGCACGATGGCCAGGACGCCTTGCGGATGGGCCGTGTCGCTCAGCTCGTCGAACAGGGCCGACACGACCCGGCGGACCGGAACCCTTTCGGGTATTCGCTCCAGAAGGCTTGGATCGGCATTCTCGCGGAGGTACAGTGCCGCGCGGGATGATACCGGCAGAGAGCACGTCGTTCACGGCGCGCACGCCCTCAACGACAAACGCCCGCTCCTGCTGCCGGATCTTCCGGCGTTGGAGCGAGCGTATGGTCTTGATACCCGGGTTCGCAGGGCTGGCAATGACCTCGATCGATCGATCACTCTGCGATGGCATCAACGGGCGCGCTAGGCCTGGGCGGCCGGCAGGTTGCTCTTCGCAACCTCGACGACGGCGGCGAACGCCTCCTCGTCACGCACCGCAATGTCGGCGAGCATCTTCCGGTCGACTTCGACGCCGGCGATGCTCAGGCCGTGGATCAGCTTGCTGTACGGCAGCCCGTTCAGGCGGCTGGCGGCGTTAATGCGCTGGATCCACAGGCGGCGGAAATCGCGCTTACGGTTGCGGCGGTCGCGATAGGCGTACTGCAGGGCATGCATGAGCGACTCATGCGCGCGCTTGTAAAGGCGATTCCGGGTACCGCGATGACCCTTGACCTGCTTCAGGACGCTTCGGTGACGGCGGTGGGCAGCCACGCCGCGCTTAACTCGTGCCATTGTTCACTTACCTCAGTTCGTACTTGGTTCAGCAGGTATATTAATCGAGCCCGTTCGGCAACATGCGCCGGACGCGCTTGACCGTGGCGTCGTTCATCACGAGCATCCGGTCGAACTGGCGCTTCACGCGCGCGGACTTCTTGCGGCGGCGGTGGCTCTTCATGCCCTTGGCGTGCATGATCTTGCCGGTGGCCGTCACCTTGAAGCGACGCTTCGCACCCTTGTGCGTCTTGATCTTACCCAGTTTGCTTCCCACTCTGATCCTCTCTCTCCGCCGGTTCGCTACGCTGGCGGACCGGGGCCATGTACATGGTCATCGTGCGACCTTCCATGCGGGCGGTCTGCTCGATCACACCATGATCCTTCAGCTGTTCAGCGAGGCGCTCCAGAAGGACCTTCCCAAGCTCCGGGTGCGTGATCGACCGACCACGGAACAGGACCGTCAGCTTCACCTTGTCGCCGGATTCGAGGAAGCGCTGGGCCTGGCGGCCCTTCACATCCAGATCGTGCTCGCCGATCTTCGGCTCGACCCGGACCTCCTTCACCTTGACGACATGCTGATTCTTCTTGGAATCACGCTCTTTCCGGCTTTGCTCGTACCGAAATTTGCCATAATCCATGAGGCGGCAAACCGGCGGTGACGCGTTGGGCGCAACCTCAACAAGGTCAAGTCCTCGTTCACGGGCCATCTCGAGGGCTTCACGAGTCGGAATCACCCCAATCTGGTTCCCCTCATCGTCGATGAGGCGCACCTCGCGTATACGAATTCGCTCGTTGACGCGTGTCTGCACTGGTCTGGAAATAGCTTGCCTCCTGAACTCTCATACATGTGCCGCGGGCATACCAAAATACGTCGACGAAAACGCCACGCGTCGCTCCGCCGGCACAGTGGTCAAATATACACGCTAAACCGGCCAGAAATCAACCAAATCGACCTGCACCGGGCGTCTATACCGACCTATGTAGCACCTCGCGTGCCACGCGTTCATCGTCCGCCAGCTGGTGTACCAACGCCTCAAGGCTCGGAAAATCCTGGTCAGGCCGAAGGTGGTCGACAAACACGGTGACGAGCGTCTGGCCGTAGAGATCACCGTCAAAATCAAAGAGGTGCGTCTCGATCATCCGCTCGCCCGTGTTCACCGCCGGGCGTGTCCCGATATAGGTCATTGCTGGCCGATCAATGCCCTCGCCTTCAACCCGCGCACGCGACGCATAGATCCCGTCCGGCAGGCGAATGAGCCCTGCTGGCGGCGAGACGTTCGCCGTCGGAAAGCCGATCTGACGCCCGATCTGCGAGCCATGCTCCACCACGCCGGCGACCTCATACGGGTGCCCCATCAGGTGCGCCGCCATGCGGGCGTCGCCACGGGAAATCAACCCCCGTACCTCCGTGCTGCTGACCCGGTGTCCCTCGAAGTCGATACGGTCGACCACGTGGATGTCCGTGCCGTGCTCGCGTGTCAGCTCGCGGATCCGCTCCGGCGTCCCTTCCCGGTTGTGCCCAAGGGCGAAGTCCTGCCCGACCCACATCTGGCGAAGCGGTCCGACGGCCATCAGCATGTCCATGAACTCACCGGCGGTCACGCTCGCCATCTGGCGATCGAACTGGAGCTCGACCACAGCGTCCGCGCCATGCAACAGGAGCAACTCTTGCCGCCGTGCGGCCGTCAGGATGCGCCCGGGGAAGACTTCAGGCCGGAACAACTGGATAGGGAGCGGTTCGAACGTGAGCACCAGGAGACGCGCGCCGATTGCGTCCGCCTGCTCGCGCGCGAGGCTGAGGATATGCTGGTGACCGCGATGCACGCCGTCGAACGCCCCAACAGTGACGACTGTCGGTGCCGCGGGAACATCGGCGATACGCTGAAAAACCTGCTCGGACACGCTTGTCACGACTCCACCACTACCTTCGCTGGACGCAGGACCCCGTCACCCTCTTCGACTTCTCCGACGCCGAGCCAGGCTCCGCCGCTATCGTACACGCGTGCGCCACCCGTCACGCCCGGCACGTCGATCGGATTGCCATTTCGCCAGGAAGCCGCCTCGCGTTCGTCCACGACGACGGCGGGCCAGGACCACAGCGCCGCGTCCGGGTGCGTCGCGATCTGCTCCCACGGCTCCGTCACGAGGACATCCTCCAACTCATCGAGCCGGATAGCGTCGTTCAGGGTAAACGGACCGGTCGCAACGCGCACGAGGTTGGACATATAGGCACCGCAGCCAGCGTTGACGCCAAGATCGCGCGCCAACGAGCGGATATACGTGCCCTTCGAGCAATGCACGAAAACAGTCGCGACAGGCGGCTCCCAGCCGATCAGTTCGATCTCGTGAATCGTGATCGGCCGTGGCGGCACGTCGATCTCCTCGCCTCTGCGCGCGAGATCGTACATGCGCTGTCCGCCGACCTTGATCGCGGAGTGCATCGGCGGCACCTGGAGCTGCGGGCCGGCAAACGAGGCGACCAGTTCCTCGACATGCTCCTTTGTCAGGCCCGATGCATCGGCAACATCCGTCACGACGCCATCGACGTCCGCCGAGTCCGTCGTGACTCCGAAGGTGACCTCGGCGATGTACGCCTTGCTCGCGTCAGACAGGTACTCAACCGTTCGCGTGGCAAGGCCCACCGCGATGGGCAGGACACCGGTCGCCGCCGGATCGAGCGTGCCTGCATGGCCGACACGCCGCTCCCCGAGGGCGCGCCGAACGCGGCCAACGACGTCGTGGCTCGTCATGCCCGCCGGTTTGTCGATGATGAGATAGCCGTGGTAGAGGCCACGCGTCTTCCGCTTGGCCATCAGTCGATGACGACGTCCGACACGTAGGACGGCTCGTCCATGTCTTCCTCAGCCCGGATCAGCTTCGCCACCCCGTCGAGGAAGCGCTGCTTCGCGTCGTCGTCGCCGTCGATCTGCACGCCGGCGGCGCGTGGATGGCCGCCGCCACCGAACTGCGCGGCGATGGCCGCCACGTCAACATTTTCGGTCATGCTTCGCATCGATACGCGCCAACCGTGCTCGTTGCCATAGAGCAACGCGGCGGCGCGGGAGCCTTCAGTGCCGACGAGGAAGTTGACCATGCCCTCGGCCTCGCTCCGCTGCGCTCCGCACTCGTCGAACGCGTTCTGGTTCAGCTCCGTCCAGATCAGGTCGCCGGTCCACTGCACATTGCGCAGCGCCGAACGCCAGAGGCAGACGGACGACTTCGGCTTGAGGCGGAAGAGCGCATTGACGATAGGAACAGGGTTCCCACCGGAATCGACGAGGTCGGCCGCGGTGCGCATGGTGCGGGCCGTGGTGGACTCGGTGCGCAGGCCCAGCGTGTCGCCGTAAATGCCGGCAAGCAGGCACTGCGCAATGTCCTTGGTCAGCACAACGCCCCATTGCGCCAGCACATCGGCGATGACTTCGGTCGTCGATGCCGCTTTCGGCTCGACGATGTTCACGATGCCGAAGTTGTCGTTGGTGATGTGATGATCGATGTTGACGATCGGCACGGAGCCATCAACGCGCGACGGATCGTCGCGGTAAAAGCCGGCCAGGCGCGTCCGGTCCGAGCAGTCCGCCATGAGCAGCATGTCGTACTCGGGCAGTTCGTCGACGCCGTAGAGCACGACATCGTCGACCTTCGGCAGGAACTCGAGGGAATGCGGCACCTCACCATCCGTCACGACGACGACGGCCTCGATGTCGTTCTGCTCCAGCGCCATCTTGAGCGCCAGGACAGACGACATCGAGTCGGCGTCGACGTTCTGGTGGGTCGGCAGGAGCACACGACGCGCCTGCTTCAGCTGCGCGAGAGCCTCCGTGGCGGCGGCGCTGTCGAGTTTCCAGCCTGAGGTCATGACGTCTCCTGTCCAGAACCGTCATCCGTGTCCTGGAGCGGGTGCGAGCGCCGGAAGGCCTCGTCCTGCTCCCGGACCTCGCGCAGGGCCTGCGCGATCCCTTGCGCGTACTCCATCGAGCGGTCGTCCCGGAACTCGAGTTCCGGGATCTGGCGCATGCGAAGGCGAGGTTTGAGGTGATGCCGGATGAACCCGGCGGCCTTCTCCAGCGCCGCGAGCGTCGCCGCCCGCTCCTCATCCTCACCGAACACGCTCACGAAGACCCGGGCGGTGCGGAGGTCCGTGGGGACCTCCACCCGGGTGATACTGAAGAACCCGATGCGCGGATCCTTCACTTCGCGGCGGATGATGTCGTCGAGCTCCTCCTTGAGCAGCTCGCCGACTTGTCGTGTCCGTCGTGTCACGGTCGTTCTCGACCTTTCCTGAGACGAATCGAGTCCGCGCAGGGCCTTAGCCCCGCGCGACTTCCTCGCGATGGAGGAACTCGATCTGGTCGCCCACCTGGATGTCGTTGAAGCCGTCCAGCCCAAGACCGCACTCATAGCCAGCCGCCACTTCGCGGACATCGTCCTTGAAGCGCTTGAGCGAGCTGATGCCGCCCTCGAACATCACGGTACCGCTCCGCAGCACGCGCGCCTTCGAGTTGCGGTTGATCTTGCCGTCCAGGACGTACAGGCCGGCCACGACATCATTGTTCGGGAGCTTGAACGTCTCGCGGACCTCGGCATAGCCGTCCGTGACGTCCTTGAAGACTGGCGCGAGGAGACCGGTCATGGCCTTCTTCACGTCGTCCAGCAGCTCGTAGATGATCGTGTAGAAGTGGACATCGACACCGGCGGCGTCGGCGGCGCGCTTGGCGGCCACATCCGGCCGGACGTTGAAGCCAACCACGATCGCGCCCGTCGTCTGCGCCAGCGAAATATCCGACTCGGAGATCGCGCCGGTCGCCGCAAGGGCAATCGAGAGGGTCACGCCCTGCTCGATATCCTCGTTCAGCTTCAGCAGCGCGTTCTGGATCGCGCCGAGCGAGCCCTGCACGTCCGCCTTGAGGATCACGCGCAGCTCGGCCGTCTTGCCCTCCTGCACCTGGTCATACAGGTCGGTGAGCTTCAGCGGCCGATTGTCGGAGAGCCCCTCGATGCGCTTCTGCGCCTGGCGCTGCTCGGCGAGCTGGCGCGCCGCCTTCTCGTCCTCGAACGTCAGGAAGGTGTCGCCGGCTTCCGGGACCTCCATGAGGCCCATGATCTCGACCGGCGTGCTCGGACCCGCCTTGCGGATGCGCTTGCCGCGGTCGTCGAACATGGCCTTTACGCGGCCCCACGTCGTGCCCGCGACCACCACGTCACGCATGTTCAGCGTGCCGTTCTGGACGAGCAGCGTCGCCACCGGACCGCGGCTGCCGTCAACCCGCGCCTCGATCACCGCGCCCTCGGCGGCGGCCATCGGGTTGGCGCGAAGCTCATTGACGTCGGCCACAAGCGAGAGGACCTCGGTAAGGTCGTCCAGGCCGATCTTCTCCTTCGCCGAAACCTCGACGAAGGGGACGTCGCCGCCCCACTCTTCCGGCATCACCTGCAACTCGGCGAGCTGCTGCTTGATGCGATCCGGGTTGGCGGCCGGGAGATCGATCTTGTTCACGGCCACGACCAGCGGCACGTTCGCCGACTTGATGTGGGCGATCGCCTCGCGCGTCGTCGGCATGACGCCGTCATCGGCGGCGACCACCAGCACGGCGATATCGGTCACCTGCGCACCACGGGCACGCATGGCGGTGAACGCCTCGTGGCCCGGGGTGTCGAGGAAGGTCAGCTTGCGACCCTGGTTCTCGATCTGGTACGCGCCGATGTGCTGGGTAATGCCACCGGCCTCGCCCTCGGCCACGTTCGTGGAGCGAAGGGCGTCCAGCAGCTTGGTCTTGCCGTGGTCGACGTGACCCATGATGGTGATGACCGGTGGGCGCACGACGGCGTCCGGGTCCTCCATGCCGGAGAGCTGGCGGCTCTCGAAGTCGGCCACGCGGACCTTGGCCTCGGTGTCGGCTTCCTGCGTCTCCCAGCCCATCTCCTCGGCAACCTGCGCCGCGGTGGCATAGTCGACCTGCTGGTTGAGGTTCGCCATGATGCCGATCTTCATCAGCTCACGGATCACCTCGATGCCGGACACTTCCATCTTCTCGGCGAGCTCCGCAACGGAGAGAACCGGGGGAAGGGTGATCGGTTCGCGGACGACCGGTGCGGCCCGCTTCACTGCGACGGTACGCGCACCGCTCCCGCCACTGCGTCGTCCACGTCCTTTCCCGCCACTCCGGCGAGTGCCGCGTCCTACTGTGTCGGTCATAGTGCTGACTCCTTCGAATCTACCGTCGGCTCGTCGTCTCCCGTGTCGAGGTGGTGACCAGCGGCAAATTCCCGTAAATGCGTTAACGATTCTTCGGAGGGCGTGGTCCTCAGTGCTTTCGCGAGGATCGGCGTCGTCACCGCCTTCTCCCAACACCCTGCCTTGTCACAGAGGTAGGCGCCCCGGCCATTCTTGCGGCCGGTGAGGTCGACCTCGATGGCGCCCTCCCCTGTGCGGACGATTCGGGTCAGCGCCCGCTTGGCGTCGGTTTCCCGGCACACCACGCAGGTACGCTGGGGAACGTGCTTCTGGCGCGGACCCGACCGTCGCTTTCCGGACATTGCGGTACCTGAATGAGGCATCGTCTAGTGTGCCTCCTTTCAGGCATTCGCATCGCCCTGAGCGGCGGCGGCATTGAACTCCATGTCGTCCATGTCATCGAGGGGCAAGCGCTCCCCGCTGGCCTGGTCGAACCGGGCTCGCAGCTCCCGATCGTAGAAGACCTCGACAATACCGTCCTGGATATCAACATCCACCTGGCGGCGATAGAGATCCTCCGAGAGCGGTCCATACGTCCCGCCGGCGACCTCGATCATGCCATCGGCCTGGACGGCGCGCGGCTGGCGCCCCTGCCAGCTGAAGTCCGGCATCATGCCACCGGCCGAGCTGGCCGCCTGGCGCAGGAAGTCGTCGCCCGCCTGGAGCAGCGATTCCGGCCCCTTGATGTCGATCCGCCAGCCGGTCAGCTTGTACGCGAGGCGCGCATTCTGGCCTTCCTTGCCGATCGCGAGCGACATCTGGTCGCTCGGAACGATCACCGTCGCGACGCGCTGGTCCTCGACTTCATCGAGCGAGACGTTCGTCGGCTTCGCCGGGCTGAGCGCGTTCGAGATGAACGTGGCGACATCCGGCGACCACTCGATCACGTCAATCTTCTCACCATAGAGTTCATTGACGATGTTCTGGATACGGACGCCCCGGACGCCGACGCAGGAGCCGACCGGATCGACCTTCTCCTGCCGAGCCGCGACCGCAACCTTCGACCGCAAGCCAGGCTCCCGCGCGATCTCCATGATCTCGACCGCGCCACTCTGGATCTCGGGAACCTCCTGCTCGAAGAGGCGGCGGATCAGCCGCGGATCGGAGCGGGAGACAATCAGCTGCGGGCCGCGCGCGTGGGCATTGACCTCGGTCAGCAGGACCTTCAGGCGCTGGTTCGGACGGTAGCGCTCGGTCGGCACCTGCTCGCGCGCCGGCATCACCGCCTCGGCCTTGCCGAGCTCGATGATCACCGCGCGGTTGTCGGCGCGCTGGACGATGCCGCTCAGGACCTCGCCTTCCTTGTCCTGATACTCCTTGTACACCGTCTCGCGCTCGAAATCGCGAATGCGGGTATGGACCACCTGCTTCACGGTCTGCGCGGCGATGCGGCCAAAGTTCTCCGGCGTGCGGACGATCCTGATCTCGTCGCCGAGCACAGGGACCGGGACGTACTGCTTCGCCTCGCCGACGGAGATCTCGAGGTCAGGATTGGTGACGTCTTCAACGATCGTCTTGACGACGACGACCTGCATCTCGCCGGTCGTCTTGTCCAGCTCGACCCGCACGTCCTCTTCGGAGTTGGCGTTCTTCTTGTAGACAGAGGTCAGTGCCTGCTCCACCGAGCTGAGCACGGCCTCGCGGGGGATTCCGCGCTCGGCCGCAATCTGGGCGATCGCGGTGTAGAGATCACTCTTCATCCCGCACACCTCCTGGGCTAACAAACTTAAGCCAATAGAAATAGGCCGAAGTGGTGTCGGCCAGATCTTGTCAATCTGAAATGCCCCCGAACAACAAGAAACGCGGGCGTGGGCCCACGTTCGATCCCACCGTGTTCGGTTACGAAAGAACAATACCATTAATGGCACGCTGCTTCAACTTGAAACGGATAGTACCACCGGTCGCGTGCTATAAATGCGAGCAGGTGCGGCCGGCGCTCGCCAGCCATGCATTTTCCCTCGAACTCTCGGCCGCGCGGAGCCCGTTCCGGCCTACCCCTTCACCGAGAAAGGTCCCATGCAGGATCCCGGATTGAACCATCGTCTCCAGCAGCGCTCGCGCCGCTCGGGATTCATGATTGGCCTCACCATGGCCGTCACGCTTGCCGTCTGTGTGGGTAGCTTCACCTTCATCTATGCCCAGCTGGAGCCTGTCGTCGGTGACTTCGTCTCTGATAGCGAGGCGGAGGTTGTCGCCACCGTGACGCCGGAAGTCGCCCAGGCGCAACCAACCCAGCAGCCAGCCGGCGACAACCAGCAACAACAGGCCGCACCGCAACCGACCAGAGAACCAACGGAAGCGCCGGCCCCGACAAAAGAGCCGACGCCGGACGACAACGAGTTCACCCCCGACTACCAGATCGACAGCCCGGCCCCGGTCAACCTTCGCGCCGGTCCAAGCGTCAACAACTCCGGCGAGCCCATCGTCGCCCTGCCGATCGACGCCCCGCTGATGTATCTCGACGAGTCAATCCCAACGGAGGATCCGGAGGGCGACGGCCTCGGCGAAGGCCAGGTTTGGATGAAGTTCCGCACGGAGGACGGCGAGGAAGGCTGGGTCCGCGAAATCGACGTTACGGAGTACACCCCGTAGGAGCGCAGCATGCAGCAGGTCACAATCATTGGACTCGGGCTCATCGGTGGATCGATCGGGATGGCGTTGCGCCGCTGGTCGGCCCAGAACGGCAATGCGCTCAAGGTCATCGGCTATGACGCCGATATGGAAAAGCAAAACCTCGCCAAATCGAAGGGCGCGGTCGATGGCACCGCTTGGAACCTCGGCGAAGCGGTCAAGAACGCTGATGTGGTCGTGCTGGCGACGCCGGTCGGGGCGATGAAGGATCTGTTCGACGACATCGCGCCGAGCCTCAAGCCCGGGGCGATCGTGACGGATACCGGTTCAACCAAGACGGACGTACTCAAGTGGGCCGCCAGCCTGCCGGACAGCGTGTCCTTCGTGGGCGGGCACCCGATGGCAGGCAAGTCGGAGAGCCTGGAAGGTGCCGACGCGGACCTGTTCAAGGGCGCTACCTGGATCGTGACGCCATCGCCGACCGCCAGCGAGTCGGCGATCAAGAACGTGCTTGGACTCATCGCCGCGGTCGATGCCGAGGCGTTCTTCACCGAGCCGGAAGAGCACGACTCCTATGTCGCCGGTGTGAGCCACCTGCCGATGGTCACCGCCGCCGCCCTCGTGACAACCGCCACCGCAGACCAGTCCTGGCGCGACATGAAGACCCTCGCTTCGTCCGGGTTCCGCGACACCACCCGCGTGGCGCTCGGCAGCCCGGAGATGCACCGGGACATCTCACTGACGAACCGCCAGTCGCTGGTGCGCTGGATCGATCAGCTCGTCGGCACGCTCGAGGAGTTCAAGGGATACCTGTCGGAGCAGGATGAAGAGGCTGCGCGGGAGAATATCCACCGCTTCTTCGCGAACGCGCAGGAGCAGCGCGCCCGAGCGGAATCCACGCCTAGCCGCCGGGCCGAGGATGACGATTCTTCGGCCGATCTCAAGGGCGAATCGGTGTCACAGGCGGTCGGCCGCATGTTCCTCGGCGGGTTCGCGAAACGGGATCGAAAGCGGTAGCGGACCACTCCATTCAACCACCTGCTGGAAAGAGTTACGCCGGAATGCCATTCGATACCCCAACGCGGCGTGAGCCCGCGGATACCGGCGCGCACGTCGAGCGCGAATCCGTTCACAGGGCGCTTTCCGGAGCCGCGTTTGTCAGCCGCTTCATTGCCCTGGCGCCGATCCTGGCGACCGCTCTGTCGGCGATCGCGGTCTATCTCTACGGCACGGCCTTCGTCGCCATCGCAATGTGGCATGCGTTGACCGGCGGCATGCCAAACGAAGACGGCCTCAAGCACCTGACCCTGCAGCTGGTCGAGGCGACCGACGCCTTCCTGCTCGGAACCGTGCTCTATATCGTTTCGATCGGGTTCTTCCAGCTCTTTATCGACAGCGACCTGAACATTCCTGCGTGGATGCGCATCACCAACCTGGATCAGTTGAAATCGAAGCTGATCGGGGTCATCGTGGTGCTGCTCGGCGTGTCGTTTCTGGGGAAGGTGAGTAACTGGACGAATGGCACTGACATCGCCTATCTAGGCGTGTCAACGGGCGCGGTCATCATCGCGCTTGCCTATTTCGGTTTCCGCGCCCACGAAGAACACTAATCAGGGAACGAGCGCCCATTCGCCCGGAAGCTCGTACTGGAACAGAACGTCGATCGGCTCGCCATCCACCCGAATCCGGCCCCGGTCGCGGCGCTCGAGGTTCGCGTAGCTGTTCTGGATCTGGATGATCCGCCGCTCCTTCAGGTTGAACACGACGAGTCCCAACCGGCCCGGCACGAGGCTTCGCTGCCGGGTCTCGGTGTCCATGACGCGAAACGCCGGGTGCCCGGTGCGATCACCCTCCGCGATCACTTCCCGAAACGACTCGCTGATCGTGTCGACGTTATGCTCGTCAAACTGCATGATCTGCGATCGCACAGTGGCCGCCCATTGGGCATCGAACGCATGGGCATTCGCGAGCAACTCTGCCCCGCTCGACGCGCCTTGCGTGATGGCCGCGGCCAGGACCTTGAGACCATGCGGCGGGGCGAGGAACGAGACCGTCCCGCGCTCGTCAATAACGTTGACGCGGTAGTGGTTTCTGGGGCGAAAAGCGGAGTGCGCGGCCATGGTGGGGACGTCCTTGGTTCCTTATTCCGGGTTCGGCCGGTAGGGTACCATACAAGGCAGAACGACCGGCATCTCTACAGGAAAGCGTACACGCCCCATGCCCTCCTCCGCGCAGCCGACCGGCTCGCCCGGCGACAACTCCGCAAAGACCCGTCTCGAACGCGAGATCGAAGAGATCCTGGAGAAATCCGAGCGAGAGCATCCGCTCCCGCCTCCAACCCCGATCCGCCCACCGAAACAACGCAATCGACTTAGAGATATCAGCGATCGCATGCAAACCGTCGACGCGCGGCAGCTCGGCGGCCCGCTCCGGCAGTTGCTCGAAGGCGCGTCGCTCTTCCTCGCATTGATGCTCGGCATCGTTGCGCTTCTATTGAGCAGTTTGTCCCCGTTCCTCGCAACCTTCGTCGCCATCGCTGCCGTTGTGGCACTCTTCTGGCCGGTCATCGCACGCCGTGGCATGCCGGAGCCGACCGAGAAGATGTGGCGCGGCCGGGTGATCGAGAGCCGGCACGCGACGTCCGATCCGCTCGGGCAGGTCCGTGCCTGGCTACGCCGCAAGAACTTGATGAAGTGATCGCGCCTTACGAGGGAATCGCCATATGCCGAGGGTCGTCTCCGACATCGTCGACGTCTATGTTTTTCGCCGCCTGAACGCGAGGGTGCAGTTCCTGCTCCTTCAGCGGCGGCCAGACGTCGCGTTGCCGCACACCTGGCAGTCGTTCCACTCGCAGATACGGGTCGGCGACACCACACTCGAAACTGTCCGCCGCGCCGTGAAAGACCTCTGCGGCCTGAATGTCCACGAGATCTTCTCGGCCGACTACGTGAACCAGTTCTACGATGAAGGCCGCGATGCGATGGTTCTCGCACCGGTATTCGCCGTAACGGTTCGTCCGCAGGCACCGATCGATCTGGGGTCGGACTTCCGCGACGCCGCATGGTTCGACAGCGACGAGGCAACCGCTCGCCTCGCCTTCTCGGGCCAGCGATGGGCGGTCCGCCACATCGACGAGATCATGGGCATGGGCGAGGCGGAAGCGAGTATCTACCGCATCGAAGCCACAACGCCGCAGCCGGCGCATCAGGAGCACGAGGCGAGCGACGAATGGTTCGACGACGACACGCTTGCCGCGCTTGAGCAAGAGCCCGTCGAGGGCGCCATCGTCGACGAGGACGAGGACCACGAAATCCGGAACGAACCTGACCGCGAATCATGAGAATATGCCGGTAGAACGCGGTATAATCGAACAGATGATCTATCCCCACCCGACAATCCGGAGGCCACATGCCGAACTTCAAGATCGTCTCCGATCTCAAGCCGACCGGCGATCAACCAACCGCAATCGAGCAACTCACCGAGGGCATCGAACAAGGCGAAAAGTTCCAGACCCTGCTCGGCGTGACCGGCTCCGGCAAGACGTTCACGATGGCGAACGTCATCGAGCGCATCAACCGCCCGACGCTCGTTCTCGCCCACAACAAGACCCTCGCGGCGCAGCTCTACGCCGAGTTCAAGGAGTTCTTCCCGCACAACGCGGTCGAGTACTTCGTCTCCTACTACGACTACTACCAGCCGGAAGCGTACGTCGCCCGTACTGACACCTTCATCGAGAAGGACGCGGACATCAACGAGGAGATCGACAAGCTCCGCCACGCCGCGACTCGCGCCCTCCTCACTCGCCGCGACACGCTGATCGTCGCCTCCGTCTCCTGCATCTTCGGCCTCGGAACGCCGGAAGAGTACGCGAAGACGATGATCCACCTGATGCGCGGACAGCAGGTGCGGCGCGACAAGGTGCTGCGCCAGCTCGTTGATATCCAGTACGACCGCAACGACATGGTGCTCGAGCGCGGCAACTTCCGCGTACGCGGCGACACCCTGGAGATATTCCCGGCCTACGAGGAGATCGCCATCCGCATCGAGTTCTTCGGCGACGAGATCGACCGCATCGTCGACGTCGATCCGCTGACCGGCGAGATCCTGACCGAGCGCGACGATGTCGCCATCTACCCGGCGAAGCACTTCGTCACCACTGACGACATGATGAAGGTGGCGATCCGCGACATCGAGAACGAGCTCGAGCAGCGACTGAAGGAGCTCGAGGGCATGGGCAAGGTCCTCGAGGCCGCCCGTCTCCGGCAACGTACGATGTACGACATCGAGATGATGCAGGAGGCGGGATACTGCGCCGGCATCGAGAACTACTCCATGCACCTCTCGCGCCGGAAGTTCGGGGAACAGCCGTCGACCTTGCTCGACTACTTCCCGGACGACTTCCTGATGATCGTCGACGAGTCGCACATCACCCTGCCGCAGGTGCGCGGCATGTTCGGCGGGGACCGCTCGCGCAAGGACGTGCTCGTCGAGTACGGGTTCCGCCTGCCCTCGGCGCGCGAGAACCGGCCACTCACCTTCCCTGAGTTCATCGGCATGATCGACCAGTCTGTCTTCGTTTCGGCGACGCCTGGCCCGTACGAGTACGAGCACTCGACCAGCATCGTCGAGCAGGTGATTCGTCCGACCGGTCTGCTCGATCCGCAGATCTCCGTGCGGCCGACGAAGGGTCAGATCGATGACCTCGTCGCCGAGATCAATGCTCGCGTCGCCCGCGGCGAGCGCGCGCTCGTGACCACGCTGACGAAGCGGATGGCGGAGGACCTCTCCGACTACCTCAAGGAGATGGGGATCCGCACGCACTACTTGCACAGCGAGGTGGATACATTCGAGCGCGTCGAGATCCTGCGCGACCTCCGGCTCGGTATCCACGATGTCGTGGTCGGCATCAACCTCCTGCGCGAGGGCCTCGACTTGCCAGAAGTGTCGCTTGTGGCCATCCTAGACGCGGACAAGGAGGGATTCCTCCGGTCCGAAGGCGCGCTGATCCAGACAATTGGCCGCGCTGCCCGCCACGTTGACGGGACCGTGGTCATGTACGCCGATACGGTCACCCGCTCGATGCAGGCGGCGATCGACGAGACATACCGCCGGCGGAAGATCCAGGAGGAACACAACGTCGAGCACGGCATCCAGCCGCGCGGCATCATCAAGCAGATCAAGGACCTCACCGACCAGGTGCGGGCGGTGGCTGAGGAAGCCGCCGAATACAGCACCGACGGCAAGGAGAAGACGGGCGTTATCCACGAGATTCCGCGTGATGAGCTCACCCGGATGGTGAAGAACCTTGAATCGCAGATGAAGCAGGCCGCAAAGGACCTCGAATTCGAGAAAGCGGCCCTCCTGCGCGACCAGATTGTGGAACTCCGACGCATCATCGAAGTCGATCCGGTACTCTCCCGGTAGATCCGGTCAATCAACCGCTATCGAAAGGACACCCTGTGAACCGACAGAAGACCTCTCGCGCCGCGGCGCTGCTCCTTAGCGCCACGCTCGCCCTGGGGGCCGCCGCCCCGATCGTCGCGCAGGACAGCACACCACCATCCGAGACGGAGCTGGTGTCCGAGACGGCAAGCCAGTTGCCGCCTGCCGACCTCCCCTCGATGAACGAGCAGGGCCACACATTTGAGGTGTCCTCGACCTTCAGCGGCACCTTCGCCGACGTCGCGACGGAAGCCCCCGTCTACGCCATGCAGGTGAAGACCTACACCGCCGAGGATGTGCAGGCCTCAGCCGCCAGGATTGGCCTGGAGGGAGATGTCCAGAATCTCGGCAACGACACCTATGTCGTCGAAGACGACAACGGCTCGCTGTACGTTACCCCCGGACGCATGCAGTACATCTCCTCGGAAGAAGCTTCCGAGGGTGACCTGCCGAGCGACGATCAGGCGATTGCAGCCGGCCGTGACTGGCTTCGCACGAACGGCATGCTCCCGGCGAATGTCGGCGACGGGGCCATCATGGCCCGCATCGAGGATCCGGGCCGGGTGGTCGTCTCCTTCCAGCCGCTTGAGCCCTCCCCGCTTATCTCCGCTACGCCGAACGTCACCGCGACGGTCTCCACGGGTGGCAAGGTGATCGAGGCGACGTACAACTGGGCGGAGCTGGTTGCCGGCGACGTCTACCAGTTGCGAGGGGCTGAAGCAGCCTGGAGTGAGGTCGAGGGGCGGCGCGCCTGGATCGACGCGAGCCTGCCCACCGACGTCTTCGAGCCCGGCATGACGGTTGGGGGGTCGATCGAGTACACCCGCGTGTCCATCGCCTACACCACCTCCGGCATCCCGGGCCAGCAGCAGTACCTGCAGCCCGTCTATGTGTTCTCTGGCGAGCTGAAGGCTGACGGTTCCGACCAGGCGTTCCCGGTGCGCACCTACGTCCCGGCGCTGATCAACAGCAACCAGCCGGTCGGTTAGCCCGATGGCGAACGACAAGCCGACAATCCTGGTCCTGAATGGCCCAAACCTCAACATGCTCGGTACCCGCCAGCCCGAGATCTACGGCAACCGAACGCTCGACGACATGATGACCCGACTCCGTGAGATCGCGGGGTCGGGCTCACCGTCCCTGGATGTAAGGACGTTTCAGTCGAACATCGAAGGCGAGCTGATCAACGAAATCCACACCACCGGGCGCGACGCGGACGGCATCATCATTAATGCCGGAGCGTTCACGCACTACAGCATCGCCGTGCGCGACGCCCTCGCTTCCATCGATACCCCGGCGATCGAAGTCCACATTTCGAATATCCACGCGCGTGAAGAATTCCGGCATCATTCGGTGATCGCCGCCGTGGTGGTGGGCCAGATCGCCGGGCTTGGCGAGGACGGCTATCGCCTCGCGCTGGAGTGGTTCCGCGCGTCGATTGGCAATAAAGGGAGCATGTCCTGATGGCAGAAGAACGGATTCGTCGCGCCCGCGCCTTGCTCGATGAGATCAGGCGTCGAGGCGATCCTCGTCACGAACGGCACGAACCGACGCTACCTCACCGGCTTCACCGCCGAGGATCATGCCGCCGACGAGTTGAGCGGCGAAGCGATGATCACCCGCGACGGCGTGCTGCTCTTCGCGCCATCGACGAACCTGCCCTGGGCGAAGTCGGAAGCGTATGAGGGCGTCAGCGTCCTTCCCCAGGAGCGCCGCTGGACCGATTCGGTTGCCGCGACGATTCGTGACATGGGCGTTTCCCGCGTCGGTTTCGAAGATGCGACAACCACCGTGCAGGTCTACAACGAGCTGCTCGAGAGCCTTGGCGATCATGCCGTCGAGCTCGTCCCGGTCGGTGCGGCGGTCGATACGCTGCGGGCCGTCAAGTCAGACGACGAAATGGCACTGCTCCAGACGGCGTTGCGGATGACGGATGACGCGTTCATCGCTGCCGAGCGGCGCATCCAGGCCGGCATGACGGAGAAGCAGGCGGCCGACATCATCCGCGAAGAGCTGCGCAACGCCGGCAGCGAGGGAGAGGCGTTCGACACGATCGTTGCCTCCGGCCCGAACGCCGCGAAGCCCCACCATGCCCCGGGCGACCGCGTCATCGAGGAGGGCGAGCCGGTCATCATCGACATGGGCGCACTGCACCACGGGTACGCCGGCGACCTGACCCGGACGATCTGGTTTGGCGAACCGACCCAGCAACTTGGTACCATGTACGCGATCGTGCAGGCCGCGTTCGACGCGTGCGTCGCCAATGTTCGTCCCGGAATGACCGGCGTCGAGCTGGACGCCGTGGCACGCGACCTTTTTGCCGACCATGAGATGGACCAGTACTTCGTGCATTCCCTTGGGCACGGGCTGGGGCTTCGTGTGCACGAGGCTCCGTCCGCAAGCGCGCGGTCCACGGACACCCTCGCCCCCGGTCACGTCGTGACGATCGAGCCGGGGCTCTACATCCCCGACTGGGGCGGTGTCCGCATCGAAGACGTTGTCGCCATCACGGAAGATGGCGCTCGCAACCTGACCGGCGCGCCCAAGCGCACGATCGAGGCATAACCCCCGGGGAGACAAGACCCATGATCGATACAGGCGATGTTCGCAAGGGCGTCACGCTCGACATTGACGGCAAGCTCGTCAAGGTCATCGACTTCTCGCACAACAAACAGGGCCGCGGCTCCGCGCAGCTGCGCATGACCCTGCGCGACCTCCGTACCGGCTCCAACACGCAGATGACCGTGATGGCCGGCACAAAATTCACTATGGTGCGCCTCGAGCGCCAGCATGTGCAGTTCCTCTACTCCGAGGGCGACCACTTCCACTTCATGGACACCGAGACGTTCGAGCAGATGATCCTCGACCGCGCCTCCGTCCAGGATGCCGAGAAGTTCATGAAGGAGAACGATGTGATCGACCTCCTCACCTACAACGGTGAGCCGATCGACGTCGAGCTCCCGACCTCGGTTGTCCTGTCCGTGACGCAGACAGACCCTGGCTTCAAGGGCGACACCGCGACCGGTGGCACGAAGCCGGCCGTGCTCGAGACCGGGCTGACGGTCAACGTGCCGCTGTTCATCAACGAGGGCGACAACCTGAAGGTCGACACGCGCACCGGTGAGTACATCGAGCGCGTGAACTAGCTCCATGAGTAGCCAGGGGATGAGCCAGATGACCGGTCCCGAGGATCAGAACGAGCAGCGCCACGACCAGCGCCACCAGCCGACGAACGAGATGATCGATTCCGTTCGCGAGCTGATCGCGATGATGTCCAAGGGCGGCATCAGCGAGCTGGACCTGACGGCCGGCGACGTGTCGATCCGGCTGCGCGGGCAGTCGGCGACAGCGGTGGCCCCCGCCCTGTCCAGGTCGCCGGTGCACGCAGGCGACCGCGGCCCCGGCCCATGTCGAGGAGCCGGAAGGCAACCTCATTACGTCGCCCATGATCGGCACGTACTACTCGGCGCCCTCGCCCGGCGAGCCGGCGTTCGTGAAGATCGGCGATGAGGTCGAGGTCGGCCAGGTGATCGGCATCATCGAGGCAATGAAGATCATGAACGAGATCACCGCCGACCACGCCGGTGTGATCGTCGAGGCGCTCGTCCAGAATGCCCAGCCGGTCGAATACGGTTCGCCGCTGCTGCGGGTGGTGCCGGCGGACGACCTCGAGTGATCGGCCAAATCCTCTCCATCAGTCACCTCACCACGATCCTGAAGGGGATCATCGAGGATGACGACGATCTCCAGAACCTTTGGGTGGATGGTGAGATTTCGAATCTCACCATCGCCCGTTCCGGGCATGCGTACTTTTCGCTGAAGGACGACCAGTCGCAGTTCCGCGCTGTCATGTGGCGGCATGCCTTGCAACGTCAACGCATGGTCCCGCGGGAAGGCGATCGCGTGATTGCCCATGGCAACGTCACGGTCTATCAGCCACGCGGTGAGGTTCAGCTGCAGGTCGACGTCCTCCAGCCGCAGGGAACCGGCGCGCTTCAGCTGAAGCTGGAAGAACTGCGCCAACGCCTTGAGGCGGAGGGACTCTTCGAGCCGACGCGCAAACGCCCTCTCCCGGTCGCTCCGCGCCGCATCGGCGTGGTGACCTCCGCGACGGGCGCTGTCTGGCACGACATCCAGCATGTCGTGGCCCGTCGCTTCCCGCTCGCCGAGCTGATCCTGTCGCCGTGCACGGTCCAGGGCGAGACCGCGCCCGCGTCGATCTGCGAGGCGCTCAGCCGCATCCAGGACGAGGCCGATCCGGACGTGATCATCATTGGCCGAGGTGGCGGGTCGCTGGAGGATCTGTGGGCCTTCAACGACGAGCGTGTGGTGCGCGCCATCTATGCCTGCCGGGTGCCGATCATCTCGGCGGTCGGTCACGAGACCGACTGGACGCTCGCTGATGACGTTGCCGACCAGCGCGCCCCAACGCCCTCCGCTGCGGCCGAGATGGCGGTTCCGGATATCACCCAAATCGACGGCGCGCTGGAGGAGATCCAGGCACGGCTCTCCGTGCTGATCGCCGAGACGATCGACCGGGCGTTGCAACGCATCGACGACCTCAGCGAGCGCCTTATCCGCGTCTCACCGCGCGGTGGTATCGAGCATCTCGACCGCGACATCGCCCTGCTGCAGGATCGTCTGCGACTCGCGATGGACCATCGCCTGGCGACCTGCCGGAGGGAGTCCTCCGCCATGGCCGAGCTGCTCTCCGCGCTAAGTCCGCAGGGGCTGCTCGAGCGCGGCTATGCCTTTGTCGAGTTCGACGGCACCCGGAAACCGGTGCGCAGCATCAACGATGTACGGCCCGGCGACCCGATTACCGCGCATCTGCACGATGGCCGCTTCGTTGCCAGCGTCACGAGTACACACCCCAATACCGATTCCCTCTCGCCCTCAGGAGACGACGCATGACCCAGGACACGGCCCAGAAGACCGACATCTCGTTCGAAGAGGCGCTTGAGAAGATCCGTACAATCGTGCAGGAGCTCGAGGGCGGCACGCTTTCGCTCGAGGACTCGATCGAGCGCTATCGCGACGGGTCAAACCTGATTGAGCAGACGCGCAAGCTCATCGCCGACGCGGAGCTGCGGATCAGCGAGCTCTCCCGGAGCGACGAAGCGTAGGAGTCGCGCGTGTCCTCTCCCCTGCCGGCTGGAAAGCTCCCTGGCGAGATGCTGCAGCGACTGATCTCGACGTATCGCACGCCGACAGACGACTCGGTCGTGGTTCAGGCGTCCTACGGGTTCGACGCCGCCGCAATCGATATCGGTGGCGAGACAGTCATCGTCAAATCCGACCCCATCACCTTCGCCAGCGCCGACGCCGCGCGCTATCTCGTCTCCGTCAACGCCAACGACATCGCCTGCATGGGCGGCATCCCGGCCTGGATGACCGTCGTCGGCCTGCTTGCCGAACACACAACGACGCCCGAGCTGGTCGAGAGCTTATTCGCGGACCTGCGGGACGCGTGCGTGGCCGAGGGCATCATGCTCATCGGCGGGCATACAGAGATCACCATCGGCCTCGACCGGCCGATTCTCGTGGGTACGCTGCTCGGCAGGGCTGGCGACCACGGACTGCTCAAGCCGGGCGAGGCGTCCGCCGGCGATGAGCTTTACGTCACCAAGGCCGCCGGCATCGAGGGCACCGCTCTCCTTGCGGCTGAGCTGGATGACCAATTGCGGCCGCTTATCGGCGACGAGGTTGTGGGGGCCGCAACAGGGTTGTTGGCGAATCCAGGCATTTCGGTGACCCGCGATGCTGCGCTCGCGCTTGCCACCGGAGTCGTCACCGCACTGCACGACCCGACGGAAGGCGGTATCTCAACCGCCATCCACGAGATTGCCGAGGCATCGGGTCTTGGCGCGCGGGTCAACCGGGAAGCCATTCCGATTCTTCCGGAGACCGTGGCGATCACCCAGGCGCTCGATCTCGACCCGCTCGGTCTCCTCAGTTCAGGCGCGCTCCTCATTGCCGCCCGCCCCGGCAGCGAGCTCACCCTTCGCGAAGCGCTCGCGGAAAGTGGCATCGCGATTGCACAGATTGGCGTGTTGACGGATGCGGCCGAAGGCTGCACGATCAACCGGCAAGGAGCGGATTCCCCGCTCCCCCGCTACGATTCAGACGAGCTCGCCAGGGCTCTGGCAGGCTAGATCCACGCTTCAACCACAGGAGTCATGCATGTCCCAGGAGATGCCCGAGATCATCATGTACGCCCGCGAGCGCTTCTGCCCGGACGTCACGCGTGCCCGACTTCGTCTCGAACGACTTGGTGTCGAATGGACCGAGTACGATGTCGAGGCGGACGACGAGCGCAAGCAGGAGATGATGCAGCTGACGGGTCGGCCAAACGTCCCGACGCTGGTCATCGGCAACACCATCCTGATCGAGCCCTCCGCGAAGGAGATCGACCAGGCCCTTGAAGGCGTCGGATTCGACGTGAAGGCGGCGCTGGCAGTATGAGCGACGCCATCATCATCGCCTCCCATAACGGGGCGATCGGGCTGCCGGCGGCGATGGAGATTCTCCGCAGCGGTGGCTCGGCCGTCGACGCGGTCGTCAAGGGCTGCGAGCTGGTTGAGGCGAACCCGGAGGACCATACCGTCGGCTTCTCCGGCCTGCCGAACCTGCTCGGCGAAGTCGAGCTGGACGCCAGCGTCATGGACGGCAAGGGCCTCCGGGCGGGGGCCGTTGGCGCGCTGAAGGGCTATCAGGACGCTGCCCGGCTTGCACGGGAAGTGATGAATACCCTGCCGCATGTCCTGATTGGCGGCGAAGGCGCGGCGCGGCTCGCGTCAGAGGTCGGCCTTGAGCCGAAGGATTTGCTGACGCCAGAAGCCGAGGCCATCTGGAAAGAACGTCTCGACGACGCCGAGGATCGGGACAGCTCTTACCTGGGTCGCATCCGCGAGATGGTCGCCTCCACGGCGCAGGACCCGGAGATCGCCGGCCTCGACGAGATTCCTCATGGGACGGTCAACTTCATCGCCCGAGACCGTGAGGGCAATATCGCGACCGGCGTCAGCACCTCTGGCTGGGCGTGGAAGTACCCCGGGCGCATGGGCGACTCGCCGATCATCGGAGCCGGCAACTACGCCGACAATCGCTGGGGCGCGGCTGGCTGCACCGGACGCGGCGAGATGGCGCAGCGCGCGCTGACGGCACACAGCGTCGTGATGTTCATGCGCTTCGGGATGTCGCTCGAGGAGGCCCTCCACCAGGCGATGAAGGACCTCGAAGCGCTCGACGACCCCTACGCCAGCGAGATGAACATCGTCGCGATGGACAAGGACGGGAACCACTCCGCCGCGTCCACGAACCCGGAGAAGACGTACGTCTTCATGACCGAAACGATGGACGCGCCGGAAGAGCGCAAGCGCATCCACGTCCCGGTCGCCATTGTGAATCCTTAACGACAACCACCTGCGACCGGATATCCTCGGACACGGAGAAGGGAAACGCACCGCCAGCTTTGGCGGTGCGTTTCCCTTCCTGTTGACGTTGTAACGGGGCTTACTCGCCGTGAGCCGTCATCGAGGGGATGACCAGCACGGTCAGGGAGCCGTCGGAGAGCTGGCCGATTGCGAACACGTCGTAGACCATGTTCGCTTCCAGCGCCACGCCGGGCAGCGGCAGCGCGACATCGGTGGTGCCCGCTGGACGGACTTCGAGATCGTACGTGCCCGCCGGGACCTGGATGAAGTCGCTCGCGTTCGGGAAGGCCAGGTTCGAGATCAGCACGTCACCACCCGCAAGGGCGACATCGACCGCCGGAGCGTCCGGCGACGCGTGGATCACGCGAACCCGCGCATTGCCGTCCTCTGTCATCGAGAGGTCAGCCGGGTAGATCTGCGGCGCGATGTCGGCAAGGGTGCCGGTCGCGGCGATGTGGTACCCCATGCCGGCTTCAACCGTCACGGTCGCGTCAATCACTGCTGTCTCAACGCCCTGACCAGCCGGGGTCACCTGGATCTGGTAGTCGCCAGCCGGGAGGGCGATCCAGCCGGAGAAGTCACCGAATGCCACTCCCTGCAGCGCCGGTGTGCCGTTCACCCAAACGTCGACCGCCGGGGCATCCGGGGAAGCATGAATCACGTTGACGCAGGAATCCATCTCGGTGCCGATACCCAGCACAACCGCGCAGGCCGGAGCAGCCGCCGTCGCCATGGTGTCAGCTGACGGGGCCGCCATCTGGGACGGGATCACGAACGGGTAGATCTGGCCATCGGCAGCCGTGCCGATCGCATAGACATCGTAGACAGTGCCGCCACTCAGTTCGACGCCCGGGAGCGGGAGGACGACATCCTGGGTGCCCGCAACGCGGATCTCGAGGTCATACGTTCCCGCCGGGACTTCGATGTAATCGCTGGCATTCGGGAACTCGAGCCCGCTCACCAGCACGTCACCGCCGGCAAGGGCGATGTCGACCGCCGGGGCATCCGGAACGGTGTGGACCGCTCGAACGCGAGCCGTGTCGCCCGCCAGCTCGCTGAAGTCAGCGGCGTACACCTGAGGCGCGATCTCGGCGACGAATCCGGTCGCCGCTACCTGATATGCCATGCCGGACTCAAGGTCCAGCGTGGCATCGATAACGGCGGCATCGGCCGCGGTGCCGGTCGCCGTTACCTGGACGCGATGCTCACCAGCGGGAAGCGCGATCCAACCGGACCACCACCCGAAACCGAGGCCCGTCAACGCGCGCTCGCCGTCGACGTAGATGTCGACCAGCGGGGCGTCCGGCGACGCATGCACGACGCTCACACACGCGTCACCATCATTGCCGATGCCCAGTGCGGTCGTGCAGCTCGGCATCGTGTCGGAAGTCGGCGTGGCGTCCTGCGCCAGCGCTCGGCTACCGCCGAACGTCATCATCAACGAGAGAAACAGGAAGCCGGCGAGAGAGAATCGCCGTCGTGGGGAACCGTACCTGTCCATAGTCATCTCCGTAGCTCGATCGGTATCGCGAACGGTCGTTGCCGGACCTCATGGCGCCTTTGGTTCCGGCCATAAACAAAACTTACAGTATAGGTTTTAGTTTTGTCAATACACCTGTGATCGAACGACGGAGAAGTAGCCTCAAGGGCTGGAGTCGGATAGAGCTCCGAGAGCCCTTCAATGCGACGGCACACGACAAAGGACCCGCATTGCTGCGGGTCCTTTGTTCTCCGATTCTCTTTGGATCGTCGCTAGACGCCGCTGGTCAACGACTCCAGGAACTCCGTATTCGCCTTCGTCTTGGCAAGACGCCCCAACAGGGCCTCCGTGCCTTCGCTGCCGCCGAGGACGGACACCATTCGGCGCATGGTCCAGACCTGCTTCAGCACGGTGTCGCCGAGGAGCAGCTCCTCGCGACGCGTACCAGAGCGCTGGATGTCGATAGCCGGGTAGATGCGGCGCTCGGCCAGCTTGCGGTCGAGGTGGAGCTCCATGTTACCGGTGCCCTTGAACTCCTCGTAAATCACGTCATCCATACGGCTGCCGGTGTCGATCAGGCAAGTGGAGACGATCGTCAGGGAGCCGCCACCCTCGATGTTGCGGGCCGCGCCGAAGAAGCGCTTCGGCGGGTAAAGCGCCACCGGGTCGATACCACCCGACAGCGTGCGTCCGCTCGGCGGAACCGCGAGGTTGTAAGCGCGGGCGAGACGGGTAATCGAGTCCAGCAGGATCGTCACGTCACGGCCGGCCTCGACAAGGCGCTTGGCGCGCTCCAGCGCCATCTCCGCGACCTTGGTGTGGTCCTCGACGGGCTCGTCGAACGTCGACGAAATAACTTCGCCATCGACCGACCGGCGCATATCGGTCACCTCTTCCGGTCGCTCACCGATGAGGCAGACCATAAGGTGCATATCCGGATTGTTGGTCGTGATGCCGTTGGCAATCGACTTGAGAAGCAGCGTCTTGCCTGCCTTCGGCGGCGAGACGATCAGACCGCGCTGGCCGCGACCGATCGGGGCGACGAGATCGAGCAGGCGCGTCGCGAGCACGTTCGGCGTCGTCTCGAGATGGATCTGCTCGAGCGGGAAGATTGGCGTCAGCTTGTCGAACGCCGGTCGACGACGAGCCGTCTCCGGATCCTCGCCATTGACCGCCTCGACGCGCAGGAGGCTGAAGAACTTCTCGTTGTCCTTCGGCGGGCGAACCTGGCCGCTGACGCGGTCACCGGTGCGGAGACCGAAGCGGCGAATCTGCGACTGGGAAACGTAGATGTCGTCCGGACCAGGCAGGAACCGCTCGCCACGGAGGAAGCCGAAACCGTCCTCGATGATCTCCAGCACGCCATCGCCGAAGATATGGCCGTCCCGCTCGGTTTGCGCCTGGAGCAGCTTGGTGATCAGGTCCGGCTTGCGCATCCGCATGTAGCCAGAAACGCCAAGCTCGCGGGCGAGGTCGAAGAGCTCCGCATCTTCCTTGGCGTCGAGCTGGGCAACGGTCAGGCGGTTGCTTTGCTGCTCGGGCTTGCGGTTGCTGGCCTGCTGATCCTGCTGGCCGTTCTGCTCGCCCTTGTTGCGGCGCTTGCGCTGGTTGGCATTGCGGTTCTTGCGACCCTGGCCCTGCGCATTGTCCGTCTGGCCGTTTTCCTGCACGGGACCGCTGGCCTCGGCGGACACCTCAGCCGGCGCCTCTGGAGCGGGCGCGCTGGCCGCGGCATCGTCGGCCGCAACGGACGCGGAAGCATCGACGGCGTTCTCTGCCGCGATCTCCTGCACCGCCGTGGCAGTCTCCGTGGCCTCTGCCGGGCGGGCGGCGTCGTCGGTCTTGCGGCGCGCGCGCACGGTGCGAGTGCGGCGAGCCGGTTTCTCCCCGGCGTCTTCCTGGTTTTCCTGCGTTACGAGATCATCGACAGCCAAGTGGATACCTCCCAAGGTCTCCATCGGCACGCGAGAGTGCGTGCACATGACAATAGGTGTGAGTTTTTCAGCGGAGCGAGGTGGTCGTGGCGACGCACGATCGCGCGTCCTGAAGCGATAGGTAGGCCCGTCTTCTCTTCATCTGGGCCGATCGGGTTTACTCCATGAGGGCAACTGCTGGATGGGATCCAGTGGTGCTTCCACGCGATGTGGCCTGGACAGGCTCCATCGGGATGTCCGGAGGAAAGGTTTCGTCACCGTTTGGACATGGTACTGGGTAGAGAGGGTGACGCGACGAGCAGGGGTTGGACGTATCTCGTCATTGGTACAGTGGGAATCGTAGCATCTGCCGCTACGAACGTCAATGTACCGCTCCCCTGCTCGCCATCGCATCCATTCCGGGTCGGCCGCCTACTGGCCAGAGGTCGCGCGGCGAAGGCTTTCGAGCTTGGAAATGCGGTGGAACGACTCGATCCAGCGGATCGTGCCGCTGGCCGAGCGCATCACCATCGAGTGCGTGTTCGCGCCGCCATGAACGTATTTCACGCCCTCCAGCAGCTCCCCGTCGGTGATACCCGTCACCGCGAACAGGACGTCCTGTCCCTGCACGAGATCGTCGATCGTGAACACCTTGGCGACGTCGATGTTCCGGTCCTCGGCAATCCGGCGCTCGTCGTCGTTGCGCAGCCAGAGACGCGTCTGCATGTCGCCGCCGAACGCCTTGAACGCCGCCGCGGTGATCACGGCTTCCGGCGCCCCACCGATACCCATGAGCACATCGATGCCGGTTTCCGGCAGCGTCGCCATCAGCGCGCCCGCGACGTCGCCGTCCGTGATGAGCTTGATGCGGGCCCCGGCCTCCCGGACGTCGTGGATCAGCGTCTCGTGTCTCGGCCGGTCAAGGATGACCACGGTCAGGTCGCTGACGTTCATGCCCTTCGCCTGCGCGACGGCATCCAGGTTCTCGGCGGGCGACTTCGTGATATCGATCGCACCGGCCGAGCGTGGCCCCACGGCGATCTTCTCCATGTACGCGATGTCCTGCCAGCCATAGAAGGCCCCGCGCTCGGCGACGGCGATGACGCACGTTGCGTTCGGCTGCCCGTGCGCGAGCAGGCGCGTGCCCTCCACCGGGTCGACCGCGATATCGACCTGCGGCCCCTTCCCGGTTCCCAGGCGCTCGCCCGTGTAGAGCATTGGCGCCTCGTCCTTGTCGCCTTCGCCAATCACCACGACAGCATCCATGTCGATCTGGTTCAGCATCGTGCGCATCGCGTCGACGGCGGCCTGGTCCGCCATCTCCTTCTCGCCGCGACCCATCCAGCGCGACGCCATGAGCGCTGCCGCCTCGGTGCAGCGCACCAGGTCCATCGCGATATTGCGGTCGATATCCGGGTTCATGAGCTGCTGCATGTGGAGACTCCTCGCATCCCTGCGGTCACGACGACGACGCGCCGATCCAACGCGCGGCGGTATCCGGCAAGTCGTAGGCCGACCCGACCGTCACGTTCGTGGGCGGTAACGACTGGATGAACGTCGATCCATAGCGTTTCGATATCGCTCTCCTGTCGAGGATAACGCAGATACCGCGATCCTGGGCCGTCCTGATCAGTCGGCCGAATCCCTGCTTGAACTTCAGCACCGCCAGCGGTAGCGACAACTCCATGAACGGGTTGTCGTAGAGCTCGCTACGGGCCTCGAAAATCGGGTCGGATGGCACGGCAAACGGGAATTTCGTGATGATGAGGACGCTGAGCGCGTCACCGACCACATCGACGCCCTCCCAGAACGACGACGTCCCGAACACGACCGTTCCCTGCTCTGTCCGCAGGCGCTCGATCAGGTTGCGCGTGCTCCCGTCGATACCTTGCCCGAGCACGACGATGTTGTGCTCCTCAAGCGGCCCCTTCAGCGCGTTCCGGGCCTCGCGCAGCGCGCGGTGGCTGGTGAACAGCACCAGGCCACGGCCATGCGTCGCGATGAGCGTGTCGGCAAGCACGTCCGCCATGGTCGAGCCGAAGCGCGGGTCGTTCGGCTCCGGGATGTCTTCCGGCACGAACACGAGCGTCGAGCGCTCATGGTCGAACGGCGAGCCGAGATCCAGCACCTTCGCGTTCTGCAGCCCGAGGTGTTCGGCAATGAAGTCGAACGAGCCGTCGATCGTCATCGTCGCCGACGTCATGATCACCGAGCGCAGGCTGCCGTACACATACTGGTTCAGCAGGACGCTCACATCGAGCGGCGCGCCGTTGAGCGAGATCAGGCCCATCTGGCCGGAGCGCTGCACCCAGTAGACCTTCGACTCCTGCAGGTCCCCGAAGACCTCGTCCAGCATCCGCAGGATGTCGCTCAGCTGGTCGACGCCGGTCATCAGCTCGACCACGGCGTCATCGCGTTGCACGACCAGTGGGTGCGTATCATCGTTCGGCAACGAGACCTCATCCAGCACCTGGAGGAACCAGGCGCCGGTCTCGACGAGCGCTCGCAGCTTGCCTTCCAGCTCGTCCCAGATGAGTGCGGCATCCACGAACCGGCCCTGGTCACGCATCGCGGCCGTGATGCGTTGCGACTGCGCGTAACCGCCTCCACCGCCGAACGACGGCTTGCCGACGAGCATCCCGAGCCGGGTAAAGAGCTCCCCGGCGAGGTTCGTCATCAACGGAAAGGACTCCACCGCATCGGTGGTCAGGTTCCGCGCCTTGTCGGTGTGCTTGATCGCGACCTTGTCCGACAGCTTGGAAAGCACCGCTGCGGAGACCGGGATGGCGCCGCTGTTGACCGCGCCTTCGCTCCGCACCAGGGTCTTGACCGCATCCTCCAACGAGGCGCGGTCAACCACAAAGCTGAGCTGGCGCGTCGCCTCGTCCTCCAGGTGATGCGCCTCATCGACGACCAACCGCTCGAACGACGGCAACACACGACCCTCAGCCGCGTTGGAAAGCACCAGCGAATGATTCGCGATGACGATGTGCGCGTGCATCGCGTTGTGCCGCGCGCGATGGAAGAAGCACTGGTTGCTCGCGGCATAGGGACAGCGTCCGGGAGTGCAGCGTCCGCGTTCGGATGCGTACTTGCGCCAGTGCCGCTCCTCCTCGGTGGTCAGCCGCAGCTCCGCGCGGTCGCCGGACTCCGTCTGCGGCAGCCAGAGCAGGATCTTCGCCCGCAACGAGGCATCGGCCTCGTCCTCGATCGCGTCATTCTGGTGCGCGAACCACTGCTTGAGGCAGAGGTAGTTCTGGCGCCCCTTCATGACGGCGACATGGAGCTCGTTGGTGAACCCGGCCTCGACGAGTGCGGTGTGCACGTCTGGCAGGTCCTTGCGGTAGAGCTGGTCCTGCAACGCGATCGTCGCCGTACTCACGACAACCCGTTCGCCGCGCGTGAGCGCAAAGATCGCCGATGGCAGGAGGTACGCCAGGCTTTTGCCGGTACCGGTTCCTGCCTCAACAAGTAAATTCGTGTCGTTGTTGAAGGACTCCGCCACGCGGCGAGCCATCGTCGCCTGCGTCGGGCGCGACTCATACCCCTCCAGCACACGGGACAACGGTCCCTCGTCGCCAAGCAGCCGGCCGAGCCGGTCGAGGTCCACGGGGTCGTCTGCCCCTGTCGGCCGCAACGGCTCCGGCCGGTCACGCGACGCGAGGAACATCAATTCCATCGGCACGGTCGCTGGCCGATCGCCGCCGAACAGCGGCATCTCGCGCATCTCGCGAGCCGCTCCTTCGAACACGGTCGCTTCCGGCCACTTCGCGGCCCGCGCGAACATCGCCACCTGGTTCAGCGTCGCCGCGTCGTACTGCTCCAGGCGCTTGAGCAGCTCCCGGAAGATGTACATCGTTGCGCTGGTGTCGGCGAAGGCGCGGTGACGCTTCTCCGCCGGAAGGTCATGTCCGAGGATCTCGGCGATGGTGCCAAGCTGGTAATTCGGGAGATCGGGCAGGATCGCCGTCGCCAGCCGGTAGGTGTCCACCTGCCGGTTCGGCAGCTTCAGGCCGCCGCTCGCGAGCACGGCGATGTCGTAGGAGACATTGTGGCCAACGATCGGGCGAGACCCGATAAGGCTGGACAGCTCGCCCTTGATCTCCTCGAAGGTCGGGCTCATGTCGAGCACATCTTGCGAGAGCCCGGTCAGGCGCAGGATGTCTTGCGACACGGCACGCTTCGGCTTCACCGTCTGGGAGAACCGGGCGATCTCGCGCTCGGCGTCAAAGACGATGACAGCCACCTCGATCACCTCATCGACCGCCGGGTTCAGGCCAGTCGCTTCGATATCGAGGGCAACGTATTCACCCACGTTCGCCGCGGGAGATTTGGATTCGGACACGAGTGATGCTTTCCAGGCCGGGACGTCCCCGGCAGTATCGGTTGGTGTCTTGATTTTACCGCCCCTTGAGCGCCTCGGCGGAGCGCAGCGTCGTGAGGACGAGCTGGGCGAAGCCCTTGACCAGCGGAGAGATATTGATGAACTCATCGCTACGGTGAGCGTTCGCGCCGGTCGTGAGGCCGATGCAGACGGCCGGGATCCCGCGACTGATCGGCACGTTCGCATCGGTGCTTGATGCGTCGTAATGCACGTCGAAGCCCATCTCGCGCAGCACGCCGTCGGCAATCGGGGCCAGGCCCTCGTTGCGCGGCAGCTCGCCGGCCGGGCGGTCCCCCACTACCTCGACCTGCACGGAGATACCCGCCGGCGCCGGCATGTCGATCACCCGCTCAACCTCGGCGACGAGATCAGCAAGTGCCTCGGCGCTGGTCGAGCGCATGTCCAGCACCGCCGTCGCCTCTGGCGCGATGGTGTTCACCGAGATGCCGCCATGGAAGAGCCCCGCGTTGAACGAGGTCTTCGGGTTCTCCTGCAGCGGGATATCGTCCAGCCGGGCGATGATCTTCGCGAGGTGATGGATCGCGCTCGGCTCGCCCGCCTTGCCCCAGCTATGGCCGCCCGGGCCGGTGACCGTCACCTTCAGCCGCTTGCTGCCGACGGCGCGGTGCGTGATGCGGCCAAGGAGATGCCCCTCCACCGCGATTGCCCCGGCGATGTCGGGAAGCGCATCGACGACCGCCCGCATGCCGCGCAGGTCGCCGAGCCCTTCCTCACCCACGTTGCCGGTAACGACGATGTCAACCGCCGGAGTCACGCCAAGGTCCGAGAAGGCCTTGCGCAGCATCGCGACCGATGCAACCGCCACCGTGTTGTCACCGACCGCCGGGGCGTGCAGCGTATCGCCCTCCCGCCGCACCGTCAGGTCCGTACCGCGCGGAAACACCGTGTCGATATGCGCCGCAACCAGCAGCGCCCGCGACGAGTCCTCGCCAGGGATGCGCGCGGTGACATCGTGCAGGTCATCGACTGTGATGCCCTCATAGCCCAACGCCTCCAGCTCGGCGCGCAGGGCTACGGCGCGGTCACCCTCGTCATTCGTCGGCGCCGGCACCTCGGTCAGGCGGGTGGTCAACGCAACGATCGGCTCCAGGTATGACTCGGACAGGTTCAGGACATCGGCGACGGCTGGTAGGGTGGTTCGCGGCACGAGGGATCCTCCGGGGCGCACAACGTCGCGTCGCCGGCGCGCAGGGGCGTGGCGGGCGTGATCGCTGTCTCTCACGTCATCGCTGGGAGTATACCGTCGATTGCGGCACCGGGAACCGCGTCGCGGCGGCTTTTCTCCCTTTCTGAATGCCGGAGTGCGTGGCAGAATAACCTAGAAGTTCCCACATCGGGTCTCTCGGGACGGTTCTAAAGGAGCAACTTGATGGCGTATCACCGTTACGACGCGGTCGTCGTCGGCGCCGGCGGCGCGGGCCTCATGGCGGCAATCCAGCTTGCGGGAAAGGCGAACATCGCGGTCGTCAGCAAGCTGTATCCCACCCGGTCCCATACCGGGGCGGCCCAGGGTGGCATCGGCGCGGCCCTCGGAAACACCGAAGAAGACCATTGGGAATGGCACATGTACGACACCGTCAAGGGCGGTGACTACCTCGTCGACCAGGACGCCGCCGAGGTGCTCGCGCGCGAGGCCATCGACGCGGTCTACGAGCTCGAGCACATGGGCCTGCCGTTCAACCGCACCCCCGAAGGCAAGATCGACCAGCGGCGGTTCGGTGGACATAGCCGCAACTTCGGCGAAGGCCCGGTGCGCCGCGCCTGCTACGCCGCCGACCGCACCGGCCACATGATCATCCAGACCCTGTACCAGCAGGGCATCAAGCACAACGTCAACTTCTTCGACGAGCACCATCTCGTCGATCTCATCTTCACGGACGACGGCGAGTGCGCCGGTGTGGTGACGTACGAGATCAAGACCGGCGAGCTGCATACCATTCACGCCAAGACGGTGCTGATTGCCTCCGGCGGCTTCGGCCGCGTCTTCCGCGTGACGTCCAACGCCCTTGCCGGCACGGGCGACGGCGTGGCCCTCGCCTGGCGGCGCGGCGTGCCGTTGATGGACATGGAGATGTACCAGTTCCATCCGACCGGCCTCTACAAGCTGGGCATCCTCCTTTCGGAGGCTGCTCGCGGTGAGGGCGGCGTGGTGCGCAACAGCGAGGGCGAAGCCTTTGCGGCTCGCTACGCGCCGACGATGAAGGACCTCGCGCCGCGCGACATGATGTCCCGCTTCATCTACCAGGAAGTGAAGGAAGGGCGCGGCATCGACGGCAAGGACTACGTCCTGCTCGACGTCTCGCACCTCCCGCCGGAAGTGATCGACGAGAAACTGCCCGACATCACGGACTTCGCGCGCGTCTACCTCGGCGTCGAGCCAAAGAAGGAAGGCGTGCCGATCCAGCCGACCGCCCACTACGCCATGGGCGGCCTGCCGACGAACGTCGATGCCCAGGTCATCACCGATCCGAGCGGCACGGTCGTTCCTGGCTTCTACTCCGCCGGTGAAGCCGCGTGCGTCTCGGTCCACGGCGCGAACCGGCTCGGCACGAACTCGCTGGTCGACCTCGTCGTCTTTGGTCGCCGGGCCGGGCGCAAGATGCTGGAAGACATCAAGACGCGAGACTTCCCGACGCTGCCGGAGAACGTCGAGGATCGCGCCCGTGAGCAGATCGCGACGCTCAAGTCCCGCACGTCCGGCGAGCGTGCCGCCGATATCCGCAAGGGCATGCAGGACATCATGATGGACAACGTGTCCGTCGTCCGCGACGAAAAGGGCATGCAGGAGGCCAAGGCACGCCTCGCGGAGCTCCGGGCGGCGTACGACAACGTCGCCATCATGGACCACGGCAGCACCTACAACATGGACCTGCTGGAGGTTATGGAGCTTCGCAATATGCTCGACTGCGCGGACGCGATCGTCGAAGGCGCAATCGCCCGCAAGGAGAGCCGTGGCGCTCACTACCGCGAGGACTACCAGGACCGCGACGACAAGAACTGGCTCGCGCACACCCTCCTCTACCGCGACGATGCCGGCGCGATGAGGATCGAGAAGAAGCCGATCGTCATTACGAGGTTCGAGCCGAAGGAGCGCAAGTACTAGCGCACTCCACTCGGCCAGCACGGCGCCACGTCCTCACCTGGGCGTGGCGCCGTCGCATTTAAGCCCCGAAAACCGCCCAAACGTGTCTCGTCCACGGTCGCACGACGCTGGCAGAATGACAGGAGTGACCGATCCGTATTGCGGATGCACAGGACTGGAGTTTTCCCCATGGCGTTTCACCGATACGACGCCGTTGTCGTCGGGGCAGGCGGCGCTGGCCTGGCCGCCGCCATCCAGCTCGCCGATAGCGGCGCGCATATCGCCTGCGTGACAAAGCTGTTCCCGTCGCGCTCCCATACCGGCGCCGCCCAGGGCGGGATCGCCGCCTCCCTTGGCAACACCGAGGAAGACCACTGGGAATGGCACATGTACGACACGGTGAAGGGCGGCGACTACCTCGTCGACCAGGATGCCGCCGAGATCCTCGTCAAGGACGCGATCGAGGCGGTGATCTCGCTGGAGCACATGGGGCTTCCCTTCAACCGCACGCCGGAGGGCAAGATCGACCAGCGCCGATTCGGCGGCCATACACGCGCCCATGGCGAAGGCCCGGTGCGCCGCGCCTGCTACGCCGCCGACCGCACAGGCCACATGATCCTGCAAACGCTCTACCAGAACAGCATCAAGCACAGGGTGAACTTCTTCGACGAGCACCACCTTGTCGACCTGATGTTCACCGACGACGGACAGTGCGCCGGCGTCGTGACGTACGAGCTGAAAACCGGCGAGTTGCACGTCATCCAGGCGCGGGCCGTGATCATCGCCACCGGAGGGGCCGGTCGCGTCTACAAGATCACCTCGAACGCCCTCGCCAGCACCGGCGACGGCATTGGCGTCGCGTACCGTCGTGGCGTGCCGCTGATGGACATGGAGTTCCTGCAGTTCCACCCGACGGGCTTGCGCAAGCTCGGCATCCTCGTCTCCGAGGCGGCGCGCGGCGAGGGCGGCATCGTCCGGAACAACGACGGCGAGGGCTTCGCGGCGCGTTACGCGCCGACGATGAAGGACCTTGCCCCGCGCGACATGATGTCGCGCTTCATCTGGCAAGAGATCCACGAGGGACGAGGCATCAACGGCGAGGACTACGTCCTGCTCGACATCTCGCACCTCCCGCCCGAGGTGATCGAGGCGAAGCTGCCCGACGTGACCGATTTCGCGCGCGTCTATCTGGGCGTTGAACCGACCAAAGAGGGCATCCCGATCCAACCCACGGCCCACTTCACGATGGGTGGTCTCCCGACGAACGTCGACGGCCAGGCGATCAGGGACGGACAAGGGACCGTCATCCCCGGCCTGTATGCCGCCGGTGAAGCGGCCTGCGTCTCCGTCCATGGGGCGAACCGGCTCGGTACGAACTCGCTGCTAGAGCTCGTCGTATTCGGGCGCCGGGCCGGAAAGCAGACCATCCAGGACCTCCGGACGCTGGAGTTCGTCGACCTGCCCAAGAACCCGTCCGCGTACGTCGAGGAGCGCATCGACACCATGCTCCATGGCACCGGCGGTGAACGTGCCGCCACCATCCGCTCGTCCATGCAGCAGGAGATGACGGACAACATGTCGGTGGTCCGTGACGAGGTCGGAATCCGCCATGCATTGGAGCATCTGAAAGGGCTCAAGGACGCCTATTCCCGTGTTACAGTGGGAGACAAAGGCAGGATCTACAACACGGATTTGATGGAGGCGTTGGAACTGGAGCACATGCTGGACGTCGCCGAGGTGATGGCCCATGGTGCCCTTGCCCGGCAGGAAAGCCGTGGCGCCCACTTCCGAAACGACTTCCAGAAACGGGACGACGTCAATTGGCTCAAGCACACGATGATCGCCAGGGGTCCGGCCGGGATTCGGACGGATTACAAGCCGGTGACCATTACCCGTTTTGAGCCAAAAGAGAGAAAATACTAGGACGACGCCGCGCGGCGGCGGGTGGGTCGAGAACAACAGGAGAGGGAGCAGGATGCAGGTCACCCTTCGTATCAAGCGGTTCAACCCGGAGACGGACCAGAAGGCCCACTTCGAGGAATACAACGTCGAGGTCGAGGGCACCGACCGCGTGCTGGACGCGCTGAACCAGGTAAAGTGGTACCAGGATGGCACCCTCACCTATCGCCGCTCCTGCGCCCATGGCATCTGCGGCTCCGACGCGATGCGCATCAACGGCCGAAACCGCCTTGCCTGCAAGGTCCTGATGAAGGATTTGGGCAAGCGCGTGACGCTGGAGCCGCTGCTCGGCTTCCATGTCGAGAAGGATCTCCTGGTCGACATGGAGAAGTTCTTCGATGCCTACAAGTCCGTGAAGCCGTACCTGATCGCCGACGATGCTCCGGCCTCCGGCGAGCGACTGCAGTCGCCCGAGGATCGCGCCATCTTCGACGACACGACGAAGTGCATTCTCTGCGCGGCCTGCACCACCTCGTGCCCGATCACGTGGACGAACGACGAGTTCGTCGGCCCGGCCGCGATCGTGAACGCGCACCGATTCATCTTCGACAGCCGCGACCAGGGTGCGGGCGAGCGCTTGCGGATCCTGAATACCGGCTCTGGGGTGTGGCGTTGCCGCACGGTCTTCAACTGCACCGACGCCTGCCCGCGTGACATCAAGGTCACCGAGGCGATCGAGCAGGTGAAGCGATCGCTGGTGCTTGGCGAGGTCTAGTGACCTCCTGCGTGGGGTGGAGCGATGGACTGGCTAACAACGCGGCCGACCGCCGATGAGGTCCTGAACCCGTTCATTGTGGTGAGCATCGTCGTCTTCGCGATTGTGCTCCTGGCGTCTGGCTTCTATTCGGCCCGGCCATGGTCGCCGCCGTTCGGCAACTCGTACTCCAAGCGGTTCGTCGGCAAGGCGGCGATGTGGCTCGGCTGGCCTGCCGGGCTGGGGCTCTTCTTCACGATCGTCCGGGTCCTCCAGATCGACCCCGCAACCTTCGGACGCCCGGTCTGGATCGTGCTCTCGTGGCTCGCGCTGGCCGCCAGCGCGGTCGCCATCATCATGCAGGCGCCGCAGGACCGCGAGGCGAAGCGACGTCGCAAGGCGGGCCACCGCCCCTCGCAGCTGGAGCGCCGGCCTGTACGACGAACCCGCCGGGGGACGATCTAGCGCGACATTGACCTGAACCGCGTCGCACATCATGGTGATACAACACAAAACCGGCGGGCGAATCGCCCGCCGGTTTTGTGTTTGCGTTCAGTGCAAAGAAAGCCGTGCACCCTCTGTCGATTCAAACCGTCCAGCTTGAGACCGCTCGTGAGCTCCCCTCAGGAAACCCCACATCACCCGAAGAGTGCCGCTTATGGCTGCTGCCTTCCGGCCCTGACCAGGTTCACAGTTCCCCGCCGTGCGGGACCTGAGGTTCAACACCCCGTAGCGGTACAGTCCTGAAAAGCCGAACCTCGAGAGGGGATTCAACCCCGCTATGGCGGATTGCGGGTGCAGGGCACCGCCAACTCCCCGTCTAGCACGACCAGGGAAGAGTATACCCTGTCCGGCCCCGCGCTCCCAGTGCGCCGCCTACGGTTCTGGCTCCAGCGGGCGGTCCGCCGGCCACTCGATCGGCCGCGGTCCCGGGTCGTCCATCTCCGGATGCTCGGAAAGGTGATTCACCACCTCGACCGACAGCGGCTCGAGCACGCGAATCTGGCAGGAGAGACGCGTCGTGTCCTTGCGGCTCTTCAGCCGCGAGAGCCGCTCTTCCTCCCATGGCGTGACCGGCGTCGGCTCGCCTTCTAGCACTTCGACCCGGCAGGTCGCGCAGCGCGCGTTCCCGCCACAGCGGTGCAGGATATCGACGCCGCCATCCTCGAGACCGAGGACAAGCCGCCGCCCCTCCTCGACCTTGACGCAGCCGAATCCCTTGACGTCGACCTCGATCCCATCCCCGTTATGCATGATAGTGTCGTCCCTCCGTCACCCGTAGCCGGTACATGTTCACGAATTCCTTGGCGTGGGGACCGGTCAGGTTGATGCTGCCCCGGTACCCGTTCTCCATCGATCCCGTCAGGAACCGGTAGCGCACGCCGCCCTCGACGATCTCGCGCGACGCCAGGAAGATGTCCTCGGCGAGCTGCCCGAAGATCGAGTACGCAAGGTCATCGGCATCCCACATATCCTCAACCGGGTACTCCACCCACAGGTTGAACGTCGTCCCCGCGTCACCGGTCTCCGGCTTGCCGATCAGGTGGACCCCGTCGGACGACTGGATGATCCCGTTCATCGCCGACAGGAAGTTGTTCATCCGTGTCTTGTCCATCGCCCAGTCGTCGGCGAACCGTTCCATGATCACCGCTTCGATCTCGTTGAAGACCTCCGACGGCAACGCTTGTTTCTTCATACCACTCCCTTTCGCCTCGACCGGTACCTCGCAAGAGCCGCCCCTGCCCTCGCGCGATCTTCCCGTATACTAGGAACGTTGGCTACTGGCTTTCAACGCACCTGGAGCGCACCCGATGCCGTCGTTTTTGGACACCCTTCTCGGTCGCAACGTGAACGAGCCCGAGATTCCGGACTGCCCCGACCACCACGTTGACATGCGCCTGCGTGGCAAGCTGGGCAGGCCGTCGCGCTTCAGCGACCAGACCGAAGAGGAGTACACGCTGATCTACTTCTGCCCGGTCGAGGGCTGCAACGAGACAGCGAAGCGCGAACATCGTCGCACACAGATCCCGGTGCCCGGCGCTCCGCCCGAGCGGCCAATCTTCTCGCGCCGGAAGGACCTGCGCTAGCAGCGTCCCTACCCCTCGATATTCTCACCCTGATAGCGGCCGCGGTATCCTTCCGCGGCCGCTTCTGACATTCCGAAGAACACCAGTTGCATCACCCGCGCATTTCGCTGGACGCGGAACCCCTGCGGATTGTGGACCACCAGCATCGATGTCGAGCGGCCAGTATACCCGGCATCCCAAACAGCGGTATGGATCGTCACGCCGCATCGGTTAAGGCTCGAGCGCGGTCGGCCAAACGCCATCAGCGTCTCCGGAATGTCGACGACCTCGTTGTACATGATGTGATAGAAGCCGGGGCGAAGCTCCAGCCACCCGTCGTCATCAAACGGGATCTGCTCGAGCTCCGGCAGCACGCGATCGGCATTGTCGACACCGATCACCCCGCCGCCCTCATGCCGCGCCACCTCGCGCAAGGTGAGATCGATGCCGTTCGGCTGCAGCTGGGTCTCGACATCCGGCGCACCAGTCACGAGCGGGCGTTCCGAGGACTCGATCAACCCTCTCAACTGTTCGCGGCTCAACGCGCCGCCTAGCGCAACATGATCCATCGCTTCCTCCGTCATCGTTGTTCCCAACAGGAAGGCGCCGGCCGAGCGATGACCGGCGCCCTCGATTACGTCCTTGCGGATACTGACCGAATTACGACGTGATATCGCCCTCAGTCAGCATTTCCCAGATTTCCATCGGCTTGTCCACCAGCAGCACCAGCAGGTCGCCCTTCTCGGAGCGTTCGAGCGCCGCCCGGACGGCTTCCTTCTCATCGAGAACGGTGTCGATCGCCGACTCATCCTTCCCGGCATGCACCGCCGCCTCCTTCAGGCGACGCGCGATCTCGCCGGATGGCCGACCCCGCGTGTTGTTGTCCTCGCGGAGGATCAGCTGGTCGAAGGTCTTTCCGGCCAGCGCGCCGAACTCTTCCATGTCGGTATTGGACCGGTCACCCGGCATGCTCACGACGCCGATCGTGCGGTCAGCATCCATGCGCGCCACGAAGTCGGCGACCGCCTGGAGGCCAGCCACATTGTGGCAGTAGTCCATCAGCACGCGCTTCGTCCCAAGGTCCAGCAGGTTGAACCGCCCCGGCGCCTGCGAGAACGAGTTGCCGAACGTGCGCAGGCCGAGCCGGATGGAGTCGAGATTAACGTCGTCGGCGAGTGCGGCGGCCGCGGCGGCCATCGCGTTCTCGATGTTGACGCGGATCCGCCCGTCCATCGTCGCCGGGATCTGGCTCGCAAGGAGCAGGGAGGTCTCGCGACGGCTCTCATAGATCGTGATCATCTCGCCCTGCCGGGTCTTCTTCAGGAGCACGGCGCGCCCCTTCTCACGGATATGGTCCCGGATCACCGGGTTTTCCTCATCCATGCTGAAGAAGATGATCTCGCCGCGCGCCACGTTCTGCATGCGCACGGTCCACTCGTTGTCGGCGTTCAGCACCGAGGCACCGTCGCGCAGGGCGCTCGCCGGCACAACCGACTTCACGCGCGCCAGCGCCGCCATCGTCTCGACGCCCTTCAAACCGAGATGGTCGCCGGTCACATTGGTCACCACGGCGACGTTGCAGCGGTCGTAGCCAAGGCCGGAGCGGAGGATGCCGCCCCGAGCAGTCTCCAGCACCGCATAGTCGATCGTGGGGTTCTTCAACACCATCCGCGCGCTGGTCGGGCCGCTCATGTCCCCGGACATCATCTGGGTGCCATCGATGTAGATGCCGTCGGTGGTTGTCAGGCCGACCGTCTTGCCGGCGGTCTTCATGATGTGCGCGATCATGCGCGACGTCGTCGTCTTGCCGTTCGTCCCCGTGACCGCGACGATCGGCACGCGACTCGGCGCGTTCCGCTGGTACATCATGTCGACGACAGCACGCCCCACATGACGCGGGTGTCCTTCCGTCGGGTTCGTATGCATGCGGAAGCCCGGGCCAGCATTCACCTCGACGATCCCGCCGCCGGTGTCGCGGGCAGAGATGGCGATGTCCTCGGTGATGAAGTCGATGCCGGCAATGTCCAGCCCGACGACCATCGCCGCCTGGCGTGCGATCTCGATGTTGTCCGCATGGATATCGTCCGTGCGGTCGATGGAGGTTCCGCCGGTGCTCATGTTGCCGGTCAGCTTGAGCTGCACGAACTCTCCCTCGGCAGGTATCGTCTCGAGCGTCCGGTTATCCCGCTCCAGGACCTCCATCGTCTGGCTATCGACCGTAATGCGGGTCAGGATCTTCTCATGACCGACGCCACGTCGCGGATCCTGGTTCGTGATATCGATCAGTTCCTGGACGGTATTCACCCCGTCACCGATGACATGGGCCGGGACGCGCTCGGCGACCGCGATGACCTGGTTGTTCACGACCAGGACGCGGTAGTCCTTCCCGCGGATGAACGTCTCGACGATGATCCGGCCGTCGCGCGATTCGGCGCGGGCCGAGGGAAAGAACTCGCGCACTTCCGCCTCGTCGGCGAGGTTGATGAAGACGCCGCGCCCGTGATTGCCGTCCAGCGGCTTGATGACCACCGGGTACCGGAGCCTGCTGGCTGCGGCGACTGCGTCGTCCTCGCTGGCGACGACGATGGAGCGCGGGACCGGGATGCCGATCTCATGCATCAGCCGGTTCGTCAGCTCCTTGTTGCTGGCGATGTTGACGGCGATGTCGCTCGTCTCAGACGTTACCGTCGCCCAGATGCGCTGCTGGAACTTGCCGTGCCCAAGCTGCACAAGCGAGCGGCGCGGATCGAGCCGCAGGACCGGGATGCCTCGCCGCTGGGCCTCCTGGACGATCGCCCCGGTCGACGGGCCGTACGCAAAGCGCTCGGCGAGCTTGATCACCTTCTCTTCATGCTCGTGCACAAAGTCGGTGTCCGGCTCGGTGTTGTAGATCATGTGGTTGAGCATGCGCAGCGCGAGCTGGCCTGCCGCCAGCCCGACATCCTCCTGCTCGTACTGGAAGATGACGTTGTAGACGCCGCGCTCCTCCGTCTGCCGGGTCTTGCCGCGGCTGACCTCGCCGCCGGCGAGATTCTGCAGCTCCAGCGCGACATGCTCCAGCACATGGCCCATCCACGTGCCCTCGCGAAGCCGGCGCAGGAAGCCACCCGGCTTGCCGATCGAGCAGCCATGGTCATAGAGCGAGGGAAGCGCCTCGGTCAGCTGCTCGTAGAAGCCGGGGATTTTGTTCGAGGGGCGATCCTCGAGCTCGCCAATGTCCAGGACGTAGTGGATCGCCGGCATCCGGGCCCAGATGTTCGGGCCGCGGTAGACATGGGTTTCACGAATGTTCAACACGACCCTTCCCTCCGGGGTAAGGCGATTTCGCGTGGTCCTGGACCGGTTTTGCAGCTTCGTCTCTGGGTTCTATATACACGAAAGCCCCGCGCGGTGTCCGGCGAGGCCTCGTTGCCATGCTGGTCTGTTGATTGTACGGCCTAGTCCTGGAGGAGCTTCCGCTCGTCCATATCGAACTGCCGTCCCGCCCCGAGCACGTGGAGCCGGGCGTCGCTGATCGTGATCTCGCCGTACCGCTTCACCTGGAAGATGTCGGACGTCATGTGCGAGCCGTCGACAAGCGTAACGCTGTGCCGCCCGACCACCCGGAGCGTATTGTCCGGCTCGATGACCGCGGCGGTGTCCTCGTCGATGCCGATGCCGAGCAGGCCCGGATTGCTCGCGACGAGCGAGAGCAGGCGCCCGATGCGGTCGCGCTGGCGGAAGTGCTGGTCGATGATGACGTTACTGATGAGCCCAAAGCCGGCGAACATCTGCGCCATGCGGAGCTTCGGCGTCGCGCCGCTGGCTCCCAGGGCGACCATATGCGCCGAGAGGATCGACGCCCCGGCGCTGGTGCCCGCGACGACCATGCCGGCCGCGTTGCGGTCACGCACGAGCTGCTCGAAGCGCGTGCCGCCGATGATCGCCGAAAGACGCATCTGGTTGCCGCCGGTGAGGAAGATGCCCGTCGCGTTCTCGACCAGGTCGAGGCTTTCGCCGCCATTGGCGTCGTCCCGGCTGCCGATGTACACGACCTCCGCGCTCTCGACGCCCATGCCGAGGAAGATCGCCTTGTAGCGCAGGCCGGCCGCCTCGATCGAGGAGGCCGTGGGCACGATCGCGATCCGTGCATCGTCGCCACCCGCCAGCCGCACGAACTCGGAGAGGATGACCTTGTCATCCAGCTTGTCCTCGGCGCCGCCGATGGGCATGATGACCCCTCGCGCGGTCGCCGACGGGGCTTCCGCCTGCTGCTGTGGCTGCTGTGTTGTCTCGGATGGCATAAGTGATTGGGTCCTGTCTTGCGCAGACGCGGGGCGGACGTTGCGCACGGCCGCACGCCGCGAAGGCGTCGTCGCCGATTCCGGGCGAATGTACCGCGTCCCCGGAACCACGTCAACGTCTTAAGATACGACATCCGCGCGTCGCAACGGGTATCATGCGAGGTACGCCAGGGTGGCCGGCCGCCACCCGCACAGTGCGAGCGTCGGGGTTTCGAGGACGCGTGACACACTGATCATCGGGGAGCATCGTCACGGACGCCCCTCCCCGACCGTGCGAAGGAAGCACTCCCGCCATGTCCCATCCGCTACGGGACCGCCTGCAGGCCAGCTGCCTGCTTGGCGACAGTGCCATGGGCACCATGCTCTTCGATTTCGGCCATCCAACAGACGCCTGCCTGGACGAGCTGAATCTCACCCATCCGCGAGAAGTCGCCGAGATCCACCGCGCGAACATCGCCGCCGGGGCCGACTTCATCGAGACCAACACCTTCGGCGCCAACAGGTATCGCCTGGAGCACCACGGCCTCGCCGACAAGGTCCGCGATATCAACTTCCGCGGCGTCAAGATCGCCCGCGAAGAGCGCGAGATCAGCGGACGCCCGGTGCTCATCGCCGGCTCGATCGGCCCCACCGGGCGCCTGCTCGAACCGGTCGGCACGCTGTCACTCGAGAAGGCCTATATTGCCTTCCGCGAGCAGGTCGAGGCGTTGCTCGAAGCCGGCGTCGACTTCTTCATCATTGAGACGATGGGGTACCTCGGCGAAATGGACGCGGCTGTCCGCGCCGTCCGCGAGTCGTGCGACCTGCCGATCATGGCGATGATGACGTTCGGGGATGACGGCCGCACCTTCGCCGAGGAGACGCCCGGCGACGTCGTGCGCCATCTCTCCGAGCGCGGAATCGACATCATCGGCGCAAACTGCTCCGTTGGGCCCCATCGCCTGCTTCGCGTCGTGCGCGAGATGCGCCGCGCCGCCGAAGAGCTTGGCGAGGATCGTCCCTTCATCGCCGCGATCCCGAACGCGGGATGGCCGACCAAGGTCGGTACCCGCCTCGTCTACCGTTCGACCCCGGAGTATTTCGCGCAGTTCGCGAAGGATGCGATCGAGGCGGGCGCGCGGATCGTCGGCGGCTGCTGCGGCACCACGCCCGCGCACACCGCCGCCATGCGCGCCGTGGTCGACCAGATCCACCCCAACGGGTCGCCGAACGGACACAAACCCGCGCGCCCGGCCCGGCCCGCGTTGACGTTCTCGAACGAGGTCGACGAGGACACGGAAGTCAAGAAGGCGCTGGGCAATCGGTTCCTGACCTGCGTCGAGATTGATCCGCCGAAGGGACTCAACCCGGCAAAGGCCATCGAGGGAGCGCGACTTCTCAAGGAAGCCGGCGTTGATGCGATCAACGTCGCCGACTCCCCGATGGCGCGCGTGCGGATGAGCGCGATGACGCTCTGCTACCTCATCCAGCAGGAGGTCGGTATCGAGACGATCCTCCACTACACGACGCGCGACCGCTCGCTGATGGGGCTGCAATCTGAGCTGCTCGGCGCGCACGCGGCCGGCGTCCGCAATATCCTCGCGCTGACCGGCGATCCGCCGAGCCTGGGCGACTACGCCGAGTCCACGCCGGTCTACGACGTGGACTCGATCGGCCTCATCCGCGTCATCTCACGCATGAACAGCGGCGAGGATTCCGCCGGCTCCAGCATCGGCCGGACAGCCAACTTCACCATCGCCTGCGCCGTCGACCCGACCAAACCGGACCTGGAAGAGGAGGCGCGCCGCCTGAAGGAGAAGATTGCGGCCGGAGCGCACTTCGTGATGACCCAGCCGATCTTCTCGGTCGACGTCTGGAAGAACTTCCTCGACGTCTTCGGCGCTGAGGAGCTGCCGGTGCCGGTCATGATCGGCATCCTGCCGCTGCAGAGCTCGAAGCACGCAGAGTTCCTGCACAACGAGGTCCCGGGCATCAACCTCACCGACGAAGCGCGCGAGCGCATGCGCAAGGCCGGCAAGGAAGGTCGTCGCGAAGGCATCGCGATGGCGCAGGAGCTTCTGCACGAGCTCCGGCCATTCGCGCAGGGCGTCTACCTCATGCCATCCTTTGGGCGGTACGAGGTGGCGGCAGAGGTCATCCAGGTGCTGGAAGGCGCGCGTTAGCCCGGTGGAACGCGGCTTTCCAGCGTGGTACACTCGTCCGGTGCCCGCGGAACTCGGGAACGAGTTGCTGCGCCAATTTTCCTGTGTGGATGGACACTCCCGGCCATAGGCTGGTCGGTATGAGAAGAAATACGAGGATCGTTAGCATTATGGTTGCCCAGCTCATCCGCTCCATTGAACAGGAGCAGTTCAAGGACGTGCCGCAGTTCAGCGCCGGCGACACCGTTCGCGTTCACGCGAAGGTCGTCGAGGGCAGCCGCGAGCGCATCCAGGTCTTCGAAGGTGTCGTGATCCGCCGCCGCGGTGGTGGAATCAACGAGAACTTCACCGTTCGCCGCATCGCCGCCCACAGCGTCGGCGTCGAGCGCACCTTCCTGATCCACTCACCGCGCATCGACCACATCGAGGTCGTTCGCCACGGTAAGGTCCGTCGCGCCAAGCTGTACTACCTGCGTGGCCTGACCGGTCGTGCCGCCCGCATCACCGAGCGCCGCCGTGACCTGACCGCCGCCGCGCGCAAGGCCGCCGATCGCGCCGCCGCCGCGGAGGCCGAGGCCCGCGCCGCCGAGCAGGCTGCCGCCGAAGCCGCCGCTGCTGAAGCCGCTGCCGCGGAGGCCCAGGCCGCCGAGACTGACGCGGTGGACACCACCACCGAGGCGGTGGACGTCGCCCAGACCGAGCAGCCGGCCGAGGCCAACGAGCAGGCGCCGCAGGCGGACGAGACCGAGAAGTAATCTCGGAACCCAATGACACGAGGGGAGAACGACCGGGAGCGCATCTGCTCCCGGTCGCTTCTGTTTGGGCTATGCTGACGTTCCATGACCACACGTACTCGCCAACAAACAGTTCGCCCGTCGGACGACATCCCGACGCTCGCCTATGAGCGCCACTTGTGGGATGCGGGGTACACGATCCTCGCCGGCGTCGACGAAGTCGGACGTGGCGCGCTCGCCGGCCCACTCGTGTCGGCCGCGGTGATCCTTCCGTCGCCTGACGAACTCAGACGCGACTCGGATTTTTGGGCCGCCGTGCGCGACTCGAAGACGATCACCGCCACGCGCAGGGCCGCGCTCGCCGAGGAGATCATCCGCCGTTGCCCGGCATGGGGCGTCGCGGCGATCGAGGTCGACGAGCTGGACGACGTGGGTGTCGGCCCGGCGAACCGGATCGCCATGGAACGGGCCGTCCTCGCGCTCGCCGACCAGCCGGAGATGTTGCTGATCGATGCGATGACGATCGATCTCGGCCTCCCCCAGCTCGGGATCATCGACGGCGACGCGCTCAGCCTCTCCGTGGCCGCCGCGTCGATCGTTGCGAAGGTCGCTCGCGACACCACGATGATCGGCCATGATCCGTCGTGGCCCGTGTTCGGGTTCGCCCGGCACAAGGGGTACGGTGTTGCCAGCCACGTCGCGGCGCTCCAGGCCCACGGACCGTGCCCGCTGCACCGCCGCTCGTTTGCCCCGGTTCGCGCCGCCGAAGAGCTTCGCCGTGCCGCGACGCGCTGACAAGGACGAGGTCGGACGCCTCGGCGAGCGACATGCCCGCCTCCTGCTTGAGGGACGCGGCTACCGCTTCGTCACCGCGAACTGGCACTGCCTATCCGGGGAGCTGGACCTCGTGATGCTGGACGGCGACGAGCTCGTCTTCGTCGAGGTCAAGACCCGGCGCGGCGAGCGTGCCGGCCGGGCCGACGACGCGATCTCGGGCGCGAAGGCGAGAAAGCTCCTCGCCACCGGCGACTGGTTCGTCGCCGAGCATCCGGAACACCAGCACCGCATCTGGCGCGTCGACCTCGTCGCCATCACGATCGACCCGGGCAGCGGCGTCGCATCGGCGAACCACTACATCAACGCGATCGTCGCCGGATAGCCGCGCAGGCACGGGAAATTCGGATACCATTGTGGGCCAGGTATTCCCGCGCCGGCGCGTCCGGAGCGGGACCGCATTGTAGCCGGAAGGTCCGTCCGTGGATTCCCCATTCAACCCCTTTAGCCCGCAGCACGCCTCCGCCTCGACCGAAGAGCACCGGGCCGAGGCACCCCGCGAGATCACATGCGCAGTGCTCACGATCAGCGACACGCGCACCGAGGACGACGACCGGAGCGGTCAGCTCATCCGCCAGCATCTCTCCTACCGCAACCACACGGTGGCTGCGTACCGGATCGTGAAAGACGATGTGGACCAGATCAACGATGTCCTCACCGGGTGGATCATGGATCCGGCGATCCAGGCGATCATCACCAACGGCGGCACGGGCATCTCTGGTCGCGATGTCACCTACGGCGCCATCACCGGGCTGCTCGACAAGGAACTGCCCGGCTTCGGCGAGCTGTTCCGGATGCTGTCGTGGGACGAGGTCGGACCTGCCGCGATGCTGAGCCGTGCAACGGCCGGCGTCGCTGGAGGCACGGCCATTTTCTCGACGCCCGGGTCGAGCAACGCCGTCCGCCTCGCCATGGAGAAGCTGATCGGCCCTGAGCTGGGCCATATCGTGCATGAGCTGACGAAGCACCAGGCCAAATAGCAGCAGGGAGACCACATCTTGGCACCGACACGTAAACCGCAAGTCCTCAAGGGCTTCCGCGATTATCTTCCCGAGCACATGCTGCTCCGCCAGCGGGTGCTCGGCATCATACGGTCAGTCTTCGAGCAGCACGGCTTTGAGCCGCTCGATACCCCGGCGCTGGAGTACATGGAGATCCTCACCGGCAAGGCCGGCGAGAACGAGAAGCTCATGTACCACTTCCAGGATCAGGGGGAGCGCGAGGTCGGCCTGCGCTACGACCTCACCGTGCCGCTGGCCCGCGTGGTGGCGATGCACCAGAACGACCTCGTCATGCCGTTCAAGCGATATCACATGGCACCGGTGTGGCGGGCCGAAAAGCCGCAGCGCGGCCGCTTCCGCGAGTTCTGGCAGTGCGATGCCGATATCGTCGGCTCCTCCTCCGCGCTTGCGGACGCCGAGGCCGTCAGCGTCCTCACCGACGCGCTCCAACAGATCGGCCTGGGACGGGCGGTCGTCGTGATCAACCACCGGCAGCTGCTGGAGGCCCTCGCGACCATCGCCGGCGTCCCTGCCGAGCAGGCGCACACGATCTACCGGTCTATCGACAAGCTCGACAAGATCGGGCGTGACGGTGTGTTCGCCGAGATGCAGCGCAACGGCGTCTCCGGACGATGCCGCTAACCAGGTGCTCGATATCGTCACGACGACGGGCACGAACGACGAGCTGCTGGCATTTGCCGCTGAGCGGCTTGCCGATGTGCCGCAGGGAGCGAAGGCCGTGCAGGAGCTGCGCGACCTGATCGACAACGTCGAGCGCCTCGGTGTGCCGAAGAGCATGTATCGCATCGATCTCGCCCTGGCGCGCGGCCTGGACTACTACACCGGCCCGGTCTACGAGGCCGTCGTCGAGGAGCCGAAGGTTGGATCCGTCGCCGGTGGTGGCCGCTACGACGGACTGGTCGGCACGTTCCTCGGGCGAGACGTCCCGGCCACGGGTATCTCGCTCGGCATCGAGCGCATTCTCGAAGTGATCCAGGAATTCGACCTCCTCCCCGCGCGCAAATCCGTCGCTGATGTGATGATGGTGTTCGTCGAGGAGACGCTGGCCGATGCGTCGCTGCTCGTGCGCGAGTTGCGCGACGAGGGTCTGCGGGTGGACCAGTCCGTGATCACGAACAAGGGCATCGGCGCTCAGCTCAAGTACGCCGATCGCCGCGGGATCCCGTTCGCCATCATCCTTGGCACGGACGAGCTCCAGCGCAGTGAGGTCTCGATCAAGAACCTCGCGACCGGCGAGCAGCGAGAAGTGCCGCGCGCCGTCGTTGTGCAAGAGCTGGATATGCTGGTGAAGCAGTCGCAGGAGGAGTCAGGAAAGCGCAATGGATAACGCTACGTCGGACTACATGCAGGATTACGACACGTTCATGTGGGTGGTCGCCCATCCGGACGACCTGGAGTTCTCCTCCGCGGGAACGGTCATCAAGCTGGCCCAGGCAGGCAAGCGATGCGTCCTGATCCAGGTCACCTCGGGCGACCGCGGCACGGCCGACCGGTCGTTCACGCCGGATACACTCCAGGCGACGCGCGAGGCCGAAGTCCACGAATCCGCCCGCCGCATGGGCCTGGCCGAGGTTGTCTTCCTGCACGAGGGCGATGGTCATGTCATGCCGGATATCAGCCTGCGCGAGAAGATCGTCAAGCAGATTCGCATCCACAGGCCGGACGTCGTGATCACCCACGATCCGTTCCGCCCATATGCCATGCACCCCGACCACCGCGGGGTCGGCCTGGCCACACACGACTCCGTGTATCCGACGGCGCGAGATCACCTCTACTTCCCGGATCATCTGGCCGAAGGCATCGAGCCGCACAAGACGGCCGAGATCTGGTACTTCGGCTCTGAAGTGCCCGATGTCTTCGTCGACATTACCGACTCCTTCGAGGGAAAGATCGACGCCCTGAAGGCGCATCAGTCGCAGGTCGGTGACGGCGAAGGTCTGGCCGACCGTCTTCGCGAGCGACATGAAGAGCTCGCCAAGGACCAGCCTTTCGAGCTGGCCGAGGCCTTCAAGTCGGTCAAGATGCGGCGCTAGCTCCATGCATGAGGAGTTGAAAGCCCGGGCGGAGGACGCGGGGCGTAACGCCTTCGGCCCGGGCTGGTCGCCCGACGGCTGGAGCGTTGCCCCCGGCCGCATCGAGCTCATCGGCAATCATATCGACTACAACGGTGGGCCGGTCCTGGCCGCCGCGATCGACCGCGTGCTCGTCATGGCGAGCGGTCCCATCGACGATCCACGCCAGATCGGGCTGGTGGCGCCGGATACCGGCGAGGACGTCGCGTCGTTCTCGCCGATCACGCTCGGCGACTGGCACGCGTCCCCGCAAGACCACGGGCCGATCGTCTACGTGAAAGGCATCGTCGCCGCGTTGGCGTCGCGCGGGATCCCTTTCCGCAGCGGCGTTGGACTCGCCGTCGCTGGCAATATCCCGCCTGGTTTCGGGATGAGCTCTTCGGCGGCGTTCTGTCTGGCGACGATCCTTGCGCTTACGGTCGACGAGATCGCCCCGTTCGAGATGGTCGCGATCGCCCGGGAGGCGGAGCACCGCGCCGGCTCTCCGGTCGGCGCGATGGATCAATCGGCCTCGGTGGCCGGCAACGTCATCGTCTTCGACGGCCGGGACAACTCGTTTGAGCAGATTGAGCCGGATCTCGGCGACCACGTCTTCGCCGTCGCGGATTCCGGCGTCGACCGCTCGCTGCGTACGTCGTCGTATGGGACGCGCGTCCAGGAGGCTGAGGAGGCCCGTAGAGCGCTCGAAACGTCGCTCGGGGCCTCCTTACCCAACCTGGCCGCGTTCGAACCGCTCTGGGACGATAACGAGGATCGGCTGAGCGATATCCTCTCCCCCATCCTCGTGCGCCGCGTCCGCCATGTCGTGACAGAGACGCGTCGCGTGCGTGAGGCGGAGGACGCTGCCCGGCGCAGCGACTGGGAGCGCTTCGGCGCGCTCATGAACGCGTCCGGGCAGAGCTCCGCCGTCGACTACGGGATCAGTCATCCCGTCGTGGAGGAACTGGTCCATGCGCTGCGCGAGATGTCCGGCGTGCTGGGCGCGCGCATGATGGGCGGCGGTGAAGGCGGCCCGGCGCTCGTCCTGCTCCAGAGCGACGCCGTGGACAGCGTCGCTCACGCGCTGCGTGAGGGTTTCTACACAGTCCACGCCGTCAGAAACGACGAGCCATTCCAGGTCTGCACCTTTGGCCCGGGCGCGCACCGCGAGAACTGAGCCGAAGACGGAGACGGCCCCCGGACGCAAACGTCCATCGGGGGCCGTCTTTGCATCTCTTCGTCGCTAATAGCCCATCTCGAAATCGACCACGTTATTCAGCGGTTCACCGGCCACGTACGCTCGCAGGTTCTCGCGCAGGACCTCGATCGCCCGCGCCGAGGTCATCGGCGACGCGCCCGAGGTGTGCCCGGTGATGAGGACGTTCGGCGCGTCCCACAGCGGGGATTCCTCCGGCAGCGGCTCCGGATCGGTGACGTCCAGGCCGGCGCCGGCGAGGTGACCGCTCTTGAGCGCGTCGATCAACGCGTCCTGGTCGACCGTGCCACCCCGCCCGAGGTTGTAGAAATACGACCCTGGCTTCATCGCGCTGATCAAGTCGCGGCCGAAAATACCCGCCGTGTGCGGCGTCATCGGCAGGGTGCTGACGACGTGATCCACGTTCGGCAAGACGCCGGGTAGCGCATCGAAGGTAACGACCTCGTCCAGGCCGTCAAGCTGCCCCCCGGTCCGGCGCGCGCCGATGAGGCGGCATCCGAACGGGCGCAACCGCTCGGCGATCGCCTGCCCGATCGCCCCGGTGCCGAGCAGGAGCACGGTCTGGCCGGTGAGCTCGAAGAAGGCCGGGCGCTCGTACCAGCCCCGCCACGACTTCGCCTGTTGTTCCTTCCAGAACTCCGGTAACGCTCGCCCGAACGCCAGCATGAACGCGATAGCATGCTCGGCCATGTTCGGCGCGCTGATGCCCCGGCTGTTGGTGAGCACCACGCCCTTCTCCGCCATCATCGGTGTGGCAATGCGCTCAACACCCGCCCACGGGACGTGATGCCAGACCAACTCATTCGCCGACTCTAGCGTCTCGTCATCGATCCTGCCGCCAATCGTCATCTGCGCGTCGACGATCTCGCGCCGCAGATCCTCGTCTGATTCGCAAAGGACGATCGTCGCGCCCGGCATGATTTCGCGAACGGCATCCTGCAACCCGGCTTCGGCCTCGTAGGTAAAGACGACCTTGCGTAGCTCCGGTCGTATGGTCATCGCGTGCTCCTGTTAACGGCGGGGCCGGGGAGCAGCGCAAGTTGCACCACTCCCCGGCCCCTCATCGAATCGTCGCCTAGAACTGGGCGTCGAAGAGCACCCAGCGCAGGAAGTACAGCAGGAAGAGGATGGCGACGCCGTACATCGCCGGGTTGACCTGCCGCGCATGGCCCTTCGCGACCTTGATCAGCACGTAGCTGATGAAGCCCGCGCCGATGCCGTAGGTAATGTTGAAGGTGAACGGCATCACCAGCATCGTCAGCGCCACCGGGAACGCATCCTCGATGTCGTTCCAGTTGATACCGCGCTTCTTGCCGTTGCGGTCGGTGCCCTCGTCGTCGGCAAGCACGCTCATCATGAGCAGGCCGACCACGATCAGTGCCGGGGCCGTCGCCGAACCCGGAATCGCCTCAACCAGCGCCACCAGCGGCAGCGAGAGCAGGAAGAGGATGCCCGTCGTCACGACCGTCAGGCCCGAACGGCCACCGACGCTGACGCCGGCCGCCGACTCGATGTACGACGTCGCCGACGACGCGCTGAGGGCGCCACCCGCCACCGCCGCGAGCGAGTCGACCAGCAGCGGCTTGTCGGCATCCGGCAGCTCGCCGTTCTCGTCGAGATAACCCGCCTGGGCGCCGACACCGATGAGCGTGCCCATGGTGTCGAAGAAGTCCGACAGCATGATGCTGATGATGACCAGGATCGAGGTCAGCGCGCCGAGCTTGCCCCAGTAGTTGAAGCTGAAGTCGCCGATGAGGCTGAAGTCCGGGCCGCCGAACGGCTCGGCCGGCATCTTCGCAACGTCACCAGGCACGATGAACGCGATCACCGTCGAGACGACGATGCCCCAGAAGATCGCCGCCTTCACGTTACGGGCCATAAGGACCAGCATCACCAGCAGGCCAACCATGGCAACGAAGATCGGCCACGTGTTGAGGGGAGCGAGATCGAGGCGACCGGTGTAGGTTCCCATCTCGCCGTTTTCGCCGAAGACGCCGCTATGGAAGCGGATGATCCCGGCGTTCTTCAGGCCAAGGAAGAGGATGAACAGGCCGATACCGACGCTGATCGCCTTCTTCAGCACCAGCGGCACCACCGCGAGCACATATCGCCGGATGCCAGTGACCACCAGCAAGGTGATGATGAGACCCTCGGTGACGATGACGCCCATCGCCTCCGGGAACGACAGGCCCATGCTTCCCACGAGCGTGTACGCCACGATGGCGTTGATGCCGAGACCCGGCGCGATCGCGATCGCCCGGTTCGTGTACAGGCCCATCACGATGGACATGACGCCTGCGACCAGCGCGGTGACCGTGGCCACCTGCGTGATCGTCAGCTCGCCGGTGCCGCCGAACGTCAGCGTCGCCGGGTTCACCGCAATGATGTAGGACATGACCATGAACGTCGTCAGACCGGCGATGATCTCAGTCTGGACGTTCGTCCCGAGTTGGGACAGCTTAAACTGGCGCTCGAGCCAGCCGCCCCCAGCTTGTGCAGACATCCGCGCTCCCTTCCCCCGATGAATACTCCCCGTGGGCACGCCGACCAGCCGGCGCGCTCATACCTGTACGTACTCTATCGGTTACGGGGTTTCCGGACAAGTTGTGCCTGGTGTCAACACATTGGGGTCTCCCGTGCCACCGGCGCAAACGGCATGTGCGGAGGGACACAAAACGGCCCTGGCGCCGACGGTTCCGGGCGCACCGGTGCCAGCATCAGGTGAGCTGGAACGGTTGCGGCAGGAGAATGAGCGCCTGCGGGCCGAGGTCGCCTATCTGGGAAAACTGCGGGCCTTGAGAGCGCCCACACGACGGTGAAGGTGCACGCGGTCGTGGCTCTCAAGGCTCAGTATCGCCTCACGGTGTTGTTGGAGATTGCTCACCTCGCCCGCTCGACGTTCTTCTACCACCAGGCACGGCTCTCTCGCCCTGATGCCCACGCGACGCTGAAGGTGGCGATCGAAACGATCTTCACGCAGGCCCAGGGGCGGTATGGGCATCGTCGCATCCACGCCAAGCTGCGCACCGAGGGGTGGCGAATCACGAAGAAGACCGTCTGGAAGCTCATGCGTCAGCTTGGGCTGATCTGCCAGGTTCGCCGGCGTCGCCGCTACACGCGTTCAAAGGCGAGGTGGGCACGATGGCTCCCAACCTGTTGGGTCGCGACTTCTGTGCAACGGCACCGAACCAAAAGTGGGTGACGGATGTGACGGAGTTCCGGGTCGGCGACCAGAAAGTGTATCTGGCGCCGGTCATGGACCTGTTCGACCGACAGGTCATCGCCTATACGGTGGGCAACGCACCGACCCTCGCCCTGACAACCGTGCGCTGCGGGACGCCTGGCGACGTGCGCGATGGCCAGACGCCACTGGTCCACTCGGATCAGGGCTTCCAGTACCCACATGCCTCCTGGCACACGCTGCTGACCGGTGCCGGTGCGACACCGTCGATGTCGCGCAAGGGAAACTGCCTGGACAACGCCGTGATTGAGAGCTTCTTCGGCCATCTCAAGGAGGAAATGTTCCACCACAGGCGATACCCTGATGTCGCAACCTTCACCCAGGCACTCAACGCCTATATCTCCTGGTACAACACCGAGCGGATCTCACTACGACGGAAGGGCTTGAGTCCAGTGCAGTACCGAACGCAAGCCCTTGCAGCCTACTCTTCGTCGAGAGTTCTTTTCGTGCGCCAGGGCCGAAATCCGCGACTCAATGCGGTGACCGGCCTACCCGCCGATCTGGGACATCCCGCGAACGGTATGGATCTCGCGCTGCCACGCTTCGTGACCCCACGGCTTGTTCCAGATACCGCCGAGCATCGCCTGGGTAATCTCGTCGTCTGTCGCACCGGCGCGCACCAGGTCGCGCAAGTTGACCTCGTCGCCATGGAGCAGGCAGAGACGCAGGTTCCCGTCGGCGGTGAGGCGAACGCGGTTGCACGTCTCGCAGAAGGGCTCGGACATCGGCGAGATGAAGCCGATGGTGCCCTTCGCGCCCGGGATCCGCCACAGGCGAGCGGGGTCGGCCGGCGGTGCTGGAAGCTCTTCCAGCGGGCCGAAGTGCTTCTCAAGTTCGGCGCGCGTCTCGGCGGAGGTCACAAGGCCCTCGTCGTAGACGAGCCCCACGCCCTCCATCGGCATGATCTCAAGGAAGCGAACCTGCCACGGCTTGTCGATCGTCAGCTCGGCCATCTTGTGTACTTCGTGGTCGTTCTGGCCCCGCAACACGACGCTGTTGAGCTTGATCGGGCCGAGACCGACGCGGTCGGCTTCGTTGATACCGTCCCAAACCATGTCGAAGCGGCCGCCGCGCGTCATGAACTGGAACTTCACCGGATCGAGTGTGTCGATGCTGACGTTGATGCGGTCCAGCCCGGCGTCCTTGTACTCCTGCGCCTTCTTGCCGAGCAGCAAGGCGTTCGTCGTCATGGACAACTCATCGATGCCCGGGAACGACTTGAACGCACGAATCAGCTCCGTCAGGTGCGGCCGCACGGTCGGCTCGCCCCCAGTCAGGCGCAGCTTGGTGACGCCCGCCTTCGCGAACGAACCCAACCAGACGAATCAACTCATCGTCGGTCAGCATCTCGTCGCGCGGCTGGAAGACCATGCCGGCCGCCGGCATGCAGTACATGCAGCGGAAGTTGCAGCGATCCGTCAGCGAGATCCGCAGGTAGTTCATCCCCCGCCCAAACCGGTCGCGAGGCCCTGAGACGTTCTTCGGATCGGGGTGGAATGTGAGGGGGCTTACCGTGGCCATCGTCGCTGCTCCGATCGCGCCGGGGGCAACATCCCGCCGCACGACCCTAGTTGATCGTTGACTATCCTTCGCCACAGCCTAGCGACCGGAGACTCATCCGTCAAATGGCGCTCAGGAAATCGACCGCCCTCGCTCATCGAGCCACGGGATCAAGTAGTCGTAATCCTCGATGCACATCAGGCAGATCACGTCGCCAGGCTTTACCCGCTCAAATGCCATCAGGCTCGCCTCACGCTCCGAGTCGGCCTGCATGACCGGGACGCTGCGGCCACTCGCCTCAACGCCCTCGCGCATCAGGGCGATCATGTCGCCCATCTCACGTCCCCGCAGGTAACGGTGCGAGTCCTTCAGCACGACGGCATCCGATCGCTCCGCCGCAACGCGCGCCAGGCCGCGAAACACCTCGTCTTCACGGTCGCCGGCGGTGCCGATGACCGTCGTGAGGCGGCCACCTTCCGCGAGGAAATTGCGGCCGAACGAGATCAACTGCTCGAGCCCGGCGACGTTGTGCGCGAAGTCGAGCACGATCGTCGCGCCGTTGTAGTCGTAGACGTTCAATCGCCCCCGGTTGTCCGCCGCGGTGTTGCGGAACGCGGCAAGGCCGGACTTGACCTCGTGGGCCGTGAGCCCGATCCCCAACAACGCGCCAGCCGCGCACAGGGCGTTCTCCACCATATGCGGTGCCCGGCCCTGGAACGTCATCGGCACATCGTGGAGTGACGTCAGAGACCTCCTGCTTGCCACCGTGCCACCAGATCACGTCCTGGTCACCGTCGACCGTCAACGCCCAGCCACCGACGTCGATATGGGCCTGCACCTCCGGAGAGACCGCCTGCCTGGTAACAAGGAACGGCCGCGCCGGCGTCACGTCCTGCATCGCGAGCACGCGAGGGTCGTCGGCGTTCAGCACGGCGAAACCGTCCAGGTCGCAGATACCGCACGACCAGCGACTTCACCTCGGCAAGTCCCTCGACGGTGTAGACGCCATGCAGTCCCAAATGGTCGGCGCTGACGTTTGTCACCACGCCCACATCGGCGGTTTCGTACGCCAACCCGCGCAGGAGCATGCCGCCGCGCGCCGTCTCCAGCACGCCAACATCGAGACCGGGCTCCCGGAACACGCGCTGGGCACCGGACGGCCCCGAGTAGTCGCCCGAGATGACCTGCTCGCCATTGATGAACACGCCGGCGGACGACGTCGTGCCGACGCCGCGGCCCGCATGACGGAGGACGGAGGATATCAGCCGGGAGGTCGTCGTCTTGCCGTTTGTCCCGGTGATCGCGATGATCGGCAGGGTTCGCTTTGCGGTCGGCAGCATCTCTGGCGCGTCGTCCTCATCGGGCGCGCTGTTCCTGATGCCCTGCAACTCGTGGACGATCGCGTCGAGGTCGCGCCGCTCGCCACTGACGAGCGCGAACGCCCGCTCGGCCAACGCCTCGGCCAGCCGCCGATGGGTCCAGGAAAACGCGACGACATAGTGGCCAGGCGCTTCCATCGCGCGAGCTGCGAACGTCGGTGTTTCGAGCGCGAGGCGCTGATGCAGATCGCGGACCGACGTCTGGAGCCGGGCCATCAGATCGTCCGGTGTCGCATCGACCTGAGCGCCGCTCCCATCGACAACGCGGATCTGCTCCCCGTCAGCGATCTCGACTTCCAGCTTGATCGCCGGCCCGGGCAAAAAGAGGTTGGGCCCATCCAGATCCCGGATCTCGGTGATTTTCATGCGGCACCCCGCTGCATTCGTGCGTCATCCCGGGATTGTCCGGACCGGCTTCGTTCGTCACACTCGCCTCTTTTGATGAAGGGGAGCATGACCTAGTTCAAGGTCATCTGCAAGAGCACGACCAGCGCGTTGTACGTCGCGTGCGTGATGATCGCGGCCACCGTTCCGTAGCGCTTGCGAATCCATCCGAGGAACATGCCGAGAAGGAAGAGCCCGACCATGATCCACGTCAGCTCGTACTGGGTGTGAAGCAAGGTCCAGATGCCGGCGGTTAGCACAATGCCGAATCGTGGCTGGAGCGCGCCGCGGAACAGCACTTCTTCACCGATACCCGCCGAAAGCCCAAGCAGGATCGCACCGGCGGGGTTCTGCACACCGGACGTGAGGTTGTCGATGTTCTCCCCCAGCCGATCGACGACGTCCGGCTGGAGCACGTTCGTCAGCACTGAGCCGATGATCGCGAAGACGAACGCGGGGACAACACCGAGCAGCCCGACCTGTATCTGCTGGGCCGTCGGGCGGGTCAGGCCGAGCCGAACCGTTGCCTCCTCGCCGTTGCGGTAGTTGCGATACCCCACCGCCACGTAGGCGAGGCCGAGAAACGTCAACAAATTGACGAGCAGCGACGTCACCATGTCACCCGTCGAGGTCGGTGAAATCTCGACCGGCTCGTTGCTGAGGATGAGCGAGAAGAAGAGAAACGCGGCGATGGAGAGCAGGATGGCGAGGCCCGAGTAGTCGATCGGGGACTCCGGGTCGAGCGGCGTGACGCGCGAAAGCGCCACACGGAACTGGCGGACGAGCGGAAGCGACAAGCCGAGCCCGATACCGAGCGCGAACCAGCCGCCTTCCTTGCCATTGCTCACCAGCGCGAGGCCCGCGACAAAGAGCAGAACACCCGGCATGCCGAAGAGCAGGTAGAGGCCCATCGACGCCGCGCGATCTCCCGCGGCCGCCCGCTTCGCCCAATTCACCAGCCCGAACGCCGCCCCGACGACGAGGACCAGCGCGAACAACGACAACGTGAAATCAGCCATGAGATGAGGTGGGACTTTCCATACGAACCGGCGCCGGGCCGGCACACGAGCTTGCCGATGCTGCGGCAAAGTATACCGGGCGGCAGTGATAGACTTTCGTGGAATCAGGCAGCGGCACACGGGTCGGACGGCGGCCCGTGATGCGCCCCCTCGGGAGTTCTCCGTGACCGACGATACGCGGCAAGCCAAAGGCTCGACGCGCCCACGCCAGCGGCGGGGCGGGCTCGGCCGTGGGCTGGAGTCGCTGATCCCGACGTCCGCGCCGCAGCAGGATGCGACGGCGGAGGCGGCACCACCGCTCGAATCGGGCATTCCCCTTGAAGTACCGATCGAGGCGATCAGCCCGAACCCGTGGCAGCCGCGCGCGAAGATGGACGAGCACCAGCTGCAGGAGCTCGCGCAATCGATCCGCACGCACGGCGTGATGCAGCCGCTCGTCGTCTCTCGCGCGGAGAACGACGGGGCCTTCACCCTCATCGCTGGGGAGCGACGCTGGCGAGCGTCGAAGCTGGCCGGTCATACGCACGTACCGGTTGTGATCAAGGACGTCACGCCGCAGGCAATGCTCGAGCTGGCGATCGTCGAGAACGTCGTCCGGGCCGACCTCAGCGCGCTTGAAGAGGCGCACGCCTACAAGCAGCTGATCGAGGATTTCGGACTTACGCAGGCGGACGTCGCCGAGCGCGTCGGCCGCTCTCGGGTGAGCATCACGAACACGCATACGCCTCCTCAACGCGCCAGAGCGGATCCAGCGGGTCCTTGCGGACGGCGGGATCAGCGAGGGGCACGTCCGGGCACTGCTCGGCCTCACCAGCGCGGCAGACCAGCTCGCCGTGTTTGACGTCGTCATGGAGCGCGGCCTGAGCGTGCGCCAGACCGAGGATATGGTGCGCGCCTGGCTCTCCGGTCCGAAGCAAAAGCCAAAGCCCGGCGACGCCAAGCCTGACCCGGAGCATGTACGCATCGAAAGCCGGCTTCGTGACGCGCTCGGCACCAAGGTTGCCCTAAAGCGCGACCCATCGGCCTCGCGCGGCACAATCACCATCGAGTTCTACTCGGACGAGCAGCTCCAGGCGCTCTACGACCGGATCGCCGGCGAGGACTTCTGGTAACGGCTACAGGAGACGCACGACCCACGTTGGCGACACGGCAAGCGCGTCGCTGACCGGCTCGGCATCCTCATCCGTCGCACCGGGTCCGACGACTTCCCACCCCTCTTCGGCCAGCTCGTTGCCCATCGTCTCCTGCACCAGCTGATCCGCCAGCCAGGCCGGGTCCTCGTCCGCGAGCACGGGGTTCACGGCCTCATCGCGCACCGTCCGAACCTCTCGACCAGTGTCCAACACCACCGTGAGCCAACGGCCGCGGTCAACGTTCTGCGTGACGACGCCGTAGACACGTCCGAATCTCATGCTCACCCATTCCTTCTCCGCCGTCGCCACGCGGCCCGTATACTTTGGGGCATCAGGACGGGCCAACAGAGCCCGTATCGCGCTGTAATGACCATTCCAACGGAGGACCGCTCTTCATGGCAACCCTTGACGATCTGACGAAGTCCCTCTCCGAGCTACAGGTGCGGCTCGATTCGCTCCGGGGGCGTCTTTGACCTCGCCAACGACGAACGCGAGATCGACGACCTCGAGCGGCGCAGTGCCGCTCCCGAGTACTGGGACGATCCGGACACCGCGCAGCGCGAGATGCGTCGCCTCGGCGAGCTGAAGGCGCGCGTCGACCAGTTCACCTCCGCCTCGGTCACCGCGGCCGACATGCTGGAGATGCTCGAGCTGGCCAGTGGAGAACCGGAGTTGCTGGACGAGATCACAGCTGAGAGAGACTCCCTCCTGGAGCGCGTCGACGCGCTCGAGCTGGAGTCCGCGCTCAACGGCCCGCACGACCATACCGATGCGATCATCGTGATCCATTCGGGTGAAGGCGGCGTCGACGCGCAGGACTGGGCATCCATGCTCTCTCGCATGTACCTGCGCTGGGCCGACAAGCGCGGGCTCAAAGCGGAGTTGCTCGATACTACCGAGGGCGACGAGGCGGGCATCAAGAACGCCACTATCGAGTTCAAGGGCAGCAACGCGTACGGTCTTCTCAAGGGAGAGGGCGGCTCGCACCGCCTGGTGCGTCTTTCGCCGTTCGATTCGGCCCACCGGCGCCATACGGCGTTCGCGCTGGTCGAGGTGCTGCCGGAGATCGAGAACGACCAGGAGATCGACCTGAAGTCGGACGACGTGCGCGTCGACACCTACCGCTCGTCCGGTGCGGGTGGTCAGCACGTCAACAAGACCGACTCAGCGGTGCGGCTGACGCACCTGCCGACCGGCATCGTCGTCACCTGCCAGAATGAGCGCAGCCAGATCCAAAACCGCGAATCGGCATTCAAGATCCTCCGCTCGCGCCTGCTGGAGAAGAAGCTCGAGGAAGAAGCCGCCGAGCGCAACGAGCTCAAGGGCGACGCCATCGCGGCCGGCTTCGGGAGCCGCATCCGCTCGTACGTGCTGCACCCCTACACGCAGGTGACCGACCACCGCACCGATGTGACGGTCGGCGACGCGCAGGGCGTGCTGAATGGCGGGCTCGACCCGTTCATCGACGGCTACCTGCAGTACCTCATCACGCCGGAGGAGGCGCAGGCGTCGTGATACGGCGAGTGGCGACCGCAGCCCTGCTGCTGATGCTCGTCTTGGCACACGTGGCGAGCGCAGCCAGCATGCAGGTCGCCACGCCTGCCCCTGCTTTACCCGTCGCCACGTCCACGGAGATCGACTTCCCGCAGGGGATGACCTTCTCCGCGGCCGTCGCGTTGCCGGACGGGGCGGCCGAGGTCGATACGGTGCAGTTGCTCTACCGCATCGCATCCGACCCGACGCTGAACCTGGAGATCATCCCGCCAAGAGATGTTGTCGCTAGCGACAATGTCCTGCAGATCGTGACGTTCGTCGATTTCCTATCGGGGTTCGTGCCGGTCGGTGTCGAGCTGACCTTCTCGTGGGAGATCCTGCTCGCAGACGGATCGGTTGTCGCGACCGCGGACGAGACGACGCGCTGGATGGACGATCGCTTCGAATGGGACGAGCGCGCGAGCGACCAGGTCCAACTCTATACCTACGACGCCGATGACGCGTTCGCCGACATGATGCTCGCCGAGTCGCAGGCAACGATCGACGCGCTGGAATCGACCTATGCGCTGGATGCCATCCCGCCAGATCTCGATCTGGGTTTATTCCTCCTACGAGGATTTCGCGGGAACGCGCCAGGGCAACCAGCGGGAGGCGGTTGCCGGCGTCACCTATCCGGGTATGGACACCACCGTCGTGATCGTGCCGAACGGCGACGAGCGCGAGTTCGGACGCGTCGTGCCGCACGAGATCAGCCACCAGGTGCTGTTCGCCGCGACGCAGAACGCGTATGGCCCCCCACCCGTGTGGTTCGACGAAGGGATGGCAACGCACACGCAGATCGGCGGTACCGACGGCTACGAGGGCATGGTCGCGCGCGCCGAGAACGACGGGGTGCTGTTCGACATCCAGTCACTCTCCGAGAGCTTCCCCTACGGTCCAGCCCAGGCGACCCTCGCCTACGCCAGTTCCTGGAGCATGATCAGCTACATCGAGGAACGTTGGGGGCCGGAAGGCATCACGCGGATGATCGACGCGTTCGCAGATGGCTTGCCTGAAGAGGAAGCGATTCCGGCCGCGCTCGATATCACCCTTGACGAGCTGAACATGGCGTGGAAGGCATGGATCAGCCTGGGCGACTGAGCGCCTTTGGTAGACTGCCCTCCAATCGCGTCGCGCATCAGGAGGCCGCATGTACTGGACCGAACGTCACATCCTCGCCTGCACGGGCAACCACTGCAACCAGAAGGGCGCCGCCCAGATCGTCAACCGACTTCGCTTCGAGCTGATGCGGCGCAAGATGAACGACAAGATCTTGCTCAACACCTGCGGCACCATCGACCTCTGCGACATCGGTCCGAACCTGGTGATCTACCCGGACAACATCGTCTACAGCAACGTCACCGAGTCGGACATCCCGGACATCGTCGCGTTCCTGGCCGGTGGCCCGATCGTCGAGCGCCTGGTGACCGGTCCACACGCGCCGGCGGAAGAGCAGCGCCAGGCGTTCTACAAGGACTTGCAGGAAGCGGGGAACCGCGTCGACGAACCGACCGTCATGAGCATGGCGACCGCTCGCGACTTCGATGAGCGCTGGATCGCCGAGCAGCTCCGGCGCGGATTCATGGCGAAAAAGCCGGACGCCGACACCGGCGAGGACCGCTACTCGATGACGTCGAAAGCGCTTCACCGCTACCGGCTGGGCTAGGGTCTCCGTACTCCGCCTGCCGTATACTGCAACGCAATCCACCGCCGGGCGACACCCCGATACCACGCGAGGACGAGATCACCACCCGTGACGACGACTCTTGACCCCTCCAACGGGGACCGCGACGAGCGGACCCCGGTCCATATCGAGGAGAGCCCGAAGACCTCGCGCTTCCGGCTGCGAGAAACGCCCGAGCTGGTGATCCGCATCGGCATCGCGGTCGCGTTGGTCGTGGTCTCGCTGTTCACCGACCGCCAGTTCCTGCTCTGGGGTCTCATCGCGTCGCTCGCCGTGGTTTTCGTGCCGACTGGCCGGGCGCGGTCGTTCGTCGCGGCCGTCGTCCCGTATGCGACCGTCTGGTTCGTGTTCTCGTTCCTGCGCTCGTTCGCCGACGAGACGATCCTCGCCAAGACGCTCAACACCAAAGTGGTCGAGTTTGAGCGATGGGTGTGGGGCGGTGAGCTTCCAACCATCAGGCTTCAGGCAAGGTTCTTCGATCTCGACCATATCCGGTGGTATGACTACTACTTCACGTTCGTGCATTGGTCGTACTTCATCGTGCCGCACGCGATCATGATCTGGATTTGGTGGAAGCACAAGGACGAGTTCTCCCACTTCCTGACTGCGCTCACCATGACCCTGTTCCTTGGGCTACTCATCTACTTCATCCTTCCGTCGAACCCACCCTGGATGGCGCCGGAGTCGATCGACTCCCCGGGTGCACCGGTCGTGATGCGGATCATGGAGCCGATCGGCAAGGCGCTCGGCGGCGGTCTCTATGAGGCGGGCTACAAAATCGTCGGTGAATCCAATCCGATTGCCGCAATGCCGTCGATGCACTTCGCGATCACGTTCATCCTCGTTTGGGTGGCGCGCGGACGCGGCCGAGGCTGGGAGATACTCGCCTGGCTCTATGCGCTCTCGATGGGCGCGGCGCTCGTGTACATGGGCGAGCACTACGTCATCGACGTCATCGTCGGCGGGTCCGTCACGACGTGGTCATGGTTCGTGACACGCATGTGGATGCGCAAGAACGAGCCGGCCATCAGCCCGACGCATTTCGGGCCGCCGACGGAGGAAGCGGTGCCTATCTCGCCCGATGAGGTTCCGGAGCCCCAGCCCGTTCCCTAACGGCCCGACCCTTCTGAATCGGCGATGGTGCGCAACCACTTCGCAAACACCGGGTTGAGCTGGTCGTAGTAGGTCTCGAAGGCCGGCAGATCGAGGATCGCCCGATACCGCAGCGCCTCCTGGACATCGGCCTGCAACGCCGGGCCCGCCTCGGTCACCTTGGCGAACCAGGCGTCCAGGATCCGGCTCCAGCACGCGTTGAACCGGGCGATCATGCCCTGCAGCTGTTCATGCGGCACCGCTGTGATGCTCTCCGGTGGCCAATCGCCCAGGCGTGGCGGCGGCCAGTGCTCGGGATCGAATCCCGGGAATTCGCCAACGCCAATCAGCGTCTGGTCGCGCAGGCTGATCGCCACCTGCCGCGGTGGAGCGTAGAGCCCGCGACGTCCCTCATCATCGACCGCGAGCACCGCCATCGGGATCGAAACGGCCTCGCCATAGGCGCGCGATGGCACGGGAAAGCGCGGCATGCTGCCCGGATGGTTGGGCGGATTCTGCTCCGCGTATTGCGCCGCCAGCGACATCATGTCGTCGAGTTGCTCGGTTCGGTCGACGCCCTCGCCCTCCAGCGATTCGTCCGGAGTCGCCTCCATGAACGGCACGCTCGCCGTCTCTCCGTTTTCCAACCGGATTTCGAGCACTTCCGCCTGCTCGCCGCCCTCCATGATGCGCAAGGTCTGCGACATCGACTGCCAGGTTCCCATTGGGCCGAAGGTCGCAATCAGCCAGGCCTCTTGCTCGCGGTCGGAATCGATATAGACGACCGGATAGGTCTTCGACGCACTCATCGGCTGGTCCCTTCATCGTTGTTCGCGATCCGTTCCTGCAGGGCACGGTTCTCGTCGCCGACACGTTGCAGGAAGCGAAGGTCCGTCTCGAAGCGCTCGACGCCCGGGATGTCGTTCCGGCCGTGCATCGGGCGGGCAGCGCGCACATAGCCGCCCTCCGGGTTGTACTCGACCTGCACCCAGTCGGTCGCATCGGGCTCCAGCGGCGCGATCGTCTCGCGGTCGACCTCGCCCAGCCGCTCGGCGATGGCGGGATTGTCCGTCACGATGTCGATTTCCGGATCGGGACGCGACTTCTTCGGCCGGGAATACACGTAGTTCCAGGCGTCACCGCCCGCCGAGTCGATGAGATCCACCTGCCAGACGCGGACGGTGCCACCTGCCGCACCGGCCATGCGGCCCATCGCGAGCGTGCCGTTCCAGCGCCCGCTCACGGCTGCGTTCTCGATATCCACCTCGCCATCCAGGTACTCCGCAAGGGGCGTCAGCAGCGCCTCGAGGTCCGCCTTCGCGCGGCGCGTGAAGTACATCGCCAGGTACGCGGTGCCGACGAGGGCCACGCCAATCACCAGGCACATCGCCAAACCGGTCAAGAGATAAGGGTTCACAGTACGGCTTTCACTCCACGCGCGCGGCGCTTCTCCGGGCCGCTCGTCACAAACGAGGTCAATAGTAAAAGATGGGCCCACATCCGGGTGTCACAGCGCTTCTGACCGATTACAATCCGGATATCGGACGCGCCGGCGTCCACCCCTTCCTCATGATGGAACAACAGCATATGCGTTTCAGTTGGCACGTTGGCCTGGGTCGTGAACTCGGCTATGTCTTCTGGGCGAAGATCCTCTTCGAAGCGGCCTATGGCGCCTACTCGACGATCTGGCCCCTGTGGATCGCGCACCTTAGCGGATCGATCACGATCGTCGGGATCGTGCTTGGCCTTGCGGGTATCGTGCGCCCCTTCATCTTGCTCGGTGGGTCGTGGGCTTCTGACCGCGTCGACAACCGCAGGATGCTCATCGTCGTGCGCTCCGCGCTCGTGCTCTCGCTCGTCTTCGCGGCGTTTGCCGGGTCGTGGCAAATGCTCATCCCCGTAGTGTTCTTCTACGGGTTTGGCGAGCTCGTCTACCCGATCCTTCATGCTCACATCCCCGTGCACGCAGGGAATGACATGGCGCGTGCCTTCAGCCTGACGTCGACGATTGGGCCGTCGGTCGCCCTGATCGCCACCCCTTTGCTCACCAGCGTCGTCGTGGCACTCTTCGGGCTCCAAGGCGGCATCCTGCTCTCCGCGGCGTTCAGCGCAACGGGCATCCTGTTCATGTGGCGGATGGACTTCTCGCAGGATCGCGAGTACGCCCGCGCGACGACCCCGGCGACCCTCGGCGAACTGATGCGACACACGCCAAGCCGCGACATCGTGATCCTGCACGGCATCACGATCTTCGCGCTCGGCCTCGGCGCGATGCTCCTGCCGAACTACCTCGCCGAACAAAGGGGATTGTCGGCCTCGTTGATCACCCTGTTGGCCGGCGGCGCGGCCGTCGGCACGACGCTGTTTGGCATCGCCAGTCTTCGGGTGCCGTGGGTGAAACGCGCGCCGTTCCTCGCCGCCAGTCTCTCAACGTTCGTCGCGAGCGCGGGATTCCTCCTTCTCTCGCTCTCGGGCGCCCTTCCGGTCATCGTCGTCGCGTTCGTCCTTCGCGGTGGGATGTTCGCGACGTGGACCTTCCTGCTGACAGCGATCGGCCAGCATGCGCCTCCACGACTGCGAACCCGCGCGTTCGCGCTCGTCGAGGTTCTCGGCGGCGGCGCGCTTTCGTTCGCGCCCGTGGTCGCTGCGAGTCTCTACGGTGTCTCGCCGGAGCTTCCGTTGGTCGCCGCGTTCGCCTTCGGGACGGTGATGTCCGTCGTGCTCGTGCTGCGCTATCGGCACGGTTTCGTCGTGGTCGAGCGCCCGGTGCTGCAAGTCGCGACACCCGCGATCTAGACGGTCATCCGCACGGCCTGTTCGTGCTACCATCACGTTGGATTTCGTCGAGACGGCGCGATCCGGTTCACCGTGCGGTTCTTGCCTCGCATGGTCCCCTATCTCTTCATCCACGGGAGAACAGTTCATGGCTGTGGAGCCGTTGATCTACGAACTCAGCAAACCCGGTCGTCGCGCCATTCGCATTCCCCAGCCGGATGTCCCGGAGACGGAACTCCCCGAGGAACTCACGCGGGACACCCTCGCCTGGCCCGAGGCCAGCGAGATCGACGTCATCCGCCACTTCACGCGCCTGAGCCAGAAGAACCACGCGATCGACATCGCGATGTATCCGCTCGGGTCGTGCACGATGAAGTACAACCCGAAGATCAACGAAGAAGTCGCCCGCTATCCCGGCTTCGCCCGGCTCCACCCCTACCAGCCCGAGAAAACCGTCCAGGGTGCGCTGGAGCTCATGTACGAGCTTCAGGAGATGCTGGCCGAGATCGCCGGCTTCAAGGCGGTCACGCTCCAGCCGGCCGCGGGCGCGCACGGCGAACTCACCGGATGCCTCATCATCGACGCGTACCACAAGGAACGCGGCGATACGGCGCGCACGAAGATGCTGATCCCGGACTCGGCCCACGGAACCAACCCGGCGACCGCCCGCATGGCCGGCTTCCAGGTCATCACCGTGCCGTCGGACGACCGCGGGAACAGCGACATCAACAAGATCCGCGAGCTGGTCGGCCCGGACACGGCCGGGATCATGATCACGAACCCGAACACGCTCGGCCTGTGGGACGAGCACATCCGGGAAATCATCGATATCGTCCATGAGGCAGGCGGCCTGGTCTATAACGATGGCGCCAACTTCAACGCGATCCTCGGTATCGCCCGCCCTGGCGATCTCGGCGTCGACGTCATGCACTACAACCTGCACAAGACATTCTCCACTCCGCACGGCGGTGGTGGCCCGGGTTCCGGTCCGGTTGGTGTCCGTGAGGGCCTGGAGCAGTACTTGCCGGGTCCGGTCGTCGCAGAGCAGGGCGAGGCCTATACGTGGGTCCAGCCGGAGAAGTCGATCGGCCGGCTGCACAGCTTCAACGGCAACTTCGGCATGCACGTCCGGGCGTACACCTACATCCGGATGCACGGCGCGGAGGGCCTGCGCCAGATCAGCGAGGATGCCGTGCTCGCCGCGAACTACCTGATGGCGCGCCTGGGCGACCGCTTCGACGTGCAGTACGAGCGCTCCTGCATGCACGAGTTCGTCATCAACGGCAACCGGCAGAAGAAGCAGGGCGTGAAGACCGTCGACATGGCCAAGCGCCTCCTCGACTTCGGCATTCACCCGCCGACGACGTATTTCCCGCTGATCGTGCCGGAAGCGTTGATGATCGAGCCGACCGAGACGGAGTCCGTCGAGTCGCTCGACTACTTCGCGGACGCGATGCTCCAGATCGCCGACGAGGCGGAGAACACGCCGGAGGTCGTCACCTCCGCGCCGCACAACACGGAGTACAAGCGTCTGGACGAGGTCGGCGCCAACCGCACCCTCAATCAGCGCTGGACGCCGGCGATGATCGAAGAGCGCGAGCTCCAGCCGGTCTAGGCATCGCTGCGGCATCAAGACGCAAGGAAGCGCCTCCGGTGAATTACCGGAGGCGCTTCTGCGTACAGCGGCCCTTGTGGCCGGCTCTTGCACCGAAGACGATAGCGGACCACAAGGGCCATCTGCCCGTCGATCAGTGCTTCAGCTCTCCGCCCGGCATGTCGCCACCCGCTCCGGTGATGCCCCGCAGCGTCTCCCCCTCGCGCTCCCACACCTTGTGCGCCGCCTCGGCGACGTCCGCCGCGACCTCGTCCGGGATGTGGACGACGCCGTTCAGGTCGCCGTGCAACAGGTCGCCCATCTTCACGGTCATGCCGGAGATGCTGACGTCGCCGCCGACGCTGACACAGATCGGGTTGCCATGGGACACGACCAGGCCGGCGCAAAAGTACTGGAAGCCGCCCAGATTGCGGACCTCGTTCGCGTCCCGCAGGCCCCCGTCCGTCAGGATCCCGACCGCGCCGAGCGACTTCATCCGCGTCGACATCACCTCGCCCGCGTGGCAGGAATGCACCCGATCCTGCCCGACATCCTGCATCACCACGATCGCCGGCTTCGGCGCCTTCTCCAGCAGCTCGTAGAGCGCGTTGAAGCCGATCCCCTCGCGTCCTTCCGTCGTGCTGTCGACGGTGCATGTCACGGCGTAGCCGACCGTGGGTGGCATATCGGGGAAGATGCAGCGGATGTCGTAGCCGACATAGCCGCTCACACGCGGCCGGACCTCGAACGTCTCGATCGCATTCGCGATCGTCGGGCTGTCGATGCGCTTCAGGGCGTCGATCTGCTGGGGACTCAGGGCCTTCATCGTTCTCTGCCTCCGGCTCATGAATGGCGGATCTCCGCGTCAGCGTACCCCGCTTTCGGTCATCTGTCGCCACATCGGAAGCGCAAAAAGAGGAGCCGTGCCGAAGCACAGCCCCTCTTCTGACCCTGGTTTTGCGTCAGCTACTTGACGACGATGTTCACCAGGCGCCCGGGGACCGAAATCTCCTTGACGATCGTCTTGCCGGCGATCTGCTCGGCGATCTTCTCCGACCCCTTCGCGGCGGCAAGCTGATCGTCCTTCGAGGCGCCATTCGGCACCACGACCTTGTCCCGGACCTTGCCGTTGATCTGGACCGGGATCTCGATCGTGTCGTCCTGCGCCAGCTCCGCGTCGAAGATCGGCCAATCCTGCTGGTGCACCGAGAACGCGTTGCCCAGCCGGTGCCACATCTCCTCGGCGACGTAGGGCGTGCTCGGCGCCATCAGCAGCGTCAGCGTCTCTGCCGCCTCACGCCATGCCGCGGTGCCCGCCACGGGCGTCTCGCGCAGCTTCATCAGCTCGTTGGTGAACTCGATCAGCGCGGCGATCATCGTGTTGAACGAGAAGTCGTCGATGTCCTCGCTGACCTTCTTGATCGTTCGGTGCATCAGCGCCTGCAGCGCCCGAACGTCGGCCTCGGGCGCCTCGCCGCTGAGCTGGCGATCGCCAACTTCCGAGACGATCTGGAAGGCGCGACGAATGAACCGCTCCATGCCGGTGATGCCACGGTCGTTCCACGGCCCGCCCTGCTCCCACGGCCCAAGGAACATCAGGTGCAGGCGCAGCGCGTCGGCGCCGTGCGCCTCGACCAGTTCGTCCGGGCCGATCTGCGTGCCGCGGCTCTTGCTCATCTTCACGCCCTCGGCCGAGAGGATCATCCCCTGGTTCCGCAGGCGCGTAAACGGCTCGCCCTGGTCAACCAGCCCGATGTCGCGCAGCACCTTCGTGAAGAAGCGCGCGTACAGCAGGTGCAGGATGGCGTGTTCGATGCCGCCGCAGTACAGGTCAACCGGCGTCCACTTCTCCGCCTTGGCAGGATCAAAGGGGGCGGCATCGAAGTGCGGGCTCGTGTAGCGGAACCAGTACCACGAGGAGTCCATGAAGGTGTCCATCGTGTCCGTTTCCCGACGCGCCGGCCCACCGCACGTCGGGCATGTCGTGTTCAGGAAGCCCTCATGGGTGACCAGCGGGCTCTGGCCCGTCGGCGTGAATTCCGCATCCAGAGGCAGCTCGACCGGGAGCTGGTCTTCCGGGACCGGCACCATGCCGCATGAATCGCAGTACACGACCGGGATGGGCGTCCCCCAATAGCGCTGGCGCGAGATCAGCCAGTCGCGCAGCCGGTACGTGACCTCTGCCTTGCCCCGGCCCTGCTCCTCGACCCACTGGATGACCTTCGGCTGATCCTCCGGCATACGCAGGCCATTCAGCGGCCCGGAGTTCACGATCGCGCCCGACCCGCTGTATGCCTCGGTCATGGTCGCGCCATCCAGCGAATCCGCGCCGTCCGGCTGGATAGTTGGGACGATGGGAAGGTCGAACTGGCGGGCGAACAGGAAGTCGCGTTGGTCGCCGGATGGCACCGCCATGATGGCGCCGGTCCCGTATCCCATCAGCACGTAATCGGCGATCCAGACCGGGATCTTCTCGTCGTTCATCGGGTTGATCGCGTACGCGCCCGTGAAGACACCCGTCTTCGGACGGGACTCATCAGTCGACTGTCGCTCGATCTCCGTTTCCCGGCGGGCCTTGTCGATGTAGGCGTCGACCGCCGCCCGCTGCTCATCGGTCGTGATCTTCTGGACCAACGGATGCTCGGGAGCCATCACCATGAACGTGGCGCCGAACACGGTATCGGGCCGGGTCGTGAACACCTCCAGCGTGTCACCGGTCTCCAGCTGGAACTGGAGGCGCGCGCCTTCCGAGCGGCCGATCCAGTTGCGCTGCATCGTCTTGACGCGCTCGGGCCAATCGAGCCCGTCGATCTCGTTCAGCAACTCCTCGGCGTAGTCGGTGATCCGGAAGTACCACTGCTCGAGATCACGCTTGTAGACGTCGGCGCCACAGCGCTCGCAGATGCTTCCGTCCAGGACCTGCTCGTTCGCCAGCACCGTCTGGTCGTTCGGGCACCACCAGACCGATCCGCCCGCACGGTATGCGAGCCCGCGCTCCAGCATCTTCAGGAAGATCCACTGGTTCCACTTGTAGTACTCGGGGTCCGACGTGACAACCTCGCGCGACCAGTCGATCATGGCGCCCATCAGGTCGTACTGACGCTTCATTTGCGGGATGTTCTCGTAGGTCCAGGTCGCCGGGTGGATGTTGTTACGAATCGCCGCGTTCTCCGCCGGGAGCCCGAAGGCGTCGAAGCCCATCGGGAACAACACGTTGTACCCCATCATGCGCTGGCGACGCGCGAACACGTCCGGCACAGCGAAGGCGTACCAGTGGCCGACGTGCAGGATGCCCGATGGGTACGGGTACATCGTCAGCGAGTACCACTTCGGCTTTTCGCTATCGTCGTCCACCTTGTAGATGGCCTTTTCCTGCCACGCCTCGCGCCAGCGCGGCTCGATCACCCGGTGATCGTAGCGGTGCGCGTCGGCCTCGTGGACAACCTCGTTGGACTCTGTCTGCACGCTCATCGTTGTCGCTCCCATGGCTCTTCGCCACTCGCCAATCGCTCGTTAAACACAAAAACGCCCTCATCCCTCTCAGGGACGAAGGCGTCGGGCGCATCCGCGGTACCACCCTGCTTGATCAGGCCGGTTCCTGCAATCCATGCGCATTCGGGTGGAGCCGAGGGGACTCGAACCCCTGACCCCCACACTGCCAGTGTGGTGCTCTCCCAGCTGAGCTACGGCCCCATGTCTTTGCGCCTTGGTCGCAGACCACTCCGTGATCCGCTCTGTGCCCTGTAACGGAGGCTTCCGGCCCGGGCTGATCATTCACCCGCGCGGCTCCCGGACGAGTTCCGCTTCTGACAACGCCTCGCACCGACCGGCGTCTCTCTGAAAGGCGAAGCGTACTACTTCCGTTCATCGCCAGGACACGTTCGTGCCCACTCTTGATCCCCGGAAAGGTCACCCCATCCGGAGCGATTGAAGTATAGGTGCCGGTGGCACGAGTGTCAATCGAAATCCGGATAAATCCGCGCCTTTGTCCGGATTTGGGCTTCGTCGCCGCCCGTCGCGTTTGTCGATGCAGCGCATTCCAGAACCGACCCGGTCAGCGGGCGTCCACACGCAGAATCGCCTCATCCCGAAGGAGGCACTCCCCTCTTTCGCATTAGGTAGGTTGTTTAGGCAGCGTTACCGATTCGCTAAAGGCCCGACTCGCCGAGAATCTGATCAGTGGCATGAGCCACACCGCCGAATCGAGCCTCGAATGGCGGTCATCGGGAAACATGGGACTATCTGGAGAGAAAGACCAACCAATGAGACTTCACCGATTCCTTGTCGTCCTAATCGCCCTCGCGGCCCTGCTCTTCACCGTCGGCCCTGCCGGCGCGCAGGAGATCGACCTGGGTAACGACGGCATTGACCTGGACTGCGAAGACTTCCCCGAGCGGAATGCTGCCGAGGGATACTTCGCCTACGACGGCGGGAGCGCCGATCGGAACGTGGACGGGCTCGACACGAACGGCGACGGCATTCCCTGCAATGAAGCCGACTACGATGGAGAGCAGCCCGAGTACGTCCCGCCGGTCGTGGGTGATGAACCACAAACCGACCCGGAGCCGGTGAATGGCGGGGACGGATCGTATGTGCCGCCGGTTGTTGGTGATGAACCCCAGACCGACCCCGAGCCGGCTACGGTCACATCGCTTCCGACGACGGGCTCTGGTCATACCGCTGACGAGACGGAAACCGGAGCTTCGGTCGCCACGCTTCTGGGCGCCACCGCCGCCCTCATGGCGGGCGCAGGCTTCACGTTCCGACGCGCTCAACGGTAGCGAGCACGCATACACGTGAACGTCAAGGAGAGAGGACGCCACGTTGGCGTCCTCTCTCTTCGCTTGCCACAGGGCGGGCACAACTCGACGTGTCCGGATCCGGCTGCCCGTCTGACGAAGGCGGCCGGATTCTTGATTCTATCCGTTCTCGTTGTCGCGCCCGAGAAGCTCGTTGATAAACGGTCGGGCTTTCGCCATCGCCACTGCGCGGGGATGCACCTGGTCACGATCTTCCGGCAGGAGCTCGGCGATCGTCATCCCGTCGTCCAGCTCGAAGATCGGCTCAAACCCATCGCCCTCAACACCACGCTCCTCGTCGGAGATCACCCCTTCAAGCGTGCTTCCGAAGGCCTGTAGTCGACCGTCCGGGTGCGCCACCCCGATGTAGGTGATCATTCGCGCCGACCGGCTCGTGTATCCCGAGTCGTTGACGTCGCGCAAAAGCTCCTGGCGGTTCTCGGCATCGGTGGCATCTGTGCCGGCATAGCTCGACGAGGATACGCCTGGCGCCCCGTCGAGAACATCGACCTCGAGGCCGGAAGCCTCGGTGATGGCGACCAATCCACTCTCCTTGGCAACATGGTCCGCGGTTTCCATCGCGACCTGGTCGAACGTCGTACCGGATCCTTCCGGCATCTCCACACCTGCCTCGGCGTGGGAGACGACCTCGACATCGTCATTCAGGAAGAACTCGCGCAACTTCTCGAACTCGTGGTCAGTTGTGGTGGCGATCAGTAATCTGGTCATGTGGAATCTCCTTTTGGACTGGCTGGCGGCCGCGCTTGTATCGGGTTTGCCGCGCCGTCGAGATCCGGGCGCGCAAGCTCGTTGCCATGACCGGCCTCCTGGACGCTATTGAGCATCCTCCAGCTCCGGACCGATCGGAGCCAGTTGCAGGACCTGGACTCCGCCCGGCCCCTGGTAGACCGGCTCGGTCATCTCCCGGATCACATTCTCGATCTCGCCGCGATAGATCCCGTCCGCAGTGAGCCGGTACCAGTCGACCACAACCATCGCATCGGGATAGCGGAGGAGCACCTGGCGCAGCTCCTCCGGTGACTGGATCGTGGGAGCACCGACCCAGTAGTCGACACGCTCGTCGTTCGGTGTCACCCGGCTGTAGTCCCGGGCCCGGGCACCGCCCGCCGGTCCAGCGAGGAAGACGATGTCCGCCCGGCCGCCCTCGTCCAGACCGAGGTAGAGCGGAGGCGGCAAGGCGACGATCACAGGCTGGCCCGGTTCATGATGCTCCTCCACGTACCTCGACGCCGCGTGATAGTCCGCGTTGATCACCGGATGTTCAAAACGCCAGGCAACCCGTTCTCCCAACAGTAGAAGGATCAAGGCCGCGATGACGCCACTCGCGAGGACCCCGGGCACGATCCCGGGAAGTGACCACTCGACGGCGAACATGTCTACCAACCAAACCAGCAGGGCTGCGGCGAGGATGTACCCGAACGGCTGGATATGCAGCACATACCGACCGGCTACTGCATTGCTGAACAGCAGGAACGCCACGATGGTGAGCCAACAGGTGAGCAGCATGAATCGCCCGGCCGCCGCGTTCATCAGGGCGGGATATGGGGCTTCACCTCGAGGATCACGTCGCGACATCACCAGGCCGGCCAAGATCGAACTGGACGCCACGATGACCATTGGCACGAACCAAAAGTCCACTTGTGGCCGCTCCACAAGCGATATGAAATCACCCATCGATCGATGATCGAACAGGCCGAAGAGCTGGACCTGGCTGTTGCCCACAAACCAAAGACCAGCCGAAGTTGCATCTCCGCTCTCGACGGCGCTCTCCGGCGCCAGGAGCCGGTTGGCGACCAGCAGCGCGACCGGTGCCATACCGCTCAGGACCATCGCTGCCCACAGCGGTCCCCGGCGCAACGCGTCCATGCGGTACACGACGACGATGCTGCCGAGCAGCGCCACGACGACGATTGCCGCGCCGACATGCGTGAACACCGCAGCCCAGGCGAGGATGACGATTGTCACCACCCGACGCGAAGACATGCCGTCCTGCACGGCAGCCGCAAAGGCCCAGCCAAGTGTGACCACGATCAGTTGCAGGAGCGCGTACATCCGCACATGACCGCTCCACTGGACGCTCATCGGGTCGATGGCGAGAAAGAACGCAGCGAGCATTGCGACCGTATGGCGCCCGGTCACGGTGTGAGCGAGCCGATAGGTCAGGTAGACGGCTCCAGTTCCGGCAGCGACGGAGATCAGGCGCATCAGGTGCAAATCGTCCAGGCCGCCGTGATTGAGCCACACGAACGGAGTGAGGATCAGGGAGAGCGTGTAGCCCTGGAAGTAGACGGTCCCTGAGGGCAGGATTGGAAGAAGTCGATCCGCAACGGCGTGCGCGGCAAGGATGCTTGCCGCTTCATCGACGTGCGGTGAGAGACGAATCGCTGCCCAAAGACGTAGCGTGGCGCCCAGCATCAGCGTTACAGCGAGCAACGCCACCGCAAGCGCGCTCGTCACCGTGGGGCGGGACCTCCCTGACTGATGAAGCGACCCTCTAGCGACAGTCAGCGAAGATCGCGCTATGTGTGACGTCACGGACCATTCACCCCTTCCTCCTCCACGCCGATACAACCTTACACGGGGTCGCCGGGCTCGAATTATCCGTACCGCTCATGATCCAGTTCATGCCAATTGCATGCCAGACCGGCCAACTCCGACTCGCCGTCTCCCATCGGGCCCTGCCTGGCACGGCCCGTGCGAGGACCTATGGTGAACACCTAAACATGGGTGGCGATTGCGTCGAGGCGTCATCCCTTGTGGAATGAGCCTTTATTGGTGACGCCTTTGAAGACACAAGGAAAGGAGGTTGCCAGGAACAGCGGCGCTTAAACGCCTCAATGTATCGTCCACCGCTTTCCCTCGGGACCAGCAGAACGATGATGCAGGAGAGAGACACATGACGCAGAACACAGCAGGACGACCACTCTTCGTAGCGGTTGTCGCAGCACTTATCCTGGCTCTGGCCGGGAGTGCTGCCACCTTCAACCTGACCGCAGCCCAGGATTCCAATATTCCGGTCGACGCCCCCGTCGACATCCATTCCGGCTCCTGTTCGGATTTCCTTGCCGAGCCGGCCTATGACGGTGGTTCGATCACCGAAACAACCACCGACGATATGTGGGGCGATGAGACGTTCATGACTGGCATCTTCGAGGATGACCAGCTCCAGGCGTCCGGCATTGATTTCAATAATGACGGCCAGCTCCAGGCCGACGAGGTCATCACTCCTGACGGCGTCACCGCGCCGATGGGCTACGCCCAGGGCGACCTCGGCTCCGACGTCAACATGGACGAGCCGTATGTGGTTGTCGTGCACGCGAGCCCGGATGCGTATGACACGTATATCGCCTGTGGTTCCATCGACGGCTCCGAGTCGACCGACAACGGCAACCTGATTTACATTCAGGGCCTGGACGACTCCAACTTCTTCGGCTACTCGGTGCTGGACGGCACGACGCTGAACACCTACCTCTTCCAGCCGAACACGCAGCCGCTCCAGGGCACTGCGGGTGAGCAGGTGAGTGTCCAGGGTCACCCGGTGGGCATCCACTCCGGCACCTGCCCGGACTTCGTTGCCGAGCCGATCTACGACATCGGCGACTTCATGGAGACCAACGTCTACGCCGACGGCCAGCAGGACGCCGGTGACATGGAGGGCGACGTTCCTGCCGAGGCGCAGGATCTGGGCCCGGTGTACCGCCTTGACGGCGAGGGCACCGACCTCAATACCGACAGCATCCTCGATGAGGACCAGCGCGTGCTGGTCGTCCACGAGAGCGCTGATAACTACAGCAGCATCGTCGCCTGTGGCCAGATCCTTCCGGTGATGGACGAGGACAACGTGGTCGTGTTCCTCCACCCGGTCGGCGGCTCCAACTACGCCGGCTACGTCGAGATGCCGCAGGATGTCTCGTCGGCGCAGGGCTTCCTGTGGTGGATCGAGGACTTCAGCATGGCGACGCAGCCTGAGGCGACGCCGATCGAGGCTGGTACGCCGGCCCCGATCGAGACCCCGGCGGCCACTCCGACCCAGGAGGCGACCGCGGTGATCGTCGAGACGGTTGTCGTGCCGGCCGATGAGGCCACGGCGATCGTCGAGGGCGAGCAGCAGCCGACTGAGGCGCCGACGGAGGCGCCGACCGAGGCTCAGACCCCGGTCGAGGTTGGGGAAATCGAGATCGGTGGCGAAGACGCCTTCGCGATCACGGCTTCGCCGGGCCAGTCGCTGACGTTCATCAACAGCTCCGAGAACGAGCGCACGCTCAGCGTCCCGGATCTGGGGATTGAGCAGACGCTCGCTGCCGGCGAGAACGTGGTGGTCCAGGTCCCGGACGACGCCCAGTCCGGTGAGTACAACTACCAGGTGCTCGAAGGTGACCAGGTCGTCCTTGAGAACACCTTCACCATCGAGTAGGCTCAAGCATCCTGCTTGACCCAACTGAGCGAGAAGGGCCGGATCGTTCGATCCGGCCCTTCTCAATGCCACGCGCGGTCAAAGGGTTTTTCAGGGGTCCGCTACTATGGAGACCGGAGCGAGCGATCATCGGGTCACGATTGTCCTCCGCCCAGCACCAGCATGGCATACATGCCACCTCTTCCCCTCCGTCCCCATCTGCCACACGATCGACTGGCTCCCCTGATTGTCACGCAACCCGCGGCGTTCATCGCGCGATATCCGCCGCGCGGCTGACGTTTCGCCAACCCGCGACAAGGAGCCAAACATGTTCGGAACCATCGGGCGCGCACGCGTCAAGTCCGGCCATACCAGCCAATTGAACGCTCTCCTCCAGGAATGGAAAGACACGGTCCGCCCGAAGGTTCCCGGAACCTTCCTCGAAGTGTCTGGCCATCGTGCGGGAGCGCCCGACGAAATGGTGTTCCTTGCTCTTGCCCAGGACGAAGCGACGTATCGCCGCCTGGCGGACATGCCTGAGCAGGATGCCTGGTTCCGCAAGATGGTGGAGCACCTGGAAGCCGAGCCGACATGGGAAGATGTCGAGATGCAGATCATCGTGCCGGAGTAGCGTGCCGCCGACGCTCCTGCGGGTATGCTAGGCGCAGAAACAGCCGCGCTCATACCCGGGAGTCACCATGCCCGCTCATCCCCTCACACCTGGACTGGCCGACGAGCTCGCTGATGCCGTCGGTCAGATCGTCGGCCGATTCGACGCCCTGAGCACTGCCCGAGACGCTGCCGTGACGGGCGGTCGACAGATCGTGCGGCTCGCCGCCAATGCCGTCCGCGCGCTTCATCGAGGAGACGATGCGACCACGCTCCTGGCGGACGCACGCGCGCTGCTGGACTCGATCCGGGAGCAATCCGCGCCCTACCCGAGCGTCTATTGGGCTGGCTACGTGCAGGATGCCATGAAGGAGTACGCCGAAGCCGAAATCACGGCGGCCATGCTCTCAGGATCGTCGGTCCCGGATGCGGTCACGCTGGGCGTCGAGGACGCGGCGTGGCTCAATGGGCTTGCGGAGGCGGCCAGTGAGCTGCGCCGGGACACGCTGGACGCCCTCCGGCAGGACAATACCGCCCGCGCGGAGCAGCTGCTCGCGCTGATGGACGCGGTCTATGCCGTGCTCGTCACTGTCGACTATCCGGATGCAGTCACCGGAGGGTTACGCCGCACAACCGACCAGTTTCGCGGCGTACTTGAGCGAACGCGCGGCGACGTCACGATGTCCGTCCGACAAAGCCGGCTGGAGCACGCGCTCCGGGAGGCGGAGAACCGGGTGGACTAATCCAAAGGCACGTTGCTGAGGTCAACCGGCGTGCCCGGGCCGTACCCATGCTCGGCCATCCACCCGGCCGGTACTTCCAGGATGTAGGTCACGGGCTTCCCGGAATGGTAACGGGCGCGGTCCACATTGGCGGTTCCGTCCGGATCGGGACAGGCGTTCTCCGCCGCGCCAACAACCTGGCCGTTCTCGATCCAGACGATGTCGAGGCAGAAGCGCATGCCCTTCATCCAGAACGTCTGCGGCGTCGACTCGTCGTTGACGAAAAGCATTCCGGTTCCCGGCTCCAGGCCGTTGCGGTAGCCCAGGCCAAGGGTCTGCTCCCATGGCTCGATCGCGAGCTGCACGTTCAGCTCGGTGTCGCCCACCGAGATGGTCGTCTCCTGGCGTCCAGGGGGCAGCTCCCGTCGCCATGGCGGCAGCGTGACTTCGGCCTGCGCCGCGGCGAGCAACGGCATCGTCAAGGTCATCAGGACGAGCGCCACGCTCATCCCCCATCGTCGTCGCGCCATCATCAGGAAGCCCTTTCGCTCAACAGGTCAACGATGCGGTTCAGGACGGCGACGGTGTCCGCCACGCTTTCGAGCACGACGTCCGCCTCCGCGATGACCTCCGGATGGACGTCCTCCGAGCGAATCGCGATGGCGACCGACCGCAGCCCCTGCTCATCCCGATGACGATGCAGCGAGCGGAAGCCATCGACGTCGGTAACGTCATCACCGAAGAAGATGGCGCTTGCCAGCCCCCGCGAGCCGATGATCTGCTCCAGCGCGGTGCCCTTCGAGACCGTCACGGAGGGACGCAGCTCGACGAGCATCTTGCCGCCCGACACCCGCAGCCCGCGCTCCGCCGCTTCCTCCTCGACAATAGGAAGGAGCTTGAGGCCGACTTCGACCGGATCATCCACGTTCCGGTAGTGGATCGACGCCGTAAGCCGCTTGTTCTCCCATAGCATGTGGGTGGTGGATACCTCCTCCGCCAGGCGGCGCTGGGTCGCCGCGAGCGTCTCGAAAATCGCCTGCTCGGCCGCCACACCGGCTTCGTGATCGACGTGCTGCCCGTGCTCGAACCACTCCAACCCGTGGTTCCCGACGACGATCAGGTTGTCGGCGTCGACCTTTGACCGTACGTCGCCCACGGCGCGCCCCGTGATGATGCCGGCCACGTCCACCAGCCCGGCGACGCGATCGAGCGCCTCTGACGCGCCGGTGAAGGGCACGGCCGCGTCCGGGGTTGGCGCGATCTCGCTAAGCGTCCCATCAAAATCGGAGAAGACGCCCGCGGGGCGATAGGCCAGGGCCTCGGCGCATTGGCGCGCCACGCCCTCGATGCGGCTACTGGTCTCGACGTCCACGTTCGCCCCTTTCTCTTTAGTTCGTCCCGTACCGATAAATGGTGCCGTCAGTGACGGACACCCATACGTCCGTGATCTGGCCGTCGACTTCGATGGCAAGGTGCGCGTAGGTCTGGTTTCGCGGAGCGGCCGGTGGCCCAAACGGGCGCGCGTCCGTGCTCTGGCGGATCGTGACGCCGCCCTGTGCGGTGAGCTGGAGATCGTCGGAGAATCCGGCGCGGATGAGCGAGCGGTAGACCTCGCGCATATTAAGCACTGTCGGGTCGAGCGTGGGGATGGTATCTGGCGGGTCATTGACCGCGTCGATGCGTGCCGTGTCAGTCGAATAGAAGGCTTGAGCCGTCTCGGAGAAGAACACGCCCTCCCACTGCACGCCGGTCGTGAGCAGCGGGCACCCCAGGCGCAGCGTGTACAACCGGGCGTCGGCCTGCCAACGCTGGGCTTCATCGACCGCGCGCTGGACGCCCTGCTCGATGGTGGCATCGACCGACTCGAGATCGCTGATACGGAGCCGGCTGGTCGCGCAGGCGGCATCCGGGCTCTCGCCGAGGATGGATTCGGGAGTGGACTCCTGCGCGGCCAGGGTGGTCACCGTCATGGCAAGGAGCAGGGCGGCAAGCACCACCACAACGCGGGTGGAAGACGGTTGTCGCATGGTGAAACGGGGGAACACGATACCTTCCCTGACCACCTTTCGGGCGGCCGTGTGCGGCGACTGGTCTTCTGGGAGGATAGCACGACGATCCCCGCGAAATGACCGTATTCAGGCGAGAAGGTTGTTGCTATGCTTACGGAGCGTCAGTTACCTATGGACGTATGACGCACCGCAACCGGCGATCGCCGGGCCCGATATACCGAGCATGGAAGACGAGGTCGAGGATGAAGCTGTTCAACACCCAGTCGCAGTCGCTGGAAGAATTCACCAGCGATGACGGCAACGTCGGCATCTATGTCTGTGGCGTGACGCCGTATGACACCACTCACCTTGGACACGCTTTCACCTTTCTTACCTACGACGTTCTCGTCCGCTACCTCCGCTATCTCGGCTACAACGTCACCTATGTCCAGAACGTGACCGACATTGACGACGACATCCTGCGCAAGGCGAACGAGCTTGGTATGGACTGGCGCGATCTGGGGCGCCGCGAGACCGAGCAGTACCTCGACGACATGCGCAAGCTCAACGCCCTGCCGTTCGACCACTACGTCGCCGCCACGGAGCACATTCGGCAGGTCGTGGAGAACGTGCAAGCCCTGCTCGATGCCGGCGTGGCGTACGAGGTCAACGGCAGCGTCTACTTCTCTGTCGCGAAGGACCCGGAATTCGGCAAGCTCAGCAAGCTCCCACAGAGCGAGTGGCTGACGGTCGCCAACGAGCGTGGCAACAAGCCCGACGACCCGAACAAACAGGATCCCATCGACTTCCTGCTCTGGCAGGCCGGCATTCCCGGCGAGCCGACGTGGGAGTCACCGTGGGGGCCGGGACGTCCCGGATGGCACATCGAGTGCTCGGCGATGTCCCGACACTACCTCGGTGACCAGATCGACATTCATGGTGGGGGCTTCGATCTCATCTTCCCGCACCACGAGTGCGAGATCGCCCAGGCGGAGACGATCACCCGCAAGGAGCCGTTCGTCCGGTACTGGATGCACGTTGCGATGGTGGATTACCAGGGCGAGAAGATGAGCAAGTCGCTCGGCAATCTCATCTACGTCAAGGACTTACTGAAGAGATATTCGGCCGACGCCGTGCGCCTCACGTTGCTGCAGCACCACTATCGCGAGCCGTGGGAGTTCCTTGACGCCGATATGCCGAAGAGCCAGGAGATCGCCGACGTGATTCGACAGGATCGCCCAACCGAGATCCCGGGCGGCGAGCGCCTTGATCCTGAGCCATACAAGCAGCGGTTCCTCGCAGCGATGGACAACGACCTCGACACCGGCACCGCCGAGCTCGCCCTTCGGGACCTGGCGATCGCGGTGCGTGACGCGCGGGATGTCGACACGGTCGAGGCCCACGCCGTGCTGCATGAGCTGGGCGACATTCTCGGCCTCACCTACCGCTAGCGAGCCGCCGGCCGGGGTGAAGCCGCCCCGGCCCGGATGGTATACTGCCCAGTCGGAGCCATGCTGAGCATGGTTCGTTTTCTGTTGTGCGTTTACGGGGATCTCCCCGTGACCTTTCTCCGCCGCCGCCAAGGTCTGGCATGCAGGTGGAAACCCAAAGGAAGGAATCTCTTTTGGACAACGTTACCCGACCCGCGCGTAAATACGAGATGATGACGATCCTCCTGCCTGATATGGCGGACGAGGACACCCAGACGGCGCTCGATAAGGTGCGCGGCTACATCACCGACGTCAACGGCGAGATCTCCGAGGCGAACACCGAGTCACCGTGGGGCCGCCGCCGGCTTGCTTACGCCATCCGCCACGAGAGCGTTGACTATCGTGACGGCTTCTACGTGCTGATTCGCTTCTCCGCGCAGCCGACCGCGATCAACGACATCGAGCGCGAGATGAAGCTCGACACCAACGTGATTCGCTACCTGCTCGTCATGGACGATCCGAAGGCGGGCGAGAAGGTGACCGGGCAGCCGCAGGCCGCCGCCGAGGAAACCAGCGAAACGCAGACCGAGGCTCCCGCTGCCGAGGCCGGCGCCGCTCCTGCCAGCGAGACGACGGACGCTCCGGCCGAAGCCACCACGGAGACGGCAACGGAGGGGGCTCCAGCCGAAGCCTCCACGGAGACGGCGACTGAGCAAGCTCCGGCCGAGCGCGCCGAGACCGCAACGGCTGTTGAGGAGACCGCTGAGGCAATCGAGGGCGAGGAAGAGCCGGCTCCGGCCGACGGCGCGGAGACTGAGGAAGACACGAAGGAGTCCTAAATGAGCTTTGCCAAAGTAACTATCGTAGGCAACCTCGGACAAGACCCTGAAGTGCGTTACACCCCGTCCGGGACGATGAACGTCCAGTTCAGCATCGCGGCAGCCGGCCGCCGACGCGGCGAAGGGGACCAGGAGAACACAACCTGGTTCCGCGTCACCGCGTGGGATAAGCAGGCCGAGCGCCTGGTGACCCTTATCGAGCGCGGCTACGTCGCCAAGGGGCGTCAGCTCTACGTCGATGGCCAGCTCGAAACCCGCCAGTACACCGACCGGAATGGACAGCCGCGCACGTCTCTCGACGTCACGATGTCCGACTTCCAGTTCGTCGGCAGCCGCCAGGATAACCAGGGCGGCGAGCAAGGCGCCCAGGGTGGCGGCACCTACAGCGGCTCCCAAGGCGGAAACCAGGGCAGCTACGGCGGCGGCAACTACGGTGGAAGCAACTACGGCAACCAGGGCGGCGACTTCAGCCAGGACGAAGGTCCGGACAGCCTGAACGACGTCCCCTTCTAGACCCGTCCGCCCCTTCCGGCCTATCGAAACAAACATGAGAAGTGAGAAACAGCAACCATGACAGACCGTGAGAACCAGAACAACGATCAGCGCGAGGCGCGTGAAGGTGGCGAGCGCCGTCCGTCCCGCTTCGGCGGCCCGCAGGCGCAGCGTGAAGGTGGCGAGGGTGGCGGCCGCCGTGGCCCCGGTGGACCGCGCCGCGGTGGCGGCGGTGGTGGACGCTTCGGCGGCCGCCGCAAGATCTGCCAGTTCTGCACCGACAACATCGAGCATGTCGATTACAAGGACATCGCTCGCCTGCGCCGTCACGTTGGCGAGCGTGGCAAGATCGAGCCGCGACGCAAGCTCGGCACCTGCGCCAAGCACCAGCGGTCGGTGACCGTTGCGATCAAGCGGGCGCGCTACATCGCCCTCTTGCCGTTCACCAACAGCGCTCCGCGCGGGTAAGCCCGGAACGCGATGAAGATCGGCGCGTCCCTTCGGGTCCTCAGTATCCGTCGGTGACGCGCCGTTTCTTTTTCTCACCCGTGCGGATGCGAGGGCGTGGTCCGTGCCGCGCATCCTGCTGAAGAAGAGGTCGCAGCGTCCATGAGTGATCGAACACCGAAACGCCCCCTCCGAGACACGCAGTCCGGGTCACGCCGGTCGCGGCTCAACGCCCAGCCGCAGCGCCGCGTGAGCCGCACGCAGCGTGAGACGATGTACCAGCGCATGCTGTACATCGGTCTCGCCGCCGCCGCCGGCATCATCGTCCTTATCCTTGGTATCGGCGCCTTTTACGAGTATCAGATCAAACCGAACCAGGTGCTCGCCGAGGTAAACGGTGAGGAGATCACCCGTGAGGACTATTGGCGCTACCAGACCGTGACCCTCTACAACCAGGCGCGCACCTACGAGGACTATGCGCTCCAGGTCACCGGCCAGCAGCAGACACAGTTCCTCACCTACGCCGCCCAGCTTGACCAGGCGCGTCAGGATGTCTGGGGCAGCTCGGACGTCAGCGACGCGACGATCAGCCAGATGATCGAGGACAAGCTGTACGTTGACGCCGCACAGGACCAGGGCATCGACATGTCCGACGAGACGCTTCAGGCGTACGCCCTAAACGGATTTGCGCCTCCGGGCGATCCGCTGATGACACCGATCCCCTCGCCCACCATGATCCCGGAGCGGGCCGCGTGGGCCACCGAGACGGCCGAGGCCATGCAGACACAGGAGGCCCTGGCCATGGGCACGCCCGCTGGCGCCGCCGCGACGCCGGGTGCGACCCCGGCCGCAACGCCGATTGGCACCCCTGTCGGCACGCCGGACCTGGCCAACATCCGCACCAACGCCAACGCCGAGTTCCAGGTGTTCCAGCAGGATGTGCTGGACGACGCGCACATGTCGCTCGACCAGTACTACAACATGATCATCAAGCCCCAGGTGGCACGCGAGGTGATCAATGCGCAGATCGTGAACGGCGTGGAGCAGTCGACGGAGCAGGTCGAGGTTGCCCACATCCTCGTCGGCACGGAGGATCTTGCCCAGCAAGTGATGACCCGTCTCGACAACGGTGAAGACTTCGCCGACATCGCCGAATCGACGTCGATTGACTCGATCACCGCGCCGACCGGCGGCAACCTCGGCTGGGTGACGGCTGAACAGCTGCCGGACGCCGTCTCCGAGCTCGCGTTCAGCACGGAACCGGGCCAGATCGCCGGACCGGTGGAGAGCGAGTACGGCTGGCACATCATCAAGGTGCTCGACAAGGACGAGAACCGGCCGATGACCCAGACCCAGTACGACGAGGCCGTGAGGGCCGCTCGCGAGGATTGGCTGGCGACCCAGCGCGAGCAGTACAACGTCACGTCGGATTACTACAACCCGACACCGGAGCCGACGGCAGAGTCGTTCATCCCGCCGGCAGACGCGCCAACGCCGATCGTCGCCACGCCGGTGCCCGCTCCCGACTTGAGCGCGACGCCGATTGCCGGACCGCAGTTCATCGTTCCGGAGGCGAGCCCCGTAGGATCACCTGCGGCCAGTCCAGCGGCTTCTCCGGCGGCCTCGCCGGCCAGCTAGCCCGCAGCAGGACGTGATCAACGGGGACCGGATGTCGCTCGGCATCCGGTCCCCGTTTCACGCTACAATCGGTAGAACGGTTGGGCCTCGGCAGCAACGAAATACTGGGCCTGGATTCGAGGAGAGGAGCCGGATATCGTGTCTTCGGAAGATGAAGCGAACCGGTCACGACGCACACCCCGTACATCGCAGCAGCCCCGCCGCTCGGATACTCCGGGACGGCGCAACCAGACGTGGGACGTCGATCCGGCAGAGATCGATCGCTACCTGTCCGGGCGCCCCTCGCGTTCCGAGCAGTCCGAGAGCCAAGCACCTCGCCAGGGGTCCGGCGGTTCCACCGCGGACCAGCTTTCGCGTCTGCGCAACGCCGTGGGCCGAGGGCGCGATACGGGCGATTCTCCGGCGCCGTCCCGAGAGTCTTACCGCGCCACCCCGCAGCGAGCCCAACGCGATGAATATGAAGACGACCGCGACGTTGGCTATGAGGACGAGTATGCGGATGAGGATCCGTACGACGTAGAGCCGGGCACCGGCTACGACGCGTACGATGAGGACGAAGCCGCCTGGGAAGAGCCCGCACCGGCTCCCCAGCGTCGCTCCACTCGCCCCACAGCGTCCCGCGCGAGCCAGCGGCAACGCCCGGCGCGCCGCTATGAGCCCGAGCCGATCGACGTCTACGAGGACGACGAGCTCTATAACGACGATCCGTATCTCGGCTATGAGGACGACCAGATCGACCGCCGACCGCCTCGCTCCTCTCGTCCAGCACGTCGCCCGGCACGGCAGCGTCCAGCGATGTCGAAGCCGAACCTGCCCAACATCGCGCTACCGAAGTCGGTGACGGACTCACCGCTGCTTGCGGACATGCCGTCGCTCGTGATGATCGGTGTGGCGATCGTCAGCGTCGCGCTGATGTCGTTCCTTGTCTCAGACCGGCTGCATGTGCTCGGCGACACGATCGCGACGCACGTGAGCGCATCCGGCGATCTGGAGAACCTCCGTTCGCGGGATGCAATCTGGCAGATTCCGCTGATGGCCGGGATGATCGCGCTGATGAACCTCGCGGCCGCCTGGTTCATCTCGCGCATCGACGGCTTCGCCGCTCGGTTCCTGCTCGCGGCCGGACTGCTGGTCCATTTCATCGCCTGGGTCGCGCTCTTCAAATATCTCTGGAACTGAGAAACGATCCGGAACGAACAGAGCGCCGGTGTGGGATCCCACACCGGCGCTCTGTTCGTTAATCTCAACCTGCATTCCGGGACCTACCCGGCCAGCTGCTCCAACGCCTGCTTCGCGAGGACGCACATAAGCTGGGCGCGATACTCCTCATCCGCGTACGTGTCGCCGTTAACGTCGACACCATCCGCTGCATGGGACGCTGCCGCGGAGATGGCCTCAGCGTCGAGCGACGATCCGCGCAGGGCATCCTCGAGCGCTGTCAGGTGCTCCGGACGGGATGTCGCTCCAGTCACGACCACCCGCGCGTCCTTAACGGCAGCGCCATCAAACGTCGCCACGGCCGCGATACCCACCACGGCATAGCCGCTCGCCGGGTGCGAGTGCTTCACGTACGTCATTCGCGAGCCCTCAACGGGGCGCGGCAGGATGATCTCGGTGAGGACCTCGTTCGGCTCCATGGCCGTGGTCCAAAGATCGAGGAAGAAGTCATCCGCCGGCACCTCGCGCTCGCCCGAAGACGAGACGAGCTTCGCGCGGCCATTCAGCGCCACGAAGACGGCGGTCAGGTCGGCCGCCGGGTCCGCGTGGGCCACCGCGCCGCCGAACGTGCCGCGGGCCCTCACCTGGAGGTCCCCGATCACGTTGATCGCCACGGGAAGGATCGGGAACATCTCCGCGATCTCGGCATGGGCCGCGATATCACGATAGGACACACCGGCCCCGATATGGACGTCGTTACCAACCGTGATGGATTTGAGCTCGTCCAGTTTGCTGATATCGACCAGCTCGCCCGGCATCGCCAGGCGCAGCTTCATCGCCGGGATAAGCGAGTGACCGCCAGAAAGGATCTTGGCGTCAGGGTTGGCGTCCAGCCGCGCTGCGGCATCGGCCACGGACTCCGCACGATGATATGCGAACGATGATGCGAACATCCCAGGCCCCCTAGTCCGCGACCGGCGACGCGTCAGCGTCCGCACGATCGCCCGACTCATTCATGATCGACGCCGCGTGCTGCACGGCACGGACGATATTCTGGTACCCGGTACAGCGGCAAATGTTCCCTTCCAACCCGTGCCGAATCTCTTCCTCGGTCGGGTTCGGGTTCTCTCGCAACAGTTCGATCGTCGACATGATCATGCCCGGGGTGCAGTATCCGCACTGCAGGCCATGCTTCTCCCAGAAGCCCTCCTGCACCGGATGGTACGCGCCCCGCTCGGAGATGCCTTCAATGGTCGTGACTGCCGCGCCCTCGGCCTGAACGGCGAACATGGTGCATGACTTGGTCGAGACACCATCGACGTCGACCACACACGCGCCGCACTGGCTCGTATCACAGCCGACGTGCGTGCCGGTAAGCCCGAGCTCGTCCCGTAGGAAGTGCACGAGCAATGTTCGCGGCTCGACAACGGCCGACCGCTTCTGGCCGTTGACGGTCATCGAGACACGTCGAGCCGCCTGTCCCTCTTCAGAACTCATCGAATCCTCCCTCGTTGCCCACGGCCGCCCGATATGACTCGCGCGCGTGGACCTGACCCGTCCGCGCTCTCGCGCATGGTGCTTGATCGATCTCGTGGGTTGAGTATATCGCCGGTTTCAGAAACTGTCGCGAGGGGTTAGGGCTCCACCGGCTCGCTCGCGTCCTGCCTGGCCTCATCCAGCATTTCGTGGATGATGCGGGTCGTCGCGGCGGGTAACTCGCGGCGGACCTCCTCGGAAACGAGCTCTAGCTGGTGCACGATGGCGGGGAAGTCTGTCACCGGTGGCTGTAGCACGCCGATCTGGGCGACGATCTGGTCCCGGAACCAGGAGCCGATGCGCCGCCGGACCTTGTTCATGGACGGGGCCTCGACTCCCGCGTCCTTGACCGCCGTCTCCAGCTCGTCACGCAGCTCACGATTGACGATCGGGACGGATGTGATGCGATTCACGAGCTCCCGCTGCGATCGCACCGTCTCGGCGGCGGCGTCCCAACGCTCGATGATCTCCCATCCCGAGCGCGCATCTCGCGCATAGGCAAGGGTCCGGTCCTCGATCTCGGCAAGGTCGACATCCGGTCCCTGCTTAGGCGCAAGAAGCGGGGCGACCATATCGTTCCAGCAACCAAACGAGGCACGAACGAGCCGGAAATAATACAGTCCGACAAGCAGACTGGACCGGCTCTCGCGATCAAAACCGTCGACGTCCGCGTAAACCGGGATCAACCGGGCACCTTCGAGAGGCTTCAGGAACGGCACAGATCGTACCGGAAGCAGATGGATCTGTTCGCGGTCGACGGATACGGACCGGTATCCCCGCTTCCGTCGCATCATGTAGTGCGTCAGGCTGTAATCGGGGCTGAGGAAGATGCCGTCGACGATCGCGGCCTCCGTATCGAGCCCACCCATGTGCTCGGTGAGGATCGGGCCCACGTCCACCAGCGACCGAAGCGCATCCGCGCTGACCTGCGAGGCACCGGCCGTCTCCACCGAGAACTTCGCGTCGGCGGAGAGCATCAGCGTCCCCGCATCGGAGCGCCCGGCGACGATGTAGTCGGGGTTCTGGAGCTTGCGGCGGGAGGCGATCCTCGCCACGGAGGGGATATCGTCCAGGCGAACAACCCGCTCCACCTCCAGATGCTCGCCGCCAGGCGTCACCAGGCGGGTATCTGGCCACGAGCCAAGCTCGGTCGAGCAGATGTCAGACCAGCGGTCACCGATCGCCCCGCTCGCCCCTCCTCTATCGGAAAGCCGCATCAGGTCACGGTCGAAGATAGCCGAAAGAATCGATCCACCCGGGAATACCGGCGCGGTCAACGTCAGATCGTCATGACGCGAGGATTGAACCATGAGGCTATGCGGATCCTTCCGGAATCGAATCTGAGGGCTCAGCCGTTGTGAGAGCTGGTTCGTCGAGCCGCCGCAGCACGTATGGGCCTCGCCAGACGGCGACGCCCAGCATCACTATACCGAGGACCACCGCCCCACGTCCGGCCCAGTCAAGGGCAGTCACCCCATAGGTGAACCGTACCTCCACCGGACCGGCTGGAGCCTCGATCTGCATGTATCCGTCATCGCGACGCCGGACCTCAACGGGCTCGCCGTTGACCGTCGCTTCCCACCGCGGGAACCAGTTCTGGCGAAGCACGATGGTCCCGTTTCCGTCCGGGAAGGTGGCGCGAATCTCCTGATTGCCGATCGAGACGCTTTCCGGGCGCTGGCCGCCGTCGACGATGATCGACGACGGGTCCTGGACGGTATAGACGTCCCATGCGCCGACGCTGCCGACCGACTCCAGGCGCGGGTTGGTGCGCGCTGATTCCCGTGGCGGCACACCGGAGGGCACGTACATGTCGCTGACGACCACGACGCCGATGCCGTTGTCGTCCAGATAGGAGCCTTCCAGCGCGTCTGTCGGGTTCGGGAACCAGTAGCCGTTTTCGGGGTTGTACGGGCCGGCATGGCGTTCGTGCCAATACCACATCCAGTCATCGTAATAGAACCGCGCATCGCTGTACGCCGGCGCCCAGATCTGCTGATGCCACCAGTCGTCGCGGTTGCCGATGACGAACATCGCCGTCCCGTTTGGCCGCGCACTCTCCCCGAGCCTGATCGCGGACTCGAAGTCGGCGTAGTCCACGTTGCCGGTCAGGCTCACGTCGCGTAAAGCAACTTGCTCGACCGGGACGAAGCTCATTGGCCGGACGTGCGCGATCAGCATGAACAGCGCGAGTGCCGCCGGGACGCCCGCTGCAAGCACGCCACGCACGGAAGCCGGCCCGATCCAGCCGAGGAGCCAGCGGAGGACGATCCAGATCGCCACCGCGCCGAGCCAGATCATCACCTGCCGCTGGAACGGCATCAGCCTTGGCGCCTCGAGCTGCTCCACCAGCGGCGGCACGACGGGTGACAACGCCACCCAGAGAGTCAGGCCGACATACAGGATACCGGCCAGCGCGATGCCTTGGGATACCCGCAATGACCCGCCCAACCGCGGTGCAGCGAGCAGCACGAGGGCGGCAATGGCGAGCAGCAGCACTGGTGTGGTCACGGCCATGGCCGAGGCGTCCCAGTACTCGGAGATGGGATCGTAAAACTCGTAGTGGAGGAAGAAGTAGAGGCGGTTATAGCGGAACAGGGCGAGCACGACCGGCGCCGCGAGCATGACGGCGACACCGCCCACCGCGCCGATGCGCATGATCGCGCTCCGCGCGGCGACACGGGCATCGGCTCCGTCTCGCTGGAACATCGCAACGACCACCAGCGCGAGCGCGGCCACGACGAGGGCAAACAATGAGCGGGGGTTGGTCACCGCGCCGCCGGCCGCCGCCAGCGTGGCGAGGACGCCCATGCCGAACTCGCGCCGGAGCACAAACCGTGCAAGCGCGACACTCGCGAGTAGGGCCAGCGAGCCACCGGCAACGTTCGTCACCAGCCCCCAGCCGACAAGCTCCTCGTACCCACCGTTTAGCCAATGCCCCGGGACGGCGACATGCACAGCGGTCGCCAGCACCGCCACGGCGGGATGAATCCGGTCACCCCGAGCAAGCAACCAATACGAGAGCGACGGGAGCAAGAAGACGAGAATCACCGCGACCTTATGCGCGGCGAGAATCGAAATCGCGCCGAAGGACACCGCCCAGATCCCGACGTCCAGCCAGGCGATACCGAGCGGGTAGAACTCTGCGGGATAGCCGCCCTGGTGCTGCCCGACCCAGCGAAGGATCTCGCCGTCCTGAAGCGATCGCAGGAGCATGGCCGCACGCGATGCGTGGAACGGGTGGTCCACCGTTCCATACATGTTCAGGACGTCGACCGCCCGGCCATCGATCGTAACAGTGGAAGTGAGCGAGAAGAGGCCCATCCGTGCGGCGACCCAGAGGTCGAGCAGGATCAGGACGACGCCCCACGCCCACCATGTACGGCGGCCGGGATAGAACATCTCGCGAGCGCCCGGATCAGGCATGATGCTCCGCGCCGGTTCGGGCCGCCTCACCGAAAGCAGTCATCCTCATCCGGGACGAGGAAAAGCCAGAGTCCGACGACCGCGCCAGCCACGATGACCGCCAGCGAGATCCAGTACAGGGCCTGGATCACCGGTTGGCCCGGCATGTCCGGCAGGCGGTCACCGAAATACGCCCAGACGTGCCGGATCGTGCGGTCCTCGAAATAGAGCCGGCCGTAGCGCCAGATGCGCGCCTCGATGGTCCCGAATGCCAGATAGAGGAGGAATGCCAGCGATGTCACGCCAAAGACCGCCAGGGGGACCAGGGAACGCCCCTGCTCCTGTGGCTCCTCAGCACCGGCCTGTTCGTCCTGCTCTGTCATGCGCATCTCCTGCTCGCGAGGGCGAATACGACGAACGCCTGCCGACCCTTGCGGGCCCAACAGGCGTTGCGTCACACGTCGTGCGCCGATTATGCCTTCTGGGCCATCGCCGCGCGCGCCCGCTTGATCTCGTGGTACTCCTCGTCCGCGTTCACCGCGTCGAGGTCATAGTGACCGCCGAGGATGTTCTTTGCCGCGAGCAGGCCGGTCTCGATCGAGTGGTCCGTGTTGTTGTAGCGGAACGAGCCACCGCGACCGATGAACTGCAGGTTCTCGATCGAGTTGATGTAGTTCTTCATCTTGGTCAGCGGCTCTTCGTAGCCCATGCCGTAGACCGGATAGGCCTTGGTGGCGCGGAGCGTGAAGCCGCCGATCACCTCTTCCGGCTTCACGAAGTGGAGGTCCTCGACGAGGTGCTTCACCGTCTGGTTGACGAGTTGCTCGTCCGTCATGTTCCAGATGTGATCGCCCTTGGTGCAGAAGTACTCGACCACGAGTGATGTGTACTCGTCGCCCGGCACCATCGCCGGGCTCCAGTTCTTCGGCTCGTGGAAGCGTCCGAACAGGATGTTCTTGTCATGAACGTAGAGCCACGTGTCGTTCGTGACCTGCCGCTTCTTGAACATCATGTTGACGGTGATGATGTCGCGGAAGTCGAGCGAGTTCGCGGCGTCGAGAACATCCTGCGGCGCCGGCGGATCGGTGATCTTGCAGAGCACCGTCATCGGGATCGAGGAGATGAAGTTGTCCGCCTCCATCAACTCCACACCATTCTCGGTCTGGACCTCGATGCCCTTCACGCGGTTGCCGTCGAGCACGATCTTGCGGACCGGGTGCTTCAGCAGCACCTTGTTGCCCGCCTTCTCGACGTAGTCGGCCATCCGCTCGGAGAAGCGGCCAAAACCGTTGCGCGGGTACATGAACTCGTCGATCAGGCTCACGACCTCACCCTTGGTCGGGATGACGGCGTCCTTGATCGCGGTCATAAGGGACATGCCCTTGGTGCGCTGGGCGACCCAGTCGCCGCTCAGCTGGTCGCACGGGCGACCCCAGAGCTTCTCGGAGTAGTTCTTGAAGAAGAGACCGTAGAGCGTCTCGCCATACTGGTCCTTGTAGCGGTCCTCCATCGTCGCCAGCGCCGGCTCGCCGAACGTGCGGCGGAGCGTCGAGACGCCGTAATCGACCACGGCCTTGGCCGCGGTGACCGGCCCGATAGAGGTCAGTGCACTCTGGAACTTCAGCGGGTAGTCGATGAACTTCCCGTCGAAGTAGATGCGGCTGATGCGGTTGACCCACAGCAGCTCGTCGGCCACGACCTCTTCGAAAAGGGCGTTGAGCTCATCGTTCTTGGTGAACCAGCGGTGACCACCGATATCGAACTTGAACTCGCCGAACTCGGTCTGCCGCTTGATGGTGCGCGCCAGGCCACCAACGAAGGGCGCCGACTCAACAACCGTGACCGGAGCGCCATCCTTGCTCAGCACGTAGGCCGAGCAGAGGCCAGCCGGACCCGCGCCCATCACGATAGTGGAACCGACCGTGCTCTTCGCCGATCCGTTCGGGGTATGGCCGTTCTGCATGTTCTCGAGTGTCCTTCCCTTGGGCCTACGCAGGAGCCCGTCGTCCTCAGTTGAGGTTGAAGCCTGCATGCTCATGTATGCGCGCGGAAACGCCGCACGCCGGCGCGCGCTCCTGCCCATTCGCAACACACTTTATACCACTCCCTCACCCACGCATCCGCCGGGCGCGATTCACGCGGGCCTCAACCGAAGGTCAGGCCGCGCGCCAGGTAATGGCGTTGTTGAGGGTGAAGTTCCAGACCGCCGCGATCGCCGCACCGATCAGGTTGGCGATCAGGTAATGCACGTCCCAACTCGCGTGAAGGTAGGTGAGGATGCCCCAGTTGATCGCCAAACCGCCGATATTGATAGGAACGTAACTGCGGGCCCGGTGCAGTACCTTGCCACTCCCGCGGTCGTGCCACGTCCACACTTCGTTGAGATAGAAGGTGACGATCATCGAGATGATGATGGCGATCGGCGATGCAGCCGGTACGGAGATGCCTGCCGAGTCGTGGAGAATGAACAGCAAGCCCTGATTGGTCAGGAACCCTATGGCGCCAACAACCAGGAACTTCTGAAAGCGTTGCATCAGCAACCACATCCTGGCGGCCGGTTCCGGCCAAGACTCGACTGAGATCATCTACACCCTCGTATCCGCCCCGCCGGGGGCTGGCTGTCCACACCGCACCGAGAACTGCCAGGCGCGGAGGTTTCGAATTGGGTTTATCCCGACCTGACATGCCCATTCTAGTACGGCTGGGCGCGTCGGGGCCGTTGACCCTGTATCCCTACCGCATTGGCGATGCCACTGCATGTCTTGGGCAAGCGAAAACGGGCGGAACGGCGCGATTGCCATCCCGCCCGTTCGTTTAGGGCGCGGGCGCCCCGACGACGGCATCGTAGGCCGCCTGCAGTTGGTCGTCCGGAATGGCGTCCAGCTCCTCCTGCGTCAGTTGGTGGTCCTGGTCCGTGTCCAGGGCGATGATGAAGCCAGGTAGCTGGTCTGTACCGAGCTCGACTTCCGTATCCGGCGAAACGCCTACCTGGAAGATTCGCTGGCCGGATCCCGTCAGCAACTGGCTGGTGCCCAGCACCGCGAGCGAGCCATCGGACAGCTCGATCGGCAGCAGCACGGTGCCGACGCCGAATGTCGTCTCGCCGATCAGCTGGGCTCGTCCTGCCTCGCTGATGGCGGAGGCGACGATCTCAGCGGACGACGCCGAGTTGCCATCGATGAGCACGACCATCGGCCCCTCCTGATAGACGCCGCGGGAGCTGCGGGTTTCCTCGACAGTCACATTCCCGTCCGCATCCGCCTCCTGGAACAGGGGCGTCTTCGCCGGGAGGAACTGGGATGCGACGCCCAGCGCCTCGTAGACGAGACCGCCGGGGTTGCCACGCAGGTCGAGGATGAGGCTCGTCATCCCGAGCGCCTGCCCTTCGCGAAGCGCATCGCGCACGGCGCCAGAAGCGCCCTGGGAGAACTGGTCAAGCTGGAGCCACATGACGCCGTTCGGCAGCATGACCCACGACACCGGGTTGATCTCGATCGCGGCGCGGGTGATCGTCACTTCATACTCTTCGCGGCTGTTGGCGCGCTCGAGCTTTAGGGTTACATCGGTGCCGGCCTCACCCCGCACGAGGTCAACGGCGTCGGTCGCCGCGATTCCCTCGTCCTTGAGGTCTACACCGTCGATCGCGATGATCGTGTCGCCCGGCAGGATGCCCGCCTGGAACGCTGGCGAACCCTGCATCGGCGCGATGATCACCGGCAGCTCACCGGTCGTATCGACCGTCACGCCAATGCCGACGAAGTTACCCGATGTCGACTCGTTCCACTGCACGGCCTCCTTCGGATCGAGGAACGTCGAGTGACCCGTATCCCCGAGGGCGTCGACCATGCCACGGGCCGCGCCGTAGATCAGCTCCTGGTCGCTGATCTCACCCTCGAGAACGTAGTACTCGCGAATCGCTTCATAGGTCTCTTCGAGCGTGGTGAACTCGTCCGCTTGCGTCAGCGAGGTCGCCGCGATGCCGGTCTCGACCAGGACCCGATCGAGCCCCATGCCGACGAACATGGCGACGACGAGCATGACGCTCATCACGACGCCCCGTGCCCGTCCGCGCCCTGAGCCGGGTCGCGTTCCTGTATCCATAGAGTCCATCGAAACCTCCAGATGCCCGGGGCATACTGCATGACAAAATCGGAAGCCTGGCGGAGCAGGACATTCATCTCTGGAACGCGCGCCCTTTCCCCCCGGTTCCCGGCGATACGGGACGAACGGGATGGGGCACCATCGCCAACGAGCAGGATGGCTCCGCGTAGCCCGTATTGTACGCTCCAGCTCACGCTTACCACACCAACGCGATACGGCCCCGAACCGTTCGGTTCGGGGCCGTATCGATCAAACGATGTTCCGGAACGGTCAGGCGTTGACCTTGGCACCTTGCCAGACGGCGGTTCGCCACTCGGGATAGGCGCTGTCCTTCCCGCGCATGACGTTGATGAGCTTCGTGTCGAGCTGCGCGGTGACCGGTCCGATCTGCCCGTCCCCGACCGCGAATCGGTCGACCTCGACGATCGGGGTGATCTCCGCGGCCGTCCCGGCGAGGAAGAGCTCGTCGGCGGTGTAGAGCTCGGTACGGTCGACGACGCGCTCGCGAACCTCCATACCGAGGTCCTCCCGCGCCATGCGGATGATCGCGTCACGGGTAATGCTCTCAAGGATCCCGCTGGCCGGGTCCGGTGTGAAAAGCACGCCGTTCTTGACCATCATCACGCAAGCGCCAGGCGCCTCCGCGACCTTCCCCTGCGGGTTCAGCATCAGCGCCACGTCGTAGCCGTCCAGCTTGACCTCGTGTGTCGCGAGCTGACCGTTGCGGTAGTTGGAGATGTTCTTCACGCGGGGCGGCATCACGTTGTCGGAGATGCGCGTCCACGACGAAATCTTCGCCGTTTGCGCCATGCCCGTGCCGAGGTGCGTCGGGCGCGGATCCGTCCGGATCATCAGCGCGCTCTGGAGATCGGACGGATTGATCCGCTTCGCGGCACCCCCGCCGGCATAGACCAGCGGGAAGATGTAGGTATCCTCGCGAACGTCGTTCGCGCGAAGCAGCTCGCGGGTGATCTCGATCAGCTCATCGACGGACTGGTCGATCGGCAAGCGGACCATGCGCGACGAGTCTCTCAGGCGCTGCATGTGCTCGCGCAGCCGGAAGACATACAGTTCTTCCTGCTCATCGTTCCAGTACGCCCGAATACCCTCGAACACGGCGCCGACCGCGGACCACGCGATATCGGTAACGTGGACCGTCGCGTCTTCCCAGCGAACGAGCTCGCCATTCCACCACACGTACGCCGGAGTGTTACCCATATCGCATCGATCTCCATCGCTCGGGACAATCGCCAACGGACCCTCGGGCGCATTCTCGCAGAAGGCGGTTTCCCTGACTAGTGGGTCGCCGCCGCGGTGGATTCACCCTCGCCGTACACGGAGAAGGCCAGGGCGGCCGCGCCGAAGATGCCGGTATCGCCGCCGAGAGAGGAGTATGCGATCGGCATGTCCTTGCGCATGTCGTAGAAGGAGTGCTGCGGCATCGCGAGCTTCGCCGGGCCCATGAGGAGCTCACCGAGCGTCGCTACGCCGCCGCCAATCACGATCATCTCCGGGTCGAACATGTTGATGAACGAACCCATCGCCGCCCCGAGCGCGCGTCCAGCGCGGTCGAGCAAACCAACCGCCGCCATATCACCGCGCCGCGCCGCTTCGGCAACAATCCCGGCATGAATCGGCCCTTCTCCGGCCAGCTCGCGCATCAGGTCGCCATCGGCGGTCGTGGCGATATGCTCCGCCTCCGCCTGGATGGCCCAGCCCGAGGCGAAGGACTCGAGGCAGCCGATGCTGCCGCACGTGCAGCGCGGACCGTCGAGCGCGACGCAGGTGTGTCCCACCTCGGCGCCAAGCCCGTTCTTGCCGTCGATCAGTACGCCCTCGGAGATGATGCCGCCGCCGATGCCAGTACCCAACGCGAGGTAGACGAGGTTGCGGACACCCTTCGCGCTGCCAAATCTCGCCTCACCGAGCGCACCGCAATTGCCGTCGTTGGCGAGCGTCACCGGTCGCTCGACGATGGACGTGAGATTCTCGACCAGAGCCACATCGCGCCAGCCGGGGAGATTCGGCGTGTAGTGCACCACGCCGGTGCGCGGGTTGAGCGGCCCGGGCGAGGCGACGCCGACCGGTACGCCGGCTTCGATCCCTGACTGGCCGGCGACCTCGTTCACGAGTTGGCCGATGCGCCGGATGACCGCATCCGGCCCCTCCGACGAGCGGGTTGGCATCCGCGTCCGGTATTCCATCTCGCCGGATGCGCTGATCACGGCAACGCGGATGTTCGTCCCGCCAAGGTCAACGGCGATCACATGTGGCTCGTTCACGTTCGCTCTCCATCCCGGGCAGCGCACCGGGCCGCCGCCCCTGTCCCGTCCGCTAGAGAATGTAATTGCTCAGATCGTCATCCTCGGCCACGTCGTCGAGCCGCTTGAGGACATACGCCTCGTCGATCCGGATCGTCTGGCCCCCAAGATCAGGGGCCTCGAACGACACGTCCTCGACCACGCGCTCCATCATCGTCTGCAGCCGACGGGCGCCGATATCCTCGATCCGCTCATTGACGACCGCCGAGAGGTGCGCCACGGACCGCAGGCCGTCCTCAGTCAGGTCCAACGTCACGCCTTCTGTCTCCAGCAGCGCGATGTACTGCTTGGCGAGCGCGTTCGCCGGCTGCGTGAGGATCGCGTACAGCGCGTCCTCATCCAGCGACTCCAACTCGACGCGGACCGGGAACCGTCCCTGGATCTCCGGAATGAGATCGGACGGGCGGGACCGATGAAACGCACCGGCACCGATGAAGAGGATGTGATCGGTATGCACGGGCCCGAAGCGCGTCATGACGCTCGAACCCTCGATGATCGGCAGCAGGTCCCGCTGGACGCCCTCACCGGATACATCGGGACCGCCATCGTTCTCCGTCGTGATCGTCTTGTCCAGCTCGTCGATGAAGACGACACCCGTCTCCTCGACCATCCTGATCGCATCGTCAATGACCCGATTCGCGTCGACCAGGGCCGATGCCTCCTGGTTCGCGAGGATCCGGCGCGCCTCCCGCACCGGCATGCGACGGCGCACGCGACGTCGGGCGAACATCGCGTCAATCAGGTCGGAAAACGGGTCTTGCCCATCATCGAACGTTCCGGAGACGTCCGTCACGCCGGCGTCCATGTCGCCTTCGATATCGACGTCGATCTCGACCAGTTCGTCTTCGATCTCGCCGGACTGCAGCAGATCGAGATACCGCGCCTCCTCTTCAGGAGCCGCTTCCTCGGTCGCCTCGCCTCATCGGTCGTCTCGGTCTCCTGCGCGAGGATGCTCGCCAGCTGCTTGCCGGCCGATGCGGTCGCCTGGTCCATGACCTCGTCGATACGCCGGGCATGCAATGAGCTGACGGCCAGCTCGACGAGGTCGCGCACGATCGATTCGACATCGCGGCCGACGTAGCCGACCTCGGTGAACTTCGTCGCCTCGACCTTGATGAAAGGAGCATCGACGATCCGCGCGACACGCCGGGCGATCTCGGTCTTGCCGACGCCTGTCGGGCCGATCATCAGGACGTTGCGCGGGTAGATCTCGGCTCGCAGGTCGTCACTCACCCGCTGCCGCCGATATCGATTGCGCAGCGCGATCGCAACGGCGCGTTTGGCGTCGTGCTGGCCCACCACATAGCGATCCAGCTCCGCGACGATCTCGCGCGGAGTCATGGCACTCGCTTCGGATTCCGCTCCGTCGCCCGGCAGGCGCGGTCGACTCTCGGATGAGGCTGGATGTCGAGCTCGATCGACCATCAGAGCTCCTCCTCCGTCGCCTCAACCGTCTCCGCGTCGCCCTCGATCTCGCCCGCGTGCGCCACTTCGACCGACAGCTCCTTGTTCGTGTAGATGCAGATCTCCTCGGTGATCCGCATCGCCTCCCGCACGATTTGCTCGGCGGTCAACCCGGTGTTCGCAAGCAACGCCTTGGCCGCCGCGGTCGCGTACGGCGCCCCGGAGCCTATGGCGACGATGCCGTCGTCAGGCTCGATCACGTCGCCTTCGCCGGAGATCACGAGCAGCGACTCGCCGTCGGAGACGATGAGTTGAGCCTCGAGACGGCGCAAGTAGCGGTCGCTCCGCCATTCCTTGGCCAGCGCCACGGCCGCTCGGCGAAGGTTGCCGTCCGTCGCCTGGAGATGGGTCTCGAACGCGCCGAACAGCGTCAACGCGTCCGCGACGGCCCCGGCGAACCCGGCGATCACTTCGCCATCGTGCAGGACCCGGAGCTTCCGCGCCTTGTGCTTCAGGACGATATCGCCCATGGTCACCTGGCCATCACCGGCAAGGGCGATATCGTTGCCCCGGCGCACGCCGAGGATCGTTGTCGCGTGGGGATTCCACGGCTGGTTCTGGTTCATGTCCATCCTGTAGGAGCGCGGCTGGGCCGCCCTCTGGCATCGTGTTTATTGCGACTCAGTGTACAGCGAAACGGCCCCGGTTCCCTTGTGAAACCGGGGCCGTCGATGCGCTTCAACGCAGTGCTGCGGGTTAGTCGCCGGCCTGGGCCAGCAGCTCACCCTGGTAGCTGCACGTCGAGCACTTGACCTTGTTACCGCGGCCACCGACCTCGACGAGCACGCCGCCGCACTCCGGGCAGGGCTGGGCCACCGGCTTGTTCCACGACACAAAGTCGCACTCCGGGTACCGCTCGCAGCCGTAGAACTTGCGGCCCTTCTTCGAGCGACGCTCCACGATCTCGCCCTGATGGCAGGTCGGGCACTCGACGCCGATGCGGGTCAGCAGCGGCTTCGAGTTGCGGCACTCCGGGAATGCGCTGCAGGCCATGAACTTGCCAAACCGGCCGAGCTTGATCACCATCGGCGCGCCGCACTTCTCGCAGACCTCGTCCGTCGGCTCGTCGCGGATCTTGACCTTCTCCATGGTCTTCTCCGCCGTCTTCAGGCTCAGCGTGAACGGGCCGTAAAACTCCCGCAGCGTCGGCACCCAGGCGCGATCGCCGGACGCGATATCGTCCAGCTCGCCCTCCATCTGGGAGGTGAAGCCGACGTCGAAGATGTCCGGGAAGTGCTCGACCAGCAGGTCGTTCACCACGAATCCGAGCTCCGTCGGGACCAGCTTCTTCTCTTCCAGCGTCACGTAGTTGCGCGCCTGGAGCGTGGCGATGGTCGGCACGTAGGTGCTCGGGCGGCCGATGCCCTGCTCTTCCAGCGCCTTCACGAGCGTCGCCTCGGTGTAGCGCGGCGGCGGCTGCGTGAAGTGCTGCTCCGGCAGGAGCTTGAGCAGCGACAGCAGCTCGCCCTCTTCCAGCTCCGGCAGCGCGCCCTTGTCCAGCTCGTCCGTGTCGCCCTCGTCGCGGCCCATCTGGTAAACGGCCATCCACCCCTTGAAGGTGACGATGGAGCCCGTCGCGCGGAACACGTACGGCGCCTTCCCGGCATTGATCTCCGCTTCCTTGCCGGCGTTGATGTCGACGCGGGTGTTGTCCAGTCGCGCCGGCGCCATCTGGCTCGCCATGAAGCGCTGCCAAACGAGGTTGTAGAGCTTGAACTGCGGGCCAGACAGCCGCGGTTTCACCGATTCCGGCGTGCGGGAAGGATCAGTTGGGCGAATCGCCTCGTGCGCTTCCTGCGCGCCCTTCGACCTCGTCCGGTAGAACGGCGGCTTCTCCGGCACGAACTCGTCGCCGAAGACGTTCGCGATCACGCCGCGCGCCTGCTGCTGCACCGACGAGGAGATGTTCACCGAGTCGGTACGCATGTAGGTGATGAGACCCTGCGTACCCTCGGCGCCGAGGTCAACGCCTTCGTAGAGCTCCTGCGCGATCTGCATCGTGCGCCGCACCGAGAAACCGAGCTTGCGCGAGGCCTCCTGCTGCAGCGTCGATGTCGTGAACGGCGCAGACGGATTTCGCTTCGACTGCCGCCGCTGGACGGAGTCGATCTTCCAGGTGGCACCGTCGAGGGCGGACACGACGGCGTTCGCCTCCTCGCCCGTCGTGAGCTCGGCCTTCTTGCCGTTGATCTTGAGGATCGAGGCGCGGAACTGGTCCTTCTTCGTCGGCTTCTTGCCGGTCATCTTGGCAAGATCGGCATCAAGCGACCAGTACTCGACCGGCTGGAAGACCTCGATCTCGCGCTCGCGCTCGGTGACGATACGGAGCGCGGCCGACTGCACACGTCCGGCGGAAAGACCGCGCTTGACCTTCTTCCAGAGCAGCGGACTGACGCTGTACCCCACGATGCGGTCGAGGATGCGGCGCGCCTGCTGGGCGTCGACGAGGTCCATGTCGATCTCGCGCGGGTTCTCGATCGCGGAGGTCACCGCCGACGGCGTGATCTCGTGGAAGACGACCCGCTTGAGCGGCTTGTCTTGCGCGTCGGTCGCCTCGATCAGGTGCCAGGCAATGGCCTCTCCCTCGCGATCAGGGTCGGTGGCGAGATAGATCTCTTTGGCCGCCTGGACGCTCGCCTTCAGCTCCTTGACGATCTTCGACTTGTCGCGGGGGATGAGGTACTTGGGCTCGAAGTCCGCGTCGACGTTTACGCCCATTGTGCTCTTCGGCAAGTCGCGGATGTGGCCCATCGACGCCTTCACGGTGTAGCCCCGGCCGAGATAGCGGCCGATCGTCTTCGCCTTGGCGGGCGACTCCACGATGACGAGCTTCCCGCGACCCGCGCTGGCCGGCTTCTTCGCCGCCGAGGACGATTTCCGCGTTGTGGGTTTCTTGGTGGTCGTTGTTGGCATGTGTCTTTGTCCTGTGTCCTGTCAGCCGACCTCGTTGTCGGTTACGCGGGCCCCATAGTGATACGTGGGGTGGGAAAGCTGCAAGTGGGCGACGGTTACGATGTTCGGGTCAGATCCCCGCCGACCAGTAACGGCGTGGAGCAGGATGGCACCTCACGACGAGGCAAAGGCAACCGGCGTCGATCGCGATGCCCGGGCCAATGTGAAGGTGGTCCTCTTTTTCAACAGTAGGAACAAGCCGGTTTTCGTGTCAAGGAGGCGTCTAGATTCGAGCGTAGTGCTGGGCGCCGGTATTCCGCACCAACCCCTGCAACTCGAGCATCATCAGCCGGCCGGCGACATCGGCGACGGTGCTATCGCTGAGCGCCGCGATATCGTCGATGTGCTGCGGTACCGATGTCAACACGGCCAGCAACCGCCGCTCGTCTTCATCCAGCGGCAAGGCCTGCTGCATGGCCACCTGCTCGGGATTACGCCGGATCTGCAAATCTTCCAGCACGTCGTCCGCCGAGCGCACCAACCGGGCGCCTTCTCGTATCAGGCGATTGGTCCCCGTGCTGTTGGGCGCGGACACCGGACCAGGCACCGCGAACACATCACGGCCCTGGTCGGCGGCGAAGTCGACGGTGATCAGCGCGCCGGAGCGGTCGGGCGCCTCAATGACGACCACCCCAAGCGACAAGCCGGAGATGATCCGATTACGTGGCGGGAAGTTGACGCCGTCCGGGGGCGTCTCCGGCAGGTAATCGGAGAGAACAGCACCCTGCTCGGCGATCCGCGAGGCCAGGTTCCGATGCTCCGGCGGGTAGATGCGGTTGATCCCGCTGCCGAGCACGGCAATCGTACGCCCGCCAGCGTCGAGCGCCGCCTGGTGCGCCATGCCGTCGACACCGCGCGCTAACCCGGAGACGATGGTCACGCCGGCCCGGGCGAGATCGCCAGCGAGCCGTGCGGCCATCTCCCGGCCGTAGGGCGTGACCCTGCGCGTGCCGACGATCGCGACAGCTGTGCGATCCGTCTCCAGGATCTCTCCCCGGTAGTACAGCACGGGCGGAGGCGCTGGTATCTCCGAGAGCAGCGACGGGTATGAGAGGTCAACCGGCGTCGTGACCTGCACGCCCGAGTCGATCACCTGCCGGTACAGCGCAGCGACGTCCAGATTTGCGCGGGCCTTCACCAGCTCGGTACGGGCCCGATCCTCCAGGCAGCGCTGTAGCTCGCTCGCCGATGCCGACCACGCCCGCTCGAGCGAGCCGAACGTCTCGATAAGCCGCCGCAGCCGGGCTGGCCCGATATATGGCACACGGTGAAACGCGAGCCAATAGGCTCGTTCCGGCAGGCCCTCAACGGCCCCATCAGCCATGCCGGACCGGGTAGCGTCGTGCGCGTCGGTTCCCATTTGCCAGCCCGCCATCCTTCTATACAATGACGCCACGACACGTCGCGAACAGCCACATACCACTTCCCGGGAGGAAGAGCATGAACCTCAGGAACTCGGTCAAAGAGACGCTTGCCGCTGGTGAAAAGGTCTTCGGTTGCTTTATACCACTCCCCTCCCCCGAGGTCGTGGAGCTTGTCGCGCTCGCCGGGTTCGACTTCGCGCTCATCGACAATGAGCACGGCCCTATCACGGCAGAGTCGGCCTATCCGATGGTCCTCGCCGCCGAGGCGCGCGGGATCGACGCGTTCGCGCGGGTTGGTCTCGGTGATCGCCAGGAAGTGCTCAAGTTCATGGATATCGGCGTCTCCGGCGTCATGGCGCCGCGGGTAAACACCGCCGACGAAGCACGTCGTGCCGTGAGCTACACGAAGTACTTCACCGTCGGCGACCGCGGCCTGGCCGGCATGCGCACGTTTGACTACGGCATGAACAAGCCGCTAACCGAGTTCGTGCAGCCGCTGAACGACCGCGTGCTGAACATGCTCCAGTTCGAGCATGTCGATACGTTGGCGAATCTCGACGACATCCTGAAGGTGCCGGGCGTGGACCTCATCTTCGTCGGCCCAAGCGACCTCGCCCAGTCGCTCGGCATGCCGGGTCAGCCGAACCATCCTGACGTGACAAAGATCGCCGACGAAGTGATCGCGAAGTGCCAGGCGGCCGGGGTGAAGACCGGCACGGTGGCGTACTCGCCCGAGCTTGCGCAGTCGGTCATGGATCGTGGCTTCGATATGGTTGTCGCGAGCGCCACCGGGCTGCTCGGAAGCGCCGGCAAGGCATACATCAACGCCTGCAAGGGGCAGTAACGGACCTCACGGTACACGGAAAAGAGCCCGGGGCACGTGCCCCGGGCTCTTTTCCGTGATGATTCCTGCCGTGTGGCTGGAAAGGCTATACGTTTGCCTTTCGGAGGGCAAACAGGATAATCACTGCGCCAATGATAGCGACGATGATAGAGCCGATGAAGCTCGTGTCATCACCAAGGCCCAGCAGGCCCCAGATCCAGCCGCCGAGGATACCGCCGAGGATGCCGACGACGATCGTACCGAACAGGCCGCCCGGCGTTCGCCCCGGAACGAGGTAACCGGCCACCGCGCCCGCGATAAGACCGATGATGATCCAAATCAGAATATCCATGTGACGTTCTCTCCCTGCAACGTTCGCGACGCGGCAGCTCCCTGCCACCGCCCGGCTGTCCCCAGCCGTTCTGGCAACAGTACAGGCAATTGTCGTGCCACCCATGCATCGCTTGCGCCGTTCGGGCCGCGACCGTACGCGCCTTGACCCACGTCTTTTTAATGAAGGGAGCACGGATTCCTGCATGTGACAATCCGGCATATTCCGGTCCAGACGGAGAGATGTGATTGCTCGGCCCCGGGGAGCATGGCCAGTTCGCGGCAAGACGGGCAGGAATCCGCGCTATAACGGATTGTTCACCGCGGAATCCTGTGCTATCGTCCACACCAGAGGAGCGAAGCTGAGACGGCCTTCACGGGCAGGTGCAATGGGGCGCCTTCGTCAGTGACGAACGCGGCGCTGTGCGCTATTGTTTGGACTGCGACGCTGGCGGGAAGCGACAGCACGAGCGGTCGTGCCGACCCTATTCGCATCCACAATGGAACGTTTACCTACTAGGGCGAGAGGAGCAAGGATGGCGGCTGGATCACAGACCACCACTTCTGCCGCAACGACAACGCGTGATGGACAGCCGCTGCTTGAGGTCAAGAACCTCAAGACGCAGTTCTTCACGCAGGACGGCGTCGTCAAGGCTGTTGACGACTTGTCGTTCTACATCATGCCTGGTGAGACACTCGGCGTGGTGGGCGAGTCCGGTTCCGGAAAGAGCATCACCGGTCTGTCGCTCATGCGGCTGATCCCGAGCCCTCCGGGCAAGATCGTTCAGGGCGAAGTCATCTTCAATGGCAAAGATGTCCTCAAGATGAGCGACGAGCAGGTCCGGAGCATCCGCGGTAACGAGATCGCGATGATTTTCCAGGACCCGATGACATCGCTCAACCCGGTGTTGACGATCAACCGCCAGATCAGCGAGTCGCTCATGCTCCATATGGGCATGAACAAGGAGCAGGCCAAGACCCGCGCCATCGAGCTCCTGCAGATGGTCGGTATCCCGAACGCCGAGGAGCGCGTGGATCAGTACCCGCACCAGTTCTCCGGCGGTATGCGCCAGCGCGTGATGATCGCGATGGCGCTCTCCTGCGACCCGAAGCTGCTCATCGCCGACGAGCCGACCACCGCGCTGGACGTGACGATCCAGGCCCAGATCCTGGACCTGATGAAGACGCTCCAGGCAGAGACCGGCGCCGGCGTGATGATGATTACCCACTCCATGGGCGTCGTCGCCGGCATGGCCGACCGCGTGCAGGTCATGTACGCCGGCCACATCGTCGAGACGGCCACCACGGAGGACATCTTCGCGAAGCCGCGACACCCCTACACCGTCGGACTGATGAAGTCGATCCCGCGCCTCGACGCGCAGAAGAAGGAAAAGCTTCAGCCGATCCGGGGCCTTCCGCCTGACCTGATCGACCTGCCGGACATGTGCCCGTTCGTGCCGCGCTGCAACTACGCGCGCGAGCAGTGCGAGCGCAAGAACCCGCCGCTGATGGAAGTCGCTCCTGGCCACTTCTCGGCCTGCTGGTTCCATGATGAAGTGAACATCGACGACGACCAGGACGAAATCGCCCGCAAGTACGGCCACCCCGTGCCGTCTGATTCCGCGAGCGATATCGATCCCGATGCACCGGATCTCGGTGTCTCGGCGGCCCAGTCGACCCCGACGCACAACGAGTAGTAGAGCCGGAGGAACTCCCTTATGTCAGCCGCTGTTTCCCAGCAGCCCAACGCCCGCCCGGAGGCATCGAAGGACAGCGCCCCGTTGCTGGATGTGCGCGACCTGAAGATGCACTTCCCGCTCACGCAGGGCATCATCTTCCAGCGCAAGGTCGGCGCGGTCCAGGCCGTCGACGGCGTCTCCTTCCACGTCAATCGCGGTGAGACCCTCGGCCTCGTGGGCGAGTCCGGCTGCGGCAAGTCGACCACCGGCCGCGCCATTCTCCAGCTGTACAAGCCCACCTCCGGTGAGGTGATCTTCGACGGCACGGACCTGACGAAGCTCGATGGCAACGACATGCGCAAGCAGCGTCGCCACCTCCAGATGGTGTTCCAGGACCCGTATGCGTCGCTCAACCCGCGCATGACGGTTGGCAACATCGTCTCCGAGCCGATGCAGATCCATAACCTGGTCGCGAAGAACGAGCGCACCCAGCGCGTGCAGGAGCTCCTGCAGACGGTGGGTCTGAACCCCTACTTCGCCAACCGCTATCCGCATGAGTTCTCCGGCGGCCAGCGGCAGCGCATCGGTATCGCCCGCGCGCTCGCCGCGAACCCGGACTTCATCGTCGCCGACGAGCCGGTCTCCGCGCTCGACGTGTCGATCCAGGCGCAGGTGGTGAACCTGCTCGAGGACCTGCAGGACAAGCTGGGCCTCACCTACCTGTTCATCGCCCACGACCTCTCGGTCGTCCGCCACATCTCGAACCGCGTTGCCGTGATGTACCTCGGCAAGATTGTCGAGATGGCCGACCGGAACGCGCTGTACGACGATCCGCTGCACCCGTACACCAAGGCGCTGCTCTCGGCGGTGCCGATTCCTGACCCGGTCATCGAGAAGCGGCGCGAGCGCATCATCCTGACGGGTGACGTGCCGAGCCCGATCAACCCGCCGTCCGGCTGCCACTTCCACACGCGCTGCCCGTACGTGATGGAGGTTTGCAAGCAGGTCGATCCGATCCTGGCGGACCAGGGGAACGGCCACTTCGTCGCCTGCCACCTCTACCCGGGGTCTGGCGCCTAGGCAGACGCGATACCGTACACTTGAGCGCGGGCGGCGGGGAACACCCTGCCGCCCGCGTTTCGCGTTTTCCGCATCCGAGGAGCCCCGCCTGTGAACCGTCCGCTCGAGGACGTCATCGCCATCCTCATCTCCTTCGTCATCGCGATCACCGTGCACGAGTTCATGCATGCATGGACCGCGAACCGGCTCGGCGACTCCACCGGACGCGACCTGGGCCGCATTACCTTCAACCCGATTGCCCATTTCGAGCCAATCGGCTTTATCGGCATGGTCCTAATCGCGATCGGGTATCCATTCATCGGCTGGGGCAAGCCCGTTCCCGTCCAACCTGGCCGGTTCCGCGGACGCTGGGCGCGTGACCGCAAGCGCGGCATGCTGCTCGTTACCGCCGCCGGCCCTCTGTCGAACGTCGTTCTCGCTCTCATCGCCGGCGGGGCTCACCAAATCGTCATCCGGAACGGCATCGATCTCGGGCAGGGGAACAACCTCCTTGGGTGGTTCGTTTCAATCAACATCCTGCTCGCCGCGTTCAACATGATTCCGGTACCGCCGCTGGACGGCTACCGCATCCTGACGAGCGTCCTGCCGAATTTCTGGACGCCGATCCTGCAGCCGCTCGAGCGCTATGGCTTCATGCTGCTCTTCCTGCTGCTGTTCATCGGCGGGCGAGTCGGCGGATCGGTAATCGGCGGCATGATCGATCCCGTGCGCGACCTGCTGACGCGCGTCGTGTACGCCGGGCTTCTGTAGCGCTAGCCGATGAGTATCCCGTCTCGCCTGCGCCAGGCCCTCATCTTCGCGCGCCCGAACGCCGGCCGCCCTCCGGAGCTTCCGGCCGACGCGGACGCGCGCCTGACGGAGCAGATGCGCGTCGCAGTTCCGCATCCTCAGTAACGCCGACCAGCGTCACTTGCTCGCCGTCTACGACTATCTGCGGGCACGTCATGCCGATGACGAGCTGATTACGGCAGGGCTCATCCATGACATCGGCAAGGCCTGCCGTCGCTGCGCACACAACGTGGCGCAGCGGACGGCCCATGTCCTGCTGAACCGATTTTTCTCGGGCCCTTATCGTCGTTTCGCCGCGATGGAGCATGTCCCGGACGCCCTATGGAGCATGCAGGTGCTTGCCAATCACGCCGAGCGAGGGGCGAAGGCAGCCGCGCAGCAGGGGTATTCCGCTCGCGTCTGCGAGCTGATCCGCAGGCACGAGTCGGGTGGCGAGGCAGACGACCCGGCACTCCGCCTGCTTCGCGAGGCAGACGACCGCGCCGTCTGGGAGGGACCGCGTTCATGAGCACCGCCACCGCACCGGCCTCCCTGACACTGGTCAACTACCAGACCCGGCTGCCCTCCTTTGAGGGACCGCTCGATCTTCTCCTGCGCCTCATCGAGCGGCAGAAGCTGGACATCACCGAGGTGTCGCTCGTCGCGGTGACGGACCAGTTCCTCGCGTTCGTCGCGGAGATGGAGGACGCACCGCTCGAGGTCATCGCCGAATTCACGTCCGTCGGGACCCGCCTGACACTGCTCAAGAGCCGCTCCCTCCTCCCCCGCCCGCCGGCGCAGGACGAGGAAACAGAGCCGGATCCCGATGATCTCGTCGAGCAGCTCCGCGCCTACCAACGGCTCAAACGCGTCGCCGCTGATCTCGGTCAGCGACGCGACCGGGACCTCGTCTCCTTCGCTCATCGCGGCACGGGCCCGATCGCACGGCGAACGGAGGTGCAGCCGCCTCGGCTCGCCAGCTACGACGCCTCGGTGCTGGTTCGCGCCATCAGGCGACGGCTCTCGACGATCCCGGTCGCGGTGCAGACCATCCGCCAGCGCCGCATCATCAGCATCCGCGAGATGACCGATCGCGTTGTTGATCGGCTCTCGCGTGTTCGTTCGGTGACCTTCAACGAGGTGGTCGAGGATCTCGGTACGCGCTCCGAGCGGGCGACAGCATTCCTGGCGACGCTGGTGCTGATTCGCCGGCGGTCGATCGACGCGGTGCAGGACGGCCTCTTCTCGGAAATCACGCTCACACGCGCCGAGGCTGCGCCCGCCATGGCGGACGGCAACGACATCGATGACGAGTTCACGAACTAGAGGGCAATTCTCTTCATGACGGATGCGAGCACCAGCCCGACCGGCGAGAATCCGGACAGCGGCGACCAGCTTCGATTGCCCGGTGAGGCGATGCCGACCAGCCTCCCTGACCATGAGCTCGGAGCCTTGGTCGAGGCGCTCCTGCTCGTTGCCACGGAAGCGCCGACGATGGACGAGCTGGCCGCCGGCGCCGAGGTTCCGCGAGACGAAATCGAGCGAGCGCTGACTTGGCTGGAGCAGCAGGACGACCGTGGCTGGATCGTCCAGCGGCACGGGCGGCGGATCCATCTCGCCACCGCACCCCGGTTTGCCGACAAGATTCGGCTGTTCCTCGGGCTGGATCGCGAGGCGAAGCTTTCTTCAGCGTCGCTTGAGACGCTCGCCCTTGTCGCCTACCAGCAACCGATCACACGTGCCGAGATCGAATCGGTGCGCGGTGTCGACTCCTCCGGCGTGCTGGCCAAGCTGCACGCGCGCGGATTGGTTGAGCCCGTCGCTCGACTCGCGACGGTCGGCAACCCGATCCAGTACGGAACGACCGCCGAGTTCCTGAATCACTTCGGCCTGCGGTCCCTCGCCGACCTTCCACCGCTCGGCGAGATCGGCGGCAAGGATGGCAAGGCGTTGCTCGAAGCCGCGACACTCACGCCCGAGCTCCAGCCCGAGACAACAGACGCACCCGACCGGCCCACAGAGGATGACGTATGAGTGACTCAACGATCCCCGACATCACGTTACCGAACGGCATCGTGGTGCCCGCCGACGTCGTTCGGCAATTCCTCTGGGGCGGCCGCCATGCCGGAGTCGAATGGGCACGAGCCATCCCCGACGTCCTGAAGGCGTGGTGCGCTCGTGAAAGCGTGACACTCTCCGAAGAGCTGCCTGCCATGAGCATGAACCTCGTGTTCTTCGGCACATCTGAGACCCATGGCCCCGTTGTCATCAAGGCGTCTCCGCCCCATCCCGAGGCCGTCGCGGAGCTTGAGGCGCTCCGCCACCACGACGATCCCGCCATCATCAGGGTGATCCGGGCCGATCCGGACATCTCGATCATGATGCAGCGACGGGTTCTGCCCGGCACAACGCTGAAGTCGGCGATCGATGCCGGAGAGCTTTCCGAGCGCGAAGCGGTCGATATCGGCGCGTCGCTGATGCGGCGCTACTGGATCGAGCCGCCTCCAGATGTGCCGTTCATCGACCTGAAATCCTGGTTCAAGGCACTGTACGCCTATCGGGCGTCGTACCCGAACGGCGGCGGGCCGATCCCTCATCGTCACCTCGAGCTCGCGATCCGCCAGGCAGACGAACTGCTGGAGACACCGCGCGACGAGGTGACGCTGCATGGTGACATTCATCACTACAACATCCTGCGCGATGGTGAGCACGGATGGACGCTGATCGACCCGAAGGGCCTGGTTGGGGAACGCGGCTACGACATCGGCACCTGGTTGCTCAACCCTATGGGCTTCGACCGGCGGACCGATGTGGCCGAGATGACGGAGTACCGGCTGAACCGATTCTCCGAGCTCCTCGGGATCGAGCGGCACCGGCTCTGGCAGTGGGCGATGGCACACGCGGTTCTCAGCGACTGCTGGAACCTCGAAGGCGTAGGCACCAAAGACGCCCATCTTCACGCCGAGGCCACCGCGGCCGCATTGGCGGCGCATGCCGGAAGCGGAATCCTGAGCGGCGCTCGGCTAGCTTGCGACCCCGGCCAGTGCCCGCACCCGCTCCACAGTCTCGGCCAGCACATCGATCGCCTGCTCGATCTCGTCCATTGAGTTCCCGCGCCCGACGGTAAGGCGCAGCGACGTCCTCGCCGCCATCTCATCGAGCCCGCACGCGAGGAGCACATGGCTCGGCTCGGAATTGCCCGTTGTGCAGGCGCTCCCGGCCGACGCCGCGACGCCTTGCATGTCGAGGCTCAGCAGCACGGTCTCCCCCTGCACGCCGTCAATCGCCACGTTGAGGTTGTTGGGGAGCCGCTTGGGACCGGGCGCCGGGCCATTGAGATGGACGCCGGTGATGCGCTCCTGGATGCCCTCCCAAAGCGTGTCGCGCAGGTCTGCGCAGAAGGCGTTGTAGGCGTCGCGGGATGCATCGGCGGCAACAAGCGCCCGCGCCATGCCGACGATGAGGGGCACGTTCTCCGTGCCGCCACGCCGGCCGCTCTCCTGGCCACCCCCGACCTGCTGCCACTCGATCGGCGTGCCTTTTCTCACATACAGGACACCGACGCCTTTCGGGCCGTAAAACTTGTGCGCGGACAGCGAAAGCAGGTCGACGTTCAGCGCATTCACATCGAGATCCAGCACGCCGGCTCCCTGGACGGCATCCGTGTGGAACGGAATACCGCGTGACCTGGCGATCGCGCCGATCTCCGCCACCGGCTGGATGCTCCCGATCTCGTTGTTCGCCAACATGACCGAGATCAGGCAGGTGTCCGGTTCGATCGCTGCTTCAATCGCCGCGGGATCGACGATGCCGTCAGCCGCCACATCCACCCGCGTCACGCGGAAGCCCTGCCGCTCGAGCGCATCGGCGGCATGCAGGACGGCATGGTGCTCGATCGACGTCGTGATGATGTGCGGCGGGGGTCCGTCGGGATCGCTCAGGCGCGCGGCCCACGCTACGCCAAGCAGGGCCAGGTTGTCGCTCTCCGTGGCCCCGCTGGTGAAGATGATTTCGGAGGGCTTGCAGCGCAGCACGCCAGCGATCTCCCGGCGGGCACGGTCGAGCGCCGCACGGGCATCCTGCCCAATCCGGTAGATGCTCGACGGGTTGCCGAACACGGTGGTGAAATACGGCGCCATCGCCTGGACTACCGCCGGATCGGTCGGTGTCGTTGCGGCATGGTCGAGGTAGATCGCATCGTTTCCGTACGACATCAAACCGCTTCTTTCATTTGTCAGTGGAACATTGTCTAGGAAGCGCCCTGCGGCTCGACGTAGCGGCCGCGCGTCTCAACGGGACCCGGCTCGGGGGTCCGGGCAAGATCCGCCAGCGTCGTGGAATCCAGTGCCTCGACGATCGAATCGCGCACTTTCAACCAGACTGGCCGCGTCTCGCAGCCGTCGATGAGTGGGCAGGTTTGATCGGTAAGGTCCTCGGAGACGCACTCCATCGGCGCAACCGGGCCTTCCATCACCCGGTACACATCGCCAATGCGGATCTCCGATGGTTCTCGCGCGAGCACATACCCACCGCGCGCGCCACGGCGGCTGGTGACCAGCTCGGCGCGTCGCAAGGGGGCGATCAGTTGCTCGAGATAGGCGGCGGGGACGTTCGACTGGCGTGCGATTTCGGCGATCGACATCGGGCCCTCGCCATAGTGATGCGCCAACGCGACCATTGCGCGCACCCCATATTCTCCCCTTGTCGATACCTTCATGAACGTGCACTCCTGCCAGAAGAAATCCGACCCTGTAGGTATCCTACCTAATTGAGAGTCATTGTCAAGTACGACCGGCTCTCATCGACGCCTGCGACGACGCAAGTTCGATGAAATGGCCTCTTTCCACTCCTCGCTGATCGACCATTCCCGCTCCTGGATGCCCGGGGACATCTGGCGGTAGAGGCCGACAAACCGCTCGGCGGTGAAGATACCCCGATAGAGACCGTCCTCGGTGACGGGTACGGCCCAGCGCTGCATCCGGTTCATCTGTTGCTGGACGTCGTAGATCGACTCGTCCACATCCGCCACATACACCGCCCGGTCCATCACGTCGGCGACCCGGCGTCCCGGGACGCCACCCTGGAGGCCCTTGAGGAGCTGCGACTGCCAGAGCATGCCAACCACGCGGCCACGATCGGTGACGACCATGTCTCGCGCGCCACCACCCCGCAGGGCAAACGTGAGCGGATCATCGGGCGAGATCCCGCCCATATCCCAGAGGGCGTATTGCCCGACCCGCAATCGGCGCATCTGGCTCTCGATCCGGACCATGCGAGCCTCGGCACGGGCCGCGAAAATGATGAAGAGGCCGAACACCGGCATGAGCAGGTCTCGCTGCCAGATGCCGACGAGGATCAGCAAGGCCGCCACGCCGATGCCAAGGCGGGTCGCGATGTCCGTCGCGCGGCCCCGGCCAATGCGCGGGGTCATCGCGGCGCGGAGCACACGGCCGCCATCGAGCGGGAACGCCGGCAGCAGGTTGAACACCATGAGGGCAAGATTGAGCACGCCGATCGCCGCGATCATCGACGCGATATCGAGCGTGCGGAACCGGTCCCCCGCCCCGAGCAGCAAGCTCGGTCCGCCGACCACACCGATGAGCAAGATCACCGGCAGCAGCAGCATGAAGATCGCCAGGTTCATCCCTGGGCCAGCAAGCGCGATCAACAGCTCGTTACGCGGCGAGGCAGGCGTTTGCTCGATGCGCGCGACGCCGCTGAACGGCCAGAGCGTGATGTCCAGCACCTGGATGCCAAATTCCCGCGCCATGACGACGTGGCCCAACTCATGCACCAGGACCGAGAGGAAGACGAGCAGTACCAGGAGAGTCCCGAGGAGGAAGGGCACGATGCCACCGTTCTCGCCGATGCCCCAATAGAGGAACGCGAAAACAAAAACGAGGGCGAATGTGGGATGGATGTTCACATCGACGCCAAGCAGGCGGCCAATGCGTAAGGGCCGGATCATCCGGGGAACTCTCTACGGAGCGGGCGCTGCCCGCGGGCGGGTCAGGAGCAGGTGCGAAGGCAGCCATTGTGCCCTAATCATACCGTGCCGGACCGCTCTCCGGAGCGACATAGTGATAAAATTCGCGCTTAATAGCAAGATTCTTGCCACCACTTCTGAAGCGGCGTATACTGCGAAATAGAAGATGCATCGCAACGGGACGAATGGCGCCGCGGACGCGGCTCCCTCCCGTCACAGATGCCGACGCGATTCGGCAAGGAGTTCCTGAATGGCATGGATGGAAGCCGGCTACGAGTACGGCCAGGAAATGCGCCAATGGGTCTCCCCCAGCCTGATCGAGGCCAACTACATCCTCAGCCTTTCGCAGCAGGAGCTGCAGGCGGTGATCGAGGCCGAGATGGGGCAGAACCCGGCGCTGGAGATGGATGATCGTCCGACCTGCCCGATCTGCGAGAGCGTGCTGGAAGGCCGCTTCTGCCCGGTCTGCCGAACCCAGCAGGAAACGCCGGAGGACCCCGAGTCGCTCGACTCGATGAACGACTTCGACGAGCTGCCGCTTGCGCCATCCGCGACGCGCGAAGAAGATCCGGATTTCGACCCTATGACGTTGGTCGCCTCCGGCGAGTCCGTGATCGACCAGCTCCATGCCGATGTCCGCGTTTCGCTCGACGAGCAGGAATACCCCATCGCCGCCTTCATCATCGAGTCGCTGGACGAGCGCGGCTTCCAGACGATGACGGTCGAGGAAACCGCGGAAGCGCTCGGCGCGCCGCCCGAGAAGGTCGAGAGCGTTATCGAGGTCATCCAGGACGTCGCGCCGGTGGGTGTCGGCGCGCGCGATCTCCGCGAGTGTCTCCTCCTCCAGTTGGACTTCCTCGAACGCGCCGGGGCGGAGATTCCCGAGCATACACGTGAGGTGATTGACCGCTTCCTCTCCGAGTTCGGCCAGCACAAGTTCGGCCAGATCAGCCGCGCGCTTGGCATCAGCGCCGAGGACCTCGAAGTGATCCGCGATTTCATCCGCGGTCATCTCAACCCGTTCCCGCTCCAGTCGGATCAGGCGAAGTCGTGGCGGTCCCCAACCGATTCCCGCTTCGTCGCCCCAGACGTGATCATCGACATCCGCGACGAGGAGATCTGCGTCGAGGTCGTGGACAACAAGTTTTTCCACCTCCGCACCAACGCGCTCTATGACCAGCTCGCCGGCGAATTCTCGCGCAAGAAGGGCCAGAAATCGCTCAAGGAGCGCCTTGCCGAGCGCAATGCGGCAGAAAATGAGGAAGAAGACCGGAACGAGGAGCGCATCGAGGTCGATCCCTCGACACTCGCCGAAACGACCTCCGACGACAAGCAGCACGTTCGCCAGTACACCAACCGCGCGAAGATGTTCATGATGAACATCCAGCAGCGACGAGACACCCTGTTGCGGATCAGCGAGACGATCGTCGAGTTCCAGGAGAACTTCCTGCGGGGCGGCGTGCGCGAGCTGCGGCCCCTGACGCGCGCGCTCGTGGCGCAGCAGGTCGGTGTGCACGAGTCGACCGTGAGCCGCGCGACCGCGAACAAGTACGTCATGCTGCCGAACAAGAAGGTGATCCCCTTCAGCGACTTCTTCACGCCGTCGCTCAGCACGAAGGACATCATCAAGGAGATCATCGAGCGCGAGGCGCAGAAGGGCGAGCCACTGACGGATCGCAAAATCTGCGACCTCCTGCTCGACGAAGGGATCCGCATCGCCCGCCGTACCGTCGCCAAGTACCGCGCGGAACTCGGCATCCTTCCATCGACAATGCGCTAGCGCGTGATCCAAACAGGTGCCTGCCGGCAGGTTGAACCGACGTCGCTCCGACCATGACGGAACGAGAGCCACCGGGGCCATCGTCCCGGAACGTTCCGGCATGTTGGGAGATAGCCAACGAGGCCGGGATATCCCTCCCGGCCTCGTTTCGTGAGCGCTTTAGTTCACCGTGAACACGGTCACCATGCCGTCCATCATGTGCGGCATGCTCGCCTCGTCGTCCATGACGAAGCAGATCACCGCGTAGGTCCCCGGCTCGTAGTCAAACATCGTCCAGGTCGTGGTGCCGGGCGATTGCATCGCGGCGTAACCGGACCCGACCATCTGCACGACCACCGAGTTCCCGGCCGGCGGCGTGCCGGTCATCATGCCGTGGAAGTCGGCGATGATGTCGTCACGTGTCGTCCCGTCCGGCACCTGGAAGATCACGAGGTGATGGGAGCGCTCGGTACCCGTATTCTCAAACTTCCAGAGCTGCGAGCCGGCAGGCACGGTCTCCGGCGTGACGATGTACTGCAGGTCGTCGGTCATCTGGACCACGACATCCTCATCCGGCGCGGTCATGGCGGTCGCAGGTGTGGAAGCGTCCGCGCTGACCGTCAGCGGGACCAACCGCATCGTCTCCTCGCTTCCCTCCTCGAACGCGTAATAGGATGCGGCGATCTTGTAGTCGCCTTCCTTCAGCTCGATCAGGAAGGAGGACGGGACGTCCGCGGCAAACGTGTTAGTGCCACCGAAATAGGTCCAGCCCGGCTGCGGCAGGTCGTTGCGGCCGGCCATCAGCATCTGCTGCTCTTCCTCCGCCTGGCCCAACCCGGACGGCGGCTGGACGATATCCATATATGCCGAATAGTCGCCGTTCGCCCACAGGCGGAACTGGTAGATGCCCGGCGCGAGCGAGGATGGAGCCTCGATCCCATCCGGGCCGACACGGACCTCGACCACCGGGTACCCGAGCGCGGTCAAGCCGTCCTCGTCGTACCGGATATCGACGGAATCAAGCTGGGCGTTCGCCGCGAGCGGGAATACGCTCCCGGCGACGAGCATGAATAAGAGAAAGAAGCCCTTCGCGAAACGCATGGTGCAGAACCTTTCACCGCCCCGGCTGGCGGAGCGCGATCCGGATGGAATGTTTGGGAGGCCCTGACTCGCCAGGATGGCGAATCACAGACATAACGCCCCTCCCTGCCCTCCAGTTCCCGGCCCGTTTCGCGTGAAAATCATGCATCGCCGCACGGTCAGGAGCCGCCCAACTTGACGAGGGAGGTCAAATCCGATTTAATCACTCAGGTATTGAAAGGGCGGTCACGCCCTGGTCCTCAGTGAGCCGTCAGGATCGGAATGGACAGGATGAACGATCTCTTCGCAGGCACCACGATGGATCCCGTGGGGGAACAGCAATGGCTGACGGTGCGGGGCGTCCACAAGACATACTCCGCCGGACCGGACGTCGTGCCGGCCCTCCGCGGCGTCGATCTCATCGTGCCTCGCGGCTCGTTTACCGCCATCCTCGGCGCGTCTGGATGTGGCAAGTCGACCCTGCTGAAGATCATCGCCGGCATCGAGCGCCAGGATGAAGGCGAGGTCTCCCTCGCCGGTCGTCGGCTGTCCGGTCCCGGGCTGCACATGCCACCCGAGCGCCGGAACATCGGCATCGTGCCGCAAGAGGGTGCGCTGTTCCCTCACCTGAGCATCGCGAGCAACGTCGGCTTCGGGCTCCAGTCTCGGCCCGGCAATCCCCTCTCGCTGAAGGCGCGACGCCAGCGCGCCGAGCGCGTGCACGAGATGCTGACGCTCGTTGGCCTGAGCGACTACGCCCAACGTCGCCCCCATGAGCTCTCCGGCGGCCAGCAGCAGCGCGTCGCGCTGGCGCGTGCCCTGGCGCCAGCCCCGAACCTGATCCTGCTCGACGAGCCGTTCTCCGCGCTTGACGCGGGCCTGCGCGCCGAGCTCCGCATGGAAGTGCGCGAGCTTTTGCGTCAGGCGAACACGACCGCCATTCTCGTCACCCACGATCAGGAAGAGGCGCTTTCGCTGGCGGATGAGGTTGCCATCATGCGCGAGGGCATCGTCGTCCAAACCGGATCGCCGCACGACATCTACACGCACCCGGCTGACGCGGCGGTCGCCAGTTTCGTCGGTGAGGCTGTCCTGCTCCCGGCCGTGATCGCGGCGCACGAGCAGGGAGTCGCCGCCTGCGAGCTTGGCAACGTACCGATCTGCTCGACGTGCCCGCTGCCGGGTCGAGGGTCCTGCATGTTGATGCTGCGCCCCGAGCAGGTGGTGCTGGACGATGCCGGGCTTCCCGCTCGCGTTCTTGGCTTCACGTTTTACGGTCACGACGCCATGCTCGCCCTGGGCATGGGTGCGGACGGCACGGGCTCTCGGATTGCGGTCCGTGTCCCGCGAGGCATAACCCCACGCGTTGGCGATGTCGTCGGGGTGCGGGTCGCGGGCGATGCTGTCGCCTATAGCGACGAAGCCGAGCTCGTGCCAACGACCGTCGCTGCAAACATTGGTATTCCTACCACCACAATGGGTGGATCGAGATTCATTTAGGTCCGCCGGGCTGGCTCTCCCAGGCTAGGCGGAAAGACAGGATTTCTTGTTCATGTTGAGCAAGCGTCAGAATCGTCGTGCCCTTCTGGGCATGCTCGGGACGGGTGCAGCGGGCACCGCGTTGAGCCCTCTCCTCGTCGGGGCAACCTTCGAGACTGAAGAGCATGAGGAAGCGTCCGCCACCCCGGGAACCCCGGTCGCCGGTGCCTCCGGCACGCTGACCATCTATTCCGGACAGCACGAGAGCGCGATCCAGGCCCTCGCCGATGCGTTCACGGCAAAGACGGGCGTCACGATCGAGATCCGTTCCGGCTCGGAGTCGGACCTCGCCAACCAGATCATCGAGGAAGGGGAGAACACCAATGCCGACGTCTTCCTGACGGAGAATCCGGAGCCGGCGGCCATGCTTGACGCCCGGGACCTGTTGGAGCCGATCTCCGAGGACGCCCTCGCGAAGACCGACAGCCGCTTCAACCCGGAGAACGGTCACTGGCTCGGCTTCGTCGCTCGCTCCCGCGCTGTCTTTTACAACCCGGAGCTCATCGACGAGGCGGACCTGCCGGCGAGCATTCTGGACCTGACCGACGACAAGTGGTCCGGCGTATACGCCTACGCGTCTGGTGACGGTTTCATCAGCACCGTTAATTATCTCATCAACACTATCGGTGAGGACGAGACCCGGAGCTGGCTTGAGGGCATCGCCACGACCGGCGAGAACCTCCTGAAGAACGGCGCTGTCCGCGACGCCGTCGAAGCCGGGCAGTTCTCCTTCGGCCTGAGCAATCACTACTACTGGTACATCCTCGCGAAGCAGGAAGGCGGCCAGGACAATCTCACCTCGCGCGTCCATTACATGAAGAACGGCGACGCGGGCGCGCTGATCCTGGCGTCCGCGGCGGCGATCCCGGCCGCGTCGCGGAACCGCGAGATCGCCCAGCAGTTCGTGTCCTGGCTTGCCGATCCGGAAGGTGGTCAGGCGATCCTCGCCGAGGTGACGCCGCAATACCCGCTCGCAGAAGGCGTGGAAAGTGCCTACGGCCTTCCGCCGCTGAGCGAGCTCGAGCCGCCCGAATTCGACCAGAGCAGCCTGAACGACATCGAGAAGGCGACCGAGCTCGTTCTGGAGGCGGGGATCATCTAGCGACGATCTCCTCCGGACCCCCCGCGGACGGGGAGTCGCGTTGATCAGCGGCTCCTCGCCCGCCCGGGCTCTTCCGGCAAGATCGTCGGGTTGTTCCTCACGAGACCAGGTTACCGCGTGTCCCCGACCACCGAACCACCAATGAAGCGTGTAAAGGCACCGTCCTTCCCGAGACGGAGCTCCGCCCACGGCCGACCGCCACTCGCCCTGATGATCATGGCGCTGGCGGTCGTCGCCGTGTCGCTGTTGCCGGTCGCGTACCTGCTCATCCGCGAGGGTCTCGACGCCGGAAACCTCCTTCGGGTCATTCAGACCCCGGCAACGAATGCCCTGGTGCGGAACACCGTGTCCCTGGCGTTCTGGGTGACGCTCGCCTCCGTACTCCTGGGCGTCTCGCTTGCCGTCCTGGTAGTGAGGACGGAGCTCCCCGGCAGACGGGCGTGGATGGTGCTCTTCACGCTCCCGCTCGGCATCCCCGCTTTTGTGGCGACCTATACGTGGGTCGCGGCAGGATACGCGTTCATCCCGAGCTCCACATTTATCTATGGTCTTCGCGGCGCGGTGATCATCCTCACCCTGTCCCTGTACCCCTACGTCTACTTGCCGACCGTGGCCGCGCTGCGGGGCCTCGACGCCGGGCAGGAGAACGTCGCGCGGGCGCTCGGGCGCGGCCCCTTCCGCACGTTCTTGGAGGTGACGCTGCCGCAGCTCCGGCGCGCGATCTCCGGCGGCGCGCTCGTCATCGCGCTGCATATGCTCGCCGAGTTCGGCGCTCTTGAACTCCTGCGGTATCGGACCCTGACGACCTCGATCGTGCAGCGCGCGACGGTGCTGGGATCTCCCGAATCCGCGCGAGTGTTGTCGATCGTGCTGACCGTCGGCGCCCTGATCCTGCTGGCGGGCGACTACCTGCTCTTCCGCAGTGCATCGACGCCCATGCGAACCGGCGGCGGAGCGCCTCAGGAGCCGGCACGCTGGAAACCCGGCCCTTGGCGACCGGTGCTGCTGCTCGCGTCGGCCGCAGTGGTGGTGGTCTCGCTCGGCGTACCCCTGTACGGGATCATCACCGGGTTGATCGACGTCGCGAGCGGAAAGACGCCGATGGATGGCGGAACGCTGCTCGACGCCACCTGGAAGACGACCGAGTACGCGCTCGCGACCGCCCTGCTGGTCACCTTGGCGGCGCTGCCGATCAGCCTCCTGGTCGTGCGCTTCCCCCGCCGCTCGGTGCTCCTCATCGAGCGCGCCGCCTGGATCGCGCACTCCCTCCCCGGGGTGATCGTCGCGCTGGGCCTCGTCTTCGTTGCGGTCCGCTGGGTGCAGCCGTTCTACCAGACCAGTGCGTTGCTGGTCGTCGGCTACGCGATCCTGTACCTGCCGATCGCCATCGGGGCGCAACGGGTGGGGATCGAGCAGGCGTCCGCGAACTATGACCGCATCGCCAGGACGCTTGGTCACAACCCGCTCTCCACCTTCCTCCGCGTGACCCTTCCCATCGCGATGCCCGGGATCATGGCCGGGATCATGCTGGTCATCCTGAACGTCGCCAAGGAACTGACGATGACGCTGCTCCTTCGTCCGACGGGCGCCCAGACCTTGACCACACAATTGTGGGGAACAACGAATGGTGAAGTCCTGGACTTCTCGGCCGCGGCGCCCTACGCCACCACGATGCTGGTCATGACCGCGATTCCGACATACCTGCTGATCCGCACGAGCCTGAGCCCGGCACGCCCGACAGTCGCCTGATCCCCTTCTTCGCCCGTGGCCTGCCAGTGCTCCGTTTCACGACATTGCTGTTCACGACTTGCGGACACGCGGTCCGTGATCATCACGAAATCGGCCCAAGGGTGCTACGATGCAGGAAAGAGCTCAGTTGTCGCGGGGTCGCTTTGTCCAGGCTCCGGGACAACGAGACCGGAGGTGCAAAATGGCAATTGCCCAGTTCCTGGCGTCGTCAAGCGGCCGGGTGCTCCGCGTGGTTGCGGGCATCGTGATCATCCTGATCGGGTATCTCTGGGTCGACGGTCCCTGGAAGTATGTGCTTGAAGCGGTCGGGCTCATACCGATCGCGGCAGGAGTCTTCGACTTCTGCCTGCTCTCCGCGCTCACGGGCCATGCGTTCTGGGGCAAGGACATCCGCGCCGGGCGTTGATCTGATCCGTCACGCTGCCTGCAGGGAGCACCAAAAGGCGGTATACTGGCAGTCGCGTATGCGCCCGTAGCTCAGGGGATAGAGCGATTGCCTCCGGAGCAATAGGCCGCAGGTTCGAATCCTGCCGGGCGTACCACGAAAAGCCAGTAGATGGAACGAGAACAGCCACCCGCGCGGGTGGCTGTTCTCGTATTCGGGTCAAGCAACGGGGGCGGGCCTGTTCGCTTCCGGTCGACCGCTCACTGCCACTCAGCGTCCTCCCACGTCGCATTGGACAAATCGTCCTCCAGACCCAGACTCTCTCGTCGCGGGCCCAAGTGCTCAGCGCTGGGCGTCCCCTCGTCGACGATGACCGTCGGGCGAAGGATCAGGCGAACAGTATCCTGCTCCCGGCATTCGGCACACAGCTCGTCACGCTCGATCAGCGCGTAGAGCCCCGGTTCGCGGTCTATGATGGCGTCCATGGCCGTGTCTGTCCTTTCTTGTACGGTGTGAGATCGTCCTCCGCCTGATACGACCATCACGGCTTCGGCGGAATATTCTGGTTGAACCGAAACAGGTTGCCTGGATCGTAGATGCTCTTGAGCTCTTGCAAGCGTTCGTACGTCCGGCCCGGGTACGCTTCCCGAACGCGGTTCGGTCCCTCCCGCTCAAGGAAATTGGCGTAGACACCTGCCCCCTCAGGGCGAAGCTGGTCCCACAGGTCCGATGTCCACTGCTCGTGCGGCGACCGGTCCTCAGACGCGTCAAGCCAAACCGCGATCACGGCGACGAAGTAGCGTCGGTCGCGATGGGCGAATGCTGTCGCGTCATTCGGCACCCGGCTGTATGCCCCTCCCAGCCCCCGAATCTGCACGACGCTATACGGCGAGCTGGCGTTCCGGACGGCGTCGATCACGTCTTCGATGGCTTTGTCGCTCAGGTCATCGGCGAACATCATCCGGATCGACGCCTGGTGGGGAGCGGCCTGGTGAGCCGTGAAGGAGTAGATATCCTGGTACGGCATGGGCGTTACCGCGTCCGCGACGGGTGTCGCCAACGCCCGCAGCGGAGCGAGCACCAGCTCCCCTTCTTCGATCGAACCTGTCCATGTGACAAGGATGGAAAGGACCAGTTCGCCAACTCGCTCGATGGGGACGTATGGCGCTGGCGGCGCGTGCATCACGTTCGCGATCAGCGTCAAGTCGTCCGGAGCAGCCACCGCGAACCGCATGTAGCTGCGGATGATATCGGGAGTTGCCGGCAGCATCAGGTCGCCCCCGAGAATCTGCGCAACTGGAGCAAGGCGGAAAGTGAACCCGGTAATGATGCCGAAGTTCCCGCCTCCACCCCGCACGGCCCAGAACAGGTCCGCATTCTCGGTCTCACTTGCGGTCACGATGCGTCCATCCGCGGTGACCATCTCGACTGACAGGAGGTTGTCGATCGCGAGACCATACTTGCGAACCATGAACCCCACGCCGCCCCCGGTGGTCAGCCCGCCGATGCCGACGGAGTCCGTGTCTCCGGTCGTGAGCACGAGTCCGTGCTTGCCAGCCGGCCCGGCGAGATCGCCGGATGTCGCTCCCGCCTGCACGCGGGCGATCCTGGTGACGGGATCGACCTTGACAGCCTTCATCTCGGTGAAATCGACGACGATAGATCCATCAACAACGCTGAAGTGGGCGAGGCTGTGGCCCCCACTCCTCACGGCGAGCGGATAGCCGTGCGTGCGAGCAACGTTCACGACTGCCGCGACGTCGGCTGCGTTAGCGACCATCGCGACCGCAATGGGTGTTTGGTGCGATCCATAGAGCGTGGTCCGTGCAGCGTCATAGGCGTCATCGTCCGGTCTGATCAGTTGCCCCGACAAACGCTGCCGAAGCAGGTCCAGCGGTTCACGAACGACGTGGTGAGCGGATGGGTGAGGATCGGTCAATACCATGGGTTTCCTCCAGTCATGGGAACGGCGATGCTCGGCTCGTACCCGGCTGCTAGAGCACATCCGGTGGGACAAACGTAATGCCGTATTTCGGGGCGACGGCCAGGATCTTCGCCATGTCGACGTCCCAAGCCGGTCGGTCCGGGCTATCTCCGGCCTCGTCGAGGAACTGATCGTGAATCCCGCCGGGGATCAAGACCAAAAGCATGCGGGCCGGCTCCGGGCCAGGATTGGCGTAGCCGTGCTTTGTTCCCCGGGGGATGAACAGGGATCCGCCTTCCCTTACCTCGTTCTCGTGATCGCCGACGAGAACGGTGTAGATGCCTTGGAGAACGTAGAGCGTCTCGTCCTCATAGCGCTGGGAGTGGACGGGAACCCCTCCCCCCGGCGGCGTCTGAATCTCGAGGAGGGTGACGGACTCGTCTGTTGCTGATGCCCCCTGGAGGACGGTGACGACATCCGTTATGAATCGACGTTGCGTCATGTCCCCGCTGGGACCCTGTGATAGAGATGTGGAGTGCCTGGGCGCCATGCGTTTCCTCCTGGCTCATCGTTCGCCGCAGGACAATCGATGCGGCTTCTGGTCTCCAGTGTTCCGCCAGCCGGAAAGTCGGGACACGGACACGACACACACGCTGCTCCATCACTCCTCACACACCGTGCAGAAAATCCCGTTCCTGACCTGATACGATCCTGATAGGGACCACGATCGGCCCATTTCGTGCATGCACGCGCTGCGACTTGGCACGGAGGGTTCACGAATGTCGCATCCACAGGAGACATTTGGTGAGTGCCTTCGCCGGTTCCGCGAGGAAGCCGGCTTCTCCCAGGAGGCGTTAGCGGAGCGTGCCGGACTCTCGGCGAACGCGATCAGCGCACTGGAGCGTGGCGAACGAAAGCGCCCGTACCCCGACACGCTCCGGCGATTGATGGAGGCCCTGGAGCTCGACGCGCAAGAGAGGGCAAGCCTGGCGGCGGCCGCACGAGGCCAGGGCAAGGGCGGCTCGCCCCCAAACCAGTCGGCGTCGCCTCCTCTTGCGCGTCGGGCATCCGTTACTGGCTCTTCCTCTCGCGCCAACTCCACTCATCGGTCGCGCGCGGGAAGTGGAGGTGGTGCAACGCCTCCTACGCCGTGCCCCGGGCCGGTTGCTCACGCTCACCGGCCCCGGAGGTGTGGGCAAGACCCGGCTCGCGCTGCATATCGCGGAACAGACCACCAGAGACTTTCCCGATGGAACGGTCTGGGTGGACCTTGGGTCTCTCGTCAGCGCAGACCTCGTCTTGCCCGCCATCGCCGGAGCCCTTGGGATCCGGGAAGGCGTCAACCGCAATCTGCGGGAGACGATCGTCTCCCACCTGGCCGATAAACGGTGCCTACTGGTCCTGGACAACTTCGAGCACTTGCTCGACGCCGCCACCGAGATGTCCGACCTCCTGCTCCATTGCCCGGGCGTCAGCATGCTTATCACCAGTCGGGCCGCCCTGAACCTCCGCATGGAGCAGGAGTACGTCGTTCCGCCGCTCGAACTCCCCACCAACGAAGTGACTCTCAATATCGATCATGTACTCGACGCGCCGTCCGTGCAGCTCTTCGTCTGGCATGCGACCCAGAGGGACCCGCACTTCACCGTGGACGAAGGGAACGCGGCCGAGATCGCGGCCATTTGTCGACGTCTTGACGGCGTACCACTGGCGCTTGAGCTGGCCACCGCGCGTCTGAAGGTCCTTGGCGTCCGGGAGCTTCGAATACGTCTGCATCATGCGCTCGGCGTGCTAACCGGCGGCTCGCGCGACCTGCCCGAACGGCAGCGGACCATGGAGTCGGCCATTCGCTGGAGCTATGAACTGCTATCTCCCGCCGAACAGTGCCTCTTCCGCCGGCTCTCCGTGTTCGTCGGGGGTTGGACGCTGGACGCAGCGGAAACCGTCATCGGCTCGCTTGAGGGAGGGGACACCGACACCTTCTCCGGCATCGCGACGCTCGTTGACCAGAGCCTCGTTCGCCAGTCGGACGATCCATGCGGTGACCGGCGCTCCACCATGCTGGAAACGTTCAGGGAGTTCGGCACGCGCCAGCTCGAGCATGCCGGCGAGACCATCGAGGTCCAGCAGGCGTTTCTCCAGTGGTGCCTCACGCTTGCCGAGTCGTCGGAATCCCGCCTGGCGGGTCCCGAGCAGACCTCCTGGCTCGCCCGGCTCGAGATGGAGCATGACAACCTGCGCGGTGCCCTGGCTCTGTCCGATGATCGATTTCGCGAGTCGCAGCTTCGTCTCGCCGGCGCGCTGTGGCGCTTTTGGTGGTGGCACGGGCATCTCTTCGAGGGCCGCACCTGGTTGACGCAGCTCCTGATGACGCAACCACCTGTCCCGTCTCCCTGGCGGGCGAAGGCGTTGGTCTCCGCCGGAATCCTGGCTCGGGAGCAAGGTGACCTGACCCAGGCATGGGATTATCTGGAGGAGAGCCTCACGATCCGGCGGACAATAGGCGACGCCGTTGGATCGGCACAATGTCTCAACAATCTTGGGCTGGTCGCGAGTAGCCAGGGCGACTTCACTCGCGCGCTAGCCCTGCTCCAGGAGGCGCTGGCGCTGTACCGGGAGGCGGGAGACGGGCTCGGTGAGGGGAACGTGCTGAATAACCTGGGCATTGTCGCTCGGGAACAGGGAGCGTTTGACCAGGCGGCAGCGCTCTACACCGAAAGCATGGAACTGCTTAGGGCGTTCGGAGAGCAACGCGGGGTCGCCAACACATTGCATAACCTTGGCCGGATCGCACGGGATATGGGTGAACTCGAGCGAGCGGTTCCCTTGTACGAGGAGAGCATTGCGATCGAGCGCGCGCTGGGAGACCGACTCAACATGGCGATGTCTCTTAGCCATCTCGGAACGGTCGCTCGTGACAAGGGGGACTATCAGCGGGCGATCGAACTCTACGGCGAAAGCTTGCAGATCAGGCACGACTTCGGCGATAAGCTCGGTTGCATCAAATCCGTTGAAGATGTCGCCGCCCTGGCGATCCTCATGGGACACCCGGAACGGGGACTCTACCTCTACGCGTCCACATCGACCCTGCGGGAGTCGTTAGGGGCCCCTATTCCCCCTGCTGATCAGAACCGGATTGCCCGACTCCGTGCGCAGGCGCAGGCAGCGCTCACCGATGATGGAGGGGCTCGATGCCTTGACGATCGCATGCGGGCGAGCCTCGAGGGTGTCGTGCGGGATGCTTTCGCCTTCCTGGATAAAGCGGCGAACAGCGGCAATCAGCATCCCGCGCCGCGACTACCGTGACGTCTCGCCATCTGTAAAACCGACACGAATCTGCAACACCATCACCTCGCCTGATGGCGCGTTTGGCATGCCCCACCCCGCTACGCTGAAACCGGGTCCTCATGACTGTCGTGCGTTCGCGAAAGGATGTGTCTCATGGTCCTGCATGTTGAAGAAGCGAAAGGGAAAGTGACCACCGACGTCATGCGCGCCGCGGTCTTCCATGGCGTCAACGACATTCGCCTGGACGCGGTGCCCATTCCGAAGGCCGGCTATGGCGAAGCCATCGTACGCATCACGATGACGACGATCTGCGGCACGGACGTCCATATCCTGAAGGGCGAGTGGCCGGTCGAGCCGGGCCGGGTGCTCGGTCACGAGCCGGTCGGCGTCATCCACGAGCTTGGTCCCGGCGTCGAGGGCTACGAGGTCGGCGACCGCGTGCTGGTCGGGGCGATCACGCCGTGCGGCACCTGCTACTACTGCCTCCACGGCCAGCCCGCCCAGTGTGCCGGCGTCCACAACCATTGGGTGCCCGGCGGTGGCTGGCGGCTCGGCAACTCGATCGACGGCGTCCAGGCCGAGTTCTACCGGGTGCCCTACGCCCAGGCGAACCTGACCAAGATTCCGGACGAGCTCAGCGACGAGGACGTCGTGCTCCTCGCCGACATCGCCTCCACCGGTATCTCTGCATCCGAGAAAGCGAACGTCACCATCGGCGACGTGGTCGTCGTCTACGCGCAAGGCCCGATCGGGCTCTGCGCCACGATCGGCGCGCGCCTCAAGGGTGCCTCCTATGTCATCGCCGTTGATGCCATTCCCGAGCGCCTGGAGATGGCGAAGCGGATGGGTGCCGACGAGGTGATCAACTTCAAGGAGCAGGATCCGATCGAAGCAGTCAAGCGCGTGACGGAGGGCCGCGGCGCCGACGTCGCGATCGAGGCGCTCGGCACGCCGACGACGTTCGAGAACTGCCTCCGCTCGCTGCGTCCTGGCGGCACGCTGAGCAGCCTCGGCATTTACTCCGGCAAGCTGGCGATCCCGACGGACGCCTTCGTCGGTGGCCTGGGTGACCACACCATCGTCACCACGCTCTGCCCCGGCGGCAAGGAGCGGATGCGACAGCTGATGGATATGGTCCTGCATGGGCGGCTCGACGTGACACCGCTGCTGACCCACCGGTTCGCGCTCGACGACATCGTCGAGGCATACGACCTCTTCGGCCATCAGCGCGACGGCGTGCTCAAGGTGATCGTGACGCCGTAACGGCACGACTCCGGGATGCTCGATTCAGTCGGAACCAAGTGGAGCGCGCCGTCGATTTCGACGGCGCGCTCCACACGTTTTCTATGTCCCGAACGGCCCCTCGCGTCACCTTGGCGGACCGCGAAATGAAGAACATTTGTGCTAAAATAGAGGTCGACACGGTGAGACACCAGCCGCCGGCGGCCATCAAAAACGGGTCCCGCAACGCCGCCGGGGAGAGGGCACAACGAGCATGGAACAGCGAGCGCCACAGCGCGACGACACCGAGGAACGATGGCAAGACGCGCTGCGGCGCGCCCACAAGGAAGGCATCCAGATCCGCCAGCTCGCCGGGTGCGGTATGTGGATCGCAACGAGCGGAAGCGACGATACGACAGCCTACGAGGTCACGCCGTGGAGCTGCGAGTGCTGGGCCGGGGAGTTCGGCGACCCTGTCTGCAAGCACCGCGCGGCACTTCTGGAGCGGATTGGCCGGTTGGCTCCGGACCCGGTCGAGCGGCAGCCCGACACCGTTCGCTGCGAGACATGCAACGGCGTCGGCTCGCATCCGGCAACGGTTAGCGTGGGCACGACCTGGCGCTATGACAACGTCACCTGTGAGGACTGTCACGGCAGCGGCACAGTCCGGCGGCGCCCTGCGGCCTGACGCTTTCGCATCAACCGGAACGTCGAGCGGAAGCGCTACCATGGTGACGGGACGGTGCGCCGTCCCGCGCGGCCTTCGGCCTTGATCCAGGTGACCCGCGATGGCGACGCGGCAACAGACACTCCTCACCAGTAGCGTCGAGGCCAAGAGACGACCCTCGCGGGCCTCACCAGCGAGGAAGCCGCCCGCCTCCGTGCGGTTGGTATGCACAACGACGTTCCCCTCACCTCCAGCCGCTCCTACGTCCAGATCATCCGCGACAACGTCTTCCTCTCCATCAACGTCATCATCTTCACGATCGGCTTCGCCCTGGTGTTGATGGGGCTCTATATGGACGCGGTCCTCACGGCCGGGCTCGTCGCCATCAACGTCGTCATCTCCGTCATCCAGGAAATCCGGGCGAAGCACGCGCTCGACAAGATCACCCTCCTCTCGCGCATGCGCGCTACTGTCGTCCGGGATGGTGAGGAACATCGTGTCGGACCGGAGGAGATCGTGCTCGGTGACGTGGTGATCGCCCAGCCGGGTGACCAGGTCATGGTCGATGGCCGCGTTCTCTCCCGGGATGCCATCGAGCTTGACCAGTCGCTGATTACCGGTGAGTCCGACCCTGTTCCGATCGAATTCGGCGACACCGTCCTCTCCGGCAGCTTCTGCCTCAGCGGAAAACTCGCCTACGAGGCGACCCGTGTCGGTCGAGAATCGACCATGGCGCGGATGACGGAGGAGACCCGCCGCTTCGAGGCACGCAAGACTCCGCTCCAGCGCGACATCGATCTCGTCCTGCGGGTCATGGTAATCGTGATGCTGGTGCTCGGGGGCCCGATCGCCCTGGACCTCCTGATCCGGCTTCTCGGCATCGCCTCCTCGACCCTGGGCGGCCCGTTGGGTAAGCATCTCGGCAGCGCATACCAGGCGTATTCCGCGCAGGAGAACGTCCAGGCAATCGCGATCGTCGCCGGGCTCGTTCCGCAGGGCCTTGCCCTCATGCTCACGGTCACCTACGCCATGGGCGCCGTCCGGCTCGCGGGGCAACGCGCGCTTTTGCAGCAGGCGAGCGGCATGGAGTCCCTCAGCCATGTCGATGTCGTCTGCTTCGACAAGACGGGCACCCTGACGACTAATCGCCTGGCTTTTCACAGGCTCGCTCCGCTCGCGGCGCGAACCGAGCACCTCGCCAGCGTACTGGGCGATCTTGCCGCATCGACCGCGTCGCCAAACCGCACCATCGACGCAATCCGGGACGCCTTCCCCGCCGAACGCCGGCCACTTCGCGATGCCGTCGCGTTCTCCTCGGCACGCAAGTGGAGCGGTTTGACCTTCGCCGACGGCGACGGCGAGACGCTCATCCTGGGCGCGCCGGAGGTGATCCTGCCACACGTTGCCAACCCGGACGACGCCGGGCGTGCGCTGGCCGAGTGGCTGCCCCAGGGCCTCCGTGTGCTGCTGCTCGCCAGCGCCGACTCGCTCGACGCGATGGACGAGGAGCACAACGCCCGCAGGCGGAATGGTTGCGCTGGGGCTCATCAGTTTCACCGACGAGCTGAACGCCGATGCTCTGGCAACGATCGAAGCGTTCCAGCGAGACCACATCCAGATCAAGATCATTTCCGGCGACAACCCGGAGGCCGTCGCCGCCATCGCCGGACGCGCCGGGCTCGGTCGCGAGCACGATCCGCGCATCATCTCCGGCCTCGAGCTGGCGACGATGGACGACGACGCGCTGGCCGAGGCCGCCGAGCAGCATCAAATCTTCGGTCGCGTGACCCCTGACCAGAAAGTACGCCTCGTCGAGGCGATGCAGCGGCGCGGGCACTATGTCGCGATGGTCGGCGACGGCGTGAACGACGCGCTTGCCGTGAAGCGCGCGCAGGTCGGCGTGGCCATGGAATACGGGAGTCAGGCGACGCGCGCGGTGGCCGATCTCGTCCTGCTGGGCAACGCCTTCACCGCGCTCCCCGCCGCGCTCCAGGAGGGACGGCGGATCGTGCGCGCCTCGCATGACATGATGAAGCTCTTCCTCACCCGCTCCCTCGCGATGGTCATCGCGATCCTCTCGGCGGGCATCATCAGCGCGGCGTTTCCGTTCATCCCGACGCACAACTTCCTGCCAGCGTTCCTGACGGTGGGTGTCCCGACGTTCTTCATCGCCGCCTGGGCCCGGCCCGGCCCCGACCGCGCCGGCGGCATGCAGGATGTCCTGGCGTTCGTCGTTCCTGCTTCGCTGACGGCGGGTGTACTGCAGGCCGTCGTCTACATCTCTTACCTGCGTGCCACCGGCGACGTGCTGCATGCGCGGACCGTGGTGATTACCGTCGCGGTCCTGACCGGGCTGCTGCTCATTCTCTTCACGGAGCCACCAACCGCGGCCTGGGCCGGTGGGGACCGCCTGAACGGCGACCGGCGCATATTCATCCTCGTCCTGACCCTTACGGTCCTCTTCCTCGCCATCCTGCTCTCGGACGACGGCCAGAATGTCTTCAATCTCGCCCCGCTTTCGGTTGCGGAACTCCTCACGATCGCGATGCTCGTCGCGGCGTGGGGCCGAGCGATCCGCGCGACCTGGCGCCACCACCTGCTGCGCCGCGTGCTCGGCATCCAGCGACCGTCGTGACGTCGGAAGCGCCCTGGACGGTCCTTGCCTAAAGCCCGGCCTGCAGGACAAAGAAAAGCCCGGCGGCGTAGGTGAGAATCCGGAAAGCAGCATCTGGCTCGAGCCACCGTACCTTCCGCTCTATGGGAGCGAGAACCTCGAACACCGTTTGGGTGATGAGCAGCACCGCGAAGAGACCGGCCATCATCGCGGCACCCCCGGTGCCGGCGAGGAGCGACGCCCGCCCGTCGGCCACATCCAGTGGCAACAGAATGACCATGTTCACGCAATTGCTGCCAAGGAGGTTCCCGACGGCGAGATCGATCGAGTTACGACGAAAGGACTCGACCGTCACGGTGACCTCGGGAAGCGACGTGGTCAAAGCCAGCAGGGCCACGCCAATCACGCCGGAGGAAACCCCGAGCTGGTCGGCGATGTCACCCGACGAGCGCGCGAGAAACGGCGCGGAGACGACGATGACCATGGCAGCGATGAGGAATTCGATGACCGGAGCGCGAAGCCCAATGCCGCGTGATTCCGCAGCATGCTCGACGGCTCCCGAAGCAGCCTCGAACGGTGGTTCGGACCGATACACGTGGAGCAATCGCATCCCGCCAAGGTAGGTCAATGCGATAACAAGTGGTGCCCATCCGATACCGAATACGCTGAGGCTGGTCTCGGAGACGATCCCCGCCAGGGCAATCACGGTGAGCGAGATCGCGAGCAGGCCAATCAGCGCCTGGTTCACAGCCAATCGCGCGAGAACGGATCGTCGCCAGAGAACCATGTCCGCAATCGCGAGGATCAGCATGTTTGCCATGCTGGATCCGAACAGGTCACCGAGCGCGAGGTCACGCTCTCCGATGCGGACGGCGAAGATATCGGTGGCGAGCTCCGGGAGGGAGGTTGCGAGCGCAACGAACACCGCCCCCACCCATGCGCCGCCAAGACCGGTCACATCCGCGATCGTGTCACCGCTGCGCGTGAGGCGAATGCCAGCGAGAACCACAACCGTGCCGCTGATGGCGAAAATGAGCCAGGCTACCATCGCGTCCGCTCCCCTCGTCCACACGTCGGGAGATGCCGGGATCACCCCTGTCTCCATCTTGCCGGAGGCCCACCTCGGTCACAAGCCGCTTCTGGCACGCGGTCGCAATCGCACAAGAAGAACGGCGACCGTCGTGGGACGGTCGCCGTTCTTCTTCGCGTTTCTGGGCCGGATTGCCCCTTAGCCGGCGGGTGTTGCCTCCGGCGTCGCGTCAGCGTTCTCCTCTTCGGACGTCGCGTCACCGTGCGGCTCGGTGCCCTCGGAGAGCGGAGCCGTCTCGGCGCCGTCCGGCACCTGGTCGCTGGAAACGATCTGCCAGACCGCGCCCTGCGGATCCGCGTACGGATCGTAGGTTCGGCCGAACTGGCAGGAGCACGACGTCAGGTAGAGCTCGCCGTCGCTGCCCTGGCCGGAGCCGGTCACCGCCAGCTCGGAATCCAGCAGCTCCTCGAACTGCCACGTACCGGCGTCATCCTGCTGCAGGCCCCAGAGGCGCCCGGTGCAGAAGTCCGACGCGAAGTAGATGCCGTCGAGGTCCGCCGACTGCTCGCCACGGTACACGCCAATGCCCGTAATCGAGCATCCGCCCATGTCGTCGTGGCCGTATTCCGCCACCGGCATCACGCCGAATGGCTCGCAGCTCTCCGTTTCATCCGGCGGGTAGCAATGGACGCTCTCCATGATGTCCCAGCCGTAGTTCTGGCCACCGGGCTCGTCCGCGGGCTTGACGTTGATTTCTTCCCACGCCGTCTGACCGACGTCAGCGATGTACATGTCACCGGTCTCGCCGTCGAAGCTGAACTGCCACGCGTTGCGAAGCCCGTACATGTAGATTTCCGGACGCGCGTCCGGGCGATAGTCACCGGTCTGGGCTGGGCCGTTGGCCACAGCGGACTGCCACACCCCACCGTCCGCGAACGGGTTGTCCTCCGGGATGCCATACGGCGCGGCGGCCGTGTCGACGTCCACATCGAGGCGGAGGATCTTGCCGAGCAAGGTGCTCAGGTCTTGCGCGTTGTCGTACGGGTCACCGGCCATGCCGCCGTCACCGATCGTGACGTAGAGATAGCCGTCCGGGCCGAAGAGGATCGTGCCACCGTTGTGGTTGACGAACGGGTCCTCAACGCTCAGGAGCACGCGCCCGCTCTCGCTGTCGGCGACGTTCGGATCGTCACCGGAAACGGTGTATTCCACGAGGAACAGGTCACCGTTGGTGTTGTAGTCAGAGTAGTAGACGAAGAACCGGCCGTTGTTGGCGAAGTCCGGGTGGAACGCCAGGCCGAGCAACCCCTGCTCCAGGAAGTCGGTCTTCACCTGGTTGGAGATGTCGAGGAACGGCTCCTCGAGCACCTGGCCGTCCTGCACGATGCGGATCGTGCCGACGCGCTCAACGACGAAGAGCCTGCCCGTGCCATCGTCTGGCGCGGAGACGTTGATCGGGTCGACGAGTCCGCCGGCGACCTTGACGAGCTCAACGCTCGGGTCTCCCGGCAGGTCACCACCGGGACGTGCAATCTCCGGCGCGCCGCCATCCTGCGCCGCGACGCCGAGCGCGCCGAACCAGCTTCCGAAAGCCAGTAACGCGGCGATCGCAACGAACGCGAAACGTTTGGGACCTTGCATGGGTCTCCTCCTCTACAGTGAACCCCTTCGGACCGATGTCCGTATCCCACGCAATGTGTAGGGATATACCTTTCAGCATAAGGAGGGCTCGTAGGGTGTCAACCCCTCATCGCAAGGATTCGCCCGTCATCCGTGCACAGCACGACCCGGCCAGGATGCCTGACCGGGTCGTGAGGAGGATATGGGAATGAAGGGCTGGTGGCCGCCTAGCTGGCCGGGGTCGCCTCCGGCGCATGGGTCGTGGACGGAACCACCAGCACGCCCAGCGTGCTGTCGGCGAGCGTGCCGATGGCAAAGACGTCGTAGACCATACCGGCCTCGAGCTCGACGCCCGGCAGCGCCAGGGCGACATCCATGGTGCCGGTCGGGCGCACTTCGAGATCGTACGAACCGGCCGGGACCTCGAGGTAATCGCTCGCGTTCGGGAACTCGAGGTTCTCGATCAGCACATCACCACCGGTGACGGCGATGTCCACCGCCGGGGCGTCCGGCGACGTGTGGATGACGCGGATGCGGGCGTTGTCATCCATGAGCATGCTGAGGTCGGCCTGGAAGATCGCCGGCTGGATGTCCGCGACCATGCCGATCGCGGCGATGTGGTAGGCGGCTCCCGCCTCCACCGTGACCATGGCGTCGATCACAGCCGCGTCGGCCATCTCGCCCGTCGGGACGACCTGGACCTGATGCTCGCCGGCCGGGACAGCGACCCAACCAGAGAAGTCACCGAACGCAACGTTCTCAAGGGCGACATCGCCGTTCAGCAGGACATCGACCGCCGGGGCATCGGGCGACAGGTGCAGGACGTTGATCGCGGCGTCGCCTTCTTCACCGATGCCGAGCGCGGTGTAGGCATCGCCCATGTCCTCGGCCTCCGGCGTGCCATGGTTGTCGGCCGCTGCGTTGGAGACTCCGGCGAGAAGGAAGGGGGTAACAACGAGGGAAGCGGTGAAACGTCGTCGGTTCATTGGGGGTCCTCCTGGATCGGCTGTTCGTCGGTCATCGAGGCGGATTAGGGGCGCCTTCCCGCTCCGTTGATATGAATCTAAACCATAGGTTCATATTTGTCAACCCCCACTCGAGGTTTGAGTTTGCAGCAACGCAGGTGGCCTCCTGCCTTACTCCCATGCCGCTACAATGCGCGCATGAGAACATTGCTTCGCTTCCCCATCCTTCGCGCGGGAGCCGCCCTCTTTGCCATCGCCATACTCATCGTCATCTTGTGGCTGCTGGAGCGCTACGAGCCCACAGGGGCATCGCTCGAGCTTCACGGTGCGATGGACATCACCGGGCACATCATCACGGCGCTGATTGCAGCGATCGGCGTCCGCGCCCTGCGGCTCCCGGTTCCGCTATGGACGATCCTCATCGGCGGGACCGTCCTCGACCTTGGCCACCTGCCCGGCTTCTTTGGCTATGTGAACGCACTTGAAGGGTCCACGCGAAACGGATCCCATTCGCTCTTTGTGGTGGCACTCCTGGCCATCATCGGCTTCATCGACCGACGCCACGCCAACGCCTGGCTCGGCGTCGCCATGGGCGCGACCTCCCATCTCTGGCGGGATATGGGCACCGGAACAGTGGCCCTCATGTGGCCGCTCACGGAAACGGTGTACGGCACGCTGTTCACGCGCTACCTCGCCGTCCTGGGCGGGATATCGCTGGCGATGATCGGAAGCGCGACGCTGCTGACCGTCCACGCGCAGGCGGTCCGCCGCTCGACGTCCCACGCGACCCTGCCCGAGGACCAATGGACCAACGAACCGGCTTAACGAGAGACCGCCCGGCCGCTGAGGCCGGGCGGTTCGTCCAGATCGGACCGTTAGGAAGGACCTACTTCCCACGTCTCCGGCTTGGAAAGATAGTCGGTCACGAAGTCTCCGTCGGAGATGACTGTCCCGTCGGCGGCGGTCACGGTGCGCCGCACCCAGACCGTGTAGCCTGGCTCCGCGATCCCGACCTGTTTTCTCTCCCCTGGCGCCAACGCCTCGTTCACCTGCTCTACCGGATCGGGGATTGGCTTCGGATCACTCACCCGGGCGGGGAACACCTCAACCGCCCAGCCCGGGTCCTTTCCATAGAAATGCGCGGATACCCAATCGCCATCGATCACCATCATCAGGAGCAGCCATGAGTCGAGCGGGTTGACGAAGCGGAGGTCGAGCTCGTACTCCCATTCGTGGTTCGGCTGGTAGATGGCCGCATCGAGACCCGGTGATGAGCCGTCCGCCTCATAGAACGCCAGTCTCCAGGTGTGGGGATTCCACTCGCTGAACTGGAACCCGGCATTCTGCGCGGCGCGGAACACCGTCGTGGAAACCTGGCAGACGCCACCGCCGATATCGGTCGCCGCGAAATCGCCCTGGATGATCGAACCAGCGATGTAGCCATAGTCTTCGGTAATCGGCCCAAGCAGCTCATTGAAGGAGAACTCTTCACCCGGCCCGATGAGCTTGTAGTTCACATTGTGCGCCGCCGCGCCGACGTTCACCGCGCGCTCATACGAGGATCCGGCGAATGACGAGGAGCCCACGCCGATGTGCGTCTCCAGGCCCAACTCACCGACGTTATCGGCGCGCGCGGCGGCCTTCACATCGACGACCGGGAGCGGCTCGACCCGCGTATCGGACGACGCGGCGGCGTTCAGCCGCTCGACGAGCGCATCGCGGTCCAGCGCCCGGCCCGGCACGTCGTTCTCAACGACATAGACGCCGTTGTCCCAGCCGAGCGTCACGTTTTTGGGAGCCTCGGCAACGTCCTGCTCGATCGCCGAGATCCGCTCGTCGAGCCGGGAGGCGTCCAGGGATACAGCCGACTCCGGACCGATCACGAGCGCGCTGGAGAGGGCATCCGTGTCGAACACGTACTCGGCGTCCGACAACGTAAACACGACCGGCTCCGCAACGAGACGCGAAGCAGCCGCCTTCGCCGCCTGGAGGTCCGCGGCCAGGACGCGCGGCTGGACCTCCTTTACCTCCAGCTCGATCGTGACAGGCTTGCCATCCCGGATCTCGCGCAGGACCGTCTCCTTCGCGCTGGCGGTATCCAGTTCGCGGCCGACGCTGTGCGCGAGGACCTTCACCTCACTGCCGGACTTGTAGAGCCGCGCATCACGTGGCTCCACGGCGATGTCCGCCGCAATGGATTCGAGATAGGTATCGAGACGGGCCGGGTCCTCGCGAAGGAACAGTGGCACCTCGTGCCGGTCGTCAGGCTGGATCAATGAGCTGTAGCGTCGCACGACGCCCTGGTCCCGGACCGTCCCCATTGCCGTCCGCAGGACCGACTGGTAGTCGACCGCCATGCCGAGGTCAGCCAGGCTCGCTGTCCACGACCGCTCGCCGTAGACAAAGGTGACAGCCCCGGCCTCAAACCCGGCGAACGCCGAGCGAAGGGCATCCTGGCCGTCCTCCGGCGTCATGCCGGATACGTCGATCCCGTTGATTGACACGCCAGGGTAGATCTTGCCACTGCACCTCGCCGGCAAGACGCCGAGACCGGCCGCCGCGGCAGACGCCGACGCGCCGGCAATCACCGCACGGCGGCTCAATCGTCGCGTGATCGAGGATCGGTTCAACAAGGCTCATCTCCAGACTGATTGGGACCCAAGGTGTGACGTCGAAGTTCGCAGGGCATCCACCGGCAAAAACAAAGCGCTTCAAACATTGAAGCGCCGGCTCTGACCTTACCTACGCCAGGATCAGGTCGTCGGTTCTGTTCAAGCGCAAAAAGCGACCGGGCCGGCGATAGTGCCGGCCCGGTCGCTTTGGCTGCTAAGGGGGAACTGAGCTGGCGCTAGACCGATTCCGGCGGAGCGGTCTCGTCCATTTCAAAACGCAAGACCGCACCGACACCACCGATCTCCTGCAGTTCCTTTGCGGCCTTCGTCACCGGTCGCTCATCGTCCGCGTCCGGCACCTCGCCGCCCTCGGGGACCGGAACATCGGAGTGGATAACCTCCACGTCCGCATCCGTCTGGAGCGCGAGGCGTACAAGCTCGTCGCGCAGGTTGACGTCGACGATGTCGGCGACATTGCCGCCAACCGGGTGCTGGGTCGGGTGGTTGTCGACGCCGAAGACGTGCATGCCGTAGTCAGCCCATCCCTTCGCCTCGAATGTATCGAGCACGACGAGCTCGCCGGCCTGGCCGTTCTGCAGCGCCCTGAGCGTGTCGGCAACGCCGGCCGCACCCCGAGTCTTCGCGCCGACATGGTCGCGCAGGTTCCGGACCGCCTCTTCCTCTCGTTTCCGCTCGACATCCGCCAGCATCGGCAAGGTGGCCTCGATGACCTCGCTATCACTCGACCATGTCTCCATCCGGATCGTGCCGACGATACGATCCTTCACCGACTGGTGGAACGCGTGGTCGAGCGCGCTGGTCATCACCTCGGCGCCTGCCACGATGAGCGAGTCCACGCCGAGCCGATCGAGCCTCGTTCGCGTCTCCTCGGCAATGTCGCGCGCAAAGGCTTCAACGCGCTCGTCGGCGCGTGCCTGGTACCGGCGCTGTGACCATCCGCCCTGCTGCTGCTTGACCGGGTAGAGCGAACTCTCCATCTCGCTCTGGCGACTGAGCCGACCGTAGGAGATGAAATCCAGCCTCGCCTCTTCCTGGTCGGCGAGCAGCACCGCGTACACCGGGTTGTCCTCGACCAGCCGCATTACCGGGTAGAGAGACGGGACCGGCCCGGTCGTGATCGAGGTCTCCAGCGGCAGTGACAGCCCGGACGCGACAAAGACGCCCTTCGCGCTGTTCGCAACCACGATGGCGCCGTGCGCCGCCGGGTCAAGCTCATCCTGCAGGAAGTGCATGAGCTTCTCGTAGTCGGACTTCAGGCTGTCGTAGACGTCGCCGCGCGGACCATGCTCCTCGATCAGGTTCTCAACGTCGCGCTCGAGGATCTCGATCGCCGGTCGCCAGCGCTCGCCCTCCGCTTCCTGGCCGGAACGACGCTGCGAGCGCTTAACCTCTTCCGGCTCGGCGCGGCCGGGGCTCGTGCCCTCCGGTCGCCAGTCGACCGTCACCGTCAGGTAGGGCACATCCGTTGAAGGATCCAGGTGCGCGAGCCGCTCAAGCAGGTTCTCCTCCCCCATGGTGAAGGGCGAGAGGAACCTGCGGCGGGTAATCTGCTTCGTTGGGTCGGTAGCCATCATCACGCTCCTATTTCTTCTCGTCTTCGACCTCGTGCTGGACTTCGGCCAGGCGTTCGCTGGCGTGCTGTTTGGCGAGCTCGTCGCGCTGCTCGTCAGTCAGATGCTCGCCCTGGTCCTCAGGCAGCGGCGCGGCGCGCCCGATCTGGGCTTCCTTCTGGTTCAACGCTTGCTTGTTGTCCTTGAACGGCTGCGCTCCCTCGCCCCGCTTGTCACGGTCACGATGGATTGGATTCTGGTTGCTTCCCATTCGTTGCTCCCTTTCTGCTCGTTCAATGACGCAAGTGTGCCGCCGCAACCCGCAAACGGGGTACCACGCTGTTGTCTCCCGCATCTTCCTTGCCTATGCCGAGAGCCGCCGGCAATGTATGACTCCGGGAACGTCATTCACGACTCAGCCTTTAGGGCTCGCGACCGCTGCCGTCCCCAACCACATCATGTTGTCGTCAACAACATTGCTGCGGATAGCTGTCGCGCTCTGGCTGGCTGCCCGAAGAGCCATAGTCGTAGAGTGGATGATCTCGGCCTCAACGCGACCGAGCCTTCCCGTTGCCGCCTCTCCTCAGGGAGCGAAACGCTCACTCCTGTTGTTGACGACAACATACCTACGTTCATCCGCAGTTGTCGTACAACGCAATACAGGGTCCAAAACGCTGGACAAAAGACGCGAGTGTACATACACTTGCGTCATGCAGGGATCGTCGTATGCGACATGGTGTAGCGCCGGTTCCGGTATACGGCGCCAGCGCGGCGATCCTCGTTGCCGCCAACCGCCCCAGGAGCATCCCGGCGTCACCATCGCCGGGTGCCCCCGATCTCACAGTGGCGAGGATGACCGCGCACGGTTGTCCCGTATCGAGGAGGAGGAGACGTGGTCTTCCGCCGAGACAACAAGGTAGACGCGTTCCAACGCCAGATGAGCGCCCTTCGCCACCAGATCGGCGGTGAGGCGGGCGACGAACGTGACGCTTTCAATCAGGATGTCCCTGATCTCGCCGATGAGCGCTTCCAGGAGGAACCATTGGGGCAGCAAGACTTCGACCGGCCGGATGCCGGTGGCTATTCATTTGGTTCCTACCCGCCGCAGACGCAGGCGCCGCAGGCCGGGGAGGACTACGAAGGCTCCGGCGAGCCGCAGGTCCCGGACATGCCCGCCGTCGATGCGCAGATCAGCGTCATCGCCCAGGGCACCGTCTATAAGGGGGACATCCAGTCCGACGGCAGCATCCAGGTCTATGGCCGCGCCGAAGGCACCCTCACCGCCAAGGAAGATATCTGGCTTGCCGAAGGGTCGGACGTGGAAGCGACCGTGCGGGCACGTCGCGTGATCGTCGCCGGTCGCGTCAGCGGGACGGTCCAGGCCCAGAGCCGGTTCGAAGCGCTGCCGCAGGGCGTGATCGAAGCCGACGTCCAGGCGCCGAGCTTCGTGGTCCATGAGGGCGCCTCGATCAACGGCAAGCTGACCATGTCCTCCCAGGAATCCGTCGTGACGTCCGGCCGCGCCGAGCGCGCCGGGTCGACCGGCCTCCCGCCGCGGCGCACCCGCCCCGGCTCCTGACCCGCATTCGGCGACCATACGGCCCGCCACTCCCCGTTTGGAAAGGTAACCGATGTCCAGCAGACCGATGGATCAGGGCGCGTTTCGCGGCTTCCCGCCCCAAGGGCAGGGCGAGTCGCAGGGCTCGATTAGCGTCATCGACCAATATTCGAACTTCGACGGCACCTACAACTCGACGCGTGACTTGCGCATCGAGGGCCAGGTGAAGGGCACCATCGAGTGCCGCGGCACCCTGCATATCGCCCAGGGAGCCAACGTCAACGCGCGCGTCGAGGCGGAGAATATCTCCGTCGCCGGCGAGCTCGAAGGCGAGGTCACCTGCCGGGGGCGGCTCCAGATCCTGCCCAGCGGCCGCCTCACCGGCAAGATCAACACGGTCAGCCTGGTGATCCACGAGGGCGCGTTCTACGAGGGCGATCTCGAGATGGGCAGCCAGGACAGCCGCTACAGCGGCCGCACCCGGCGCTCGGCGCTCGGCGGCGGTGGAACCCCGCCCCAGCCGGGAGCCCGCGAGGAGCAGGCGGAACAGCCGGAGGCCGAGAACACGACGGCGACTCCAGCGGCCGCGAACACGTTTATCCGGCGCTTCGGTGGCCAGGAGCAACAATGGGACTCTTCCCGCTCCGGCGGCGAGTCGCCTACCGAGCAGGGCGACGAGTAGCGTCTTTCGCGTTCGACGCCGGCAGCGACACGTCTGCCGGCGTCGCGGCGTTTAAGAAGGATGACGGGTGTCCGTTCATCCCGGCGTCGCGGCCGATGGATTATTATCACTGAGGGGACCAGCCGGCCCATGGCCATAAACGTGCGCCAATGGCCAGGACTGGAAGCGGCCCCGCTCAGGAAGTCATCGACACGGGACGCTCAGTCCCCTACCCCGGACGCGCCGGGCGGTGCCGGGAGAGTCTCGACGACATGCATGCTGAACAGGTGCGTCGATGTGGCACATGTCGGCATTTTGAACAATCCGGCAGCTGGAACCGCGGGTGGTGCAGGAGCACCCTCCTCTACGCCCCCGGCCAGAGCCACATGGTTCACAGCGAAGAACTCAATTGCAGCCGCGGCTCGGTCGATTTCTGGGAACCGCTCAGGGACGTCAGCGAAGAGCCTACAGAAGATGCAGGTCAGGGAAACGTGAAACTGCCGACACTTCCATCACCACTGAAGCTGTTCGCGCCGGCCCCCACGGGTCCTGCCTTGGGTATGGCGGGCGCCACCGGCGGCCACATGATGTTTGCCAGCTCCGGCGGCGGCCGGGGCGGCAGCGACTACGATGACGACTTCGGCTTCGACGATGATTACGAGGCTGGGCCGGTCGGCGATCCGGAGGACGAGGAGCCCCCTCGACGCCCTCGCTCCACCCGGACAATGCGCTCCGGCGGTGCGACTGGCGGCCAGACGCGCGTCGCGCAGCACCAGCCCGAGGAGCGGTACTGGACCGATTACCTCCGCATCGCGCTGCCGGTGATTGGCCTGCTCCTGATGATCGGCCTTCTCTGGTTCTGGGCGACGCAGCTCATCGGCGACTCGCCGGATACCACCGAACCGGTCAACGGCAACCTGGGGCTCGTCAGCGAGGGCACGGCCGCCCCGACGGAGGAGACGACGCAGGGCCAGACGACCCAGCCGGGCAGCGGCTCAACGATCGGCATCGGCAACGCGGCCTCCACGCCGGCAAGCCAGTCCCAGCAGACGGCCCCAACCCAACCGGCCGCCACCGGCCAGGAGCAGGCGCCTGAGCCAACGACCGCGCCCACGGAAGAAGCGGCAACCGGAGGCCAGTACACGAGCGGCGACAAGGTCATCGTCACCGAGGACGGCGTCAACGTCCGGCCGGACGCAAGCGTCGCGGGCGACCCGGTTACGATGCTGAACGCCGGTGAGGAGCTCACCATCGCCAGCGGCCCTGTCGAGGGCGAGAACTACGTCTGGTGGGAGGTCATCCTTCCCAGCGGTGACTCCGGCTGGGTGGTCGAGGACTTCATCGAGCCGGCACAGTAGCCAGGCAACAAAACTGAAGATCCGAAACGGGCGGATGCGGCCATGTCGCACCCGCCCGTTTCGCCTTAACGGCGCCTGAACGACGTTCGCCGTGATGGTATACTTTCAGGCGGCCCGGAGTAGTCCGGGCCGTTCACTGACACACGCGTCGCGACTGCGCCCGGTGTGCCAGGAGGGATGGTCCCCCTGGTCCGGAAGCGGGATGACCGGCGCGGAGGAACAACACCAGAAAGGGAGCCACATGGCATCCACCACCGCACGGCGCAACAAGCCCGTGAGCCTTAAGGCGCTGCTCGAGGCCGGCGTTCACTTCGGACACCAGAAGAACCGCTGGAACCCGAAGATGAAGTCGTACATCTTCACCGAGCGCAACGGCATCCACATCCTTGACCTGCAGCAGACCGTGCCGATGCTCAACGACGCGCACGAGTACGTCAGCGAGCTGACCTCGCAGGGCAAGCACATCCTGTTCGTCGGCACCAAGAAGCAGGCGGCCGAGATCGTCAAGCGCGAGGCTGAGCGCAGCGGCCAGTTCTACGTCAACCGCCGCTGGCTGGGTGGCACCCTCACCAACTTCGTGACGATCAAGAACCGTCTTCGCGTCATGAAGAACCTCCAGAACGAGAAGGAGCGCGGTGAGTGGGAGTACCTGCCGAAGCAGGAAGCCGCCGCCAAGGAACTGCAGCTGCAGAAGCTCGAGCGCACGCTCGGCGGTATGCGCGACATGAACCAGCTCCCGGGCGCGATCTTCATCATCGACCCGCGCCGCGAGCACCTCGCCGTGGCTGAGGCCGTCCGTCTCGGTATCCCGACGATCGCGATGGTCGACTCGAACAGCGACCCGACACCGATCACGTACCCGCTGCCGGCCAACGACGACGCGATCCGCTCGCTGCGCATCATCACCGCGGGCATCGCTGACGCCGCCATCGCGGGCCGCACGGAGCTCGAGAGCACCAGCGCCGACGAGGGTGGCTTCGCCGACGCCGTGGCCGCTGATGACGCGGCCGCCGGTGCCGCCGAGAAGGACGCGGACTCCGAGGGCGACGAGTAGCTCTTGCGGGAGTCGCGATGCTGCGGCCCCTGATGCGACCTGGACCAGACCGACCGCACACAAAGACGTGAAGGAGCACCCATGGCAGTTACGACCCAGATGATCAAGGACCTGCGCGAGAAGACCGGCGCCGGCATCATGGATGCCAAGCGCGCGCTCGAGGAGGCCGGCGGCAACCTCGAGAAGGCGATGGACCACCTGCGCCAGCAGGGCCTCGCCAAGGCCGGCAAGAAGGCCTCCCGCACGGCGAACGAAGGCTCGATCACCACCTACATCCACGGCCAGGGCCGCATCGGCGCCATGGTAGAGATCAACTGCGAGACCGACTTCGTCGCCCGCACTGAGGACTTCAAGTCCGTCGCCTACGACATCGCCATGCAGGTCGCTGCGATGTCCCCGCGCTACGTCACGACCGAGGAGATCGCCGAGGAGGATTACGCCTGAGCTCGAGCGCGAGTTCGGTGACCGCGACGCCGCGATCAAGGCGGTTGTCCTCAACGAGCAGGCCTTCATCAAGGACCCGAAGAAGTCCATCGGCGACCTGGTGAAGGAGGCCATTTCGAAGCTCGGCGAGAACATCGTCGTCCGCCGCTTCGTCCGCTACGAGCTGGGTGAGACCGCCGACAGCGCCGAGGCCTAACCACGCGAAGTACGCCGAAACGCCGCCCCCCGGAACCAACCGGGGGCGGCGTTTGTCCAATACAGCACCCGGTGGGAAAGGATGCCTTCCATGACTGAATCGGCAGCTCCGCAGCGCGTACTTCTCAAGCTCAGCGGCGAGGCCCTGATGGGCGACGCCCAGTTCGGGATTGACCCGGGCATGGCCCTGAAGATGGCGCGCGATATCAAGGCCGCCCATGACAAGGGGATCCAGATCGGCGTCGTCGTAGGTGGCGGCAATATCTGGCGCGGGCTCTCCGCCAGCGCCTCCGGCATGGACCGCGCGACCGCCGACTACATGGGCATGGTCGCGACCGTACTCAACGGCCTGACGTTGCAGGATGCGCTCGAGAACGAAGGCGTGCAGTCCCGCGTCATGACCGCGATCGCCATGCACGAGGTCGCCGAGCCCTATATCCGCCGCCGCGCGATCCGCCACATGGAGAAGGGCCGCGTCGTCATCCTCGTCGCGGGCACCGGAAACCCGTTCTTCACCACCGACACCGCAGCCGCCCTTCGCGCCCTCGAGCTGGACGTCGACATCCTTCTCATGGCCAAGAACCGGGTCGATGGCGTCTATTCCGCCGATCCGCGCACCGATCCGTCGGCGAAGAAGTACGATGTGCTTAGCCACCAGGAAGCGCTCGAGCGCAACCTGAAGGTGATGGACGCGTCGGCGATGGCGCTCTGCCGCGACAACAACCTGCCGATTTTGGTGTTCGATGTGACCTCACCGGACGCGATCATTCGCGCCGTTCATGGCGATCGCACCCACGGCACGCTGGTCGCCACGTCGTAGCCGCACCACGGCTCGACGAACCCCGGCACAAGCGCCCCGGTATCTGTTCGAATCGCCCGGAAACGGGTATGGTGAGAGCACAGAAAGGACCCACTCCATGAGCGTTGCTGACGTCACCAAAGACACCGAAACCCGGATGGGCAAGGCGATCGACGCCCTCCATCACCACCTGAATACCGTCCGCACCGGCCGGGCGACGCCCGCGCTCGTCGAGGACGTGAGGGTCGACTACTACGGCACGACCATGCCGCTGAACCAGTTGGCCAGCATCTCCGCCCCGGAGAGCCGTCTCGTCGTCATTCAGCCGTGGGACAAGGGGTCCATGGGGCCGATCGAGAAGTCGATCATTGCCTCCGACCTCGGGCTGATGCCGAGCAACGACGGCCAGGTTATCCGCCTGAACATCCCGTCCCTCACCGAGGAGCGCCGCAAGCAGATGGTGAAGGTCGTCCACAGCCATGTCGAGGACGCCAAAGTCTCCATCCGCAACATCCGCCGCGATGCGATGACCTCGCTCAAGAACCTCACCAGTAGCAAGGAGATCTCCGAGGACGACGAGCGTCGCGCCCACGAGCAGCTCGAGACGCTGACGAAGAAGTTCGTCGACGAGGCCGACAAGGTCGGCAAGTCCAAGGAGCACGAGGTCCTCGAGGTCTAGGATGGACGAACGAGCTACGCCTCAAGACCAGCTCCTGACAATACCCGCCGAGCGCATCCCCGCCCATGTCGCCATCATCATGGACGGCAATGGACGCTGGGCGCAGCAGCGTGGCCTTTCCCGCATGGAGGGCCACGAAGCGGGTACCGAGAACATCCGCCGCATCCTTTCCCGGGCGGCGGAGATCGGTATCCGCTACCTGACGCTCTGGGCGTTCTCCACCGAGAACTGGCGTCGCCCGGCCGAGGAGGTTGAGGGGCTGATGCGCATCCTCGGCTCCACGATCGAGTCGGAGACCGACGAGCTCCACCGACAGGGCGCGCAGCTTCGCCATATCGGCGACCTCGAAGCGCTGCAGCCGGATCTTCGACAGTCGGTGCTGGAGGCGATCGAGCTCACCCGCAACAACGACCGCATCGTGCTGACCCTGGCGTTCAACTACGGCGGACGCCAGGAGCTCATCAACGCCATCTCCCAGATGCTGCGGGACGACGTTGACCCGGACTCGGTCGACGATGAGACGGTACAGCGCTATCTCTACATGCCGGATCTCCCGGACGCGGACCTGATCGTCCGCACATCCGGCGAGTGGCGGCTGAGCAACTTCCTGCTCTGGCAGAGCGCGTTCTCCGAGCTGTACTTCACGCCGAAGCTCTGGCCGGACTTCGGCCCGGACGACCTGAACGAGGCGGTTCTCGACTACTGCCACCGCGACCGGCGCTTCGGAGGCCTTACGCCGGCGTGCAGTGACTAGCGGATGAAGCAGCGAAGCATCTCAGCGATCGGCATCGTGCTTGTGAGCGTCATTCCCGCCATCATCGGCGGGCCGCTCTTCGCGCTCGTCATCGCCGCGGTGATGATTCTCGCCTTCCGAGAGCTGGCTACCCTGCTCTCGCTGCTCGATCGCTTCAGCCGCATGATCGGCGTGATCAGCATCGCCTTCGCGGCGTTGGCCGCCTGGGCGGCAAGCGACGATCGCTGGCTCCCGGCGGTCCTGCTTGTGTCGGCGCTGGTCCCCCTGGCCTCGATCGTCTTCCGCCAGCGTCCTTCCGTGGAGAAGAGCGACTGGGCCACCATCGTTGGGACGTCCCTCTATATCGTCCTGCCGACGTTTGCCGCCATCTCCTTGCGCTCGACCGAGGGCACCGTGCGTCGCGAATGGTTCCAGGACCTGGCGAGCGTGATGCCCGGCGGCGAGCGCACCGCCGAGGGCCTTGGCTGGTTCTTCCTCGCTCTGTTCATCACCTGGCTGTCTGATACCGCCGCCTATCTCGTGGGCCGCTCGGTGGGCCGGACCAAGCTCATCCCGCGCGTCAGCCCCAACAAGACCGTGGAGGGCGCCATTGGCGGGCTTGTCGCCGCCGGCATCACCGGCACCCTCTGCGCCCTCCTGTTCGGCATCCACGTCCACCCGCTGACCGGCTTCCTGTTCGGGATCGTCCTCGGGGCCGCCGGCATGATCGGTGACCTCAGCGAATCCATGATCAAGCGACGGGCCGGCGTCAAGGACAGCGGCGACCTGATCCCCGGGCACGGCGGCGTGCTGGACCGCGTCGACGCCCTGATCTTCGTCCTCGTCGCGACCTGGGCATTCCAACCGCTCTTCGGCTAACCACGGAGTCTTCCCGATGATCCGCCTCGCCCTGCTCGGTTCTACCGGCTCGATCGGCACGCAGACCCTCGACGTCGTCCGCGAGCACCGCGACCGATTCGACGTCGTCGCGCTGGCCGCTGGCCGTCGCAGCGATCTCCTCGCCCGGCAGGTCGAAGAGTTTGCGCCCTCGATAATCGTCTCTGGCGGGGATACCGAGATTGCCGGCACACGGGCACTCCCCTCGCCTGCCGGTCTCACTGACGCCGCCACTCACCCCGACGTCGACATCGTCGTCGTCGCGACGTCAGGCCACGACGCCATCCCGGCAACGATTGCGGCGCTGAAAGCGGGGAAGGTGGTCGCGCTCGCGAACAAGGAAGCGATCGTCTGCGCCGGCGAGCTGATCATGCCACTGGCGCGCCTCGGAGAGAACCTTCGCCCCGTCGACAGCGAGCACAGCGCCATCTGGCAGTCGCTCCAGTCTGGACGGCCCGAGGACGTTCGTCGCATCATCCTGACGGCGTCCGGCGGCCCGTTCCGCACCTGGGACCATGAGCAACTCGCGAACGTGACGGTCGAGCAGGCGCTGAAGCACCCGAACTGGGACATGGGCGGCAAGATCACGATCGACTCGGCCTCCCTCATGAACAAGGGGCTGGAGCTGATCGAGGCGCGCTGGCTGTTCGACGTTCCCTATGAGCGGATCGATGTCGTGGTCCACCCCGAGCAGTACATCCACTCCATGGTGGAGTTCAGCGACCGCAGCACCATCGCCCAGCTCAGCCCGCCGGACATGAAGCTGCCGATCCAGTACGCGCTTACCTGGCCCGAGCACGCCCCGTCCAGCTTCCGCCCACTAGACGTCGCCTCGGCGTTCTCCATGTCCTTCGAGCCGCCGGACACAGAATCGCTTCCCGGCGCTTCGCCTTGCGCGCGAAGCAGGAGAAGCTGGCGGCACGTATCCTACCGCCCTGAGCGCGGCGGACGAGGTTGCCATCGACGCATTTCGCGATCGGCGTATCGGATTCACGCAGATTCCGCAGGTGATCGAAGCGGTCCTCGACCGTCATGATTCGACGCCGGTAACCGATCTCGATGTCGTGCTTGGGGCGGACCGCTGGGCGCGCGAAACCACGACGTCGATCATCACGGAGTGGGCCGCACGCTAGCGTTCCGCTGGCCGTGACGGGCGCGAATCGCCTCCAGCTCATCCCGCTGCATATCGAGCGCGACTGTCAACACTCCTACCCGCGCTGGAACAACCGCGGTAATCGCCTCGGCACATGCACCGAGCGTCGCGCCGGTCGTCCGCACATCATCGATCAGGATGAAGCGTTGCCCGGCACGCGGATGCCACTGCGGATTCATCACGAACACGTCCCGCACGTTCTCGCGTCGCTGGCGACCACTCAACGTGGTCTGCGACACGGTCTTCCGAGCGCGCTGGAGCAGATCGACAACCGGGATGCCCGACGCTCGTGACAGATGATTCGCCAGGAGCATCGACTGGTTGAAGCCTCGGTTCCGCTCTTTCGTCGGATGGAGCGGCACCGGCACAAGCCCGTCGACCGTCCCGAAATCTGCAAGCAGTGGCGTGAGGAACGCCGCCAGATGCCGTGCCCGGTCCGGCTCGCGGTCGTACTTCATGCGCTTCACGGCCGCCGACACCCAGCCTTCGTAGGCCCCGAACGCTCGGGCACAGTCGATCACCGCCGGCAGGTCCCCGCACCCGCATCGCCCCTCATACGGAGGCTCCCCGCATCGGATGCAGGTTGCGATGGCGCTCATGGCCAACGTCTCACGCTCGCAGATGTCGCAGAGCCACATGCCGCGCATGCCGCAGCCGGCACAGGTCTTTGGATACACCGTGTCGACTGCGATACGCCCCATCAGGCCCGCGGCACGTCGTATGCTCTCTCTTACTGACGACACCGCGCCAATGCTGGATGATGCCATGTACGATCCTCTCGCCGACCGCTTCCACCCGGAGCTCTCCAACCGGGACGCCTTCACACGGGACGACGCCCCCCTGCTCCTCTACGGCATGGACGCCACCGAGCGTGTCGTTGCGATCGAAGCAGGCGGGCAGAACGAGGTCATCCTTTACAAGATCGGTCACGGACGCAGGGTTGAAGCCGAGCGACGTGTGACCCAGCCGTGGACGTTTGCGACCTCACCCGCCCCGTTCGAGCATCGCGCGGACGCATCCATCCTGGAGTTGCGAGGCGAGCACGACTACAAATACGCGGTTACGTTCGCGTCGTGGGAGGCCTTCCGCAATGCGGCGACTCCTGAGCTCCGTCGGAACAACGTCATCATGGGCCCGCCGAGCCAGGTTGGTCAATACCAGATGCGATCGGGAGTCACGCTCTTCAAGGGCATGGATTATCCGGATCTGCACCGCATGCAAATCGACCTCGAGACGCGCACGCTGGATCCGGCCGACCCGGACGCCGGCATCCTGATGATCTCGGTGAAGCAGGCGGCCAGCAACTTTGAGGACGTGTTGGTCCTCGAATCCACCGAAGGCGAGCTTATCGAGCGCTTCAACCGCGTTGTCCAGAAGTTCGATCCGGACGTCATCGAAGGGCACAACATCTTCGGCTTCGATCTGCCGTACCTCATCCACCGGGCCCGAGTTGCGGGCGTACCGCTCCGGCTTGGGCGAGACCGCTCCGCGCCGCGCCTTCAGGAAGACGCACGCCGCCAGACCGTCGCCTATATTCACGGTCGCCACGTCATTGACACGTACACGCAGATCCAGCGCTTCGATGTGCAGGGCAATCTCACGCGCTATGGCCTCAAGGAGGTCATTCGGCAGATGGGCCTCGAGCGAGGAGACCGCACGTTCGTCGACCGCACGCAGATAACCGAAATGTTCGAGAGCGGCAGCGCATCGCGAGAGGAACTCTCAACATATGCCCTGGACGACGTGCGCGATGTCGACGTACTGTCCCGCGTCATCATGCCGAACGAGTTCTACCAGACCCAGATGCTACCGCTCACATATCAGCGATCATCACTGACGGGAACAGGTCGCAAGATCGACGAGGTCATGCTGCGCGCCTACCTTGCGGCCGGGCATAGCGTCCCGCGTCCAGAGCATTCGCGTCCCTATCCCGGCGGCTACGTTGAGCTCGTCCGCGCTGGTGTCTTCGGACCCGTTGTGAAGAGCGATGTGGAAAGCCTGTATCCGTCGATCATGATTCGCGAGCATGTGGCGTCCGCTCGCGACAACTTGCAGGCGTTCCCACTGCTCCTGACGGACCTCACACAACGGCGACTCCATGCGAAGCAACAGGCCCGGACGACGGAGGGCGAAGAGAAAGCCACCTGGCAAGGTCTGCAAGGCGGCCTAAAGATCCTTATCAACTCGTTCTATGGATACCTCGGCTTCGGGCGGGGCGCGTTTAACGATTACGATGCCGCCGAACGCGTGACCATAGAGGGGCAGCGCATCATCCAGCACGCCGTCTCGCTGCTTGAAGAGCGCGGTGCGGCGCCCATCGAGGTCGATACGGACGGCGTCTACTTCTCACCCCCTGAAGGGACCGCCACGCTGGAGGAGGAAGAGGCGTTTATCGAGTCCATCTCCGCTGAGCTCCCCTCCGGCATCCATCTCGCGCACGATGGCCGCTACCGCTACATGCTGGCACTGAAGCAGAAGACCTATGCCCTGATCGATTACGACGACCGTCTCAGCCTGACGGGAAGCGCGTTGCGAAGCCGGGCGCTGGAGCCTTGCTTCCGTGACTTCATCACCGATGCGGCCCGGGCGTTCATGGAGGAAAGCACCGAAGCCGTCCAGGACCGTTACTTCGCCCTGGCTCGGGCAATTCGGGATCGTACGCTCTCCGTCCACGAGATCAGTCAGTGGACGATGCTGCGACAGGAAGGCATGGGCGGGCGCACACGACTGCGCGCGTTGCTCGACGCCAACCCCGGCCGCTATCGCTTCGGGGAACGGATTGAGATATACGAGCGCGAAGGCGGAACTCTCGGGCTATCCGAGGACTATGCCGAGGATGAAAACGTCACCGTCCTCCTCAAGCGCCTGCATGATGTCGTCGAACGATTCCGGCCGGTCTTCGAAGGCGACGCCGAATTTGACGCCCTCTTCCCGCTCCTGAAGCCGACCACGGATCTCGACGCAGCGCGCCAGAAGAAGCCCGTGCAACAGATGTCATTGTTCTGAAAGGCGTGTTAACGCAATAGGGCCGTCCGGCCTGTGGAGGCGGGACGGCGTCGGGTGCGGGGTCGGCGGGAAGGGAGGTGCTGGAGAAGCGCCTGGGTGGTCTGCGGTAGCGGGGGAAGGATTCGAACCTCCGACCTTTGGGTTATGAGCCCAACGAGCTGCCACTGCTCCACCCCGCGTCAGGGGATCGTGTGTGTGAGCGGACATCCGGCTGTGTCCGGGTCGGGGGGTGCCCGCAGCGGCCTCGCCTCCCAACGCGTCGCCGCGTCAGTACTCTCCGGCGCTGCCGTGGGTCACGACCGGGTTCGGGATGGGTCCGGGTGGGGCCACGGCGCTCTCGGCCACGGGCACCCCGCGATCCCCCGCACAGTCTTGCCTGCAATCAACATCACGCACTGCCTGCCAGGATCGATCCGGCACCGCCGCGCCCACCACGAAGGGGTCACGCACGATGATCACCATTCAGGAGGAGGATCTGTTGACCATTAGGACGCATCGGCTCCAGTCGGTTACCCGCTGTCCACCTTGCGCCTATCAACCCGGTCGTCTCCCGGGGGTCTCCCGGACCTCAAGGGTCCACGGACGTCTCGTCTTGGGGCAAGATTCCCGCTTAGATGCCTTCAGCGGTTCGCTCATCCGCACGTAGCTACCCAGCGGTGCCGGTCGCCCGACAACTGGCTCACCAGCGGTGCGTCCATCCCGGTCCTCTCGTACTAGGGACAGCCCCCCTCACACGTCCTACGCCCACAGCGGATAGAGACCGAACTGTCTCACGACGTTCTGAACCCAGCTCGCGTACCGCTTTAATGGGCGAACAGCCCAACCCTTGGGACCTTCTCCGGCCCCAGGATGCGACGAGCCGACATCGAGGTGCCAAACCCTGCCGTCGATATGGACTCTTGGGCAGGATCAGCCTGTTATCCCCGGCGTAGCTTTTATCCGTTAAGCCACGGCCCTACCACCCGGTACCGTGGGATCACTAGGCCCGACTTTCGTCCCTGCTCGGCCTGTCCGCCTCGCAGTCAAGCTCCCTTGTTGCCCTTACGCGCTCCGGCCGATGACCATCCGGCCTGAGGGAACCATTGGGCGCCTCCGTTACTCTTTGGGAGGCGACCGCCCCAGTCAAACTCCCCACCAGCCGCGGTCCCCTGCCAGGCTAGCTGGCCCGGGTGAGAATATAGGCACCGTCAGGGTGGTATCTCACCAACGCCTCCCCGAAGACTGACGTCTCCGGCTCACCGGCTCCCACCTATCCTGCACAAACGGCACCCACATCCAACGACAAGCTGGAGTAAAGCTGCACGGGGTCTTTTTGTCCTGCTGCGGGTCACCGGTATCTTCACCGGTCTTGCAATTTCGCCGAGTCCCCTGTCGAGACAGCGCCCAGATCGTTCTACCTTTCGTGCGGGTCGGAACTTACCCGACAAGGAATTTCGCTACCTTAGGACCGTTATAGTTACGGCCGCCGTTTACCGGGGCTTCAGTTCAGGGCGTGAACCCCTCCCTTTAACCTTCCGGCACTGGGCAGGTCTCAGCCCCTATACGTCCACGCTCATTCGCGTTGGCAGGGACCGGTGTTTTTGGTAAACAGTCGCCTGGGCCTGGTCACTGCGGCCCCCTCACGCTCCGCCCGTACGGGCCTCACGCTACCGGGGCGCTCCTTCTCCCGAAGTTACGGAGCTAATTTGCCGAGTTCCTTGACAGAGGTTCTCTCGTCCACCTCGGTATACTCTACCAGCCCACCTGTGTCGGTTTGCGGTACGGGCACGACGCACACTCGCTAGAGGCTTTTCTCGACAGTCCAGCATCAATCCGTCCGGATTGGCCCGCAGGCCGCTCCTTCCACTCGCCTCTCGGTCACCGGTCCAGCGGATTTACCTACCAGACCTCCCTACCGGCTTGGAGGGTCGCACTGACCCCCGGACCTAGCTCCCTGTGTCCCCCCATCGCTCAAACGTGTGGCCGTGGGACGGGAATGTGCACCCGTTGTCCATCGCCTACGCCTTCCGGCCTCGGCTTAGGCCCGCCTAACCCGTCGATGATCAGCATCGCGACGGAACCCTCGGGCATTCGGTGGGAAGGATTCTCACCTTCCTCGCGCTACTCATGCCAACATTCGCACTCGTGGCCACTCCAGGTCGCGTTCCCGCTCCCCTTCACTGCCGACCACGACGCTCCCCTACCATGCAAGAGCACTCTCGCATCCGCGGCGTCGGTACCATGCTTGAGCCCCGGTGGATTGTCGGCGCCGCGGCGCATCGACCAGTGAGCTATTACGCACTCTTTCAAGGATGGCTGCTTCTAAGCCAACCTCCTGGTTGTCACTGCGCCACGACTACCTTGCCCACTTAGCATGGATTTCGGGACCTTAACCGGCGGTCTGGGCTGTTTCCCTCTCGACCATGGAACTTAGCTCCCACAGTCTCACTCGCGTGTCTCTCCCTGCGGCATTCGACGTTTGATACGGGTCAGTAAGCGGGAAGCCCCCTCGCCGAACCAGTGCGCTACCTCCACAGTGATCTCAACACACGGCTGTACCTAAATACATTTCGGGGAGAACCAGCTATCTCCAGGTTCGCTTGGCATTTCACCGCTTTCCACAAGTCATCCCAGCCTTTTGTAACAGACCCGGGTTCGGGCCTCCACGCATGTATTCCACGCGCTTCACCCTGCTCATGGAAAGATCACCTGGTTTCGGGTCTCCTGCAGGCCACTCATCGCCCTTTCGGACTCGCGTTCGCTCCGGCTCCACCTGTCTCCCGGCTTAACCTCGCGACCTGCAACAACTCGTTGGCTCATTCTACAAAAGGCACGCCGTCACCCCCCTAAGGAGGCTCCGACCGGCCGGAGGCACATGGTTTCAGGATCTGTTTCACTCCCCATCACGGGGTGCTTTTCACCGTTCCCTCACGGTACTGGTGCACTATCGGTCGCCGTGGGTATGTAGCCTTGGGTCGTGGGCGACCCTGCTTCCCACCGGATTTCGCGTGTCCGGCGGTACTCACGCTCATGTCGCACCCCCCAGCATCCTCCGTCGCCTACGGGACTCTCACCCGCTCCGGTCCGCTGTTCCAATACGGTTCGGCTAAAGGATCTGTCAGGGGCGAGGACTCTGCTGTGCCCTCCCAACATCGCGTTCAACCCCACATCAGCAGCGGCAGCAGCCTCGATACGCTGATCTGGTTTGGGCTCCTCCCGGTTCGCTCGCCGCTACTACGGGAATCCTCTCTCTTCCTCGGGGTACGTGAGATGTTTCAGTTCCCCCGGTTCCCTCCATCCCTAAGGATGGTCACCGGTCTCCCGGTGGGGTTGCCCCATTCGGACTCCGCAGGCTCATCGGGTGCCAGCCCCTCCCCTGCGCGTTTCGCCGCGTGGCCACGTCCTTCATCGGCCCCTGGCGCCTAGGCATCCACCATGTGCCCTTCTCTCGATCCTGTCTCCCGACATGATCATCGGCCTCGACTTCGTGGTGCGCGCGGCATGACCCGCCTCGCACCTGTCGTGTGTGTGATTTCTCCAGCGGATCAGGCCGATCCACACTTCCAATTGTCAAAGGTACCCATGCTGACCTCGCCGTGAACGTCGCCTACTCCCAAGGGATACACCCGGATCGCGTCCCGTCTGGCCCGCCGCCCCCCGAAGGGGTGGGCGCGCCTGGACTCGAACCAGGGACCTCGGCCTTATCAGGGCCGCGCTCTAACCACCTGAGCTACGCGCCCGTCTCGGCACGCATGCAGCACGAACAGGCGCAGGACCCCACCGGGGGACCTGTGCCGAAGACAGAGTGAACCTGAAAGAGAATGGACCAGCGTCTGCGAGATCGTCTCCCACCGGACCCGGGCGCCCCTGCCGGGCGAGCAATCAGGCTCCGCCTGCCGCTCTAGCCCCGAGGCTTGGTCCCCCGCCTCCCGATGCTCGACAACGATCTCCTTGACCGTCGGGATAACTCCCTAGAAAGGAGGTGATCCAGCCGCAGCTTCCGCTACGGCTACCTTGTTACGACTTCGTCCCAATCACCAGCCCCACCCTCGGCAGCTGCGCCCCCGAAGGGTTCGCCCACCGACTTCAGGTGTTGCCGGCTTTCATGACGTGACGGGCGGTGTGTACAAGGCCCGGGAACATATTCACCGCCGTACTGCTGACCGGCGGTTACTAGCGACTCCACCTTCACGTGGGCGAGTTGCAGCCCACGATCCGAACTGAGACCGGGTTTGGGGGATTAGCTCCACGTTACCGCTTGGCAACCCATTGTCCCGGCCATTGTAGCGTGTTTCTCGCCCAGGATGTAAGGGCCATGCTGACTTGACGTCATCCCCACCTTCCTCCGGTTTGCTCCCGGCAGTCTGTCCAGAAAATCACAACTGGACACAGGGGTTGCGCTCGTTGCGGGACTTAACCCAACATCTCACGACACGAGCTGACGACAGCCATGCAGCACCTGTCTCGCACCCTCGTAGGCCAACCGGTTTCCCGGCTCTGCAGCGAGATGTCAAACCCTGGTAAGGTTCTTCGCGTTGCGACGAATTAAAGAACACGCTCCGCCGCTTGTGCGGGCCCCCGTCAATTCCTTTGAGTTTTAGCCTTGCGGCCGTACTCCCCAGGCGGCCGACTTCATGCGTTAGCTTCGGCACGGAAGGGGTCAAGTCCCCCCACGCCTAGTCGGCATCGTTTACTGCGTGGACTACCGGGGTATCTAATCCCGTTCGCTCCCCACGCCTTCGCGTCTCAGTGTCAGGGCTCGCCCAGCTGGCCGCCTTCGCCACGGGTGTTCCTCCCGATCTCTACGCATTTCACCACTACACCGGGAATTCCACCAGCCCCTGCGACCCTCAAGCTCACCCGTCCCCGACGACCCTCCCCGGTTAAGCCGGGGGCTTTCACGCCGGGCGTAATGAGCCACCTGCACGCGCTTTACGCCCAGTAACTCCGGACAACGCTCGACCCCTACGTATTACCGCGGCTGCTGGCACGTAGTTAGCCGGGCCTTCCTCCGTGGGTACCGTCAGTGCTTCGTCCCCACGAACAGCGGTTTACACTCCGAAAAGCGTCATCCCGCACGCGGCGTTGCTCCGTCAGGCTTGCGCCCATTGCGGAAAATCCCTTGCTGCTGCCTCCCGTAGGAGTCGGGGCCGTGTCTCAGTCCCCGTGTGGCTGATCATCCTCTCAAACCAGCTACCGATCACCGCCTTGGTGAGCCGTTACCCCACCAACTAACTAATCGGACGCAGACCCCTCCGATGGCGCTCCTGCGAGCTTTCCTCACCGACCCCACGCGGTCCCTGAGCTCATGCGGAATTACCCTCCGTTTCCGAAGGCTAGCCCCCACCACCGGGCAGGTGATCCACGCGTTCCTCACCCGTCCGCCACGTAAGCGACCCGAAGACCACCCCGTGCGACTTGCATGCATTAGGCACGCCGCCAGCGTTGATCCTGAGCCAGGATCAAACTCTCCACCATTATCTCCGCCTCCCACGGCCCGTGAGGACCCGGAAGGACTTTCTTGCTGTCTCTGTCGACGCGGCACAGCGCCTCGCACCCGCGCCCGGAACACAATCCGCCAAAACGGAAGGGCTCACGACCACCGGCACGACCACCATACCTCGCGCCCACCCTCACGATCCCGGCCCTTTCGGACCCGAACCGCTCAGGCTCACTCTGTCTTCCGCACACGTCCCATACACGCGAGACCTGCGCCAACTTGTTAAGGTTCATCCGGGCCGTTTTCCGGCCCGTTTTCGTGCCCCCGTTCCCGAGGGCTCACGTACTATACAGGTCGCCCAGAGGGGTGTCAAGGGATTCACGAAGCGAATCGCGAGATTCGTCGTTCCGCTGCCTGCGATCCACCCGTTCGGGTGGGTCCCGAACATGGATCAGGCAACCAGCTCTCCATATCCCCACACTTCACCAATCCTTCGTATACTGCGGCTCATGAGACGGCATCAGCCGTTCCGCTCCCTATCCAATTGGAGGACATCGATGCGACCACTTATCGGGATATCGCCGACGCCGGAAGAGAAGGACTTCGACCACGGTCATTTCCGGCGCTACGCCCTGGCCAACACCTACACCAACGCCGTCTTCGCGGCCGGCGGCGTGCCGGTGATCCTCGCACCACGACCGAGGGCCTCGACGATTTGCTCGACCAGCTGGACGGCGTGATCTTCTCCGGCGGAAGCGATCTCGACTCCGCCCACTGGGACGAGGATCCCGCATCCGACCGCCTATGGCTTCGACCCGGAGCGGGATAATTTCGAGATTGCGGCGATCCGCAAGGCCGTCGCGCGTGACATGCCCATGCTCGGCATCTGCCGTGGCATCCAGTCGATCAACGTCGCGCTTGGGGGATCGATCTATCAGCACATCCCGGATCAGGTGCCAGATGCGCTCCAGCATCGGCAGCACGAAGACGGCAAGATGAACGACACGACCTCCCACACCGTGACGATCGCTGAAGGCGACAATCTGCTCCACGAAAATCCACGGCGGGACGACGATGGAGACGAACTCCTTCCACCACCAGTCAATCCGCGAACCAGCGGATGGATTGGAAGTCATCGCCAAGGCGGGTGACGGCGTGATCGAGGCGGTCTGGTTGCCGCAGATGACGTTCGGGCTGGCCGTCCAGTGGCACCCCGAAATGCTCGCCGCCGATCATCCGGACCAGGCGGCGCTCTTCCAGGCACTGGTCGATGCGGCTGCGGAGAAGAAGGCAGCGAAGACGGCCTACTAGAGTCTCCCATTGAACCGAACACGAAGAAGGGGGCGAGCGTCGAAATAACGCTTGCCCCCTTCCTTCGTGCCTTACCTGCATCCCGGCGCTATGCGGTCGCGGCCGGCACGGGCTCCGTCGCGGCACGGACGTCGTGGAACTCCTCCGGCATGGACACCGCCAGCGCCTCGTCGAGCGTGTCGGCGAGGACGAAGGTCATCTCCTCGCGGAGCTCCTCCGGCACGTCGTCGAGATCCACCTCGTTTCGGCGCGGCAGGATGAAGGTGGTGATCCCGGCACGCCGGGCGCCCAGCGCCTTCTCCTTGATGCCGCCTACCGGCAGGACCTGACCGCGGAGCGTGATCTCGCCCGTCATCGCGACGTCGCCGCGCACCGGCACCGCCGCAAGCAGCGACACCAGGGCCGTCGTGATCGCGACACCAGCGGACGGGCCATCCTTCGGCACCGCACCGGCCGGCACGTGGATGTGGATGTCCGAATCCTTGTAGAAGTCCGGATCGATCCCCAGCTCCCGCGCCTTCGAGCGAACGAAGGAGAACGCCGCGGTCGCCGACTCGCGCATCACGTCGCCGAGCTGCCCGGTGACCGTCAGGCCACCCTTGCCCGGCATCCGCGTTGCCTCGATGAACATGATGTCGCCACCGAAGGCGTTGACGCCGACGCCGATCGAGACGCCCGGCTGCGCGGTGCGCTGCTCCAGCTCCTCGTAGAAGTAGCGCGGACGGCCCAGGTACTCGCGAATCTGCTCGCGCCCGATCTCCGCCGGTGGCTCCTTGCCCTCGGCGACCACCGTCGCGACCTTGCGGGCCGCCGCGCCGATCTCCCGCTCCAGGTTACGAACGCCCGACTCCCGCGTGTAGTGCTGGATGATCGACATCAACGCCTCGTCCGACCACGCGATCTCGCGGTCACCGAGCCCGTTCGCCTTCATCTGCTTCGGCACCAGGTAGCGCTTCGCGATCTGCAGCTTGTCCTCATCGGTGTAGCTGCTGAGCTCCACGATCTCCATGCGGTCGCGCAGCGGCGCCGGGATCGTGTCGAGCATGTTCGCCGTCGCGATGAACATCACCTTCGAGAGATCGAACGCGACGTCCAGGTAGTGATCGCGGAAGTCGCTGTTCTGCTCCGGGTCAAGGACCTCCAGCAGCGCCGACGACGGATCACCGCGCCAGTCGTTGCCAAGCTTGTCGACCTCGTCGAGCACGAACACCGGATCGTTGCTGCCCACCCGGCGGATCGCCTGGATGATGCGGCCCGGCATCGCGCCGACGTAGGTGCGGCGGTGCCCGCGAATCTCGGACTCGTCACGCACGCCACCGAGCGACATGCGGGTCATCTCGCGACCGAGCGCCCGGGCGATACTCTGCGCCAGGCTGGTCTTGCCCACGCCCGGAGGGCCAACGAAGCAAAGGATCGGTTCGCGGTTGACGACTTCCTCACCGTTTGCCTCAGCCTGGTCCGCCTTCAGCTTGCGCACCGCGAGGTACTCCAGGATGCGGTCCTTGATCTTGTCGAGACCGTAGTGATCCTGGTCCAGCGTCTGGCGGGTTCGCTGGATGTCGATGTCTTCTTCGGTGGAGACGTTCCACGGAAGGCTCGTCAGCCAATCGAGATAGGTCTTGATGACGCCATACTCGGCCGCGGCCGGCGGCAGCTTGCTCAGGCGGTCCAGCTCGCGATTCGCCTCGCGCGCCGCCTCCTCGGGCATCCCGCACTGCTCGATCTTCTCGCGCAGCTCGTTGACCTCGGCCTCGGTCTCGTTGGTCTCGCCGAGCTCCTTCTGGATCGCCTTCATCTGCTCGCGCAGGAAGTACTCCCGCTGCGACTTGCTCATCTCTTCCTGGACGTCCGACTGGATCTTCTTGCCCAGCTCGAGGACGTCCAGCTCCTTGGTCAGGAAGGCGTTGAGCGACTGCAGCTTCTCGCGGACGGAGTTGATCTCGAGCAGCTCCTGCCGCTCCTCCGGCTCCATGCGGAGATTCGAGGCGACGAGATAGACCAGGTGGCGCGGATCGTCGTCCACATTGAGCGCCGCGGTGACCAGCTCGTCCGGCATGTGCGGCACGATGGCGACCAGCCGCTGGAAGAGCTCCAGCGTGTTGCGCATCAGCGCCTGGACCTCGACGGACTCCTCGACCTGCTCCGGCAGGCGGCGGATGCGCGCCTTGAGGTACGGCTCTTCCTCAACGACCTCGATGATCTCCATGCGCTCGACGCCCTGGACCGCGAGGCGGACCGAGCCGTCTGGCACGCGCATCATCTGATGAATCGTCGTGATCGTGCCGACCTTCAGGATGTCATCCGGGCCAGCGCCTTCCTGCGCGGCGTCCTTCTGCATCACCATCGCGACGGTACGCTCGCCCGCCATCACATCATCGATCAGGCGGAGCGACCGCTCCTGCGCCGCGGCCAGCGGAACGAGCGTCAGCGGCAGGATCACCGTGCCGCGCAATGGCAGCAACGGCAGGATCTCCTCTTCCGGAAGCTCCGGCTCGCCATCCTCGTCGTCCGTCGCCTCGTCGACAACGCTCTCCATCTCCGCCTGGACGGGCTGGGCCTCGCCGACCTCGTCGTTCGTGCTCGAGTCGTCGACCTGCGGATTCTCGTCTACCTGCTCGTCCACGTCAGGGACCTCAGGCTGGTCGTGCTTCTTGTCGTCAAATGTCGTCATGCGTCCCTCTGTTCTTCGTGATCCTCGGCGGTGACAGAACCGCGGGTCGGGATGATGGTGCGAGCTTTCGTGCGGGGAAGGATGACGTGAAGGAAGCCGTTGGTGTACGACGCTTCCGCTCCCTCAGTGTCCACCCCGAACGGAACATGAACGTCGGCCGCAAACGGGCCATAGCCAATCCGGGCAACGTGATAGGTGCGGTGCTCGCAGTTGGTGGGGTCCGGCCTCTCGCCCTGGATCGTCAGGATGTCGCCCTCAACGACGACATCAATGTCCTGACCCTGCATGCCGGCGATCTCGGCGACCACCTGCAATGAATCCTCGGTCTCGAAGACCTCGACCGGGGGCCGCCAGACCCGGCGCCGGCCGCCGTCCATGGCGCTGCTCCCCGACATCAGCATCTGGTACACGGGATCGATGTGCGCGTGGCGGCGTTGCTGTTGCCGCGGGCGTGTCCGTCGAACAACGATCATGGGTTCTCCTCTGTACGTTTCTCGATAAGCGCCAGGGCTCGTCTCGCAATGCGTGGATGCCCCTGACGGTATGACAAGAGTATACAGGAAAGGCCAGTAAGTTGCTACAACCTGTATCATACTTCCATTAGGAAAGCATCGGCGTCTCAAAACCACACGATCGCGATGACGGTCACACCCCACACCGCGATGGACCCGAGGAGCGGTCGATCGTGGAAGAGGAGCACCTCCGGCGCCCCTCCGAGCGTGCGACCGTAGACAAGGTAGAGGTAGCGGAACATCGCGAACATCACGATCGGCACCGTGATCATCATGATGCCGCTCTCCGGCACCGTCGCCGCGCTGAAGGTGTACATCGCGTAGGCCATGACAGCACTCGCCGCTGAGATGAGGATGAACTGATCGAGGATCTCGATCGTGTATCCACGAAGCGAGGTTCGGTGCAGCGCGGCATCGCGATCAAGCGTCGTTAACTCGTTGCGGCGCTTGGAAAAGCCGAGGAAGAGCGCCAGCAGCATCGTGCAGAGCATGAGCCACGTCGAGATCGGCACGTTCACGGCCACGCCGCCAGCGATGGCCCGCAGCAGGAATCCGCCGGCGATGACGAACACGTCGAGGATCATGACGCGCTTGAGCACGAGCGTGTAGGCGGTCATCAGCACGGCGTAAGCGAGCACGACCGCCGTCAACATCGGCGACACGGGCCATGCAAGCACCAGTGCGAGCAGCGCGAGAATCGCGGACACCGCCATGGCCGGTCGCGAGGCAATGGTTCCCGCCGCGAGTGGTCGAAAGCGCTTGACCGGGTGCAAACGGTCCCGCTCGGCGTCGGACCAGTCATTGAAGATGTAGGTCGCGCTGCTCATCGCGCAGAAGGCCACGAACGCGACCAAGGCACGTACGCCGTCGTCGACATCGTTCTGGTGGCCAAAGACGAGCGCGGCGAACACCACGGCGTTCTTCGACCACTGTACCGGTCGCAGCAGCCGGATCCACGCGCCGACAGGAGTCGATCGCTCGGGAGTCGTCATGGCGCGCCACTCTCCGGTGACGCACCGGCTTCCGGACTGTCGTCTCCCAGAATGATGGTGCCGAGGTCCGTACCGCGCACCTCGACGGTGCTGCCACTCTCCTGATTCTTCATCGTGAGTTCGGATCCCTGCCCCACGCCCACCAGCCGGAACTGCCCATCCGGGCCGGTCTCTGTCTGCACGCTTCCGGCGCCTACAACCACGCCTTCGATGGCCTTCCCGGTCTCGTCCACAACCGTTCCGGTCACGGGAGGCGGGGCGAGCTGGATACGAAGCTCGCGTCGGGCGCCGAGCTGCTCGCGTGTCTCGCCATACACGTCATGCCGCAACACGGAGTTCCGCGTTCTCAGGAATAAGGGTGAAGACGAAGGTTCCGGAGTCATCGGTGCGCGTCGACGCGACCTCCTCGCCGACGGCATTGAGGATCGTGATCTCCGCGCCTTCGACCGGGATGCCGGACACGGCATCCGTAACCGACCCGAGAACAAGCACGCCGGAAAGGGAGAGCACCATCTCGCCGTTCGCATCCTGCACGTCTCGCTCAACGGTCCCGTGACCATCGGCCGAGGCCACGACGCGCGAGCCGACAGGCTGCGGCAGGAGCAACACCCGCCCCTCACCATCCGCCTGGTACGTCGCGGCACCGACCTGGACCAGTGCCTCGGGGATACCCTGCCCGGTTGTCTGGGACACGACGTTGATCTCCAGGCGAGGCGGGTCGCACTGGCGCAAAGAGCAGGCTGACCACCCACAGGAGGAGCGCGACTGGGACGAGCAAGGACAGCGTCCACCGGGCCCACGGCCAGCGACCGTGAGGCCTTTCCCAGGTCCGGGCCAACCCCTCCCGAATTTTCCTCATGTGCGCCCGTTGCTCGCTCACCCCTAGCCCTGCTCTCCCCTTCGGTACACACGCCCCGTTCCCCACTCTACGGCGGGGCGCACGGCGGCGGTTTTTCGTTGACTGGCCAAGCGAAAACGATGATACTCTCTCGGAGTATAGGCGGGAGGGCGGGCGTTTATTGTGCCCGTCACCCTACAGCTGGAGCCCTCGTGACCACGATATCCCAGGACGTATTCGCCGCAATGAAGCCGGACCTCGACCGTGTCGAGCAAGCGCTTCTGAACGCATCGCGCGTGGACTACCCTATCGTCTCGACGATGCTCGAGGCGATCGTCTCCGGCGGTGGGAAGCGATTGCGTCCGTTGCTCCTGCTGCTTGCGTCTCGCGCCTTCACAGACGACACGACTCCAGCAGTCCCGGTCGCGGCCGGCGTCGAGCTGCTCCACACCGCCTCGCTGATCCACGACGACAGCATCGACAAGGCAGCGCTCCGGCGCGGTAACCCGACCCTGAACACAGAGCTCAGCACCGGCGCGGTGATCCTGATCGGTGACTATCTCTTCGCCCAGAGCGCCATCCTCGCGGCCCAGCCGGGCAACTCCCGCGTGATGGTGATCTTCGCCGAGGCGCTCGCGGAGATTTGCCGGGGCCAGCTCCGGGAGACGCTCGAAGCCCACCAGCTCGACCAGACGCGCGACGCCTATGAGAAGCGCATCTATGGCAAGACCGCCGCGCTCTTTGCCGGGGCGGCCGAGATGGGCGCGGTGCTCGGCGGCGGCACGGAGGAGCAGGTCAACGAGCTGCGCCAGTTCGGCTCCGACCTCGGCATGGCCTTCCAGGTCATCGACGACATCCTCGACCTGCGCGAAGGCACGGAGACGCTCGGCAAGCCGGCCGGCAACGACCTCAAGCAAGGCGTGGTGACCGTTCCGGTCATGATCTTCGCCGAAGGACTCGCCGCGGACAACGAGTGGCGCGAGACGATCGAGGGCATCATCGCCGGCGAGATCACCGACCAGGCACGAATCGATGACGTCGTATCCCGGATCCGGGAATCCGGCGCGCTGGAAGCGGCTGAGCGGGTCGCCGCGGACTACGTTGACGCCGCACGCGCGCGCCTGGACGTGGTGCAGAACGACCAAACGCGCGACTTCCTGGAGCAGATGCTCGACTTCGCGGTCGTCCGTAGCGCCTGACGTCTCCCTCCCCAGCGAGCACACATGATCACCCCGGCTCGTATCGACGAGCCGGGGTGTTGCGTCTCCGTCGTGTTACGACGGTCCGTGTCCATCGGCGACGAACGGAATCCCGGTCGCCTTGCAGAAGCGGCGAAGGAATCGCTCGCCATCGACCGATTCCGCGACCTCCACTCGCCCACCCTGGCTGATCACCGTCCGCCCTCGCTCATCGCCAGACGTCGTCACGCGAACGGCCATCTCCCGCGTCGTCACAAGCGACGGGTCGAGCGCAACAGCGACCGCGAGCGGATCGTGCAAGTAGAAGGGATCCTTCGATTGTCCGGCAACGGCGGTTGCTGAAACGCCGCGCACAAGCCGCTGGGCGGGCGTTCCGTCAGCAGGAATCGCATCCCAAAGCCCTTGCGAGATCTGCACCTTGTGGGTCACATCGAGACCGACGGCGATGATCTCCTGCCACGGTGCGCCGAACACCTGATGCAGCGCGTCAGGGTCGACGTAGGCGTTGAACTCGGCATACGGGGTCCGGTTGCCACCCGTGAAGTACGCGCCGCCCATGATCACAACCCGGGCGATCTGGTCGACGATCCCCGGCCGCAACGCGAGGGCCATCGCCAGGTTCGTGGCTGGTCCAACGGAGACGAACACCAACTCGCCGGCGAACTCATCCGCCATCGCCACGATCGCCTCTGGTGCCGTGAGCTCCTGCTCCGCCAAATCGGTCCACGGCAGGTTGGCGCCAGCCAGCCCATCCTCACCATGCACATAGGGCGCGTGGTGGAGGGACGCAACCAGTGGGCGGCTGGAGCCTCGGAAGACGGGCACGACATCCGCGCCGAGGTAGGACAGCACGCGCAGGGTGTTTGTGGTCGCGAGGTCGATTCCGACATTCCCCGCGACGGTGGTCACGCCGACGAGATCAGCCTCCAGGCCGAGCGCAACCGCCAGCGCAACCGCATCGTCGATCCCTGTGTCCACATCGATCATCAACGGTGCCGAGCTCATCTCGAGGTCCCTTCTCCATGACCTTGCCGAATCCGGACGGCGAAATAGACGTCGTTCACGTTTGTGCCGGTCGGACCAGTCTCGACCAGGCCACCGGATGCGGCGAAGACGCTTGCGCTGTCATTGCGGTCCAGCGCGTCGACAGGATCAATCCCCGCCCGCCAAGCGCGCTGCACGGTTCCACCGTCGGCGATCGCGCCGGTCGCACCGGAGTTCCCGTCATCGCCGTCCGACGCCAGGCTCGCGATGATCCAGTCGTCACGGCCGTCGATGGCCAACGCCGCGCAGAGCGCCATCTCGGTGTTGCGGCCGCCACGTCCGTCACCGCGCACCGTCACGGTGGCTTCACCACCGCGGACAATCGCGTCGATGTCCGAGGGTGCCGCGAAGGCGCGCCGGACCATGTCGTCGGCAAGATCGTGGGCGTCTCCATCGAACGGCGCCTCGACCCGGTCAACGTGGAAGCCATCACGCTCCGCAAGCCGGACAACTTCCGAGACAAATGAGCGATTGTCGGCGATGACATCAACGACATCCCGGCTCGTATCCGGCATCGTCTCTTCGCCGCGCGCGGCGAAAAGCGTGGTGCGGATCGAGTCGGGCAAATTGGCTTCCGATCCGAAGCGCTCGATGACCGCCCGGGCGTCAGCGGCGGTCGACCCGGAGGGCACGGTCGGTCCGCTGGCGATGACGGTCGGATCGTTACCCAGCACATCGGAGAGCAGTAGTGTGACGCACGTCGCCGGACCGATCGCGCGGCGCAGTCCCCCGCCCTTCACCTCGCTCAGCGCCTTCCGGACCGTGTTGAGGTCGTGGATGCCGGCGCCGGCGTGCATAAGGTGGCGGGTAAGGTCCTGCAGCTCGCCGAGCGAGATGGGATCGCGCGGAAGCTCCAGCAACGCCGATCCACCGCCGGAGACCAGGGCCACGACGACGTCGTTTTCGGAGAGCCCCGAGACCGTTTCCAGAACGAACCGCGTTGCGCGCATCCCGGCTTCATCCGGCGTCGGGTGGGACGCTTCGAACGTCTCGAACCCGGTGACCGGCGCTCCCGCATGACCGTACTTCGTGAGCACGATTCCCCGGTCAATGCGGCCGCCGAGCACATCACGAGCCCCCTGCGCCATGCCGGTCGCGGCCTTACCGATGGCGACGACGATCAGACGCGCGTCGGCGGCGAGGTGAACGCGCTCGCCGTGGACGGTCAGGTCGTTCCCTTCGAGCGCCAACGCGCTCGCCACGGCCGCCCGCGGCTCGACGCGGTCCAGCGCCCCACGAAACCAGCGCAGGATCGCCTCGCGCGCCGCGTCGACCGGATCGGTCACGCCTCGGGCTCCACATCCGGCTCGGCCAGCCGCTGGAGCACGACGTTGAGATCATCAGGCAACGGCGCGGTGAAGGTCCGCTCCTCGCCAGTCGACGGCAAGCGGAACGTGAGCGACGTCGCATGCAGGAACTGCCGGTTGACTTCCAGTTCCTCAGCGACGCGCGCGCTGACCTTGTTGCCGTACAGCCCATCGCCCACCACCGGATAGCCGATGAAGGCAAGGTGCACGCGGATCTGGTGTGTTCGGCCCGTGTCGATCCGCACATCCAGCAGCGTCGCGTCGTCAAAGCGCTCCTTGACGGTGAAGTGCGAGATCGCCTCCCGGCCGGTACGGAGGGTCTTCATCTGCTGCCGGTTCGCCGGGTTGCGGCCGATCGGCGCATCGATCGTGGCGGTCTCCTCCTGGACGACGCCGGCAACGAGCGCGGTGTAGTGCTTCACCACGTTCCGCCCGAGCCACTGCTCAACCAGTGATGTCTGCGCGCGATTGGACTTCGCGACCACCATCACGCCGGACGTGTCCTTGTCCAGACGGTGGATGATGCCGGGGCGCGTCGAGCCCTGGATCGAGATATCCGGCGCGTGGAAAAGCACCGCGTTGACGAGCGTATCGCGCGGGTGGCCCGGCGCCGGATGGACCACCATCCCGGCCGGCTTGTTGATAACGAGGATATCGTCGTCCTCGTACAGGACGTCGAGCGGGATGTCCTGCGGTTCGAGGTCGAACTCCTCGGTATCCGGGAGCGAGATGGTAACCACCTGCCCAGGCGTGATCTTGAACGCCGCGCGGCGTACCTGCCCATCGACGAGCAGCCGCCCCTCGCTGATCAGCTGCTGCAGGTAGGTCCGGCTCAGGTCAGGCAGCTCGCCCGCCACATAGCGGTCGAGGCGCATCAACTGGTGTTCCCGACCAGGGCGCAGCTCGATGACCTCTTCCTGGTCCTCCTGCTCGGCATCGGTGGGCGTCATGGCAGAGTCACTCATCCTTGGGTCCTGTTCTTACTGGGGTTTGGCGTTCTCGGCGATCGTCGCGGACCATCGCCACGAGGAGGAGCAGGACACCGACGGTGATCGCGGAGTCTGCAAGGTTGAAGCGCGGAAACTCGCCGACGGCGACGAAGTCCACCACGTAGCCACGGAAGATGCGGTCGATGACGTTCCCGAGCGCCCCCCCGACCACGAGCGCGATGGCGGCCGCCGCCAGCGGATGCTGCCGGTGCTCCCGCCAGAGCATGAACAACCCGCCGCCAGCGATCAGCAGCGAGACCGCGGCAAGCGCTCCGGTAGCCGACGTCATGATCCCGAACGCCGCTCCGGTATTCTCGACGTACTCGAAGGCGAAGACGCTGCCGATGACCTCCACACGATGACGCGTCGCGTCCGGGCCGATCCACGCCACCATGACCAGCTTGATCAGCTGGTCGAGCACGATCAGGATCGCCGGCAGCAACGCCCACGGCGCGAAGGTCCACGCCGAGGCGCGTGACGGGGATGGATTCTGGGAAAGGTCCTGGATCACGGCCTGCGCGCTCCGCCGAAAGGGGCCTCGGGTCGTCACGTGGATGGTAGCACGGTGCCGATCACTCCCGGGGACGCGGCGCCCACGTCGCGGTCTATACTCACTCCGGAGAGCCGGCTGATGCACCGGACGCGAGATACACCCACAAAGGAACCCGATCTTCATGCCCAGTACACCTTTGCGCCTGCTTGTCGCCGCGGGCGGAACCGGTGGCCACGTGCTGCCTGCCGTCGCGGTCATCGATGAGTTGAAAGGGCGCGGCGTTGACCTTGACGTGCTCTGGGTCGGCAGCCACAAAGGCGTCGAGCGGGACATCGCCCATTCCCACAGCATCCCCTTCACCGCCATCCAGACCGGAAAGCTCCGGCGGTATGCGTCGCTTGAGACCGTCACGGACATGTTGCGGCTCCCGGTCGGCCTGGTTCAGGCATTCCTGAAGGTACGTGGGTTCAAACCGGACGTCATCTTCAGCACCGGCGGGAACGTCAGCGTGCCGACGGTCGTCGCCGGCAGCCGGATCGCGCCGGTGTTGACGCATGAGCAGACGGCGCAGGTCGGCATCGCGAACAAGATCGCCGCGCGCTTCGCGAAGGTCTTCGCCGCGTCCTACGACGAAACGGCCGAGATCGCGCGCCAGATGCATCGAAATGTCGTCGTGACGGGCAACCCGGTCCGGACGTCCCTGGCGAACGGCGATGCGGCGCAGGGATACGCCCATTTTGGATTGACGCCTGATCTTCCGGTCGTCTTCGTGACCGGTGGCGCGCGCGGCGCCTCGGCGATCAACGAGCGGATCGAGGCACTGTTACCGGGGCTGTTGGAGAAGACGCAGATCGTGCACCAGGCCGGCCCGGCGGCTGCCAACGATGACGCCGCCCGCCTTGCCCGTCTGCGCGAGACATGGTCGCCGGAGATCCAGCGACGCTATGTCGTCCGCGAGTTCCTCGGCAGCGAGATTGCCGATCTCTACGCCATCACGGACCTCGTCATCGGCCGTGCCGGAGCGGGCACTGTCGCCGAACTCGCCTTCCTCGGCAAGCCGTCGATCCTGATGCCGCTCCCGGGAACCTGGGGCGACGAGCAACGAAAGAACGCGGCGATCCTCGTCAAGAACGACGCCGCAATCGTGCTCGAGCAAGCCGAGACCGACGCCGCTGCGCTTGGCGTGGAGATCGAGGCCCTCCTGGCGGACCCTGAGCGACGCACGCGCATGGGCGAGAACGCCGCGATGGTTTCCCGCCCGGACGCCGCCGCCCGCCTCGCGGACGAACTCCTCAAACTCGCCGGTCGCCCGACCGCCTGAGGGACCAACGACAACTGGGCGCTCGATCCGTGCATGGGCGGACGCGTATGTCCGCCCTACCTACGATGTCGCGATCTCGATCGCCTCGGCCGCCGTCGCCGCCTTGATGATCTCCATCCCGAGCTTCGATGAGGCCGGCAGGTTGGCTGACCGCGCGGGGATGATCGCGCGGCGGAACCCGAGCCGAGACGCTTCCTGGATGCGTCGCTCGAGATGGTTCACGCTGCGCACCTCGCCGGAAAGCCCGATCTCGCCGATGCAGACCGTTCCCTGATCGACCGGACGGTCTTTCAGGCTGGAAGCGACGGCGACCGCGATTGCGAGGTCGGCCGCCGGCTCCATGATCCGCATGCCGCCGACGACGTTCGCATAGACATCCTGCGTGCCGAGACCCAGCCCGACGCGCTTCTGGAGCACCGCGACGAGCAGCATCAGCCGATTGCTGTCCAGGCCGTTTCCGCTACGGCGCGGCATGGAGAAGTTCGTCGGCGTCGCCAGCGCCTGGACCTCGATCAGGATTGGGCGCGAGCCTTCCATCGTCACGGCGACGGTTGAACCTGGCGCGAGCTCCGACCGCTCCTCCAGGAACGCCTCGGACGGGTTCCGCACCTCGCGCAAGCCTTCGCCGATCATCTCGAAGACCCCGACCTCATCGGTCGAGCCGAAGCGGTTCTTCACCGCCCGCAGGATGCGGTACTGGTGGAAACGCTCGCCCTCGAGATAGAGCACCGCATCGACCATATGCTCCAGCACACGCGGCCCGGCGATCGCGCCCTCCTTGGTGACGTGACCGACGATGAACACCGGGATGTTACGCGGCTTCGCCCACTGCATGATGCGGCTCGTGCTCTCCCGCACCTGCGACACGCTACCGGCGGCCGACGTGATGTCATCGACCATCACGGTCTGGATGGAGTCAACCACCAGCACGCCGGGATTCACGTCCTCCGCCACGGAGAGCACCGTGCCGAGGTCCGTCTCCGAGAGGACGAGGATGTCGTCCGTCTCGACCCCGAGCCGATCGGCCCGCAGCTTGATCTGCTGCGGCGACTCCTCGGCCGAGACGTACATCACCGGTCCGGCGGTCTCGGCCAGCGCGCCCGCCGCCTGCAGGATCAGCGTCGATTTGCCGATACCCGGATCGCCGCCGATCAGCACCAGCGCGCCGGGGACAAGACCACCACCGAGCACGCGATTGAACTCCGTAATGCCGACCGGCAAGCGTGCCTGACCATGCGGCTCGATCTTCCCCAGGGGACGGATCGCAGAGGCGCCAACCGATCGCCGGCGTGGCGAGCTCGTGCCGGTCGACCGCTCCTCGATGGTCTCCACCATCGAGTTCCATTCGCCGCAGCCCGGACACCTTCCCAGGAAGGCCGGGCTGGTCGTTCCACATTGCTGGCAGACCCAGCTCGTTCGCTTCTTTGCCATGGTGTCCTCATACACGGCGAACGGCGCGGCAGGCGTCTCCGCCCCCGCGCCGTTCGGTGTGAACCGTTGTGAACGTCCCGCTAGGCGGGCACGAGCTCCTCAACCCGCTCGAGCGTGATCTCGTCCTCCTTGGCGTCAACCTTGATGGTCGAGCCGGGCGTGAACCGCTGGTTCAGCATGCCCTCGGCGAGCGGATCCTCGATCCGGTTCTGGATCACGCGGCGGAGCGGCCGCGCACCATAGGTATGGTCGTAGCCTTCCTTGCCGATGACGTCCTTCGCATTGACGGTGATCTCCAGCGTGATCTCCTGCTCCTTGAGCTGCTCGCGAACGCGAAGCATCTCGAGGTCGACGATCTGCCGGATCTCTTCCTTCGTCAGCGAGTGGAAGACGATCGTGGCGTCGATACGGTTCAGGAACTCGGGGCGGAACGTCTGCTTCAGCCGCTGCATGACCTTGTCGGTCATGAGCGAGTGCTCGCGCTTGCTCTCGGCTTCCTCGTCCGCCCGGGCCACGAAGCCCATCGTCATATCGCGCGAGATCTCCTCGGCGCCGATATTCGACGTCATGATGATGATGGTGTTCCGGAAGTCCACGCGGCGGCCCTTCGCGTCGGCGAGCGAGCCATCCTCCATGATCTGGAGGAGCATGTTGAACGCTTCCGGATGCGCCTTCTCGATCTCGTCGAGCAGGATCACCGAATACGGCTTCCGGCGCACAGCTTCGGTGAGCTGGCCACCCTCCTCGTACCCGACGTAGCCCGGAGGCGCTCCAACGAGCCGGGCGACGGAGTGCCGCTCCATGAACTCCGACATGTCGATCTTGATCAGGTGATCCTCGGAGCCGAAGATGAACTCGGCGAGCGCCTTCGCGAGGTAGCTCTTGCCGACACCCGTCGGGCCAAGGAAGATGAACGACCCGATCGGTCGGCGCGGATCCTTGATGCCCGCGCGAGCGCGGCGCACCGCCTTGGAGATGGTCGTGATCGCCTCGCTCTGGCCGACGATCTTCTCATGAAGCTCGTCTTCCATCTTGAGCAGCCGCTCAGACTCTTCGCCAGCGATCCGCACCATCGGGATGCCGGTCCACATCGCGACGACCTCGGCCACGTCCTCTTCGGTGACGTAGACCTCTTCCGAGTCCTGCTGCTCGCGGCGCTCGCGCTGCTGGGTCTCGATGCGGTCGCGCAGCTTCCGCTCACGGTCACGCAGCTCGGCCGCGAGCTCGAACTCGCGCCCGGTCACCGCCGCGTCCAACTCCTTCTGCAGGCCAGCGAGCCCCGCGAGGGCTTCCTTCAGGCTCGGCGGCGCGGCCGACCGCTGCATCCGCACGCGAGACGACGCCTCATCGACCAGGTCGATTGCCTTGTCCGGCATGAAGCGGTCGGTCACGTAGCGGGCGGCCAGGTTCGACGCCGCCTCGAGCGCCTCGTCCGAGATTTTCAGCTTGTGGTGATCCTCGTAGAGCTTGCGCACGCCACGCAAGATGGCGATGGTGTCCTCGATCGAAGGCTCGGCGACCTGGACCGGCTGGAAGCGCCGCTCCAGCGCCGCGTCGCGCTCGATGTACTTGCGATATTCGTCCAGCGTGGTCGCGCCGATCGTCTGCAGCTCGCCGCGCGAAAGCGCTGGCTTCAGGATATTGGCGGCATCGACGGCGCCCTCGGCCGCGCCTGCCCCGACGAGCGTATGCAGCTCATCGATGAACAGGATGGCCTTGGTCTCCTTAACCTCGTTGACGATCTTCTTCAGGCGCTCCTCGAACTCGCCGCGGTACTTCGTGCCGGCGACGAGTGACCCGATATCGAGCGACACCAGGCGCTTGTTCTGGAGCTGCTCCGGCACGTCGCCGGAAACGATGCGCTGGGCGAGGCCTTCGACGATCGCCGTCTTGCCGACACCGGGCTCCCCAATCAGGGCGGGGTTGTTCTTCGTCCGCCGGGAGAGGATCTGCATGACGCGGTCGATCTCGACGCCCCGGCCAACGAGCGGCCCGAGCTTGTCGGTGCGCGCCGCTTCGGTCAGGTCGAATCCCATGGAGTCGAGGAAAGGTGTCTTGCTCTGGGATTGCGCCTTGCCACTGCCTTGCGGTGCCGCGGAATGCTGCTGCGGCCCCTGGCTGACGACCTGCATAACCTGGGTGCGGACGCGCTCGAGATTGACGCCCAGGCTTTCGAGGACGCCGGCAGCGATGCCCTCACCCTCGCGCACGAGGCCAAGGAGCAGGTGCTCGGTTCCGATGTAGTGATGATTCAGGCGACGAGCTTCATCGACGGCGAGCTCGATCACCTTCTTGGCGCGCGGCGTCAGGCCGAGCTCCGCGACGGACATCGTCTCGCCGCGGCCAATGATGAATTCGACGGCTGAGCGGACTTTGGGCAACTGCACGCCCATGTTCGCCAGCACCTTCGCGGCAACACCATCACCCTCACGCACCAACCCGAGAAGCAAGTGTTCGGTACCAATGTAGTTATGGTTGAACCTCTGGGCCTCTTCCTGGGCGAGCGTGAGGACCTTGCGAGCTCGATCCGTGAACTTGTCGAACTGCTCTGCCATCCTGGGCTCTCCCGTCTGTCGTGTTCCCTATGGGCGTAACCCATTGGGCGATGATGATATGTGCGAGACCTGCGAGCCATGTGCTGGAGTGACCTGATTGGATGCCCACATCACGTGTGTTGTACTCGCATGCCTAATGCTACCCCTCCGGGGTCATTCTGTCACAACTCCGGGGATGACGGAGAGCCGACACGTGCATGACTGCGCGTGCCGACTCTCTCGTACTGTACAACCTTGGTTGTGTCCCTGCACAGATGCGCAGGTGGAGGATGTTACTCCTCGTCCTTCTTCGCCGGATCACTCGGAAGATCCGCGGCGGCATCGGAGACCTGCTCAGGGCCCTCTTCGCCACTCGCACCTTCCACCGGCGCGGAAGCTGCTGACTCGGGAGCGGCCTCCTCCGGCGCCACGGTATCGGCCTCAGGCTCAGCCTGCTCCGGGGCAGCGGTTTCCTGCGGTGCCTGCTCCGCGGTAGCGGACTCGGTCGCCGCCTGCTTCGGAGCCGACGCTTCGGGCTCCGACTTGGCCTTCGCGGGGGCCTTGTCAGCCTCTTCAAGGAGGTCAGCGTCCGCGCCGGCCATCGCGAAGGCCATGGCCATCGCCGACATGCTCTCGTTCTCGACGTCGAAGCTGACGTCCGAGCCCTGCTGCTGCCGATCGTCGCGCTGGCGCTGGCGCTGCTGGCGACGCTGGGAAGCCTCCTCGGCGCGCGCTCGGCGCTCCTCGAATGCGGCCACCTGAGCCTCACCGGCCTCGCGGGCGGCGGACTCGGAGTCGATCGGCTCCATCGTCGCCGTGGAAGAGCCGCTGCCGGCGCCCTCAGCCTCGTCCTGGCGGGTGCCCGTCAGGCCCTCGGCCTCCAGCGACGCGCGGATCTTCTGCGAGAGCGCATCGCGCTCCTCGATGATCTCGTCACCGAAGATCGCGACCAGCTCGGCATCCGGCGTGTCCAGCGCGCGGCGCAGGCTCAGGCCCATGCGGCGGCGCTGCGGGTCGATGCGGATGATGCGCAGGATCAGCTCCTGGCCCTCCGAGACGACCTGCTTCGGATGCTGGATGCGCTCATCAGCCAGCTCGGAAACGTGGATCAGGCCCTCAATGCCATCCTCGATGCGGGCGAACGCACCGAAGTTGGCGAGCTGCGTCACCGTACCGCGAACCAACTGCCCGACCTCGTAGGAGTTCGCAACGCGGCTCCACGGCTCGGCCTGCGTGCGCTTGATCGACAGGGCGATCTTGCGCTCCTGGGCGTTGATGCCGAGGACGTAGACCTCGACCTCCTGCCCAACCTTCAGCAGCTCGCTTGGGTGGCGAACGCGGCTCCAGCTCAGCTCGGAGAGGTGAACCAGTCCGTCCGCGCCGCCGATGTCGACGAACGCGCCGAAGTCGCAGATCGAGGAGACGCGACCCGTGCGGATCTCGCCCTCATGCAGCTCCTTGATGAGCTGCTCCTTCATCGCATCGCGCCGCTCCTGGACCGCCTGGCGCTCCGAGAGAATGAGGCGATTGCGATGCCGGTTGATCTCGATCACCTTCAACGGAAGGCTGGTCCCGATCAGGCGAGCCATGTCCGCCTGCTTGGAGGACTCGTCGCCACCGCGGATCTCGCTGACCTGCGACGCAGGCACGAAGCCACGCACGCCGTCGAGGTTCACGAGGAGACCACCCTTGTTGTAGTTGGTGACCTCCGCCTCGATGACGTCGTTCGCCTCGTGGATCTCCTGCAGCCGACGCCAGCTCTTCTCCTGGCGGGCGCGGTCGATACTGACGACCGGGTGACCTTCCTGATTCTCGGGCTGAACCACGAAGACCAGGATGCTGTCACCGACCTGGAGCGCGTCCTTTTCCTCAGACGAAAGGCTCGAGTATTCCTTCGATGGAACGATGCCCTCTGCCTTCGACCCGATGTCGACCAGCAGCTCGTCCCGATCGACGTGCATGATGATGCCTTCCATGACGTCCCCATATTTCAGGGTCTTGTAGTCATGGCTGGGATCGCTGAGGAACTGCTCCATGAGCGAGGCACCGTCAAGCTCCTCATCGAGGTTGCCCTCGTTACCGGCGACCTGAGCCTCGGCAGCGGTCTGCTGCTCCTGCTCGTCACCGTTGACTTGTGCTGCCTGCTCGCGTACGTCCGTACCGTCCATAGACCTTCCTTAAAAACCACCAGTGCCAATTGCCATCCCACCAGGAAATTTGGTCATGGCAATATGACCTTCCCGGGGAGGCTTCGATAAAGAATACCCGTTGTGTCGAGAAGACGCAACAACACCTTGTTCGCCGCGCTGGCGCTACGCACCCTTCGCGGCGGCCTCGATCGCCTCGAGCGTGGCGTCCAGCTCCGGCGTGTCGACCCAACCCATTGTCCCGATGCGGTTGAGCGTGTTGGCGTACTCGCCCTGCCCGACGGCGATCTCGATGCCGCTGTTCTCGCGGATCTTCGCCTGGAACGCGCTCGCGCTGCCGCCCGGGGCCATGAACGCCGTCACGGTGTTGCTCTCGTAGCCCGGCGTGGCGAACGCCGAAAGCCCGATCCGCTCCAGCCCCGTTCGGAAGTGCTCGCCGACGCGCTTGTGCCGGGCGAAAAGGTTCTCGATCCCCTCGCGGTCCATCGCCTGGAGCGCCGCGTCGAACGCGAAGATCGCGCTCTGCGGGCCCGTCGTCGGGTGGATGTTCTGGCGAGACGCCTCGACCATCGTCGTCAGGTCCCAGATCATCCGCGGGAAGCCGTTGCTCGACTTCGCGGTCTCGATGGCACGCTCGCTGACGGCACTCACCATCAGGCCCGGCGGGCACATCCATGCCTTCTGGACGCCCGAAAGCACCCAGTCCAGTCCCCATTCGTCCATCTTGATCGGAAGCGCCGCGGCCGAGCTGACCGCATCCACCAGCACGAGCGCGTCGTGCTGCTTCGCGACCGCCGCCAGCTCCTTCAGCGGCTGGGTCACGCCTGTTGACGTCTCGTTATGGGTGATCATCACGGCCTTGACGTCGCCGTGCGCCTTGATCGCGTCCTCGAGCTGGTCCGGCGTTACCGCCGTCCCCCACTCCACCTTCACGCGCTTGACGTTCAGGCCGAATGTCTCGGCGACCGACGCGTACCGATGCCCAAAGTCACCCGCCTCGGTGACGACCACATGGTCACCCGGCGCCAGCAGGTTCACGATCGACGCCTCGAAGCCGGCCGTGCCCGTCCCGGCCCAGAGAATGACCTGGCCGTTGTCGAGGCCGTGGATCTTCTTCGCGATCGGCTGGATACGCGCCATCGTCTCGGTGTATTCCGGTCCGCGGATCGGCACCATCTCGTGCGGCAGCGCCTTCACGACGTCCGGGTGCAGCGGGGTTGGCCCCGGAATGCGCAGCCAGCGGCCCTGATCGAGTCTTGAATCCATGTCGTTTCGTCCCTCCTTCTTCGACGCCCTACGACGTCTCTGGCTCAACGCGAACATTATGCAGGTGATCCGGATCGTTGAATACGATCAGGTCCGGTGTGAAGCCTTCATCCGTCACCCGGATCAGCCCCACGCCGAAGTGCGGATTCCACCGCCGCTCGGTGGCCGAGCCCGGGTTGAAGAGCACCGTCCCGCGCACCTTGTCGATCAGCGGCTTGTGGCTATGCCCAAACAGGACGCAATCGACCTTGCCCACCCATCGACGGACCGCCTCGTCCCGCGCGGACCGGCCTCCGTGCCCATGGATGAGCCCAAAGGTCCACTTCCCGACCTGGATGCGCGTCGTCTCGGAAAGGATCGTATGCAGCTCGTCGTCGTCGTTGTTGCCCGGAACGGCGATCAGCGGCGCGATGTCCGCGATCTCCTCCAGCACGCCGCGGCTGTTGGCGTCGCCGAGATGGATCATGAGGTCGACCTCGGCCCGTTGGAACAGCCGGGTGATCTCCGGGTGCAGCTCGCGCTTGCCGCCAGTGAACATGTGCGTGTCGGAGATCACCCCGATCGTGAGCGGCGTGTCGAATACGCGCTGCGACGTGAACGGCCCCACCTGGTACTGCCGTCTACTCATCAAGCACCGAGAACATCACGCCACTGGCGAGCGAGGCGATGATCGAGCCGATGACGGCCCCAACCCACGACACCTCGATACCCGGCACGACGAACGCGCCCAGCCCGAACAGCGCCGCGTTGATCACGAACGCGAAGAGGCCGAAGGTCAGGCAGGAGATCGGCATCGAAAGGAACGAGACGACCGGCTTGATGAAGGCGTTGATCACACCCATCACCAACCCGAAGATGATCACGCTCTCGGCGGTGTCGAACGAGAAGAATCGTTCGGAGATCGTCGCGGTGGCGAGCGCCGCCACGACCGCCGCGAGGGCGTAGGCGATGATTCGAATCATGAGTCCTCTTCATATCACGTTTGGCACCATGTGCCCGGCACTGGCGGAAAGTATACGGCCCTCACTGGCCCGCGAAACCGGATTTGACCGCAAGAAATCGCGAGCACGTCAGCTGTCTGCGCGCCATCCTGTCCCTAACGGCCGTATCCTGTTCGATATCAGCAGCGGAGGACGCACCCATGCACCACGACACCCTCGCCCCCACGACAGACGACGCGCGCTGGCAAGCCGTGGTCGATCGCGACACGTCAGCCGACGGCCAGTTCGTCCTCGCCGTGCGCACCACCGGCATCTTCTGCCGCCCCGGTTGTCCAGCCCGAACGCCCAGACGCGAGAATGTGCAGTTCTTCGAAAGCACCGACGATGCCCTGCGCGCCGGCTACCGGCCCTGCAAGCGCTGCCACCCCACCGGCACATCCGTCGCCGCGCGGCAGGCCGACGTGGTCGACGCGGTCCGCCGGCGAATCGAGTCCAGCCCGGAGCGGCTGAGCCTTGCCCAGCTCGCCGGGGAGATCGGGATGAGCCCCTGGCACCTCCAGCGCCTCTTCCGCGAGCGAACCGGCCTTTCCCCGGCCCAGTACGGGCGCAGCCTGCGGTCCAGCCGACTGCGCGAGACGTTACCGGACGCCGCGAGCGTCACCCGCGCCCTGCACGATGCCGGGTACGACGCCAGCAGTACGTTCTACGAAGCCGCCCCGAAAGACATCGGCATGACCCCGACACAGTACCGCCAGGGCGGCGCTGGACAGCGGATTCGCTATGGCATCGTCGAAACCTGGCTCGGATACCTGCTTGTGGCCGCAACCGAGCAGGGGATCGCGTCGCTCCAGATGGGGGAAAGCGCCGAGGAGATGCGCAGTCGCCTCGTAGCGACCTTCCCGAACGCGGAGCTGGTGGAGGACGATCCGGAATTCCGGGCTACGCTCGAAAGCGTCGCGCGGCTCGCCGAGCACCCGGGGGAGGCCATGTCCCTGCCGCTCGATGCTCGCGGTACGGCATTCCAGCATCGCGTCTGGAACGCCCTGCGCCAGATCCCGGCCGGGTCTACGCAAACCTACAGCGAGGTTGCCGAGGCGATTGGCTCGCCAAAGGCGGTGCGTGCCGTCGCCAAGGCCTGCGCGGACAACCCGATCCCACTCATCGTTCCCTGCCACCGCGTCATCGGCAAGGACGGCTCGCTCACCGGGTACCGCTATGGCATTCCCCGCAAGCGCGCCCTCCTGGAACGCGAAGCGACCGGAGACTGATCCGGATTCCAGCACAACATTCCGGGAGCGAAGGCAGCCCTCCGGCGCGATCCTCGATGCATGGCATTGACGATCGCACCGGAGGGCGCTTTTCGGATGAAACGGAATACACCACGCCTGTTTGCACGCGTCTCGCCCTTTGGGAGGCTGGCGGCGTCCAACCTTGCGGCACATGCGTCAGAGCAGGTCTCGCTCATGGCGGTCCCGATGGTCGCCGTCACGCTCCTTGGCGCTGGCGGCGGCGCGACGGGCGCGATGCAGATGCTGAACACGCTTCCGTACCTGCTCTTCGCCATCCCGTTCGGCTTGCTGATTGACCGTGGCCGCATCCGAGGCATCATGGCCTTCGGCGAGCTGATTCGCGCGGTGTCGCTCGCGGTGCTGCTCCTGACGGTGACCAGCGGCCACGCCACGATCCCGCTCCTGGCGCTTCTCGGAATGGCGGGAAGCATCGGTACAGTGGCGTTCACCGTCGGTGCCCCGACGATCGTGCCTCGCCTCGTCGGCGCACAAACCCTCTCCCGCGCCAACGGCAACATCGAGCTCACCCGCAGCCTCGCCTTTGCCGGCGGGCCGGCACTCGCCGGGGTCCTCCTGGGCGGGATTGGGGCCCCGGCGACGTTCACCGTCGCGGTGACACTCTCGTTCGTGGCGCTCGCGCTGATCGGAAGCCTCCCGCCTGTCACGTCAGCTCCAGCCTCCTCCGAACGACCACTCGCCCAACTCGCTGAGGGCGCCCGCTTCGTCTGGCACCATGCCTACCTGCGCCCGATGGTCATCACCGCCATCATGTTCAACACTGCCTGGTTCGGCCTGCAAGGCGTCTACGTCGCCTACGCCATCACGCAGTTAGGGATGACGTCAGGGCAGGTCGGCGCGACCCTGGCCCTGTACGGCGTCGGCATGATCGTCGGGTCTCGCCTCGCCCGGCTGATGGAGCGACGCTTCTCCACCGGCGCCTCCATCCTGATCGGGCCGCTGTGCGCCGCCATGGGATCGCTGCTGATCCTCGCGACGCTCATATGGCCCACGATGGTCCTCCCCGCCCTCGCCTACCTGCTCCTCGGTATGGGGCCCGTCGTGTGGACGATCACGACAACGACGCTCCGTCAGTCAGTGACACCGGCCCCGATGCTTGGCCGCGTCACGGCGCTCATCGTCACGAGCACAGGAGGCTTCCGGCCGGTCGGTGCCGGCCTCGGAGCGGTCGCCTACCTCATGGGCGGGTATGAGCTGGTGCTCATCGCGTCCACCGTCGGCTTCCTGGCGCAGGCGGCGTTCATCATGAGATCAGCGCCGGGCCGGCTGCGTTCCAACGAGCAACCGCTCGTGCACGGTCTGGCGGAATCCCGGGTGCCAACGCATTGACGTGCTATCATTTGGTAAGTAAAGAATCTGCACGGGCATACGAGGCACTCTCCACATGGCAACAGCACCCCAGATCGATAACACCGCCGAGATTGGCTGCCCCGTCGCGCGCACCGCGGAGCTCATCGGCAATAAATGGACGCCGCTGATCATTCGCGACCTCGCCGATGGCTGCAAGCGCTTCAGCGAGCTCGAGCGCTCGCTGCGCGGCATCAGCCCGAAGACGCTCTCCGAGCGCCTCAAGCGCCTCGAGGAGAACGCCGTGGTTGACCGTCATTGCTTCGCCGAGGTGCCGCCGCGCGTCGAGTACCAACTCACGGAGAAGGGCCATGCCCTCGTCCCGGTCATCGAGACCATGCGCGAGTTCGGCAAAAGCTGGCTTCCGGACACCGACTGCGCCCAGGACTAGATTGACGGGCGATACCGTGCATGACGTACGGATCCACCGAAGGTCGGAATCTTACCGTCCGCTCCGCCTGATCCCCAGTACCACGGTGAACGTGAACACCAGCAGCGGTATCGCGAGCACCAGCAGCACCGCCGCGTGCCAGCTCACCAGGGCCGGCCGCACCGCCAGGTACGCCATCCCCAGCGCGATGTAGCCGGCTCCGGCAATGATCGCCAGCGCGAGCCGGTTCACCAGCCGCTCCACCGTCCCCAACGTCCGGTCCAGCTCATCGACCTGTACGTGGAACGACAGGTCATTCGTGTCGATGCGGGTGAAGAGCCGTTGCAGGTACCCCGGGAGCGACGCGCCAAGCAGCGCGATCTCCAGCGGGCGATACCGCAACCGCCCCTTCCAGTAGTCCAGCGAGGCAAACCGGTCCATCGACCGCTTCACGATCGGCCGCACCACCGCGACGACGTTCATCTGCGGGTCCAGCGAGCGCGCCAGCGATTCCGCCATCGTGGCTGTCTTGGCCAGCAGTGAGAGCTCCGGTGGAAGACGCAGGTCGTACCGCCGCAGCATCCGCATCGCGTCGTTGATGATCATCATCAGCGGCAGCTGCGCGAGTGGTACCCCGACATACTGCGCCACCAGGTGCGCGACATCCCGCTCCATCGCCTTGCGGTCCCAGCTCGCGCTCACGACGCCGAGCTGGGCGACCTCATCGACGATACGCTGCGCGTCGCGGTCGGTGACGGCAACCATCAGCAAGAGCAGCTTTTCGCGCAGCCGCTCGTCGATCGATCCGATCATGCCGAAGTCATAGACGACCAGGGCGCCGCGTGAATCGACCGCGAAGTTGCCGGGATGCGGGTCGGCATGGAACAGCCCGACATCGAGGATGCCCCGGGCCAGCATGAGGATGACCGCGTTGACCAGCGCCTTTGGATCGTGGCCGGCCGCCTCGATCGCCGGAACATCGTCGATGGGCAGCCCGTCGACGCGCTCCATGACCAGCACGCGCGACGTGGACAACTCCCGCACGACGGACGGGATGCGCAACCCTGTCTCGTCGGCGAACGCCCGCGCGAAGCGCTCCATCGTCCGTGCCTCGTGCAGGTAGTCGAGCTCCGTGCGCAGCGTCCAGGAGAACTCGTGGACCAACTCCGTGACGCGATGATGACGCAGGAACGCGAACGCCCTTCACCGACGCGGGCGACGTCGGCGAGGATCGCGAGATCCTGGTAGATGATGCGCTGGACGTGCGGGCGCTGGACCTTGACGACCACGGAGCGTCCGTCCGGCAGCGTCGCCGCATGGACCTGGCCGATCGACGCCGAAGCGATCGGGACCGGATCGAAGGTCGCGAACAGGCTGTCGAGCGGCGCGCCCAGTTCATCCTCAACAAGCTGGACGATCGGGCCGGGCGGCTCCGCGGGTACGCTGTCTTGCAGCTTTTCCAGCTCTTCGATATACACCGGCGGCAGGAGATCGACGCGCGTCGAGAGGATCTGGCCCAGCTTGACGAAGGTCGGCCCAAGCTCCTCAAACGCTCGGCGCAGGTGCGAGGCCCGGATACGCCCGGAACGGTCCACGACCTCGTCGTCTTCATCGCGCGCCGCACGCCGCCCGCGCGGGTCGAACGGCCCCAGGAGCCCGCCCAGCCCGTGGGAGAGCAGCACGCGCACGATCTGCTGATAACGCCCCCTGTGGCGACGATGAAGTACGACGGTCTCGATCATGGTGCTTCCCGGGCGGCGATGCATGGAACGGCGCCAATGTCGGGCCGCGCCCGACCGCAGTCTCGGTATACTGTCGCACAGGATCAGGACGGGCGTGTCACCCGGCACGCGAGTAGACGAAGGACATCACTCCGCACATGGACCTCACCGCCGACACGAAGACGGATCAGCAGCGCAAGCCGCGCGCGTTCTCGGGCATCCAGCCCTCCGGGAACCTCCACCTCGGAAACTACCTCGGCGCGATCCGGAACTGGGTTCTCCAGCAGGACCAGTACGAGAACATCTTCAGCATCGTCGACCTCCACGCGCTGTCGCTGCCCACCACGCGCGAGGGCATGCAGGCGAACATCAGGAACCTCGCGAACGCACTCCTCGCCTCCGGCATCGACCCGCAGAAGTCGATCCTCTTCGTCCAGTCCGACGTCCGCGAGCACGCCGAGCTGAGCTGGATGCTGAGCTCCGTCACGAACATGGGCGAGCTGCGCCGAATGACGCAGTACAAGGACAAGTCCGGCGATCATGAGGAAAGCGTCTCGGCGGCGCTGTTCATGTACCCGGTGCTGATGGTCGGCGACATCATCCTCTACGACGCGGCCAAGGTGCCGGTTGGCGATGACCAGAAGCAGCACCTCGAGCTGACCCGCGACATCGCCTACCGCTTCAACCAGCGCTACGGCGACACATTCCGCATCCCGGAGCCGGATATCAAGCCGACCGGCGCGCGGATCATGTCGCTCGACGATCCGACCAAGAAGATGAGCAAGTCGAACCCGAACCAGAACAGCTGGATCGCGCTCACCGACGAGCCGAATGTCATCCGCAAGAAGGTCAAGCGCGCCGTCACGGATTCCGGCTCGGAGATCGTTGCCTCGCCGGAGAAGCCGGCGCTCACGAACCTGATGACGATCTACGCCATCCTCACGGACGACACCCTCGATGGCGTCGCCGAGAAGTTCGTCGGCAAGGGCTACGGCCCGTTCAAGCAGGAGCTCGGCGAGGTGCTCGTCCAGACGCTCGAGCCGATCCAGCAGCGCATCCGCGAGTACGAGGAAAACCCGGAGATCGTCGACAAGGTGCTCGCCGACGGCGCCGATGCCGCCCGCGCCATCGCCTCGGTCAAGATGGACCTCGTTCGCGAGCGCATGGGCATCGGCGGCAAGCACTAGCCATTGCCAACACGTCTAGTGGCGACGCCGTCACCACGCCGTCGCCGATTGAACGAAGAAGGCCGCCGGGTGTCATGCAGACGCCCGGCGGCCTTCTTCATATGCCCAGACTGGCTCAGCAGCCTATCCGGCTGCGGCGGCCTTTTCGCGCTTCTCCATGATCGTCGTGGAGTGCCCACCGTCCAGCCGCGCCGACGGGTTGATGTGCACCAACGCATGGTTCACGGCGGTCACGGCCTCGGCCGCGCCGGTCGCGATGAGCTTGAACTTCGCCGGATACGCGGCGATATCGCCCGCCGCGAAGATGCCCGGGATGCTCGTCTCCATCGTCTGGATGTTCACCGCGATCTGGTTACGCTGCAGCTCAAATCCCCACGAGCGCAGCGGCCCGGGATCGGCCTTGAACCCGATCGCGCAGATCAGCTCGTCGACATCGAGGTCCTGCGTCGTCCCGTCCTGATGCGTGAAGGTCAGCGATGCGATCCGGCCATGGTCGCCGGCGCGGACCTCGGTGACCTCGTAGCCGGGGTAGTGCAGCTCGACGGTCGATTCCTCGAGCTCCTTCACCGTCGCCTCGTGGGCGCGGAACTTCGAGCGATGGATGAGGTGAACGCTCTCCGCGATCGGCTCCAGCGTCACCGCCCAATCGACGGCCGAGTCACCCCCACCGACGACCACCACCTTCTTGTCGCGGAAGTCCTCGATGCGCTTCGCGAAGTAATGAACGCCCTTGCCTTCGAGCTCGGAGACGCCCTCCGCCGTGAGCCGCGTTGGCTCGAAGGCGCCCACACCGGCGGCAATGATGACCGACCGGCTGCGCCGAACGCCCTTGCTCGTCTCCAGCGCGAAGGTGCCGTCCTCAAGCTGGTGCAGGGTCTGGACCTGCTCCGCCAGGCGAATCGTCGGATCGGCGCGCATCGCCTGCTCCAGGCAGGCGGCGACAAAGTCCTTGGCGAGGACCTTCGGATAGCCGATCACGTCATAGATATACTTCTCGGGGTACATCGCCGAGCATTGACCACCGGCTTCTTCCAGCGAGTCGATGATCTGCACGCTCATCCCGCGCAGCCCGGCATAGAACGCGGCGAACAGGCCGGTCGGCCCCGCGCCGATGATGTTCACGTCGAACACCGGCTCGTTCTCGTCGATGTGGACGCCGGCAGTCGTCTGATGGGTATCGCTCACGGTTCGCTACGCTCCTGCATGCGGATGCTGGCGCAATGGCCAGCCATGGCCGGATCATTCCTTGCCGACAAGCATAAACGACGATGGCGGCGCCCCCCGTGCGGGGTCGGTGCCGGTCCTGTGCGGCCGGTATCCATGCCCCTATGCAGTCAGTACAATGCGCACAAACGTCTGAACGTACAGGAGCGCTGGTGAGCGAAAGTCGGGTCAAAAAGTGGGCCAGGGATCGAATGGCCCCGGAAACGTGGGATCGCATCGCGATCGGAATATCGGGCATGGGACGCGGCCTCGCCGAGGCAGGCGGACGCGCGCGCGAATGGGCCAGCATCGGCAGCGATCACGTCACCTCGATGCGTTCGGCACGTATCGAGCCGTGGCGCCTGGTCTTCGCCGTGATGGTGATCGTCGTCCCGGCCCTCCTCTTGTCGATCCCGACAGGCGTTGTTCCCGCAATCCCCATCGCCTTCTTCCTCCTGATCATCGCGCTCTCGACGCACGTCGCCGACTGGGTTGGCGGCGTCACGTCCGTCCTTACCGGCCTCGTCGTCCTCGACCTCCTGTTCGTGGATGACCGCGGCCGCATCGATGCCTGGGACGACAAGACAACCCTCTGGATCCTCTTCTCCTTCATCATTTCCTCGGCCGGCATCATCATGCTGCTCGAGCACATGAAATACGACCGCGCCAGCGCCAAGCTGGAGGCGGCCGCGATGCGAGCTGCCAACACCGCGTTCAACGCCGTCGAGATCGCCGCCGCCAGCCGCCCCGCCGGAGACAGCGAGGCGTTTGTCGGCGTGCTGCAATCCATCCTCACGGCGATGGTTCGCGTCAATCGCGCTTCCGCCGGCGCGCTCTATCTCGTTGACGGCCAGAACAAGACGCTCGTGCAGGCTGCAACGTACGGCGAGACATCGGACGACAATCTCTCCCCTGCCGACGACCCCAGCCGCGTGATTTCGATCGACACCGGACTCGCCGGGCAGATCGCGCTGGAACGCCGCCCGATCGCGATCTCCGACATCGGCGACGGCCATGATGTACCGGACGTCGTCCAGACGAATCCGCACGTGCGTTCAGTGGTTGGTGTGCCGATCTTCGGACCGACAGACGCGCTTGCCGGCGTCGCCTGGGTGGGCCTGTACGTCCCCTATCGTTTCTCGCAGACGTCGATCGCCCGCCTCCAGGCCCTCGCGCACCGGACTGTCGCGTTCATGGAGTCGGCGAAGCTTGCGGATGCGCAGGAAGAGCTGCTCGACCGCGTGCAGGACAACCACCGGCGTTTGCAGTCCGTCATCCAGACGATGCCGGAGGCGGTCATGGTCGCGAGGCCGCCACATGGCGTCATCGTCACCTACAACGCCGCCGCCCAACGGATGTTCGGGCTCAACGCGCAGGCCAGCCAGCTCGTTACCCGGCGCGTCGACCAGCTTCGCGTCGCAAGCGAGCCGCCCGAGGCTGTGCCAGTGACGCCGATGGAGCAAGCCATGGCCGACGGCGTCACGGTGACCGGCGTCGAGCTCATCGTCCGCCAACCGAACGGTACGTCGATCCCGGTGGTCGCGAGCGCCGCACCGTTACGGACGGATGACGGCGACGTTGATGCTGTCGTCGGCGTCTTCCAGGACGTCTCCCCGCTGAAGGAGGCCGAGCGCCTGCGGGACGAGTTCATTTCCGTTGTCTCGCACGAGCTCCGCTCGCCGCTGACGCCAATCCGCGGTTTTGCCCAGCTCATCGCGCGGGACCTGCAGAAGGAAGGCGAGCACGACCAGCACGTCGCCTGGCTCAATACGCTTCAGCAGCACACTGATCGCCTTACTCGCCTCGTCGACGACTTGCTGGACGTCTCCCGCATGCGCGCCGGTCGCCTTCGGGTGCTGCGCGAGGATGTGGATGTGGTCGACGTCGTGACCGGGCTCGTGGAATCCCGCCGCGCCGCACAGAACACGCATCGGATCACGCTGGACACCGACCTGCACTCGCTCCACGCGCGGTTGGACGGCGACCGCATCCATCAGGTGGTCGATAACCTCGTCAACAACGCGATCAAGTACACCCCGGGCGGGACCGTCACCGTCGGCCTGCATCTCACCGGGGACGACATGATCCGGATCGTGGTCGACGACGAGGGCCCCGGTATTCCGGCGCGAGAGCGCGAGTCGCTCTTCACCGCGTTCTACCGGGCGCGATCAGCGAACGAGAGCGCCGTGCCGGGCCTCGGTCTGGGTCTCTACATCGTCCGCGAGCTGGTGGTCGCCCATGACGGCACCATCGCGGTGGACGAGGCGCCGGGCGGTGGTGCCCGCTTTATCGTGGAGATCCCCCGGCTGCCGGTCTAGCGACGACGGCGTCCGGAGGATCGATCCCTGGGCTCTCGGTTGTGGGTGTCCGTCTACGGGCGCACGATGCGGGGCAGTGACGTGTCGAACAGGCCACCCGTGCCATCCCCGCCGATCACCGGCGGGCGAGGCCCGGCCGTGCCGTCGGACGGGTAACCGCCCTCCATCTTGCCGGGCGACCACGGGGCGGCGTCCGTCGTTGTGGCTGTGCTCCCGGTCGACGTGCTGGACGTGGACGACGTATTACCGCCGGACACCTGGTCTCCTGTCCCGCTAGTCGTTGACGATGAACTTGTCGACGTGTCCACAGGGCCGGTCGAAACGCTCGACGTCTGGTCCGTCGACCCATCGCTGACCGGGCCCTGTACAACAGGCTCGTCATACACCGGCGTGTCGGTCGGTGGTGCAGCCGGCTCCTCATACACCGGCGTGTCAGTCGGCGGTGGGGCCGGCTCCTCATACACGGGCTCCGCCGTCGGCTCCTCATAGACGGGCGGCGGCGTCGGCTCCTCGTAGACCGGAGCCTGCAGGAAGAGCATGCCGTTCGCGATCGTCAGCGAGTCGGTGCCGATGTTGTTGCTCTCGACGGAGTACCGCACGCCGTTCACGATCCAGAACACCTGGTCGTAGATCGGCGTGGTCGATCCCTCGGGAATCCCGATGTCGCGGACGGCTGGCCATCCCTGGACATCCGCGTTCACCGAGAGCTGGACGTTCAGGTCGGCCTTGGAACCGGCCGGGAACTCCCCGCCGATCACGCCGGTGATATGCAGGAAGGTCGGCGGGCTGCCCGGCGCCATCCAGTAGAGCGAGTACGAGCCGTCGCCGGCATAGACATCCGGCGCAACACCGGTGAACGGCGATGGAATCCATCCGGGAACCATCACGTCCATCCCGATGCTGCCGAGATAGCTGGCGGTATCAGCGGACATCCAGTCCACGTTCTGCTGCTGCGCGACGACAGCATCGCGCGCGGGTACGGGCGCCGCGACGACGGCTGGCCCGGCGGTGGCCGCCGCGAGCAGCGATGCGGCAACCAGCGTCATGGCACGCGAGCGGGCGCGCCGGAGAATAGTCACGGTTGGGAATGAGGAAGCGGTATTCACGGGCGTTTGTCCTGATTCAAGCTGGCGGCGCCGTGCGGGTCCGAGGTGCCACGGAGGCATACCCCTGTCGGTGCCGTCACGGTGAGACTACCATGCGGCCCCCCCAACGTCGACGCGTCCGGACGGCTTTCGCGCATGCCCTGTCCGGTACTGACGGGCGGCGGAAAACGCGGCAGAATCGAGCCAAAGGACGTATACTGAGTGGTTGCTACGACGGCGGCTGGACGAGGCCGTTCCGAACCGTGCTCACAGGAGATCCACGTGTCGACCAAGCCCATCATTCCCCTGGTGCCAGGGTCGCCAGTCCCGGCGGCCGTGGCGCCCCATCGACTCCCGCCCAACGGCAAGAAATTCTTTATCTGGACCATGGGGTGCCAGATGAACGAGGCCGACAGCCAGAAGGTCGCCGCCATGCTCCAGGAGGTCGGCTACGAGAAGGCCACCTCGGAGCAGGATGCCGATATCGTGGTGCTCAACTCCTGCGTCGTCCGGCAGTCCGCCGAGGACAAGGTCGCCGGCCGGCTCGATTCGTTGGCACAGCTCAAGCGCGAAAAGCCCGAGATGCCGCTCGTCCTTACCGGCTGTATGGTCACGCGCCAGCAGGAAAAGCTGAAGCAGCGTTTCCCGCACGTCGATCTCTTCTTCGACCCGTCCGACTTCGACAAGCTCGTCCAGGTCGTGCCGGAGCTGGAGAACCTCGAAGACGATCTCGATGCCCTGCCGCACTACTACCAGCCGCAGCTGACAGCCAACAAGGCCGGTGTCTCGGCCTTCGTGCCGATCATCTACGGCTGCAACTTCGTCTGCTCGTACTGCATCGTCCCCTACCGGCGCGGCAAGGAGACGAGCCGCCCGTTCAACGACATCGTGCGCGAGGTCGAGCGCCTGGTGGCCAACGGCGTCCGCGAGGTCACGCTGCTCGGGCAGACGGTAAACGCGTACGGCCATGACCTGCCGGAGAAGACGTCGCTGGCACATCTGCTCGAGGCGGTCAACAATATCCCGGGGCTCGATCGCCTTCGGTTCCTGACCTCCCACCCGAAGTACATGGGCGACGATGTCATCCACGCCATGCGGGATCTGGGAACTGCCTGCGAGCACATGAACCTGCCCGTCCAGGCCGGCGACAACGACGTGCTCAAGCGCATGCGACGCACCTATACCCGTGACATCTGGATGGACCGCATCGCCTACACGCGGGAGCAGATTCCCGGCGTGACCATTGCGACAGATATCATCGTCGGCTTTCCCGGGGAATCCGAAGCGCAGTTCATGCAGACCTACGACATGCTGGAGCAGACGAAGTGCGACAAGGTGCATCTCGCGATGTACTCTCCCCGTCCCGGGACGCTCTCTTCGCGTTGGGACGATGACATCCCGGAAGAGGAAAAGTTCCGCCGCTATATGGAGCTGGAGCGGCTTCAGGAGCGGCTCTGCACGACGACCAACGCCCGCCGCCTCGGCGAGACCTATGAGGTCCTCGTCGAAGGCAAGCAGAAGGGGCGCTGGACCGGCCGCACGCGCGGCAACACCCTTGTCCACTTCGACGATGAGCGCGACGTCACCGGCAAGCTGGTCGACGTCGAGATCACCAAGACCAGCCCGTGGTTCCTGCTCGGGCGTTCGGTCGGCAACCCGCGCTAACAGACCTCATTACACCGGAACGAACACGCACGATTGAAAGGATGCACCGTTGGCAAACCCGAGCCAGAAGCCGAAGACCAAGAAGCAGCTGAACCAGGAAGCCCTCCAGGCCTCGCTCGAGAGCCGTTGGGATGATGCCCTGCGCCTCAACGACGAGTACCTCGCGCGCTTCCCGCGGAGCGCCGACGCCCTGAACCGCAAAGGCCGCGCACTGATCGAGCTGCACCGCCTGACGGATGCGCGCGACGCCTACACCGAGGCCCTCAAGGCTGACCCGGCGAACATGATCTCTCGCCGCAATCTCCAGCGCCTTGAAACGCTCTACAACCGCACAGATAGCCAGCCAGAGGGCGAGGAAGTCGGCGGCACCAGCATCCCGCGCGCGGCCGTCTTCGTCCTGGAAACGGGCAAGACCTGGATCGACGAGCTGGCGAGCGCCGCCGAGCCGGGCCAGCTGGCCGAGGTCTCGCCTGGCGACAAGCTGCGCATCGAGATCGAGGGCGACCGCGTCACGGTGGTGAGCGACAACGGCGTGCGTCTCGGCCAGATGGAGAGCATCGTCGGCGCCCGCATCGCCCGACTCTGCGAGGCTGGGCATGACTTCGAGGCCTACGCGCTCGGCACGTCCGCGCAAAGCCTGCGCATCATCATCCGCGAGGTCGCCCGCCCGGAGGGCAGCGAGAACATCATCACCTTCCCGCGGCAGGACTTCGCGTCGCAGGACCTGATGCGCGAGCGCGAGCAGCTCTTCCTCCGCGAAGAGGGTGACTTCGACTTCGGCGGCGAAGAAGATGAGGACGAGATCGAGAAGGACGAGGAGGAAGAGGACGAGGAGACCGAGGACGCCAGCGCCTACGTCGACGAATCCGTCATCTCCGACGACGAGGAAGAAGCGCCGATGTAACTTCGCCCGCACATAGAGGCGAAATCGGCAGCGCGGCGGCATCCGTTAACGGATGCCGCCGCGTGGTGTATGTACAGTCCACGAATTGGGCCGCGAAACCCCTTCCCAAACGCCAACAGGTTGGTATACTTCCCGCAAGAGATGGTTTGGTCAGACTGATCGAACCGTTCGCGGTCCCGAAAGGACAAGGCGATGGATCTGTACGCCACAAGCGAAGATGATCCACAAGGCGCAACACCGCCGGGGGTTTCCCCGAGCGGTGTTCTGCTTTTCGGGGCCTTTTCCCAAGGTGCGAGTTAGGGCGTCATCGCGACGCGAAGGAACAGGAGCGGTACCATCATGAACTCCAGCATGATCGGCAAGATCGAGAAGGCTCATCGCTACGCTCACGAGCTCGACCGCGTCAGGATCAACATGTTCGACGCCACCATCAGTGGCGACAACGACCAGTACCACGTGCGGCTCACCCCGGACGGATGGGAGTGCTCCTGCCACACGTTCCAGAGCCACGCGCTCGAGACCTGCAGCCACGTCATGGCGATGCAACTCGTGCTCAAGCCGATGCTGAAGGAAGAAGACCGTTACTCGCCGGCTTCACCGGCGGAGGCGTTGTAGCCACCCAGCCATACCGAATACGGAACCGGGCGTCATGGCTGGCCACGACGCCCGGTTTTCTTATGCCCCTTGGTTATTGGTACCCGCCTAGTTCGGAAATCGATCGCGCCGGACGTCCAGCGGCACGGTGAGGACGCTCCGCCCCACCACCTCGCCCGGATGCAAACCCGGCGGGCGGTCCGGAATCATCCACACATAGGGATGCCGCTGCGCCGCAACCGCGTCGGTGTCCACCGTCGGCTGCAGCTGCCCGTATGACACCGCGGCGGCGATCAACAGCCCCTGCCAATATCGTCTCAGCCAACCCTCGCGTCGCTTCATAGATCCACGATCCCCTCGTCCGTGATCCGCACCGTGCGCGAAATGGGAAGGACGAAGACCACCGCGCCGCCGACCGTCACGTCATGAACGCCCGCGGGGTACCAGTCCATGTACTCGGTCAGCGCTGGCTCGATCTTCACCTCCACGCGCGACTGGCAATTCTCCCGGATACAACTGATCGCCGCCTCGACCTCGTCATCCTGCACGCCCATCAGGATGGTCGCGTTCCCCATGCGCAGGAACCCACCCACGCTCGAGATCTTCGTCGCCCGCAGGCCTCGCTCGACGACCGCCCGCAACAGCTTGTCCGTGTCATAGGCCTGGATGATGCTGATGACTAGTTTCATGGGGAGTGGCATTTCCGTATCTCTAGCGGCACCGCAACGGCGGACGGAGGACAGGTCACTCCTGCGGATGATTCTACGACGATTCCCCGAAAAGGAAACGGGCCGGCAGCGATGCGTGCTGTCGGCCCGTTTCCTCGGGTCTGATGTGTCGCCGGGCGAGAGTCGCGGCCCTAGCTGAGGCCGGCAGCCTTCGCCAGTACCTCGGCCTTGTCCGTCTGCTCCCAGGGGAGATCCAGATCGTCGCGGCCGAAGTGCCCGTACGCCGCCGTCTGACGGTAGATCGGGCGCTGCAACTGCAGCGTATCGATGATCGCGGCCGGGCGCAGGTCGAAGTGCTCGCGGACGAGCTTCTCGATCTCCTCATCGGAGATCTTGCCGGTGCCGAACGTCTCGCACATCAGCGAGGTCGGGTGCGCCATACCGATCGCGTACGAGAGCTGGAGCTCGAAGCGATCCGCGAGACCAGCCGCGACGACGTTCTTCGCGACGTAGCGGGCGGCATACGCGGCCGAGCGGTCGACCTTTGTCGGATCCTTGCCCGAGAACGCGCCACCGCCGTGACGGGCCATGCCGCCGTAGGTGTCGACGATGATCTTGCGGCCGGTCAGTCCGGCGTCGGACATCGGGCCACCGATGACGAAGCGACCGGACGGGTTGATGAAGTAGTTCGTGTTCTCGTCCAGAAGCTCGGCCGGGATGACCGCCTTGACCACCTTCTCGAGGATATCCGCCTCGATCTGGGCGTTCGTGGCGTCCGGCGTATGCTGCGTCGACACCACCACGGTATCCACGCGAACCGGCTTGCCCTCGGAGTACTCGACGGTCACCTGGCTCTTGCCGTCCGGCAGGAGGTAGGGGATCTCGCCGCTCTTGCGGGCCTCGGCGAGGCGACGTGCGACCTTATGCGCCAGCGAGATCGGGAGCGGCATAAGCTCCGGCGTCTCGTTCGCCGCATAGCCGATCATCATGCCCTGGTCGCCCGCGCCGGTGAGATCGTACTTGTCGACCCCGTCCTTGTTCCGGGCCTCGAACGCCGTGTCAACGCCGCCGGCGATGTCCGGGCTCTGCTCCTTGATGGCGACGATCACGCCCGCCTGGCTGGCGTCAAAGCCGTCAGTGGAGTGGTTGTAGCCGATCTCGGAGACAACCTGGCGGACGATCGACTGCACGTCGACGTACGTGCTCGTCGTGATCTCACCGAAGACCATCACGAGGCCGGTCGTCGTCGAGGTCTCGCACGCCACGCGGGCGTCCGGGTCCTCGGCGAGGACGGCATCGAGGACCGCATCGGAGATCTGGTCGCAGACCTTGTCCGGATGCCCCTCTGTCACCGACTCCGAGGTGAACAGCAGGTGCTGCGCGGTATCAAACGTGATTCCCATCGTGCTCTCCAGAAACGTGGGGCCGTGCCCCGTGTGCCAGCGCTCGTTCCGGGGCCGGCACCAGCGTCGGCCCCGTTTCGTACCGCGCGCCTACTCGCCCTGCCAGGAGTGGAGGTAGGTGTCCTGCTCGTCGGTGAGCGTATCGATCTCGATGCCCATCGCCGCAAGCTTCAGCGCGGCAATCTCCTTGTCGATCTCGGCCGGGACGGCGTAGACCTTGTTCTCGAGGGTCTTGCCTTCCTTGACGATGTACTCGGCGGCCATCGCCTGGTTCGCGAAGCTCATGTCCATCACGCTCGCCGGATGCCCCTCGGCCGCGGCGAGATTGATGAGGCGACCCTCGCCGAGAACGATGACGGTCTTGTCGCCGACCGTGTACTCCTCGACGAAGGGGCGCAGGGTCTTGATGCCCTCACCGGCCATCTGCGCCAGCGCCTTAAGGTTGATCTCGGAGTTGAAGTGGCCCGCGTTGGCCAGCATCGCGCCGTCCTTCATCACCTCGAAGTGATGCTTGTCGACGACGTTCACGTTGCCGGTCGCGGTGATGATGATGTTCGCCTGCGGTGCGGCCTCTTCCATAGTCATGACCATGAAGCCGTCCATCGCCGCCTCGAGCGCGCGAATCGGGTCGACCTCGGTGACGATCACGTGCGCGCCAAGACCCTTGGAGCGCATCGCGATGCCCTTGCCGCACCACCCGTAGCCGGCGACCACGATCGTCTTGCCCGCAAGCAGGACGTTCGTCGCGCGGAGGACGCCGTCGAGCGTGCTCTGGCCCGTGCCGTAGCGGTTGTCGAAGAAGTGCTTGGTGTCCGCGTCGTTCACGGCCACGATCGGGAACTTCAGGACGCCCTCGGCCTCCATCGCGCGCTCGCGGATGACGCCGGTGGTCGTCTCCTCGGTGCCACCCATCACCTTCTCGGCCAGCTCCGGATACTGCCGGTGAACGATCGACACGACATCGGCACCGTCGTCGACGATGATGTCCGGCTGGTGCTGGATCGCCGTGTGGATGTGGCGCATGTAGGTTTCGCCGTCCTCACCCTTGATGGCGTAGACCCGAACGCCCTCGTCCACCAGCGCCGCGGCGACATCGTCCTGCGTCGAAAGCGGGTTCGAGGCGCAAAGAACGGCGTCGGCGCCGCCCGCCTTCATCGTCAGGATGAGGTTCGCAGTCTCGGTGGTGACGTGCGCGCAGCACACCATCTTCACGCCCTGGAACGGCTTCTCCTTCTCGAAGCGCTCGCGGATCTGCGCCAGCACCGGCATCTCGCGGGCAGCCCAGGAAATGCGGCGGTGGCCGGCGGGGGCCAATGACGGGTCCTTGATGTCGAAGTCACGGGTTTCGGTCGTGCTTGCCATGGTGTCTCCTCGCAACGGCCATGCGGCCGCGCATGTATTCGATGGGCACAGCCACGCTGGCCGTGCCTGACAACGTAGGGGTGGCGATTAGCTCGCCAGGGAATCGAGATCGTCGACCGTCAGCGAGCCCTTGAAATCCGGGAAGGCCTCGTCGAAGCGGCGAACGAACGACTCGTGGGTGTAGGAATGCTCCTGCGGACCATGGAACTCGATCGCATGCGTCGCCGTGAGCGCCGCGATGCGTCCGACCACCGGAAGGTCCTTGCCGAGCAGCAGGCCAGCCATGAGACCGGCACGGTAGGCGTCGCCGCCGCCTGTCGGGTCGGCGAACTCGCGCGGCGGAGCAACCGGGATGCGGTACGACTCGCCACCAGCCCGGATCTCCGAGCCCTGCTCGCCGTAGGTCACCACGGTCAGCTCCGATTGCCGGCTGACGTCGTCAACAGAGAGGCCTGTCTTCCGGCCCATCATGCTGAACTCGTAGTCGTTGCCCATGACGACGGTCGCCAACTCGACACCCCGGGCGAGCTCCTCGCCGGAAAGGATGACGATCTGGAACGCCGGGTCGAAGACGAGCTTGCTGACCTCCGCGATCTGCTCCGCGTGCGTCATCATCGCGGACGGGTCACCGGCGCTGACGATGCCGTACTCGGCCGTACGCGCAACATCGGTCACGTCGATGCCCTGCGCGGCCGCGCCCGGCCCCGGGTAGAACGACGCGATCTGGTTGCCATGGTTGTCGGCGTTCATGTACGCCGTCGCGGTGAAGTCGTCATCCTTCTGGACGACGTGGGAGAGGTCGACGCCAAGTTCCTCGAGCACCTCGCGGTATGGGCCGAAGTCGCTGCCGACCGCGCCCACGACCGCCACCGGCACGCCGAGCAGGGCCATGTTGTAGCCCATGTTCCCGGCGACACCACCGCGCTGCTGCTTCAGCGAACCGAGCAAGAAGCTGACGGAGATGACGTGGGCCTTGTCTTCGAGGATATGGTCCTTAAAGGATCCGTCGAAGTGCATGATGTGGTCGTACGCGATAGACGCGCTGACCACAACCTTGGGGGTAGGTGTCACGTTGTATGTACTCCTGTCCGTGACAATTGGAGCGTGCTCATCACCCCGGGAGGGCCGTGGCGACGAGATGTGTCAGCGAAGGACACGCAAGGGCTCGCGACGCAAAGGTCCGCGAGCACTGTGGGTCAGAATAGCACATGGCATGCCGCCCACGGATGCGGATCACGCGCGAACGGCGTCGATCGCCCGGGCGATAGCTGACTCGTCGACATCGGTGCGGATCTCGACCCCGCCCGCCTCCACCGGCAACACCCATTGCTGTGCACCGGAGGCCTTCTTCTTGTCGCGGGCCATTTTCTCGCGGACCACACCCGGGTCGAACTCCGCGCTGGTCGGCAGGCCAAACGCCTCGATAAGGGCAACGAGCCGATCGCGGAACGCCGCGTCCACCATCCCCTTCTCTCCCGCGATCGTCGTGGCGGCGACCATGCCGACGGCAACCGCCTCACCATGAAGCAGCGCGTAGCCGGCTGCTTCAATGCCGTGACCGATGGTATGCCCGAAGTTCAGGATCTGGCGCAAGTGCGACTCTCGCTCATCCGCCTCAACAACCGCCGCTTTCAACGAGATGTTCTGGCGGATGACCCAGCTCGTGAGCGGCTCCTCCAGGCGCAGGAGCGCGTCGGCGTTAAGGCGCAACACGTCGAAGAGAAAGTCCGCTTCACCATCGGGCGTCGACGCCTGGATCACGCCGTGCTTGATGACCTCGGCGAACCCCGAGCGCAGCTCCCGCTGCGGCAGCGATTGAAGGAAGACGGGATCGACGACCACCAGGGGCGGCTGGTAAAACGCGCCGATCAGGTTCTTTCCCTGCGCGTGGTTGATGCCGGTCTTGCCGCCGACACTGCTATCCACCATCGAGAGCAACGTCGTCGGGACCTGGACAAGCCCGATGCCGCGCAGCGTCGTCGCCGCAGCGAACCCGATGAGATCGCCCACCACTCCGCCGCCAACGGCGACCGCGACGTCGCTTCGCTCCACGCCTCCGCCGATCATCCAGTCATACAGCGACGAAAGCCGCTCGAGCGACTTGCTGGACTCCCCGGAGGGAATCACATGCCGCGAGACCGCCAGCTCATCGGTTGGAATGGCCGACAGCCACTCGTCGTGAGCCTGGTCGACATGCTCATCGACGCCAAGCCAGAGCTTCCGGGTCCTGGGCCATGTCGCACGAAGGTCTTCTGTCAGGGAGCTCCGCCCGCTCGGGCCGACAAGGATGCGGGAGCTTGCCGAGCCCGTATCGAGCGAAACTTCGGCACGCTCCCCGGCCATCGATCGCGCCATTTCGGCGATGTCCCGCGCCGTGTGCTCCGCGGGCCGGTTCCCAACCGGGATCGTCACATCAGCCCGCCGGTAGAACGCCTCGCGTTGGTCCAGCAGCGAGCGGATGCGCCCTGCCTGGTCGTCAGCGTCGAGCATGGGCCGGGCAGTGGTCTGCCCCGCCGGCGCCTCGTCCTCGTGCCGGCGCAAGCGCCTCAGGATCTCTTCCGGAGAGGCCTGGAACCCGACCACCAGCGTGCCCGAGGAGGCGCGGATGGCCGTCCACGCTTCCTCATCGCAGACGGCGCCGCCACCCGTGGAGACCACGACGCGTGTGCGACCGAGCGCATCGCGCAGCAGCGCGGCTTCAGACGCACGGAAGGCCGCCTCACCTCGGCGCTCGAAGATCTCGGGAATCGGCATGCCTTCGCGCCGCTCGATCTCCTCGTCCATCTCCAGCAATGGCCAGCCGAGCGCTTCCGCGAGGTGCCGTCCGGTGGTGCTCTTGCCCGTTGCGCTGAAGCCAATCAGGAGGATCCGCGCGATCCCTCTCCGCCCGTCGTGATGCACTGCTCCATCCCCTCATTCATATGGCCCCGACACCGGCGATTCCCTTCCCGATCACCATCGCGGGAGGCACCAAGTCGGCCCCAATGCGGGTAGTCGCCGCCCCGCATGAGACAATCCGTCCTATACTACCCGTCGGAATGACCGTTCGCCCCGCGTAAGCACGCCGGTATAGAGACACGAGGCACACCACGCTCCATGCAGACGATTCTTGTCGCGGATGATGATGCCGCTATCCGTCAGGTCCTTGTCGACTTCCTCCATGAGGAAGGCTACGAGGTGACCGAAGCGGAATCGGGCGCTGGCGTTCTGAAAGCCATGACCGATGCCGACACCACACCGGACCTCATCCTCATGGATGTTCGGATGCCCGACAAGAGCGGGTTGGACGTCCTGAAAGAACTGAAGAAATCGGCCGATCAGGAGCTGCCGGTCATCATGATGACCGCGTTCGGCGGTTCGCGCGTCGCCATCGACGCGATGCGGCTCGGTGCTTACGACTACATCACCAAGCCGTTCGACATCGAAGATGTTGGCCAGACGCTGAAACGCTACTTTGACCGTCAACGCCTCAATGACCAGGTGCTGGAGCTCAGCGCGCTTGTCGGCAAGGGAGACCCCGCCGACCCGTTGATCGGCAACAGCGCGGCGATGCAGGAGGTTTACAAGACCATCGGCCGCGTCGCCCACTCAGACGCCACGGTGCTGATCACCGGCGAGACCGGCACGGGCAAGGAGCTCATCGCGAGCATCCTGCACCGCACATCCAGCTACTCCGCCGGCCAGCTCATCAAGGTCAACTGCGCGGCACTCCCGGAAACCTTGCTGGAGAGCGAGCTCTTCGGACACGAGAAGGGCGCGTTCACCGGCGCCATGAACCAGCGCAAGGGCCGCTTCGAGATGGCCAACAAGGGAACCATCTTCCTGGACGAGATCGGCGAAATGACGCTCTCGACCCAAAAGAAGCTCCTGCGCGTACTGCAGGAGCGCGAGTTCGAGCGCGTCGGCGGCTCCGTCACGGTGAAGATCGACACACGCGTGATCGCCGCCACGAACAAGATCCTCCCCCAGGAAGTCGAGGCGAACCGCTTCCGGGAAGACCTTTACTACCGCCTGAACGTGATCTCGATCTATCTTCCACCGCTGCGCGACCGCAAGGACGATATCCCGCTGCTCGTCGAGCACTTCGTCCAGAAGCATCGCTACCGTCCGGACTCCCCGCCATCCCGCGTCAGCGAGAGCGCGATGGAGAAGCTGCAGGGCTACGATTGGCCGGGCAACGTCCGGGAGCTGGAGAACCTGATGCAGCGCGCGACGGTGCTCGCACAGGGCAGCGTTATCACCGCCGAGCACATTCACTTCTCGGGCACCGACAGCCGCCGCCTGCTCGACCTTGGCGAGCGCGTCCGACGCGGCACGTCACTTCCCGAGCTTCTCGGGGAAGTGGAGCGCACCGCGATCGATGAAGCGATCTCCGCCGCCGAGGGCGACCGGCGGGAGGCGGCGTCGCTCCTCGGCATCAGCCTGACGGACTTCAACAAGCGCGCCAAGTCGTTCGGCATCGCGTAGACACGACAGAATCCCAATTCGAACCGCCTTCGAGATTCACTCTCGAGGGCGGTTTTCTTGTGGCAGCTCCGACGGGCAAGTCGAGTTCGAAGTCTTCACGTCAGACGACAAGGTGTATTTTGCCAGAGCTTCGCGGAGGGACAGAGCGATCACGCACTTCGGGGCGCGATGCGTCCACATGCGCCGGTGCCCGAACACCCATCACCGATCTGTCAACGATTTGTCCCGCTCCCCTATCCATACACTGACCTTGCTGGGCCGGCCCCCCGAGATGAGCGTGTGGAGGACAGCTATCAAGACCGGGCCCATCGTTCGCCTGGGATTCGCGGTGCCCCTGCTCCCCAGCACGTCGGGCTCTCATGAAGATTGCGGACACTGCCACCTTTCGCTTAATTCCCCGAAGCCGTATGATCGTCCCTATACCAAACGTCCAGACCCGGACGAAACGCAGGATCCGGGTGTTGAATGCGCGCAGGGGTCCCATCCGTATACCAGGGTAAACGGTCGATGTGGCCCCTGTTGCTTCGGCGTTCGCAGATGAGCGTCGAAGCGGGGCGCCACAGGGGCGGACGCCAATGCTTCATGGAGGAACGCAATGCCAAACGACTCTTCTTCACCTTCGTGGGCTCTCAACCGCAGGCAGTTCTTCGGAGCGGTCGCTGCGGCAATGGCGATCGGAGAGATTCCATCGGTCGGGGCGCAGTCAACACCCGAGGCAGCCAGCGCGGATGATGTGGAGAAGACCCACAAGGCGCTGTTCGATCTCTGGTTCCCATTGCGGGAATTTGGCCTACCACCTGAAGTGGAACAGTCCGTCGCCGAGATTGCAGCCAAGGTCAATAAAGGCATGCTCGAGGCCTTCGAGCAATCGCCGCTCCAGGCCGTACTCCAGGGCATGACGAATCCGGCGGCTCTGCCGTTCTACGAGCAGCTAACCGCATCGTCGGACCCTGCCGTGAAGGCATTCATCGCTTCTCCGGGCGGCTTCGGCGGAATGGACGCCACGTTCAGGGCTCCCCTCTTCTCGTTCCTCTTCGAGGGAAGCGCCGGGCCCGTGTCGACACAACTCGCGGCGGTCTTGCGAGAAGCCTACCTCTCTTCGATCTGGGACCTGCCGCTTGCCGAGCCCCTGGCGGACTTCGTCGCCCCACCCGTGTTCGTCAATCGACCGGACATTTACGCAAGCCTGCATGCGCCGGACATCGCTCCCAGCCATCTGGTCTACGACGCCGAGCAGAAAAAGATCCGGCATCGCGATGGGCCGATCGACTACCTGGTCGTCGGCAGTGGTCCCGGCGGCGCAACCGTGGCAACCCAGCTTCAGGCCGCCGGCAAGCGCGTTGTCCTGATCGAAAAAGGTCCATTCGTCGTCTGGGGGTCGATGACGACGCGCAGCTATCCACGCCTCATGTACCAGGGCGACCGCGCGACCACGACCGACAACGCAATCATCGTCCGCAGCGGCGAGACGCTTGGAGGTGGCTCCGCCGTCAACATCGACCTTGCCTTCTCGCCACTTGAGTCGACGGTGCAAGCCCGCATCAACAGCTGGATCAACGATGGCTTGATGGATAGCACCTACTCGACAGACAAGATTGCCAAGGCCTATGAATGGGTGCGGAGCGCGATCGGGACCCGGACACTGTCCGAAAGCGAGCTAAACAACGACAACAAGGTGCTCTGGGATGGAGCATCCTCGTATGGCGTCGATCCCTCGCTCTATCACCTGAATCGCTTTCCGGTCGGCGATTCTCCCTCCCCGGTCAACGACAAGCTGGATGCCGCTCGACAACTGATCTATCCCGCCATTGCTGACGCTGAGAATCCGCTCGGCCTCATTCCCGACGCGATCGTGGACGAGGTCCTCTTCGACGAGAGCGGTTTGCGGGCGACTGGCGTACGGCTCCATACCACGGCGCCGTGGACGGACTACGGTAATACGATGGTTGACCCGTCGAATCTCGGGATAGCCCCCGGCGTGTCCGTGACCATCGAGGCGGAGAACGTCATCCTGTCCGCCGGCACCATCGGCACAACCCGGATCCTTCTCAACACCGCCAAGGCATACCCAGCGGTCGCGAACCCGTCTATCGGACGAGGTCTCATCCTCCACCCGTCATTCCCGCTCCTTGGCCTGTTCGATCACACCATCAATCTTCTCGAGGGGCTCGATAGTGCCACCTTCTGTGCTTCCTTCGGCGTCACACCCGGCTTCATCTACGAAACGATGGGCGGCCTCCCTGCATACGGCGCCCTGATGATTCCGGGCAGTGGCAAGCAGATCTACGACGAGCTGGTGCATTTCAACGACTATGCCGGCTTCGGCTGCATGCTCGTCGACACACCGTCAGATGACAACCGCATCACGCTCGACGACAACGGGAACACAATGCTGCAATACGCCCTGAGTGATGCGGACAAGGACAGGTTCCGAATGGGCGTGGCGATTGGCATCCGCATGATGTTCCTTGCCGGTGCAAAGAAGGTCATCATCCCGACGAATGAGAACGTCCTCGATCTGCCGGACTTCGATCCGATGGTGGGCACCTACCTGACCGATATCGCCCAGGCCGACGCGGTCGAGCAAAACCTTCAGTTCGTGCCCAACCGCACCATCCTCACGTCCGCCCACCTCCAGGCCACGAACAAGATGGGACCGAAAGATACGGGCGTCGTCTCGTTGAACCACCGCCTATGGGCGGCCAACGGAGAAGAGGTCCCGAACGTCTACGTCATGGACAGCAGCATCTTCCCCACGTCGGTCGGCGCAAACCCGATGCAGGCTCTCTATTCCATCGCCAAGATCTTTTCCGAACGGTTGATCGAGGGCTTTCCGTCCTGAGGTCTTCCACGGGACCTTGTTCAAGGCCACTGGTCACGACGCTCCGTATGCCGGGAGGAGCGCGTGACCAGGATCATCTGCTTCCAGATACACCGAAGGGAGGCGGGATGATCCCGCCTCCCTTCGGTTCTGTTCGCGCAACGGTGATGTCAGGCCGTCTCGTCGAGCTTTGTCGTTTCCGTCGAGGCGAGGGGCACGGTGTCCGCCCCCGTGGAAATCGCCTTGGTTCCCGACTCTTCGTCGCCGACCATCGGCAGCTTCTTCAACATGTCCTGGGCGTAGTCCTTGAACTGGTCAAGTTGGCCCGCCGACGGCTTCTTTCCGTAGCGGTAGTAATAATCCGCCGCCTTGCCGACTGTCATGGTGCCGACGAAGGCGATCGCGACCTTCGGGATCGTGCCGGCCGCCAGGGGGATGAACGACGCGGCCTCCCGCGCCGCTGTCCGCCACAGGAACCCCGCGCCGACGACTGGCGTCAACTCGCGCACGATCGCCATCTGATTGTCCAGCTCGCGGTCATGCGCGGCGGCGATCTTGTACGCCATCATGATCTGGTTCTTGGTCAGGACGATCAGGTCGGCGCTGGCGGAGATGAGCCCGCCGAGGAACGGAATGACTGCCGGAATGTTCGACACAAGCGCGAACTGGGCGTTGGCGCGCGATGTTTGCTCGATGATGGCGCGGACGGCCGCGGGCTGCCATTCGTGATAATGCCGGCCGAAGGCTGGGGCGAGGTCCGGCAGCATATCCATGACCTCTTGCCGCAGCGCGTTCGCCGGGTCGCCGCCGTCCGAAATCTCCTTGGCCAGGAAGAACACATTCGCTGAATCGCGGCGGCTGCCCGTCGCCTTCCGCACGCGATCGAAGAGTCCCTCGCCGTTTGGGTCGTAGACGATCACGACGTCGTAGCGGGTCGCGTCGAGCGCGGGCCGGTCGTTCCATGCCTCGGCAGACACGCCTTGCCGATCGATGGCGCCGAACAGCCTCGTCGCGGCGTCCTCGGCGAGCGACTGATCGCTCCCAAGCACGAGCATCCGCGGCGCGCGCTCGGCGCGGTCACGCACTTCCTCGAAGTCGATGTCCTTCACGACGTTCATGAACGACCGTACCGTGCCCACGGCACCGATCGGTCCGTTCTTCAATATCTTCATGTAGTTAGTACCTTTCCGGCTCTCGTTTCCCGGTTGAGAACGAAATTCGCCGCACCGGGTCCTATCTCTGGCGATTCTCTCTCAAGAATCGCGCCACCCTCGTGACGCAGGAAGGGACGGCCTCCCTTTGTGGGCGACCGTCCCTTCCCTCCCACCTTGTTCGGAGCTAGGCGTCAAACCCCTTCATCGTGTCGACAAGGGTCTTCACGGCATCAGCCGATTTCCGCAGCGACGCCGCTTCGTCGTCCTTCAGGTTGATCTGCATGATCGCCTCGAGCCCAGAGCGGCCGAGCTTGACCGGAACGCCGACGTAGAGGTCGTCGATGCCGTACTCGCCCTGCAGCAGCACCGAGCACGGCAGGATGCGCTTCTTGTCCAGCAGGATCGATTCGACCATCTCCACCGTCGAGGCGGCCGGGGCGTAGTAGGCGCTGCCGGTCTTGAGGAGAGACACCACCTCCGCGCCGCCGTTAGCCGTGCGATCCTCCAGCTCCTTGATCTTTTCGGCAGACATCAGCTCGGGCAACGGGATACCAGCGACGGTCGAGTACCGCGACAGCGGCACCATCGTGTCGCCGTGGCCGCCAAGCACAAACGCCGTCACGTCCTCGACGGAGACGTCCAGCTCCGCCGCGATGAAGGTGCGGAAGCGGGCCGAATCGAGCACGCCCGCCTGACCTATTACGCGCTCGCGTGGAAAACCGGATGTCTCCAGTGCAACGTGGCACATGGCGTCGAGCGGATTCGAGACAACGACGAGGATGGCCTCGGGAGCGACCTTGACAATCTCGGAGACGACGGAGCGGATGATGCCCTGGTTCGTCTTGAGCAGGTCATCGCGGCTCATGCCCGGCTTACGCGGGATTCCGGAGGTGATGACGACTACGTCGGAGTCCGCTGCATCGTTGTAGCTGTTCGAGCCGATCAGGTAGGAGTCGTAGCCCATGACCGGGCCGGTCTGCATTAGGTCAAGGGCCTTGCCCTGAGGCATGCCTTCGACGATATCGATCATGACGATATCGGCGTAGTCACGTTGGGCGAGGAGCTGGGCCACGGTGCCGCCGACCATGCCGACACCGACGACGGTGACTTTCGGGCGGGCGTTCTTCTGAGCCATGGGGATACTGTCCTTCCTGACCTGCGCATTGGCACGCCCAACGACGGGCCGCTGCCTCCAGCGCGCCAGAATCAACGTATCGGCCATGTCTGTTACGCCGAACGTCGTTGTTTCGGGCGCTTGATCTGCTGCAATAATACCAGTATCCCGGCGCGCTCAGGGCATCGGGATCGTCGCTGGCCGTCTTTCCCGGCCACTGAAAAAGACGTCGCTTCATCGCATTGACGCTGGGCGCGAGAAGGTCCTATACTTCAGCCGCTGCACAGGCAGCCACCTGCCCAGGTGGCGGAATCGGCAGACGCGCTAGCTTGAGGGGCTAGTGCCCGTTTAGGGCGTGAAGGTTCAAATCCTTTCCTGGGCACCGGTTGATCGCGGACCGCGCACGCGGGCGATTAGCTCAGTTGGTAGAGCGCCACGTTTACACCGTGGATGTCAGGGGTTCGAGTCCCTTATCGCCCACCGTGGAGAACGGCGCCAACTCACACAGATCACTCGCCAAGGTAGCTCAGTTGGTAGAGCTCACGACTGAAAATCGTGCGGTCGGCAGTTCGAGTCTGCCCCTTGGCACCACCATGTAGACGATGAACGGCGGGCCGCAACGGTCCGCCGTTTCTGTTCTTTCTGTTGAGCGCCATTGAGGACATTTGCCATGCATCGACGCCAGTTCCTCGCCGCCTCCGCCGCCCTCCTGCTCCCCACATCGCCGTTACGAGCGGCCCAGGACACTGCCACCCCCGCCGCAACACCCAATCACCATGGCCGCCCACGGCCGATCGTGCTCGGCGACGGCATCGAACTGGTCGACTACCGCATCTATCCCTCGACTGATGCGCCGCGCATCATCGGCGAGATCATCAGTACCCGCGACGATATGGTCGACTCGCCCGTCATGAGCATCACCTTCCCGGACCTCGGCGTGGAAGGCCTTGCCTGGGCCGCCTCCTCTCTTGCCAGTTATGCGACCGGGCCAGTCAAACATGATTTTCGGCGTCCTGCCAGAATCAGTGCAATCCCATAGCACTCTGGAATCCGGAGCGTTCGGACTTTGTGAGACGGTGGGCCCCGGAACGTTTACAGACATCTATGAGTCACTTGGGCTACGGCTACAACTTGAGAGCGACGACCGTCGACCGGACTCTCTCCACCTGCAGGGCAAACTCTTCAATGAAGGGCAAGAGCCAACTCAATGGACAAAGATCCGAGGACTGGCTCGCGATAGTTCTGGACGTTACGCCGGCGCACTGCCCGAGGTCGACCTATGGAACCTTTGGCCCGGGGAGTCCAAGTCCTTCACGATTTGGCAGAATCGTGGATCGGACCAGCCAGCAAATCCTTTTCGGATAGTTACGTCAGGCCTGGAACTCCGGCTGGAACTGCATCCCGGCACGGTCGGCCAGACTACATCGCCCGGATGCGAGACCTTGTTCCGCTCGTAGCTATGGTTCGTTGGTCCGGGCGTGCCAGTCCCGATCGACGCGACCCTCCTCGAACAGATCGCGATTCCCCTCCACTGGCATGTCCTCACGCTCGCCCCACTCGTTCCACGAGCCGTCGTAGTTGGAGAGGTCGCTCATCCCGGCCAGGTGCAGGCCGAACATCAGCTGCGTCGCGGTCACGCCACCGTTGCAGTACGCCGTCACCGGTCGCGACGGGTCGATCCCTGCCTCGCGGGCCATCTCGCGGATCTCCTCCGCCGATCTCCAGTGGCCGCTTTCGTCGACCAGTGACTTCGCGGGTAGCAGCAGCGCTCCCGGGATGTGCCCACCCCGGCTTCCGCGCTGGACCTCACCGCGATACGTCGCCTCATCGCGCGCGTCGACGATCTGTCTGGACCCGTCCTCCATTTGCCGCGCGACGTCGTCGATCTCGGCCCGGAGCTCTGGCCTCACCTTCGGCGTGAACTTCGCCCCGGAAGGCACGTCCGACGTCTCCACTGTCACCGGGAAACCGGCCGCTTCCCATGCGGTGAACCCACCTTCGAGAATCGCGACCGCGTCGTGGCCGTAGTACCGCAACGCCCACCACAACCGGGTTGCCAGGTGACCGCCGATGTGATCGACCACCACGACGGCGGTATCGTCTCCAATCCCACGAGATTTCCATCGCTGCCTGAATGGCCTCGGGACTGGCGATCTGGGCCTTGACCGGGCCTTCAGGGTCAACAATATCCCGGGTCCAGTCCACGAACACGGCGCCAGGGATGTGCCCAGCCTCGTATTCCTCCGGAGCACCCGTGTAGGTGGCCTTCTGGCGCCCCCCTCCGAGGTCTTCCGTCTTCACGTAGCCGCGAATGTCCACGACGCGCACCCGAGCGTCATCAAGATGCGCATTGAGCCATTCCGGCGTCACCAGGTCACCCGGCAGCATATCGTTCGTCATAGTACCTTCCTCCATCGAGCAATCATCATCGGCACAGTCTATCGGAATCGCGGCGGCCTCGACGCGTGGTACGGATGTGGCGACACAGCGTATCACGCGGCGCCATCAGGTTGCGCCTGCTATACTTCCCAAAAGAAAGTAATGAGTGGTCTCCGCGACCCTCTATCCATGAAAGGTAAACCGGATTATGAGCCATCAGGTAACCGACCGATCCTATGGACGCATGGTCGAGGTCGACGCCCCGTTCGACCAGGCCGTTGAGCATGCAACAGCGGCGCTCAAGGAGCAGGGCTTTGGCGTGCTGACGACAATTGCCGTCGACAACGTGCTCCGCGAAAAGATCGGGGTCGAGCGCGAGCGCTATACCATCCTTGGGGCCTGCAATCCCAACTTCGCGAACAAGGCGCTCGAGGCGGACATCGACATCGGGCTTCTGCTGCCCTGCAACGTCGTCGTGCGCGAGGAGAACGGCAAGCGCTACGTCACCTTCGTCGATCCGAAGGCGATGCTCGCGGCAGCCGGCTCGTCCGCTGAGCTGGACGCGATTGCCGGCGATGTGCGGTCCCGCCTGGATGCCGCAGCCGAGGCGCTGGCCGCCGCCAAGTAGAACCGTAGGAGGGAAACGGCGGGCGAGGAGTCTTCTCGTCCGCCGTTTCCCGCTAGATCCTTCGTCACCGTATCCCGCTGCTTACCGCCACGCCATCGACGCGCTCATTCTCCACGATCGAGCGTCGTCGCATGGCGAGCAGGACCAGATTGAGAAGCGGCCATCCAATGTCCAGCGCGAGTAGCAAACCCGAATTGTTTCGCGCGAAGTTGTCGTTCACGACCATCTCGTAGATGTGGCCTCCGGCCGCCCCCCACAGGAAGATGGCGGAGCCCAACGCGAAGGCAAGCCTGAACGGGCCGGACGACCGGATGGAAAGCACGCCCAACACACCCCACGCCAGATCCCCGAAACCCACCTCGCGCTGGAACGGACTCCCGACCGGCCAGCCGATTGAACGGGCGACATCGTCGGCGGCGAACAGATGCCCGGACGCAGCGAACAGCAACCATGCCCCGCTCGCGCCGAAGCTCCAGCGGATGGCACGCTCCACAGGGTTCCATCCCCCAGCCTGACCGCGATATCGCACGACGTCCACAACGAACCCAATAATCGCGATCACGAAGAACGCGAACGCCTCCATCTCACCCCTCCAGACAGCCTGTCTCCTGTACGGCTGCTCCGCCCTCGGATTCAGTTCCAACCGTCGACTTGTTGACGCGGATATTGCCTTGACACCCTGCCCCGCGCGTCCTATCATTCATCCTGCTGACGCGAGAGGCGTCATGCGGAAGTGGCTCAGTGGTAGAGCATCTCCTTGCCAAGGAGAAGGTCGCGGGTTCGAATCCCGTCTTCCGCTCCAGAGAACGGCCAGCTATGATAGCTGGCCGTTTTTCTTATGCGGTTCACGTTTGGCGCGCTTTCTCCCCTTCTCGTCACGCCGGAGGATCGCCTAGCACGAAGCCCGGAAACATCTGCCCCGTTTCGTGGTTCGGGTCAATGAATTGCATGCTCTGGCGCCAGAGGCCGGCCTGGTCGAGAGGCGGATAGATGCTGGACACCACCTCCGGCGACGCATCGATAGGTGCAACGTGGTCCTTCGCCTCGAAGTTCGCCTGATCGGCAAACGGCGTGATCTCGACGGCCTGCATCATCCCGTGGTCCTCGTGGAGCAGGATGTGGCAATGGTTGACGAGCACGCCGACGTAGTCCGCGAAGCGCGACCGGAACACAACGCGACCGCCGTTGCGCGGCACCCAGACAACGTCCTGCCAGCGAGGCTTGTCGAGGATATTCACCAGGTTCCCGTTCTCATCCGGCACCTCGACGCGCATCACCCAGTACGGGTTTTGATGCATATGGAAGGGGTGATCAACACCCTTCGTCTGCAGACGCCAGGACGGCGACTCGGTGAACCGCGCCTGACCTTCCGCGCGGCTTAGTGGCAGTCCCGGGTAATGTCCCCCGCTCTGCCCCAGCGGCGTGGCCGAGGTATCCGCCCACAGGCTGATCGAAGCGTTGTAGATCGCCCACTCCTCGGCGGTGTCGACGAGGATTTGCGGCCGTTGCGGATCGTTCGGGCTGAACTTGCGCGCCATGTTGGCGGTGATCGGGAACATGGGGTCCGAATCATCCACGACATCGGTAGACGTGGAGGCGGAGATCGCCATGCTGCGGACGTTCGGCGACAAAAGGACATACTCGTCCGAGTCGGGTATTTTCGCGTACCGCAGGAGCTCAAGCGCTCCGCCATCCGCCTGGTCACGTTCCACGAACGCGCGGAAGTTGCGAGCGGTCTCGCTATCGCCCTCGGTCGTCACGAGTGGATAATCGCTTGCACCCCATCCGGAGTAGGTGATGGTGCGCGTCCGATACATCCGATCGTCACCCGATGCGGTAACTGGTGTCGCCGACGCGTCACCGGACTGCGACGAGAGGAGGAGCTCATCGTCCACAATCGGGAGCAGGTAATCCGGCACCGGCGGCAGCACGCCGATCAGGTCCATCACGTCGAACGCCGGGACGGGATCACTCTCAGCTGGCTCCGAGACGACCACGTAGGCAAGCACGATGTCTTCCGGGTCGGAGATGTAGGCGTCCTGGTTTACCCGGCCCTGGAGCTGGCTCTGGACGTTGTCGGCATGCAGGATCGCGCCGCGCGCGAGCACGGTATAGACCTGCGCCGCAGCTCCATCCTGTATGGGAGCCTGGAAGAAGAGATCGCTACGGTTACCCGGCGCGAGGTACACCTCGTTGGGCCGAACGAAGGCGTTGCGCACGCTCTCCGCGTCGGCGAAGCATGCCTCGATGTTGGCTAGCATCGCCTGGTTCGGGTTGCCCGTGATCTCGCGATCCAACGGACTTTGCGTTCCGGGGTTCTGCTCAGCAAGATCCTGGATCGTGTATGTGGCGCCGTCCGCGTCGCTCGCGACAAGCGTTACCCCGTCGAACGCGAGCTGGTAGATCTGCTGATTGTCCGCTTCGACCTCCGCACGACTCGCTGGCGAGAACTCACCGGCATTGCCACGTTGCTTGACGAGTGTCGAGACGGTGCCATTCTGGGTCGAGGCTTCCTCAACGGCATACTGCCCCTTGAGCACCATCACATGCTGGTACCCCTTGCCGTCCACGCTCCCGTTCAGCACGCGCCAGCGCTCGATCGCGCCCGGACGCATGGTGATGATCATGGGCGTCGCGTCACCGTTGACCGCCGCTTCGGCGTTTCCGCCGCCCTTCAGGTCCTGCGTATGCGCATCGGGATCCGACGACGTCAGAAAGACGCGCTGGATCAGCATCAGCCTCTCGCGATAGTCATAGGGACCGGCTTTTATCGCCGGATCCGGCCGTCGCTCGCCCGTCAGGGCAAGATTGATGGCCACATCGACGTCGCCCTCGACGATCAGGAACCCCGCCATCCCGCTCGATACCTGGTTGTGAGTGGAGCCGTGGCAGTGCGGATGGTACCAGTGCGTGCCTGGCGGATGGGGCTGTGAGGGCAAATCCATCAGGGCACGAGCCTCCGACTGCACATCGCCGATACGGAATTCGTAATCCGCGTATCCGGCCACCTCGTCGTCGCGCAGATAGCCGACCTGCCCGGGATTTCGCAGCCATGAGCATTGCGGACTATCGGCATGCGCTTCCCGCATGTCGAGATCATCGGGATCGATGAGCCGCAGGATCACGTTGTCGGAGTGCGTGCCGTCCGAATTGCGCCCGGGCCGGACATGGAGACCATGGGTATGGATGTTGGTCGTGCGGGCCGCATGCGTCCCGTTGGTGTGCTCACCGAGGCAGTAATCGTGATGGAAGTTCCCGAGCGCCTGAGCCTTCTCGTTCACCGTCGCGAGGTCGATGTTGTCCGGGAGCTCGTTCGGGTCGGGATACGGCCCGACATAGGTCGTCCCCTCGTTTGCTCCGAGCAGGTTTCGCAGCCGCAGCAGCAACGTTTCGTCGCCACGCATGCGGATCGTCGGACCGGGTGTGGCGCCGTTATACGAGAACAGGATCGCGCTCGGGTTCCCGTAGCCCACGATGTCGCCGGGGCTCTGGTTCTCGACGACGTTCATCTCGAGTTGCTGACCGGGCCACTCACTGGGCCGCCAGACCCATGGCTCAACCCACGTTTCGGTGGCTGAAGCATCGATAGGCGTGGGCGCTGGCGTCGCGACCGGCGTCGCGTGCGATCCACGCTGGGCAGAGGCATCCCGCACAAGGGGAATCGCCGCCGCTCCGATCACGGCCCGTTGAACCAACGTCCGCCGGTTCAAGGAACGTCCTGCAGGGTCGTCAACATGCTGGCGCGGTTCGTCGCCAGGGTCATTCATGGTCATCGAGCGAGGCTCCTCTCGGGTCAAACTGCGCGATCAGTGGCTATCTTGTGGTCCCAGGTGAACTTTTCACACCTTAGCAGTCATGCGACCGCCGTCAAGGGTCCTCAGGCGGCCTTCACGCCAACGTCGAGACCCGAACGAGCCTTAAGGAGAACGCCGGGCCACCGCTCTCATGCGGTACACCGGCGTCCTCGCGGAGACCCTCGCTGCTAGGCGAATATCGACGCCATGGCCCACCACACAACCACGCCCGCAAGGTAGGCGGCCGCGACCGGCAGACTCGCCAGTCGCATGTACGTGGTCGAGCTCAAACCCTTGATCCGTCCCATCACGACGACGCCGGCGGCGCTCCCGATGATCAGGTGCGAGCCGCCGGTACCGACACTGTACGCGAGCAACGTCCATAGCCAGGGGTTCGACGTCGGGACCGTATCGATGGCCATGGCGGTCAGGGGGACGTTGTCGACGACGGCCGACGCCCACCCGAGGGCCACGTTACCACCCGCGACGCGCGCGAACTCAGGGTCCGCGCCGAACATCGCGTCGGAAATCGACTGGAGGATGCCGAGAGAGCCGAGCGCGGCCACGCTGAGCAAGATGCCGACAAAGAAGATGAGCGAGGAGAAGTCGACATCGCGAATAATCTCCTGGATGTCATGCTGCATTCGAGTCTGCGTGCCGTCCTCCCCGGATTCGATCGATCGATCCTGCGCCCGATGCCCGAAAATGCTGGCAAGCATCCCGACCACACCGAAGCCGAAGCCCAGCCCGACGAACGGCGGAAGGTCCAGCTGCGTCGCGACAAATGGAAGGCTGAACGACATCAGCGCGACGGTCATCAGGATCTTCGACTCGGGCGAAAAACTGATCGGCATGTCCTCGGTGCTGTCGTCATACCGCTCATTGACGATCAGGCGGCGCAGCAGCAGTGTCGCGACAATCCCGTGGACGAGCGAGGGCAGGAAGGTGTGCAGGATGATCTCACCGGAGGAGAACTTGCCCGCCAGCCACAGCATGATCGTCGTCACGTCGCCGATCGGGCTCCATGCGCCGCCGGCGTTGGCGAGGATCACAATCCCGGCCGCGACAACGAGGAGGTTCCGGCCCCGAAAGAAGCGCCGCGCAATCTCCACCATCACGATGGATGTCGTCAGGTTGTCGAGGATGGCCGAGAAGAAGAAGGTCAGGATCGCGAGAACGACGAACTGCTCCCTGTTGCCCCAATGCCGCTCTTGCAGCTTGACGCGCACGAACTCGAAGAACCCGAGCCGGCTAATGAGCTCAACCAGCGCCATCGCGAAGAGAAGGAAGAAGACGATCTGGGTGATCTCCCACCCGGACTCCTGCAGGTGCTCCGCGAAGTGCTCGTGACTCCGCGAGACCAGGAGCCACATCAGGCCCGCCATGACCAGGGACGTTGGGGCCTTCTCCACCTTCATCTGGTGCTCGAAGGTGATGATGATGTACCCCAACACAAAGACGAAGGAACCCGCGATCTCCAAACCGGTCATTAACGTTTGTCCTCTTGCATCAGGACGATGTCGAGGCGCCGTTCATCGTTGAACGGCCAACACCGTCCGCTCCCTCCCCTGCAAAGCGCGTCTCGGAGACCCCGCCGGCACGCCAGCCTCGCGTATTGTCGCAGATCAAACCGTCAACCGCGCCCAGGCACGCATCAGCGCCAATCTGTAACGTCGACGCGGTACACTTGCGACCACCACATGCGGGCGTGGCGGAACGGCAGACGCTGCGGACTTAAACTCCGCTGGGGAGACCCGTGCGGGTTCGAATCCCGCCGCCCGCACCTCTCAATAGGGCAAGCGATAACGAAGGAGGGACGGGTTTCGTGATCCTGGGCACTTGGAACCTGGAAACCTACGCACCACCGCGCTCCACGAGGTCCCAGGCTCAACGGGGCGTCCTCGAGCACCTCGGCGCAGACGTCTGGTTCCTGACGGAGCTGCATTGCGACTGGTACCTGGACGACCACAACATGCTGTACTCCGTCGCGCGTCCGGAAGCTCCCGAGTCCCACCGGAAAGCCGCCATCGCCACGCGATGGAGCATGGAACCGATTATTAACGCGGACCAACCACATCCCTTCGATGGTCGCCTGTCGATGGCACGTATCAGTCCTCCAGGCACCAGCCAATCCCTGCTTGCCGTATGTACGGTACTTCCGTGGCGCGGAGCCACCCCGCTTTGGAAGCAGCACTTGGGCGCGCATCTGTCGTATGCGGAAATCTATGTCGGCCTGCTGCACTATGTCGTGACACGCATCGAAGCAGAGCGCAAAGCCGCGGAACCCGTCCTCTGGGGAGGCGACTTCAACCAAGGCTTGCACGGTCGCGACTATGTCGGAACGTTACAGGGTCGTGAGGCCACCATGCGTGCCTTCGCCCAGCTCGGCCTGCAGGTACCGACACAGTTTCTTGCTGCGTCGATAGTTGCCCACCCTGCCATCGACCATCTCGCTGTTCCGGCAACATGGCGGATCGACGCCGTGCCGGAGATCCATCGTCCGAGGCATGGCGAGAAGCCCTTGAGCGATCACGCGCTTTACAGGGTCTCAGTCGAGCCGGAATAGTCGGCTCCAGGGTTCGTGGCAGCGGCTCGAAACGCGGCCGAGTGCATGAAGCGACCGGCCCTGATCGGAGCCGGTCGCTTCTGCGTCTACGCCCTTCCCTGCTCAGTGGCGAATCGTTACCCGTCGAGGCCGAGCGTGCTGGTCGTGAACGATGTGAGCTCGTCGAGCAGCTTCTGGTTCTCGGCGAGCTTCACCCCGTGCGACGGGATCAGCTCGATCAACGGCTTCTTCCAGGACGTCTTGTACTGTTCCGGGAAGCATCGCGCGACCACGTCGAGCATGATCGACACGGCGGTGGAAGCACCCGGCGACGCCCCGAGCAACCCCGCGATCGACCCATCGTCCGCCGTGATGAGTTCTGTGCCAAACTCAATCGCCCCGCGCTTCGATGCCGTGCGCTTCATCGTCTGGACACGCATGCCGGCATGCGTCAGCGCCCAGTCGTCCGGGTTCACCAGCGGCACGAAATCCCTCAGCACATCGATGCGCGAGACATGCTTCTGTAGCACCTGCCTCACGAGGTAGGTCGTCAGCTCCATCTCGTCCTTCGCGACGGTAAGCATCGTCGGCAGGTTGTTTGGGCGCACCGAACGCGCCAGGTCGAGATACGAGCCGTGCTTGAGGAATCGCGGCGAAAAACCGGCGAATGGCCCGAACAGGAGCACGCGCTCGCCGTTCACCACGCGGCGTGTCGAGGTGCGGCATCGACATCGGCGGCGCCTTCACCTGGGGCTTGCCGTAGACCTTCGCGTAGTGCCGCTCGATCAGGTCAGGGTTCTGCGCGCGGAGAAACTGCCCGCTCACAGGGAAGCCGCCATAGGAACGCGCCTCGCGAATGCCAGACTTCTGCAGCAGGTGGATCGCGTGGCCGCCGGCGCCCACGAACACGAAGCGGCTGTCGACCTGGAAGGTGCGACCGGTCGCCTGCTCGCGAACCGTCACGCGCCAACGGGCATCGAGCAGCTTCTCCAGATCGATCACCTCGTGTCCGGTGCGCACGGTCGCGCCGCGCGCCGCCATCGAGCGGAACAGCTGGCGGGTCAGCTCGCCGAAGTTGACGTCGGTGCCGGCGACAGAGCGCGTCATCGCGATGTGCGCGCCAGGTTCGCGGCCATCCATCATCAGCGGCACCCACGAATCGAGCACCGCATGATCGTCTGAATACTCGAGCGACTCGAAGAGCGGAATCTGGCGCAGCGCATCATACCGCCGCTGCAGATAGTGGACGTCCGTGACGCCGGAGACATAGCTCATATGGGGCACCGAGCGAACGAAGGTGTCCGGCTCCGATAGCACGCCCTGCTCGACCATGCGCGCCCAGAAGACGCGGGACTCGTGGAACTGCTCGTTCGTCCGCACCGCCTTCTCGGTCTCGATCACACCGTCGCGCTCAGGGGTGTAGTTCATCTCGCACAGGGAGGCATGTCCTGTGCCGGCGTTGTTCCAGTCGTTCGAGCTCTCGATCGCCACATCGTCCGATCGCTCGAACGCCTCGATGGAGAGGTTGCCGGCCAGCTGCTGGAGAAGCGTCCCCAGCGTCGCGCTCATGATGCCGCCGCCGATGAGCACGACGTCGGTCTGCGCAATGGCCTTCGACGTTGTTCCTGTTGCTGAGGTTCGATTCGCTATCACACGTGCTCTCGATACGTCCCACTGCCCCGGTCACGGGCGATGCCCGGACAGCCGCGATTGCCAGACCCGGAAAAGGCCCCTGCGTCAGGGGCCGCCTGCCCTCCGGGCAACCAGAAGGCATTATGCCAGTTCACTGCCACCGTGGCAGCGGTGAATGGCGATAGAATGACCGGGTAGGACGAAGGGATGATGCAAACGCACCGATGAGCACCACGTCACACCACCGGATGATCGCCGGCGACGGCCAGCACGAGATCGAGATCAAGAAATCGCGCTTCATCTGCTCGCTCTTCCGCGTAACGAGCGAGGAAGAGGCGCGTGAACGCATCGAGGCGACCCGCAAGCAGTACTGGGACGCGAACCACAACTGCACGGCATGGGTTATCGGACCCGGCCAGCGGCTGCAGCGCTCCAGTGACGATGGCGAGCCCTCCGGCACGGCGGGTGTGCCCATGCTGGAGGTACTCCGGCGGCGCGAGCTGACCGACACGTTGGCGATCGTCACCCGCTACTTCGGCGGCACATTACTCGGCGCAGGCGGGCTCATCCGCGCCTATGGAGGCTCGGTCTCCGCGGCAGTCGACGCGATCGGTGTCGTGGAGCGCAAGCCGCTCGCGGTGCAGACCCTTGTCGCGTCCTATGACGATGCAGGACGCATCGAGAACGCGATTCGCGCCAGCGACTACCCGCTTTCGGATGTCGGCTATGGCACGGAAGTGATCTTCGAGCTCGTCATGGAGCCTGAGCAGGTCGACGAGTTCGCGCACTGGATCGGCGAGCTCACCAACGGCACGCTTGTTCCCGAGGACGGCGGCACGCGCTACGTCGAGGTGCCAGCTCCGGCCACCCCCGGTTCAGATGAAGGGCGCTAGGGCGGCGATCCAACGGACCAACCGAGGTCGATCCGATGCCGAACCGACGGGGGACACGGTTCAAGAGCCGTTATCGTCGGGAAACACGAACAGGAGAACAGGTATGGATCCCAAGGCCGGATTGAAAGTCACGATCGACCCGCGACGCTGCATCGCCAACGCCAAGTGCACCACCGCGGCGCCAGGTATCTACGTGTTGGATGAGGAGACCGGCGTGGCCGTTCTCGAGGATTTCGAACACGCGACCGTGCAGCAGCTCTTCGCCGGGGCCCGGGCCTGCCCGACGCAGGCGATCATCATCGAGCAGTACGGCCGGCGCATGTACCCGCAGATTCAGCCCGCCATGTTCGGCGACCCAAAGCCGGAGGACGAGGAAGAAAACAAGGACGACGCGCAGGAGTCGTAACCGACGGGACCGACATCACGATTAACGGCAAACGGGCTCGCGCGGATGATCCGCGCGAGCCCGTTCCGGTTTCCCGGGGAGGAACCCCGGGGCGACATTCTCGCCCCGGCAGTCTCTCTCCTAGTACATACCGCCCATGTCCGGCGCCGGCATCGGGGCTTCCTTCTCCGGCTTGTCGGTCACGAGCGCCTCGGTCGTCAGGATCATCCCGGCGATCGACGCGGCGTTCGCAACAGCGGAGCGGGTCACCTTGACCGGATCGATAATGCCGGCCTCGAGCATATTGACGTACTCGTCCGTCAGGACGTTGTAGCCAATGGTCTGGTCACCCTTCTCCTGCTGGATCGCGCGCACGCGCTCGATGATGACAGCACCATCGCGGCCAGCGTTCATGGCGATACCACGCATCGGCTCCTCAAGGGCGCGGCGGAGGATGTTGATACCCGTCTTGACATCGCCAGTCGCCTCGATGGCGTCAAGCGCCTGGACGGCGTGGACCAGGGTCACACCACCACCCGGGACGATACCCTCCTCGACGGCGGCGCGGGTCGCGCTGAGCGCGTCCTCGACGCGGTGCTTCTTCTCCTTGAGCTCGGTCTCGGTCGCGGCGCCAACCTTGATCACAGCCACGCCACCGGCGAGCTTCGCGAGACGCTCCTGGAGCTTCTCGCGGTCGAAGTCGCTGGTCGTGGACTCGATCGCGGCGCGGATCTGCGCGATGCGGCCGTCGACGTCTTCCTTGGCGCCCTGTCCGTCGACGAAGGTCGTCTCGTCCTTGCGGGCGACGACGCGGCGAGCGGAGCCGAGGTCCTCAAGCGTGACGCTGTCAAGCTTGCGGCCGACCTCTTCCGAGATCACGCGCGCGCCGGTCAGCGCGGCGATGTCGCGGAGCATCTCCTTGCGGCGGTCACCGAAGCCCGGCGCCTTCACGGCGAGGGACTGGAACCGGCCCTGGAGCTTGTTCACGACGAGGGTGGCGAGCGCCTCACCGTCGACGTCCTCGGCGATGATCACGAGCGCCTTGCCGGAGCGGGCGACGTTCTCGATCGTCGGCAGGATGTCCTGGATCGAGGAGATCTTCTTGTCCGTGATGAGGATGAACGGATCCTCAAACTCGGCGACCATGCCCTCGGTGTTGGTCACGAAGTACGGCGAGATGTAGCCGCGGTCGATCTGCATGCCCTCGGTGTACTCGGTCTCGAACTCGAAGCCCTTGGACTCCTCGATCGTGATCACACCGTCCTTGCCGACCTTCTCCATGACGTCGGCGATCAGGTTGCCAATCTCGTCGTCAGCGGCCGAGATGGAAGCGACCTGCGCGATCGCGTTGCGGTCCTCGACGGAAGTCGCAAGATTCAGGACGTGCTCGACGATGGCGTCGGCGGCCTTGTCGATGCCCTGCTTCAACATCATCGCGTTCGCGCCGGCGGCGATGTTGCGCATGCCCTCGTGAACGATGGCCTGCGCCAGCACGGTCGCGGTCGTGGTGCCGTCACCGGCGGCGTCGTTGGTCTTGGTCGCGGCTTCCTTCAGGAGCTGCGCGCCCATGTTCGCGAACGGCTCTTCGAGCTCGATCTCCTTGGCGACCGTCACGCCGTCGTGGGTGACCGTCGGGGCGCCGAACTTCCGGTCGATCGCGACGTTGCGGCCCTTCGGGCCGAGGGTGGTCTTGACGGCATTGGCGAGGGTGTCAACACCCTCCTTCAGCGAATGGCGCGCCGCCTCGTTGAACTCGATAATCTTGGCCATGAACGAACCTCCAGTTATCGACCGTAGTCGATCGGGTTGACGACCCTGCGGGTCGGCCCTAGTTCAGGTATGTCTCTTTGGAACGTGGACTATCCCTGGATAACGGCCAGGATGTCCTTCTCGGACAGGATCAGCAGGTCCTGATCGTCCAGCTTGAACTCGGTACCCGCGTACTTCGCGAACAGCACCTCGTCGCCGACCTTCACGTCCATCGGCACGCGGTCGCCATCCTCGTCGCGGCGACCTTCGCCAGCAGCGACGATCGTGCCGCGCTGCGGCTTCTCCTTCGCCGTGTCCGGGAGAACGATGCCACTCGCCGTGGTCTCTTCGCGGGTCGCCGGCTTCACAACCAGGCGATCACCAAGGGGCTTGAGCTTGAGTCCAGAATCCGCCATGATCCAGAAACCTCCTGCGATTGACTTTGCGCCAAACGACTACACACAACATGATGCGGGTCATAGCAACACACCTACACACGAGGGTGCTGCGTTTGCTACCGGGTTCAGACTAACACAGGCGTTAGCACTCATCAAGTGGAGAGTGCTAACAATTACCTCCAGTACCCCAGACCGTCATCCCAACCAAGCGGCCCATGCAGCTCGACGCGCGCGGAGGGATCTCTGCCAAGTCAGGACAGCCATGTCGGCGGCCAGGGAAGGCCCCTGCGACGCGCGCTCCACTATCCCCTCGTTTCGCGGTTTGAGAAGGGCCGAGCCCCGGTCACCCCTTCTCGCGTAGGACTCCCGGGCAGCTCAAGAGGAGTTGAAGCGCAAGCGATCTCTTACACCTTCGAAATCGTGGTGTAGGCGCGCGACGCAGCGAGTCGGCCCTCCTGGCCGTGCCCCTACTGTCCGGCAGACACCAAGCAGATGCCCGGGAGCATGAGAACTCCCGGGCATCTGCTTGGTGATATTGCGAGCGGTTCCTCGACGCCTACGGCTCGATTGCGCGATCAACCTCGCGTGCAGTGAACGTCCCGGCGGCGTCTTGACCATCGATCGACAGCATGTCCTCGGCGTCGGCATAGGCGTCGGACATATCCTCCGGCACGGCGAACAGCGAGACGATCGCGACGAGGTTGTCGTCGAGCGCGATCACCTCCTGCGAGTAGACCAGCTCGGTGCCGTCCGCGTTGTAGGTGCGGTACATCACCGCCCCACGCCGCATGCTGCTGTCCGACAACAGCACTTCGGCATCTTCGTGGACATTTTCCGCGACGTAATCATCCGACTCCCATGCATCGACGAAGTCGGCCGGCTCCTCGCCGTCGGTCTCCATGATCTGGACCATGATCGAGGCGTCGCCTCCACTCCAGATCAGGATCACGGAGTCGATGCCCGTCTCCGGGTCCGAGACGGCGGTCAGCTCCCACTCGGTGTCGGCCGTCCATGCCGTATCGTCCCACTCGACCCCGACGCCGAATTGCGGGCTTTCGTATGTCGTCTCGGATGTCAGGCCCTGCGATTCCAGATCAAGCGCGCCGGTGTCCTGCTGATCGCTGCCGCGCGTGTCCGACTTGTCGTCGACCTGGTTCTCGTCACCGGTATCGCTGCCGCTGCGCGAGTCTGGCGCTCCGCCACCGTCCAGCAGCCACCCCAGCGTCTCCGCATCGGCGTCCGCGAACATGGGCACTCCGGCGACCTGCACGTTGTCATGGAAGACCTGGACCGCGTCCAGGAACTCGGTGGCCGGCGCCGCGATGATCTCCGCGTAGTGGAACTGCTGGAACCGGTCGTTGCGCACCTCGACGTAGATCAGGTACGGCGTGCCGTTCTGGTCCACGCGGTCGAGCGACCAGGCGGCGCTGCGCGTGGCGTCGGTCCCGACGTTGTCCAGCGATCCGCCTTCTGGCGTAAAGATCGACAGGAGGAGATCGAGCGTCGCCTCCGGGCTCTCCGGCCGCATCAGCAGGAGGATCGTCACCTCGGCATTGCCGTACCCGAGCGGAATCTCCTCGTACGACGGAAGCTCGGCGCTGCCCTCCGCGACCGTGACCTCGGACGTCGAGACCATCTGCGCGTCCACCACGACGAGATCCCGCACCGCGGACGTGTCTGGATCGAGCGTCGGCACCGGCTCGGTCGACGTCTCCTCGGTCGGTGCGGCCTCTTCGGTCTCCGTCGCCGTTGGCTCCGGCTGGTCCCTGGTCGATCCTCCCGACAGGTCCTCGAGATCGCGCAGGTCGACATCCTCAAGGAACCCGTCGCGCTCAATGGAGATCGCGTCCTGCGCGGCGGCGAAGTCGTCGAAGAACGTCGCGTCGGTCGCATAGATGCGCTGGAGCAGGTCGACGTTGCCCTCAACGTCTTCCGTGACCGAGAGGTAGTAGTAGAACTCGACACCGTTATAGGTCGCCACGGCGTAGGTGGAGACAGTGTCGCGATTCTCGCCCTCGTCGAGCACCTCAAAGTCGTCGACGTCGCCGGAGAACGCCTCGTTGTAAATGTCGAGCGTCTCCTGGTTCGTGTCCGTATCGTCGAAGAAGGCAATCTGGACATAGGCCGTGTTGGAGGCGATCTCGATGATCTCCCCCTGGCCATTGCGGTACGTCTGCAACTCAGCGTTGTAGATCTCGAACTCATCGCCCGAGATGTCGACCTGATACCCGCTCAGCTCGGACTCGTACGACGCCGGGTCGACATCGGACGACTGGGCGGCGAGCGCCGGCGCCGGGACACGGGCAACGCCCGTGACCAACAGCATCCCGAGCAGGAGCATCCGCATCAGCACTGGCCATCGATTCATCTGCTACCTCCCCGGCTCGCCTGTCGCCGAACCGACACGCAACGGGCGCATGACCGCGCCCGTTGCCCTTCCCCGATCCGTCGCTGCGGCCCGGATATCGCCATTCCGTTTTCCGAATCGACCCGGGGTCGATCCCTAGTTCCCGGAGTCCTCTTCCTCGTCGGAGGAATCGTCGTTGTTCACCGGCAGGCGCTCGCGGTCGCGGGTGGTGTCGGAGTCGTCCTCGTTGTCCTGCTCCGAATCCTGGTCCCGCGTCGTGTCGCGATCCCGGCTGGTGTCGGATTCCGGCGTGGACGAGTCGTCGTTGCCGCGGAAGGAGCCACCGTCGAGGAATTCCTCGAGGTCATCGAGGTCCACATCGTCCATGAACGGGTCGCCGTCGATCGTGATGTCCTGCTGCGAGGTATCGACCGCGTCGACGAGATTGCCATCCAGCGTCAGCACGCTCTCCAGCATGTCGACGTTGCCCTCGACATCTTCCTGCACCTGGACGTAGTAGACGAAGTCGAGATCCTCGTAGACGCCCTCGACGTAGTACCAGGTCACATCGCCGTCAACGCCCTGGTCGACCACGTCGAGCGAATCCATGCCGTCGCCCAGGTCGCTGAGCCACAACTCGATGGTGTCCTGCGGCGAGTCGGAGTCATCGAAGAAGGAGACCTGCGACGTGGCGTACTCCGACTCGATATAGATCTGCTCGTTCTCGCCGTCGCTGTATTCCTGGTGGATGACGTCCTCGATGGCGTAATCGTTGCCGGAGATCTCGATCTCGTATCCGGTGATCATCGACTCATAGTAGTCCGGCTCCCACTGCGGCTCGTCCTGCGCTGACGCCAGCGTGGCGCCCCCGAAGAGGCCAGTGAGGGTCAGCGTGCCGGCGAGCGCCAGCCGCTGAAGGTGCTGTGTGGCGTTCATATCGTCCTCCTGGATCCCAACTGCTCGTATTGTGTTAGGCCGCGTCGATGATGGTGAGCAGGTCGTCGATGTCGATCCCGTTGAACATGCCGTCACCGTTGATCTGGACCGAATCCTGGAAGACGACGAACTCGTCCTCGAAGAAGTCGACGGGAGCCGCGATGAGCTCGAGGTAGTGCGACTCGTACATGTCGTCGTTCACCGTGGCATAGACGTACATGTCAGTGCCGCCGATGGTCGCCTGGTACAGCGTCCAGGCGGTGCCGCCCTCGACGCCGCGGTCAATCTCGCTGGAATCCTCCATCTCGGAAAGGAAACCGCCCATGAACCCGTCCAAGGTGCGCTCGGCGTCGAACGGACTCGGGATCACGCTCACCGCGCCGATGGAGCCCATGCCGACGAGCAGGACCTGCTCATAGCTGTCCTCCTCGAACTGGATGTCGTTGATCTCGACATCGTCCGTGACGGTCAGCTCGATGTCTTCCAACTCGAAGGTGTAGGAATCCTGAGCAGCCGTATCCTCGCTTCCCGCCTGGCCCGTTTCCGACTGGTCGTCAACGCTGCCGGACGGCGTCGCCTCGGTCTCCGCGGTCGCCGTCGCGCCGCTATCGAGAAGGTCGCCCATCTCATCGACGTCGAACTCGCTGAACAGGCTGATGCCGTCGACCTCGACGGTCTCATTGACCAGCTCATACTGATCCAGGAAGTCACCGGTCAGCGCGACGGCCACGCTGACGAGGTCGTAATCGCCCTCGACGTCTTCCTCGATCTCGACGTAGACGGTCGCCACATCGCCGGACGAAATCTCGCCCTGGAACAGCGACCATGCCAGCCCGCGGCTATCGCCTTCATCCAGCGTCTCGACGCCGTCAAGCGAGTCGAGGAAGCCCTGGACCACGATGTCACGCGCTGTAGCCGCGTCATCTTCCATGCTGAAACCGGTGTAGAGCGACCCGAAGTCGGACTGCAGCTCGACGATCTCGTCGTTGCCGGTGACGTCCGTGCTGATCATCTCCCAGTCGTCAGACCAGGTGATCTCAAGACCCGTCAGCTCCGATTCATACGACTGGTCCTTCGTGCTCGGGCTGGTGCTTGTACCCGGGCGCTGGGCCGAGGCCGTGCTCGTCCCCATCGCCAGCATCAGCAGCATGGCGGTCAGGATCAGTCGTCCAGTGGTGCGGAATCGGTTCACGGTCCCTCCTGCTCTGCTCCGGTGGTGCCCGGAGCCTTCCTGTTGGTCATTACCCACCAAACGACGAGCGGGGGCGTCCGGTTCCCGTCCCGAACGCCCCCGTCTCCTGGCGTGGCCCTACTGCTGATCGAGGGCCCGGTTGATCTCGCGCGTCGAGAACACGCCGGTTGCCGGCTCGCCCTCGATCTCGATGCCCTCTTCCGCATCGGCCAGGATGTCCGCCGTGTCGTCGACCGCCGAGATGATCATTACGTAGGCGACTTCATCGCAGCGGCGTGAGAGGCAGACCGCCTCGCGGTAGAGCACCAGGCCATCCTGGCCGTCATCCAGACGGATCACCACGCCGCCGCGATCGTCCGACGCATCCGACAGGACGACTTCAGACGGCATGTCGAACTGCGAGAGGTACTCGTCGGATTCCCAGTAGGCGACCGCATCGGCCGGGGAGAAGTTGCTCGCCTCAGCGACGGTCATCGTGATGTCGCCGTTGGTGCCGGTCGTCCAGACGAGCGTGATCCAGTCTTCACCGGTGTCCTCGTTGGAACCGATGACGTCCTCGATATACTCGCTATCGAACGTCCAGCGGTCATCCCAGGTAATCGACAGGCCAAGCTGCGGGCTGACGTACTCGCCATCCGACACGAGCCCGAGGTCCGCCTCGGAGCCGCCCGCCGTGCTGCCTGTGTCCTGCGGCTGGTTTGAGCCCGGGACTTGCGGCAACTGCCCGCGCTGACCGGTCTCGGTGATATCCCCGCCCGTATCCTGCGGCTGGTCCGCGGTCTGGTTGCCAGTGTCCTGCGGCTGCTCCGTCGGGCTCGTGGTGGTCGTTGTGGTTGTCGTCGCCGTCTGGCCACCCGTACCGACCATCTGCTGCAGGGCCGCGATCTCGGTCTGGACGGTGTCCAGCATGGACGAGAACTCCGCGCTCGCGGCGTCGGATGATGCGTCCGGCGCGTCGAGCCACGCCTGGAACAGCGTCGCCAGCGACACCACGTCCGTCGCCAGCTGCTGGTACGCCGCGTCCACATCCTCATATCCGGCGGGGGCGACGATGCCCGACGCCACCGAGCCATAATTCGCCCAATAGTTAACAGCGTCGTTGACCATGGCGACGCCCCGGTCCTGCTCGGCGCTATCCGTGCTCCCCAGGAGCTGCACACCCTCGCCGAACGACGTGATGCTGTCCTGGATCGCCTGGGTCTCGTCTGCGACGGACTGGAGGTAGGCCTCGCCTTCCGCCGAGCCCGTGGTGGTGGTGGTCGTCTCGGTCGGTGTTTCGATCGGGGCCTGGGTTGGGGTGGTGGTCGTTGTCGTCGTAGTCGTTGTGGTGGTCGCCTGACCGCCTTCAGTCATCGATTGCAGCGCGGTGATCTGCGACTGGACATCGCTGAGCGCGTTCGAGAACTCCGTGCTGGCGGCCTCGGACGAAGCATCCGGCGCGTCGAGCCACGCCTGGAACAGGGTCGCGAGGGAGACGACGTCCGTCGCGAGCTGACGGTAGGCCGTATCGATGTCCTCATAGCCGGCCGGAGCTACGATACCTGCGGCAACCTGGTCGTACGTCGCCCAGTAGTTCACCGCGTCGTTGATCTTGGTGACACCCTGGTCCTGCACCGTGGTGTCGCTACTGCCCAGCATGTCGAAGCCTTCGGAGAAGGAGACGATGCTGGCCTGGATGTTCTGCGTCTCGGTCGAGATGGTAGCGAGATACTGCTCACCCTCGGCAGTGCCGGTTGTCTGCGCGGGAGGCGGCGTCGGCTGGGCCGGTGCCTGCGTCGGCGAGGTGGTGGTCGTCTGGCCCGTCGTAGATGCGCCGCCGGCCTCGTACTGGTCCAGCAGCGCATTGAGCGAGTCGACAGAGCCGTACAGCGCTTCAAGCTGCGTCAGGAACTCGTTGAATGCTGCGTCCGCGCCCGGTTCGGAATTCGCCACCATGCCGGCATACGCCCGGAACTGGTCGGACAGCGCGGCGAAATCGCTCGCGAGCTGCTGGTACGCGGCGTCGATCTCCTCCATGCCCGCCGGGGCAACTTTCTGGGAGGCGACTTGCGGATAGGCGCTCCACGTGTCCAGGATCGTGTTGATGTCCGCGATGGTCTGGTCCGGATTCGCGGCCGAACCGTCGGCGATGGTTCCGAACAACGTCACGAACTGGTCGAGGCTGCCGACAAGGGTGTCGCTCTCAGCCCGAATGGTCTGGATATAGGCGCTTTGCTCCGCCGTCAACGTTCCGGTCGTCGTCGTGGTGGGCTGCTGAGGGGCCTGGGTCGGTTGATCGACGGGCGCCTGCGTCGGCTGCGCCGTCGTGGTCGATCCCTGCGCGCCCATGGTGGCCCTGAGGGTGTCGATCTCGGTCTGCAGCGACGCGACATCGAGAACGAACATGGCCAGTTGCGATGTCGCGGTAGCATCACCGGCCTGGGCGGCCGCGATCACATCGTTCCATCCGGACGCGAGGCCCTCGACGTACGTCACGACCGTCCGGTATTGCGCATCGATGGCCTCATATCCGGCTGGCGCAACGATCCCGGCCGCCCGCTGCGGGTACGCTGCCCATTCCTGGGCCACGCGGGCCATCTCTTGGACCGCGCCTTCGGTATTCGCATCGATCGACATATATGCGTTCAGGAAATCGCCGATCGTCCCCTCGAGGTACACCGCTTCCGCCTCGAGGGAGGCAAGGTAGGCGTCCCCTTCCGGAGAGCCAGTCGTTCCCGTTGTGGCCGGAGGCTGAGAGGCCTGGGTCGGCTGGGCCGGGGGCGGTGTTGGTTGAGTGGGCGGCTGGACGGGTGCCTGGGTCGGGACCGGCGGCGCTTCCGTGGTCGTCGTCGAGGTCGTCCCGGTCACGCCAGCGTTCGCCAGCAGCAGGTTCTGCAAGCCGGTGCCATCGACACCGTCGAACACGCCGGTACCGTTCACCGTCACATGCTGTTGCGCCGAGGTGAGGCCCTGCGCGAAGAGCGACAACGCGCCAAAGAACACGTAGTACTCGACGTAGCCGCTGTCACGCTGGCCGAGGAACAGCGAGAACACGCCGAACTCCATGCCTTCGGCGCTGGTGATGTCCAGCGAGTAGCTGACGTTGCCATAGGCGCCGCGGTCGATCTCGACAAAGGTGCCGAACGTCTGGGCGAAGGAGTCGAGCACGACGTCGCGCGCTTCGACGAGATCCACATTGCCCGGCAGGAACCAGACCTGCATGAATTCGTATTCGCCGTTGAGCGTGATGCTCTCGACGCCGTCCTGGGACATCACCGACGCCGTGTCGATGCTCCAAGGCGCGGACGTCTGGATCGGGATGCCGGTCATCGGCGATGTGAAGGAGGTCGCGGTCGCCTGCGCCGCAATACGCCCGGGCGCGACGCCGAGCACGCCGGTCAATACCGTGAGCGCAAGAAGCAGGACCCTGGACCCAATACGCAGCAGGTTCACGATTGTTCCTTCCTGTTATCTACTCAGCGCGTTGGGGACTGCCACCACCGTATCACGGGCGCAAAGGGCCCTCGTTCGGCATGCTCCATCCAGGCGCGATCTGTAAGTCATAACGAGCCTGGCGGCAGACCGGTTCCCGCTCTCCGCTTCCCGTATCTACAAACCACTGGCCGCGCCGCACAACAGCGTCACGAGGGCACTGGCATGGCGCACAAAGCCGGCCCGTTGCGCTGCGGCCAACGGGCTCGCGGCCGGCGGGATACCGGGTACACTGCGGAGCAGAAGGGCCGGCCGGAGCCGCGCCCGGGCGGTATGGAGAAGGAGGGTTTTCCGTTGACGACGTCGAGAGCACCACAGGACTTTTTCGCGACGCGCGTGAAGAACGCGGCGCCCTCCCCCACCCTTGCGGTGTCTGACCGGGCCCGGCAGCTCAAGAGCGAGGGTGTCGATGTCATCGACCTCGGTGGCGGTGATCCGGACTTCATTACCCCGGAGCACATCCGACAGGCCGCGATCGACGCCATGAACGCCGGCGATACCCATTACGTCGCGTCTTCAGGGACACCTGCCCTACGCGCGGCCATCGCAAGCAAACTGCAGCGCGAGAACGGCATCACGGTCGACAAGAACGGCGGCATCATCGTCACCCCGGGCGGGAAAGCCGCCCTCTTCCAGGCGATGCTGGCCTTTGTTGAGCCGGGCGTCGACGTGATGATCCTGGAGCCAGCCTGGGTCTCGTACCAGCCGATGGTCGAGCTTGCCGGAGGCAACGTGATTCACGTTGGCCTGGACCCGGACAAGAACTTCGAGATCACGCGCGACCTGCTGGAATCGCACGTCACGCCAGCGACCCGCATCCTCCTGTTGAACTCGCCGAACAACCCGACAGGGCGTGTCGCGACAGAGGATGAGCTGGAGGCGATCGCCGACCTCGCACGCACGCACGACCTGCTCGTGTTCACCGACGAGATGTACGAGAAGATCATCTACGACGGGAACGAGCACATCAGCATTGCCACTCTGCCCGGCATGGCCGACCGCACGCTGACCTTCAACGGCCTCTCCAAGGCTTACGCGATGACCGGATGGCGGCTCGGATACGTGGCCGGCCCGGACGCCTTCATCAAGAAGATTTCGACGGTGCACAGCCACTCGGTCACCTGCGCCACGTCATTCGCGCAGGCGGGTGGCGTCGCGGCCTATGAGGGGCCGCAGGAGATCATCCACGAGATGGTCTCGGCCTGGGATCGCCGCCGCCACCTCATCACGGACGGCATCAACGCTATCAAGGGGCTCCGCGTGCCGACCATCGAGGGCGCCTTTTACGGTTTCGTCGACGGTCGCGAGACCGGGCTGAGCGATGTCGAGCTCTCCAAGAAGTTGCTGGACGAGGTGTTCGTCGCCGTTGTGCCAGGGACCGCCTTTGGTGACGCCGGGGAGGGCCACTTCCGCCTCTCCTTCGCGACAAGCGACGATCTGCTCCAGAAGTCGATCGAACGCATGCGGGATCTCTTCGGCGCACGATAAGGTTGTCGTCACGAAGCAGATGCGGGAGCGCTCATGGGCGCTCCCGCATCGCGTTAACGGCCTTTTCGATGGGCAGACTCCCCGGTACACTGTCCGGAATATCCGCGCCAACCCGCAAGGAGCAACCATGAGCATCGACGCACGCCTCGCCGAACTGGGCATCGAACTGCCCGAGCCGATCGGCCCCGCCGCCAACTACGTCCGCTACCAGACGACCGGCAACCTCCTGTTCATCAGCGGCACCGGCCCCGGCAAGGACCACAAAACCGGCAAGGTCGGCGCCGACGTGACGCAGGAGGAGGCCTACGCCGCCGCGCGCGCCTGCGGGCTCCAGCTCCTGGCCACGGCCAGGGCGGCGCTCGGGTCGCTTGACCGCATCACGAAGACGGTCAAGGTGCTCGGCATGGTCAATGCGATTCCCGAGTTCGGCCAGCAACCGCAGGTCATCAATGGCTGCTCGGACCTGCTGGTAGAGGTCCTCGGCGAGGCCGGGCGTCACACCCGCTCGGCGGTCGGGATGGGCTCGCTACCGAATGGAATTAGCGTCGAGATAGAAGCGACGTTCGAATTCGAGTAATATCCCTCGTCAGGAATCCCGAAAAGCCTGAGGCCATCGCGCCCCGCGCAATGGCGTGAGCATATCCGCCTGTGAAGCGGTCAGGTTCGGCACATGCAGTGCCCGGAATCTCCTCGACATACAACGGGACAGACGACGAAGACGAGGCATACATGGCAACACGGAAGAAAGTTCCATTCACCCGGGAAGGGTTCGAGCGCGTGAGCGAGGAGCTCCGCCAGCTGATCGAGGTCAAGCGGCCGGAGATCATCGAGGCCGTCGCCGACGCGCGCTCCCACGGCGACCTGCGTGAGAACGCCGCCTACGATGCCGCCCGGCAGGACCAGGCGATGATCGAGAAGCGCATCTCCGACCTGGAGGAGCAGCTCCGCAACGCCGAGATCATTGAGGACGACCACGCCGGTGGCAAGGACACCGTCGCCCTCGGTCGCTCGGTGACGGTCGACTTCGACGGTGACGAAGAGGTCTACAAAATTGTCGGGCCGGCCGAAGCCATGCCGAGCCGAGGCCTGATCTCCGAGGAATCGCCGATGGGTGCGCAGCTCAAGGGCAAGCGCGTCGGCGACAAGGTCACGGTCGAGACCCCCGGCGGCCCGGCCCAGATCCTCATCAAGGCCATTGAATAGCATTGGCTATCGCCAGCTGGCACGGAACATCGGTCGGTGGATCCTTGAAGTGGCGCCACCCCCTATGGTGGCTGCCCGATGTTCCAAGCGAGCAGGACGAAGCCTACCGGCGCATCTGGGCAAACCTGCGCCAGGTGCGCCAGGTCGTCGATGGCCGGCACGACACCGACGATTGGTACGCGCGTGACGGCGATTTCGTCTACGTCTGCGCCCGAATCCCGACCGGCGTCCTCACGCCGGACTACGACGAGCTTCTCGCCACGCTCGCCGGGTACGCGTTCACGCGTCCCGTGCCGCGCGAGTACCTGAACATCACCGTTCAGGAGCTGGGCTACCTTACCGACCGCCCCCGTGGCCGGGACGAGATCACGACGCAGTGGCTCGACGAGTTCCTGCAGCACGCCGAGACGCCCATTTCCAGCTTCAGGCCCTTCGACATCCGCCTCGGCGGCGCGAACTCCTTTGTCGACGCGGCCTTCCTCGACGTTCACGACAACGGCTGGCTCTCTCGCATTCACACCAGGCTGCTGGACTTCGTGTCCCAGCCACCTTCGACGCGCTACGCCTTCCTGCCGGAAATGATCGTCGCCCAATACGTACAGGTCGCGCCGATCGATTCGCTCGTGCGCGCGCTGACGCCCTTCCGCGACCGCACGTTCGGCGAGTTCCGCGTCTCGAGCATCGATGTGATGCGGGTCAGCACCTCGGAACCGTTCGCCCAACCCCAGTTGGTGCACAGCTTCGAGCTCGGCAACGAGCCAGGGATCATCGACCGCGTCTCGCCGGAAAGCGCATCGCGGTGACAGACGACCGCGCGAACCGACTTCTCGCGACGGCGATTCCATGGATCGATGAGCAGCTTGCGACGCACGGATTGCGCCGCACCGGTCCGCTGGACGAGCCACGCGTCAGGGCGTGGTCGATAGTCGTCTCAATGCCGACGGATGACGGGAAGGTGTGGTTCAAGGCCCCGTCGCGCGTCACCGCCCACGAGATCCCGCTCTACCCGCTCCTCGTCAGGCGAGGGCCCGGACATCGTGATCCACCCGCTTGGCATCGACGTCGAGCGCTCCTGGATCCTGCTGCCGAACGGCGGCACCTCGACTGATGCACGCACTCTCCGGCGACGCGCTCTTCGAACGACTGCTGGACGTCATGCCCCGCTACGCGGACCTGCAGCGCGCCATGACCAACCACCTTCCCGCGATGCTGGCGATGGGCGTGCCGGATATGCGCCCGGTCGCGTTGCCCGAACGGTTCGATGAGGCGACTGACGGCCACGATGTCGCTCGCACGCGAACGGGGCGACCAAAGAGACGTGAAGGCGCTCACGCGCGTTGCCACCCTCCGGCCCCGGTTCAAGGAATGGTGCGATCTGCTGGCGACCTCCTCGATCGGGCCATCCATCGACCACAGCGACCTGCACGCCAACAACATGCTCCTGCCCGAGGGGCCGTCCGGTCCGGCTCGGATGTACGACTGGGGCGATAGCGTCGTGGCCCACCCCTTCTCCACACTGCTCGTCGCGATCCGGTCGCTGATGGACGAGCTGCAGGCGAAACCAGACGACCCCCGGCTGAAGCGCGTACGGGATGCCTACCTGGAACCGTTCACCGATCTGGCCAACCGGGCAGAGCTCCTGACGCTCGCTGATGCGGCGTGCTGGACCTCAATCATCACGCGGGCGTTGAACTGGATCCACGTCTTCGGGCTCGGATTGCCTATGAACCCGGACTGGGAAACTGCACCGATCACCTGGATGAAGACGTTCCTCAACGATTCCTGGCTGGACTGAACAGTCCGCTCGTGCGGGCCAGGTTACCGGGAGAAGGCCAACGCCTGCCCGTAGGGGACCTCGGCTCGCGCGGTCTTCAGCGCCGCCGCCCACCACGCCAGGTGGTTCAGCAGCAGGTCCGCCGCTGCGCCGACGACCTCGCTCTCGACCGGATCGCCGTTGTCGTCAAACTTGGTCCACGCCATCGGGAACGGCACGACGTCGCGCATCGTGACCGCGTGCAGCTCGGCGAAGACGATGCGCAGCGCCTCGACCGCGCGCAGGCCACCCGAGATGCCGCCGTAGGAGACGAAGCCGACCGGCTTGCCCTGCCACTGGGTCTTCAGGCTGTCGATCGCCGTCTTCAGCGGGCCGGGGAAGCTGTGGTTGTACTCCGGCGTCACGACGATGAACGCGTCGGACGCCGCGATCCGCTCGGCCAGCGCCTGCTGGTCAGCGTTGATGGACATGTCACCCGGGATATCGAACTCGGCGAGGTCGATCATGTCGACATCGAACTCCGGGCGCTGGGCGGCGACACGGGCGATCCAGCTGCTCACAGTCGGGCCGAAGCGTCCATCGCGCACGCTGCCGGCAATCACTGTGAGGCGCATGGTGTCATTCATCGTTGAGGTCCCCTTCTCGTATCTCAGGAATAGGTCGGCCCGATGCCAGACGGCACCGAACCGTTCAGGTCTATACCTAATAGTACGGAAGGTTGTTACGAGTTACAAGTTCGCCACCACAGCATCCCCGAAGCTCGACGTTGTCGCGTCACCGCCAAGATCGCGCGTGCGCACGCCGTCGTGGATCACCTTGTCGACCGCCGCCTCGATCCGCGCCGCGTCTTCGTCTCGCCCGAGCGACAAGCGAAGCATCATCGCCGACGAGAGGATCATCCCTGCCGGGTTCGCGATCCCCTGCCCCGCGATGTCCGGCGCGCTGCCGTGGATCGGCTCGTACAGGCCCGCACGGCGACCGTTACTGCCGGGCGCCCCGAGCGATGCCGATGGCAGCAGCCCGATCGACCCGCCGAGCACAGATGCCTCGTCGGTCAGGATGTCGCCGAACATGTTCTCGGTGACGATCACATCGTACGCACTTGGCTGCTGGATCAGCTTCATCGTCATCGCGTCGACCAGTACGTGCTCGACCGTCACGTCGGGGTAGTTCGGGGCGATTTCCTGCACGATCGTGCGCCACATGCGTGAGGTTTGCAGCACATTCGCCTTGTCGACGCTCGTCACGTGCCCGCGTCGGCCCTGCGCGAGCTGGAACGCCAGCTCCACGACTCGTCGGACTTCGTGCTCACGATAGACCAGCGTGTCGACCGCGGCGCGACCGCGTCGCTCGCGCCACTGCTTCTGCGGTCGGCCGAAGTAGAGCCCGCCCGTTAGCTCTCGCACGACGAGCAGGTCCGTGCCGCGGACGCGGTCCTCCTTCAGCGGTGACGCGTCGATCAGCGCCTCGTTAGCGACGACCGGGCGCAGGTTCGCGTACAAGTGCAGCGCCTTGCGCAGACCGAGCAGGCCCTGCTCCGGACGCACCTTCGCGGTCGGGTCGTCCCACTTCGGGCCACCGACCGCGCCGAGCAGCACGGCGTCGGCCGCCTTCGCCGCCTCGACGTCCTCACCCCGCAGCGCGGTGCCGTACGCGTCGATCGCGCAGCCGCCGAGCAGGCGCTCGTCGACGTCGAAGGCGTATCCGCCCTTCTCCGCCACCGCGTCGAGGACACGGCGTGCCTGCTGCATCACGTCCGGCCCAACCCCATCGCCGGGGAACGCCACAATCGAATACCGCTCTGGCATGATGATCCCTTCGTACACCCGCCCCTTATGGACGGAGCCGCGAGTTCGAGAGAAAACCCGCCCACGAGGGGCGGGTGTACGCGTCTATTGTCCCGCGGGCGCCGGCGCATCGACGGTCGGCAGCCACGGCTTGCGCGTCGCCTCGTAGGCGGATACATCGTCCTGATGCGTCAGCGTCAGGCCGATATCGTCCAGGCCGTTCAGCAGCCGGTACTGGGTGAAGTCGTCAAGCGGGAACGTTGTCTGCATCCCGAGGCGCGGCACGGAGACCGTCCGTGTCTCCACATCGACGATCACCTCGAGGAACGGATGCTCCTCGGCGGCCTCCAGCAGCTCCGCGCCGAACTGCTCATCCACATGGACGGGCACAAGCCCGGCCTTCGTCGCGTTGTTGCGGAAGATGTCGCCGAACTTCGGCGAGATCACCGCCTGGAAGCCGTAGTCCATCAACGCCCAAACCGCATGCTCGCGGGAGGAGCCGGTGCCGAAGTTCGGGCCAGCGATGAGGACCCTGCTGCCCTCATATTCGGGACGGTTGAGCACGAACGTCGGGTCCTGCTCCCGCCACGCGGAGAACAGCCCCTCGCCGAAGCCCGTGCGCTCGACGCGCTTCAGCCATACGGCCGGGATGATCTGGTCGGTGTCGACATCGCTCCGGTCCAGCGGAGCGATACGTCCCTCGATTTTTCGTACTGGTTCCATACATTGCTCCTCAATCAGGCGCCCGAGCACAACGCACGTACGGTCGCCCCTCGTGTGCGACGCTGCTGCCCTTCGGAGCAGAGCCCCGGCGGCACGACTGCATTCCGGGGTTGCGTCAGGCAAGATCTGCCGGCGTCGCGAACGTGCCCATCACCGCCGTCGCGGCGGCGACCTGCGGCGACACGAGATGCGTCCGGCCACCCTTGCCCTGCCGCCCCTCGAAGTTGCGGTTGCTCGTTGACGCGCTGCGCTCGCCGGGCTTCAGCTGGTCCGGGTTCATGCCAAGGCACATCGAGCAGCCGGCAGAACGCCACTCGAACCCGGCATCGATGAAGACCTTGTCGAGGCCCTCGGCCTCCGCCTGCGCCTTCACCAGCATCGATCCCGGCACGACCATCGCACGCATACCATCGGCGACGCGGCGGCCTTCCAGCACGCGCGCGGCGGAGCGGAGGTCCTCGATGCGCGCATTCGTGCACGAGCCGAGGAAGACGGTGTCAAGCGGATATCGCGAATCGGCGAAGAGAGGCGTGGTGCACGAGCCGAGGAAGACGGTGTCGACGCGGATATCGCGAATCGGCGTTCCCGCCTCCAGCGCCATGTACTTCAGCGCGCGGGCAGCCGCCTCGCGGTCGCCCTGGCTGGCGAACGTCGACGGATCCGGCACGACGTCGTCGATCGACGTCACCTGGCCGGGGTTCGTACCCCAGGACACATGCGGCCGGATCGCGTTGCCGTCCAGCACGACCTCGCGGTCGAACGTCGCGCCCTCATCGGTCGGCAGCGAGCGCCAGTCGTCCAGCGCCTGCTCCCACGCCGTGCCCTTCGGCGCGTAGGGGCGCCCCTCGACATAGGCGAAGGTTGTCTCATCCGGCGCGATCATGCCGGCCTTGGCGCCGCCCTCGATGGACATGTTGCAGATGGTCATCCGCCCTTCCATCGAGAGGTTGCGGATCACCTCGCCGCGGTACTCGACGATCGCGCCCTGGCCACCGCCCGTGCCGATCTTGCCGATGATCGCGAGGATCACGTCCTTCGCCGTCACGCCATCCTGCAGCGTGCCGTCGACGGTGATCGCCATCGTCTGCGGGCGAATCTGCGGCAGCGTCTGCGTCGCGAGGACGTGCTCGACCTCGCTCGTGCCGATGCCGAACGCCAGCGCGCCGAACGCGCCATGCGTGGATGTGTGCGAGTCGCCGCAAACGATCGTCATGCCGGGCTGCGTCAGTCCCTGCTCCGGCCCGATGATGTGAACGATGCCCTGGCCCGGCGAGCCCATCGGGTGCAGCTTGATGCCGAACTCGGCGGCATTCTGGCTCAGCTTGCTCACCTGCGTCGCCGAGACCGGGTCCGCGATTGGCAGGTTGATGCCGATGGTCGGAACGTTGTGGTCGGCCGTTGCGATGGTCAAATCCGGCCGCCGTACCGAGCGCCCGTGCATTCGCAGGCCGTCAAACGCCTGCGGCGAGGTCACTTCATGAATGAGATGAAGATCGATGTAGAGCAGGTCAGGCTCGCCCTCCGCCGAGCGGACGACATGCCGGTCCCACAGTTTTTCCGCCAAAGTCCTGGGTGTCGCCACCTGCGTTGCCTCCCGTCACGCATCCGTCTCGATGCGTGGTTGTCTACTGGTCCGGGCGCCGGGCGGCGAACACCGCCAGCTCGAATGCCTTGAAAGCGCAGTCCACATCCACGTAGCCAAGCTCGCGTAACCAGTCCAGCTGGTCCCAGACGGGGGCCAGGATGTTGGCCGGCCCGTCCGCGCGCTCCCGGTACGAGGCGTAGACCTCGTCGAAGTTGTCGGCACCGCCGCTCGCGCCGACGAGGCACTCGACCATCAGGCGGTCATGCGCCTCGGCGTACATCGGCGATGCGGACGCGGTGTGCTCGATATTGATGAAGATCCCGCCGGGCCGAAGCCACGTCAAGACCGCGCCATAGAGCGCACGCTTGTCCTCATCCGGGATGTGGTGGATCGCAAAGCGCGACACGACGAGGTCGTACGGCCCGTTCTGCTCAACCTCGCCATGCCAGTCCGTCTCGCGGAAGTCGCCGACCACGTAGGACACATCAAACGTAGGCGGCGTCGCCGCGAACCGCTCGCGTGCCCGATCGAACATGGGCGCGGAGAACTCGGTGAGCGTCGCGCGCTCCACGGGCTGCCGCGTTGCGACCTCGACGGTCGCGATCCCGTTTCCGGCACCGAGGTCGAGAAGGTTTCGCACCTCCACACCGGCTGCATCGAGAAGACGATGCATGATCTCGAAATGGACGTCGACAAACGGAATGGACTGGCTGGAGACCTGGTAGTTCGCTACCACGGCAGCGTCCTGCCAGATCGTGTCGTTGCGCGGCTCCACGCCTAACTCCAGCGCGAGGTCGACGAGCCCATCAGCACCACATCCGGGTTCTGCTGGAGCAGGTGGCTCAGCGCCGAGATGTAGGCTTTCGCGCTCGCCTCGACGATGTCGGTCGCGAGCCCGTGACCGCTGTACGACTGGCCGTTGTGGCGAATGCGGACGTGGACCTGCCCCTGAGCATCCTCACCAGGCGTCACCGCTTCGACGTGGTAGTACGTCAGCTCATTCTCGACGCCGATCGCCGCATCGACCGCCTTCATAAGGGCGTCGACCGGCCCGTTGCCGTCGGCCGTGCCTTCAACCTCGCGATCGTCCCAGGTCAGCGCGGCCATCGCCTTGGCAGCCCCGCCCCGCCCGGTCATCACTGACCAGTCAGCAAGCCGGAGCGTCGCGGTCGACGCCGAGACCTGGTCCGCGACCAACGCCTCGATATCGGCGCCGGTGATCTTCTTCTTGCGGTCGGCGAGCTCCAGGAAGCGCTCGTAGGCCTTCTGCATCCCGTCGTCGTCGAGCTTGATCCCGAGGTCCTTCAGCGCGGAGCGGAACCCGGCGCGGCCGGAGTGCTTGCCCAGCACGAGGCTGGTGCCCTCCCATCCGACATCCTCTGGGTTCATGATCTCGTAGGTGGTGCGCTCCTTGAGCATGCCGTCCTGGTGAATACCGGCCTCGTGCGCGAACGCGTTCTTGCCGACGATCGCCTTGTTAACCTGCACCTCGATGCCGGTCAACGTGCTGACCAGGCGGCTCGTCGGGACCAGGCGAGGGGTCTGGACGCCCGTGCGCGCGCCGCCGAACTCGTCGGAGCGCGTCTCCAGCGCCATGACGACCTCTTCCAGCGAGGTGTTGCCAGCCCGCTCGCCAATGCCGTTCATCGTCACTTCGACCTGCCGCGCCCCAGCCTTGACGGCCATCAGCGTGTTGGCGGTCGCCATGCCAAGATCATCATGGCAATGAACGGAGAGGATCACGTTGTCCGGCTTGACGATGTGCTCGTCCAGATACTGGATGAGGTCGTAATACTCGAACGGCGTGGTGTAGCCGACCGTGTCCGGGATGTTGAGCGTCGTGGCCCCGGCTTCCACAGCCGCGTTGAAGACCTCCACCATGAACTCGCGGTCGGAGCGAGTCGCGTCCTCGCAGGAGAACTCGACGTCCTCGACGAAGGTCCGCGCGAAGGCGACGGAGTCGCGCACCCGCTCCAGCACCTGCTCGCGCGTCATGCGCAGCTTGTACTTCAGATGGATGTCGGACGTCGCGATAAAGGTGTGGATCCGCGGGCGGTCACAGCCGGCAACGGCCTGCGCCGCGCGTTCGATATCGCCCCGGTTCGCCCGCGCCAGGCCGGCCACGGTCACGCCGGTGCCATTTGCCCGCCGCGCGATCTCTCGCACGGCCTCGAAATCACCCGGGGAGGCGGCCGGGAACCCGGCCTCGATCACATCGACACGAAGATCGATCAACGCGTCCGCCACGTCCAGCTTCTCGTCAGCCGTAAGCGTCGCACCTGGCGATTGTTCCCCGTCGCGAAGCGTCGTGTCGAACACGATCACGCGATCGGGAATGCCGCCTACGTTAATGTCTCCGTCGCTCATGTGATGTGACCTTTCCTGGATGGTGGCCCGGGGTTCACCGCCCGGGCCACAGGATCGAATGCGTTACCCCTTACGGGCAGCCGCGGCCTGGCGCGCCGCCTTGCCGGACTTCAGCCACGGCATCATCGCGCGCAGCTCGGCGCCGACGCGCTCGACCTCGTGCCCCTCGTTCTGCTTGCGCAGCTCGAGGAATCCCTCGCGGCCGGTCTCGTTCTCGTGGATCCAGTTCCTGGCGAAGGTGCCGTCCTGGATGTCGGTCAGGACCTGCTTCATCGCCTTCTTGGTGTCTTCGGTGATGATCTTCGGCCCGGTGATGTAGTCACCGTACTCGGCGGTGTCGGAGACGACCTCGCGCATGTAGGTCAGGCCGCCCTCGTAAATGAGGTCGACGATCAGCTTCATCTCGTGGACGCACTCGAAGTACGCGCTCTCCGGCTCGTAGCCGGCCTCCACCAGCGTCTCGAAACCGGCCTTCATCAGCGCCGAGACACCGCCGCAGAGCACGGCCTGCTCGCCGAAGAGGTCGGTCTCGGTCTCTTCCTTGAAGGTCGTCTCGAGGATGCCGGCCATGAGGCAGCCGATGCCGCGCCCGTAGGCGAGCGCCTGCTCCTTGGCGTGGCCGCTGGCGTCCTGGTAGACGGCGACGAGCCCCGGCACGCCGATGCCCTCCTGGAAGAGCTCGCGCACGCGGGACCCTGGAGCCTTCGGGGCGATCATCGAGACGTCGATATCCTTCGGCGGCTCGATCGCCTTGAAGTGGATCGAGAAGCCGTGCGCGAACATCAGCGTCTTGCCGGCGGTCAGGTTCGGGGCAATGCTCTCCTCGTAGATCGCCTTCTGCTTGTGATCGGGCACGAGCAGCATGATGACGTCACCCTGCTTCGCGGCGTCCTCAACGGAAAGGACCTTCAGCCCCTCGGCCTCGGCCTTTTCCTTGCTCTTGCTGCCCTCGTGGAGGCCAACGACGACGCTGATCCCGGAGTCCCGCAGGTTCAGGGCGTGGGCATGTCCCTGCGCGCCGTAGCCGATGATCGCCACGGTCTTGTCCTGCAGGGGAGCCAACGTCGCATCGTTCTCGTAGTAGATCTTCGCCGCCATGTAGCTGGTTCCTCCGTCCGTGCCCGCGAAGGGTCACGTCCCTCTTCGTCGCGACCCCACCCCGGGGCCGCCCATATCGAAAACGCAATCAATGGGGCGAGGCAACGCCCCGCCCCGAGTCCTAATCTGCCGCGGCAAACGCCGTGTCGTGAATACGATCCGGCCCGTCCGCCCGCTTCTGGGCGACCCGGGACAGCGCGACCTTGCCGCTACGCACCATCTCACGAATTCCGTAAACGCGCATCATCGTCAGGAACGACTCGATCTCGTGCTCCGAGCCCGCCATCTCGATCATCAGGCTATTCGGCGTCGCGTCCAGCACGCGTGCGTTGTAGATCGACGCCGTCTGCACGACCTCGGCCCGCACCGCGCCCTTCGCCGCCACCTTCACGAGCACCAGCTCCCGAATCATCGCTTCCTGATCGGTCAGGTCAACAACCTTCAGCACTTCGAGGAGCTTGTAGAGCTGCTTCGAGGCCTGCTCGACCTCGTCGTCGTTCCCACGCAGCTGGATCGTCATGCGAGAGACGCCCTGCTGCTCGGAGTGGCCGACCGTGATTGAGTCGATGTTGAACGACCGGCGCCGCATGAGTGAGACGATGCGGTTCAGG
>CAVUJM010000003.1:0-27644 GCA_963741795.1 uncultured Chloroflexia bacterium
GCCCCGCAGGGAGCGTGGTGCGGTATCGCCCTACGGGCGATGCGTCGGACATTCCAGTCCGACGCTACTGAGGAACGAGATTCCTACATGGGGTCGATGCGGAAGAGCTCGACCTTGGACGCGGCGCGCTCCCACTCGTCGGGTTCGGAAGAGTCGACGTGGCCCATGATCTTGAACGGGTAGACGCCGGGCGGCTGGATCGAGGGGTAGGCGCGCATGACGCGGCGCTTTTCGGCGTCGTCCGTCACCTCGGTGAGGCGGACGGGCTCGCTCTTCCGGCCATGGCGCAGCTCCGCCGTGCCGGTCGGGCGGACGTTGGGCGTCCATGCCGAGCCGGGGATGCCGACGATCACGTAGCGCTGGCCATCATACGCGAAGGGCGTGATGACGACATCGCGGACCTTGCCGGTGCGGCGACCGGTCATGCGCAGCACATGCGCCATCGGGACCGGAACGCCAACACGGTTCAGCGCGAGGAGTACGCGGTTGAGCGGCTGGACCCACCACGGCAGATGCAGACCCAGGTCTTCCCGTCTCACTGTCATGACCACGACCCTTCTTCGATAGTGTGCACCGGCGCTCAGGCGTTACGTTGAGACGATTCTATCGGAGATGCGCCGCCGCCGGCAGCGTGCGTATGATGCAGCGAGCAACCTGTCACTCGCCCATGGAGGCCCTCATGCCCACCGACGACACCGCCCTCTCCTCCTACGCCGCCCAGAGCGCCTTCTCCGATCCCGGCGAGCGCGCTCCGATGCTGGACGCTGTCCCGCGCGACCTCGCGGCGATGCGCGCGGCGATCACCCCGCTGGTCTTTCACTATCGGGGCGACGGCGACTGGGCGGAGAACGGGATCACGCCCGAGCGGATCGCGGAGGTCGACCTGCGCTACGCCGACGCGATGCTGGGCCGGATCGCGGAGCTGTCCGGCGCGCCGCTCGGCGAGACACGCGTGCCGAAGGAGCGGATGGTCGGCTGCTGCCGCGACTTCACGCTGCTGTTCGTCTCGCTGGCGCGGCACCATGGCATCCCGGCGCGGTCGCGAGTCGGGTTCGCGACGTACTTCTTCAAGGGGTACGCCGTCGACCATGTCGTCGCGGAGGTATGGGACGCCGCCGAGGCGCGTTGGCGGCTGGTTGACCCGGAGCTGCACCCGGGGCACATCGACCCGAACGGATGGTGTCGTGCTGGACCCGCTGGACCTCCCGCGCGACCGGTTCATCGTCGCACCGGAGGCCTGGCTGCGCTGCCGGGAGGGTGGCGACGACCCGGAGCGGTACGTCGTCTCGCCGTTCCTGGAGATCCCGGAGCTGCGCGGCTGGCCCTACCTGCTGCACAACGTGGTGCACGACCTGGCGGCGCTGAACAAGCGCGAGATGATCCTCTGGGACGACTGGGGGATCAGTGCCGAGTGGGCCACGCTGACGGATGCGCAGCGGGCGATGGTCGACGAGGCGGCGCGGATCATGGCGTCGCCGGGCGCGTCGTTGGCCGACCTGCAGGCGCTGTACGCGCGGGACGAGTTCCGCGTGCCTGAGGTGGTGACGAGCTGGACATCGGCGGTTGAGGAGCCGCCGATCTAGGTGGCGTTGCGCGGATAATGCCGGGTGCATCACGAAGGTTGGTACCGGTCGGCGGGAAATCTGCCGGGTGCTCCGGCTTCGCCTGGGATCCTTCGCATTCGCTCAGGAGGACGACGTGGTAAACGGCGCGCGGGCGGGTTTGCAGCGCGGGTCTGGTCGCCTACACTGATCCGGCAGTTCCTGCACCGGATCCTTATTCTGCACACATGGACGCCGCGACATGCCCGCTTCTTCCGGCAGGGGTCTCCTGCCCTGGCTCTCCCTGCTCACGGTCTGGATCGTCTGGAGCTCGACATACCTGGGTATGTCGGCCGCGGTGGAGACGATCCCGCCGTTCACGATGACCGCCGGGCGCTTCCTGTTCGCCGCGCCGATCCTGCTGGCGATGGGCATCCCGGCCTGGCGCCGGGGTACGTTCCGCATCTCCGGTCCCGAGCTGCGCTCGGCGGCGCTGGTCGGGATCCTCATGCTGCTCGGCGGTCCGGGGCTGGTCGGGTTTGGCCTCAAGACGCTCGATTCGAGCCTCGCTGCGCTGATCGTGGCGATGACGCCGATCTGGATGTCGCTGTTCACCGCGATCCAGACGCGGAAGGCTCCACGCCCGGCCGTTTTCGGGGCGCTGGTCACCGGCCTGGTCGGGCTCGGCATCATGGTCGGCGGCCCCGGCGGGAACGTCGCCATCGGCCCGGCGCTGCTGGTGCTCGTCTCGACGCTGTTCTGGTCGAGCGGGACGGTGATGGCGCGCTCGCTGCCCATGCCGCGCCACCCGTTCGCGAACTCCGGCGTGCAGATGCTCTTCGGCGGGCTGGCGCTGCTGATGGTCGGCGGCCTTCGCGGCGAGTGGGAGGGCTTTTCGCTCTCCGACGTGTCGACGCGATCGTGGATCGGCTTTCTGTGGCTGATCCTCGCCGGGTCGCTGCTGGCCTACAGCGCCTATATGTATGCGAACGCGACGCTGCCGATCGAGATCGTCTCGACCTACGCTTATATCAACCCGGTGCTGGCGGTGGTGCTCGGGGCGACGCTGGATAACGACGCCGTCGGCCCAAACGTGATAATCGGCGGCGGGATCATCGTGCTGGCGGTGGTGTTCATCGTCAGCGGGCACATCGTGCGGAGGAGGGCGCCGGTCGAGGCGACGGCGTAGGTGGTCCCCGCATCCTCGGTATCGACATTCGGGCACCCGAAGGTGCCCTTCATGTCGATCGGGTCGATACGCGATCGCCCCCTACGAGGACGTGATCGTGCCGTAAGCGGCACGGTAGAAGGCGTCGATGGCGCTCATCATCGGGCCGCCGAGCAGGACCTGCATGAGCGCGATGCCGATCAGGCCGGTGTTCGGGTCGTTGAACCAGATGGTGCCGTAGCCGCCCGACCAGCTGTAGCGGCCGGGCTGGCCGTAATCGTCGCGCGCGGTCAGGATGCCCGTGCCGTAGCCCCAGCCGGTCGTGTCCCAGAAGCCGGGAAAGAAGCTGTCGGGCGTCTTCTGTGCCGAGTCCGATGTGGTCGCGCGTCATCATGGCGACGGACTCGGGCGACAGAAGCCGCACACCGTCGATCTCGCCACCGCGCATGAGCATGGTGGCGAAGCGGTGGTAGTCCCGCGCGGTGGAGACCAGCTCCCCGCGGGAGATGTCGTACGGTGGGTACCCGACGTGATAGCCGCCGCCGGCCGGTTCATCCTCGACGAGGGCGCCGTTCTCGTCGTGGTGATAGACGGCAACGAGGCGCTCCGCGCGCTCGCCGTCGAGGAACATCGCGGTATCCGGCATGCCGAGCGGGTCGAAGATCGTCTCCCGCAGGTGATCCTCCAGGCTCGTGCCCGCCACGCGCGAGAGCAGGATGCCGAGGATGTCGAACGAAATGTGGTAGCGCCATCCCTCACCGGGCTGGTGGATCAGCGGCAACTCGGCGAGGCGCGCAAGCCAGGTGTCCGACGGCCAGAGGCGGGCCGTAGGGCCAACGTCGACACCGCGCTCCCGCATCGCCCGCGAGATCGGGCTCTCGCCGATCACCATCCCATAGCCGGAGCGACAGGTGAGCAGGTCCTCGACCGTGATCGGGCGTCGGGCGGGAACGACGTCGTCCAGCTCACTCGCCGGTGTGCGCAGTACCTTCCGGTTCGCCAGCTCCGGCAGCCAGCGCTCGACGGGGTCGCCCAGGCGTACGTCCGCACGTTCAGCGAGCCGCATCGTCGCGGCGGCGAGGATCGGCTTCGTCATGGACTGGATGCGGACGATGGCGTCGTCCCGCATCGGCGCGCCGGAGGCGAGTGGGCCCACCCCGACCGCGTCGATGTGGACCTCGTCGTCCTGAGCAAGGAGGGTGACGACGCCGGGGACGGTGCCGTCGTCGACCAGCCCGTGCATGGCATCGTGGAACGAGGCCAGACCTTCAGGCAAGAACATGGTGTGCGGACTCCTTCTTCCATACGATTGCCTCATCACTGTATGGTGCCGGATCGGTACCGTGTCCGCTTCTCGGATCGTGCCGGATGATAGCGATGTGACTGGAAGGAGGACATTGCGACCAGAACGCGACCGGATCTCGGCCTCAGCGGCCGCACGTCCTCCGCTACACCTAGGTTGCTGGCATTGATGCATAACGGACGATCTCGGGCAACGCGGACGGCGATTGTCCGCGTTCTTCCCTATCCTGTTCTGGCGCATTCAGCGCGGGCCCCATCGATCGGTATCAGCGAGTTGGAGGTATGCCCGTGAAATACGGTTTTGTGGCGTCGTACGGATCGGTCGATCAGGTGCTGGAGATGGCGCGGGAGGCGGAGGCGCACGGCTGGGACGGCGTCTTCACATGGGACGGCATCAGCGTCGGCGAGATGGACACGTTCGACCCCTGGACGCTGCTCGGGGCGATGGCGACGATCACGGAGCGCGTCACGCTCGGAGCGATGGTTTTCGCGCTGCCACGGCGCCGCCCGTGGAAGGTGGCGAGGGAGGCGATCACGGTCGACCACCTCTCGAAGGGGCGGCTGGTGATGCCGGTCGCGTTCGGGGCGACACCGGACGCCGGGATCTCGAAGGTGAGCACCGATACGGCGGACCGGAAGATCCGCGCGCAGCGGCTGGACGAGACGCTGGCGTTCCTCGCCAAGGCGTGGACGGGCGAGCCCTTCTCGTTCGAGGGCGAGCAGTACCAGACGGGCGAGATGGTGTTCCGGCCGACGCCGGTGCAGCGGCCGCGCATCCCGATCTGGAATGTCGGTGCCTGGCCGCGCGAGAAGTCGATGCAGCGGGCAGTCCGCTGGGACGGCGTGATCCCGATGGACGTGAACGATCCGTTCAAGCATGTCGGCTCGGAGACCGTGCGAGAGATCGCCGCCTGGGTACGGGAGCATCGGGCGGGCGATGCGCCGTTCGACATCGTGGTCGAGGGCGTCACGGAAGACGACGATGCCTCCCGTGAGCGGGTCGCGGCGTTGGCCGAAGCGGGCGCGACATGGTTTATCGAGAGCCGGTGGGACACCGAGCGCGACACGCCAGAGCGATTGCTCCAGCGCGTACGGCAAGGTCCGCCTCGATCGTAGAGGGCTTTACACCGTCCGATAGAATGGGCATACGAGAGACCGGTTCCTTACGATTTGTTCCTACCCCCGGGTCTTCTCTCCCCGATCCCGGACGTCGTCTTTCCGCACCACATCGCCGGTCTCGGGAGCTTTGGCCATGCAGGTGTCCACCTTCGATGAGCAACGGACCGGTATCGGCGTTATCGTGCGCAACACGTTCTCCGCCATCGTTGTCGTGCTGGTTCTCAACCTTTTCCTCTATTTCATCGCCAATTCGTCCGGATGGATCCCGGACACGCTGCCGGAGAGCGCCGAGGCGTTCGGGCTCGGCGCGGTGATGCTCTACTCCATCATCCCGCTGGTGCTGGGCGGCGTGCTGCTGGCGCTGCTCTGCCGGTGGACCACCCATCCGGTCATCATGTTCGCGCTGATCGCGGCGGTGGTGTTCATCGCCTCGCTGGCAGCGCCGCTGACACTGGCGGGGGCGACGACGAGCTTCAAGCTCGTGCTGGTCGCGATGCACGTCATCACGGCGGTCATCGGGACCGCGATCCTGCTCTGGAACGTCGCGGACGAGCCGGAGTAGTTGTCCGTTTCTTGTCCGGTTCCTGTCCCGCCACGGTACCGGTCGGGAGCCGCAATGGCACATAAAGTAGAAAAGTAAGGTGGATGGGGATGTCGTACTGATCCCCCAACCAGTGCGGCATCCCTCCCACCTCGCCCGGCGCTAATGCAGCCTGGCGCGAGCCTCATCCAGGCCCTCAACAACGCCGCAGGCTTGCAGGCGCTCCCCCTTCGGCATGTACCACATCCCGCCATACCCATAGACCTGGTCCCGCTCGACGACGACACGTGTCGGTTCGAGGATTTTTCCGTCCCCGTCGCGCAGATACGCCTCCATCCGCAGCGGGGAGCGCGCGTAGCGGGTGATGCGGACCCAGTTCGTCTGGCAGAGGCGGGAAAACCGCAGCTCGAGCATGGCGACCAGCTCACCGGATGCAGGGTCGACGATGTTCTCGCCGTCGACCGTAAGCGAGCCTTCGGCGCAACCGGCCTCTTCCGGATCGAGCCCGTTGCATCCGTCGCCCGCACACGGTGGAGCGGGTCGCTGATCGACGAGCGACGCCAGGGGCACCGCCGCCCACTGCCACCTTCCAAGGAACGGCTCCGCCAGCCTGACAACGCGGGGCTGCTCCTCGCCAAACGATGCGACGGTGTCGAGCGGGACCAGCACGGTATCCAACGTATAGCCGGAACCGCTGAACTGGATGCCCTGCCCATTACTGGCCGGTTCGGGCGGCCCCGCGAGACCACGCGCCCAGGCAACGTAATCGGCCACCGCGGGCTCCGAAACACCCATCACGCGCGCAAGGCGCTCGGCGAGGTCCTTCGCCGGTTGGCGTTCGCCCCGCTCGATCTTCCGGATCATCGTTTCGGAACAGAACACCGCGTGGGCCAACTCGACCTGGGTCCAGTCACGCTCGCGTGTCCGTTGGCGGCGCAACCACGTTCCGAATAATTCGTCCTGTGACATGCACCTCTCCCGGTGCTTCCCGCTCGCGGACCGCTGGGCACACGCGGATCCGACGAAGCGGTCGGGTACATGGCTGTGGCGCGCATCCCGCCCAGCCGACCCTGATCTTTCGTCTGTTCCCTCCCGAGATTCATCCTATACGAGCATGCCGAGAGCGTCACGCCTGAGGCTTTCCGAAATGGTGATCCGCTGCATCCACCAGATCGGATGTACCCGTCGGTGTATACTGTTATGCATACAGGATGGTAACGAAACCGGCAGGGAGGTGCCCATGGCATCCACAACTGTCCGCATCAGTAGGCGCACCCACGAAGCGCTTAAGGACCTCGCCACGAGGGAGCATCGATCCCTCGGAGAAGTGCTCGACGCGGCGATCGACCACTACCGTGAGCGCCAATTCTGGCAGGAGAGCCGGGAGGCCTACAGTCGGCTCCGCGAGGATCCCGACGCCTGGCAGGCCTACAAGGACGAATTGGCGGAGTGGGATGCGACACTGATGGACGGTCTCGACCCGAACGAGCGGTTCGAGGATGAGGAACGCCATGTCTCCTGACGAACTGCCACGACGGGGCGAGGTGTGGATGGCGTGGCTCGACCCAATCGTTGGCCGAGAGCAAGGCGGACGACGTCCAGTCCTGATCGTATCGTCGGACCAGTTCAACGCCCTCCCGCATAGCCTCTGCGTTGCCGTCCCGCTGACCCGGACCAATCGCCACATCCCGACGCACGTTGAGATCACTGCCGGCGAAGCGGGACTCCCGTCAGACTCGGTCATCATGTGCGACCAGATCCGCTCGATCAGCATCGAACGGCTGCAGCAGCGAATCGGCGTCGCCGCCGCTCAGACCATGTCCCAGGTGATGACCGTCATTCACCTGATTCTGCCCGCGGCTACCGACCTCAATCGATTAGGTCGAACCGGGCTCCATGCTGACGTGCGCTTCGACATCCTCCCACGACTCCCAGGCGAAGCGGGCGCGGTAGCGCTCGAGCAGGCGCAGGATGGGGCGACCGAGGATGACGAGCAGCAGGATGTTCCCGAGGGCGCGCAAGGCGTCGAACGGCAGCGAGGTGACGAGGTAGAAGCGGGTGTAGCGCTCGACCGTCTCGGCCAATGAAAGATCTGGCGACCAGTAGAGCGAGGCGTCAGCCCCGGCGCCGGGCGCGGTGAACGGCCAGAACCAGATATTCATCAGCGCACCGAAGACCAGCCCCCAGAGCGCCCCAAACCCGGCCAGCATCACGATCCGCGCACGCTCGGAGACGGGATGCGGGAGCCAGCCGGCGGTCATGCCGATCCAGCCGCTGGCGAGCATCTGGAACGGCAGCCAGGGGCCGATGCCGCCGGTGATGAAGCCAGAGAGCAGCAGCGTCAGCGCGCCCATCTGGAACCCCATCAGCGGCCCGAACACGAACCCGACAAGGATGATCAGCAGGAAGACCGGCGAGGCCCCGGCGATGCTCGGGACAAGGCGCAGCGTCGCGTCGATCGCGACGAGCACGCCGAGCAGGGCGATCGTCTTGGAGCGCCCGACGCCGGCCTGGTCGTCGGAGATCGTGATCAGCGTCGCGAGCAGGCTGACAATCGTCACACCGGCGAAGAGCAACGGCGCGGCCCCGGTATGGGCCGCGGCGTCATCGGTCGCTTGCGAGATACCGGGCAGGACGAACGGGTACAGGAATGCGAGCAGCCCGCCGAGGCTGGCCACCGCGAGGACCATCGCCGAGCGCATCCGTTGTTGTGAGGTTGCCAAAAGCGCCTGTACGCCGCGCATATCCCGTCCTGTCCGGGCATTCCGGGCCGCCGTGATCCGCCACGGCGTGCTGTTAAGATGTGACCAGTAACCCGACCGCCGGGTGTGGAAAGGCCCATCACTCCATGGAGTCTATCTCAGGCGCTGTCACGCTCTACGACCTGCTCGCGTGGGAAACGCGCCTGCAGGCCGTTTCGTCGCGCCACGCCGGCACGGGTGACCGCGATCTGCTTGAGCGGGAGGTGGACTGGGTGCTTTCGGCGCGGCCGACACCCCCGATGTTGCCACACCTGCGAGGCGGCGAGCTGATCGTGCTGCCGCAACGGGTGATCGCGGAGACCGGCGTGCCGTTTGCGCGGCTGGTCGGCGAGATCGCGATGCAGCCGATCGCCGGGGTACTGACCGACGCGCCGGTGGTCAGCGTGGTCCAGAGCGCCGTGCCGATCCTTCGCCTGCCGCGCATCGACGCCGACACCGAGAGCGACCTGAACCGGTTGATGTCGCAGCGGCGGCGCGAGGCGCTGCAGACGGCGGCCGACATCGACCACCGGGTGAGCGAGCTGGCGGCGCGCAACGTCCGGCCCGCCGAGCTGATCGACGAGCTCTCGCGCCTCCTCTCCACCCCGCTGACGATCACCGCGCCGTCCGGCACGGTGACGTTCACAACCGGCAACAGCCGCGATATCCCGGACCCGGCCTCGGCGGCGTGGATCGGGCGACCCTTCCTGCGCGGGCAGCATCTCTGGATCGGCCCCATTGCCCCGCGGCACCACGCGCTGATCCGCTACGCCGCCGACCGCGTGGCGGCGGGCATCCAGCGAGCGCTCACGGCAACCGCCGCCGCACCTCCCGGCGGGTCGGAGCAGATCGCGGCGCTGAACCACCTGCTCTACAACGACCCGGCCGCCTCTCCGTCGCAGCGGCTGGAAGAAGCGCACCGGGCCGGGATCCGCGCTGGACAGGCCCTGCGCGTGGCGCTCTATCCGGACGGCACGATCGCCTCGGCGATGCAGCGCGCGCTGCGGCCGTTGGGCGAGGTGCTGCCCGCGGGGGAGGCCGATGGCGTGCACGCATTGATCGTGGCCGAGCAACCCGGGCACCGCTTCCTGCACCCGGGAGACATCGGGACGGCCGGGACATGGGCGGCGATCTCCGCGCCGGCCGAGGGGCCCCACGCGTTGCCGGAAGCGATGCGGCAAGCACGTTTCCTGGCGACGCTCCTCTCACAGGGGTTGGTGCCGCGCCAGATGCTGCGCTTCGACGATGGCCCGGCGCTCGGCGCCTATCGCCTCCTCTACCCGCTCTGGGAGACGCCCTTGCTGCAGGAGTATCGGGACACGCACGTCGGCGCGCTGCTACGGGAAGATGCGCGCGGCATCCTGCAAGAAACACTGCGGGTGTATCTGGAACAGGGCGGGTCGCAGCGGCAGACGGCGGAGGTGTTGGGGATCCATCGCAACACGCTGGGATACCGGCTGCGGCAGATCCGGCAGGTGCTGACAGCGGACCTCGACGCGCCGAACACGCGCCTCACCCTCCATCTGGCCTTGATCGCGCACCGCCTAATCGGCGGATAACCTCTTCCGCGCCTCCAAGCTCTCCCAACGAGTAGACCCGCACCTTGTGTGCGGGCGGAACCGCGTACCAGACACCCGCACACAAGGTGCGGGCCTAAGGACGCCCATTCACCGCGAACGTACGCCCCACCACGCCTGTTGACGGGTTCCATGACGTGCTATAGTGTACGTACATATTGTTCGGCCACCATTGACGGCATCATCGGTGGCTGAGGTTTGTGCCGATGCCAGACCAGTATACGCCTGCGTCATGCCCTTGCGGGCCAGAGGTGCCCGGGTCCTGTCCCGTATCCGGGCTGGCTGCCTCACTCGCATCAACGATCACCGCGACATCACCCGGCAACGGTGACGCGCGGGCCAGACGGGACCACCGGGGGAGGATTCCTAGACCATGCCCAGCACTCCAGAGCGCTCCACATCACGTTCGGCCGACCTGCCTCTGGTCGACCGTCCATCCTTCCATATATGGCAACCGCTGGAGGCGGAGAGCATCCAGTGGGAAGGGCAGGTCCTCATCGTCGGTGGCGTCGTCGACATGCCGGCGCTGCTCGCGGTGACGTCCGAGCGGTTGGCGCTGATCGCCAACGACCAGATCATGCTCGACTTCCCCCGCACCTGGCTGCGACCGCAGCCGGCGTTGGCGGCAGAGAACGGCGTGCGGCTGTTTATCAATCCGGTCGGCGTCTCCGGCGATGCCCATCCGGTGCTTCTGCGCGTGCGTGAGGGGCGTGGTGCAGCGGTCGAGCTCGTCGCCGTGCTGACCGGCCGGCCGCTGCCGAAGACGCCGGACGCGGGCGGCGTGCTGATCCCGAACTGGAAGGACACCGTGGGCGCGGCAAAGGCCGTCGCCCTCCCCGCGCTCGACGATGAGGACATGGGCGCCGGACGACGCGCGCCAGAAGCGTGGCCGCCGCAGGAATCCGCCGCGATCGCCCCGATGCCAGCGCCACAGCAGACGGCACAGGCGCAATCCCGCACCACAGACCGCCCGATGCAGACGCTGGCCGACCGGCGCCGCGCGATGGCCGAGCCCACCCCGGTGCCGGCGTCCGTGAGCCGAGCCGCGCGCAAGCAGGGCACTCGTGAAGACGGCACGACCGTCCGCGACGATGACGCACAGCACATGGCGCCCGCTCCGGCGGCCCGGCGCAGCGCCGCTGGTCCGTGGCTGGCGACGGCGGCGATGGTGCTGCTCCTGGCGTTCGGGTTCGGCTACGTCGCGCACGACAAATATGGCTGGACGCTTGCCGATGTGCGGAATCGTATCCCGACGACGATCCAGGAGCGGCTCGGTCTTGGCGGTGACGACGAGGAGCTGGCGCTGAGCGAGGCGCCGGAGGCCATCGAGCAGGGTCGCGGCACCACCGGTGACGGCACGTCCGGCAGTGGGTCCGGCGCGGCTTCGCAGCCAGAGGTTGCGGTCGCGGAGCCGACCGATGAGCCGGTTGCCGTGGTCCAGCCGACCGCGGAGCCGACACAGGCGGAGACGGCGCAGGAGCCACAGCCGGTCGACCCGACCGCGGGTGTGGGCGGGGCGACGACGGAGCTTCCTGAGACGGTGGACGTCGTGCCGACGCAGGAGATCCAGGACCCAACGGCGCCGATAGAGACAGTCGTACCGACAGAGGAGCCTGTTGTCGTCGAGCCGACGGCGGAGCCTACCGAGGAGCCGGTGATCGCGCCAACGGAGGAGCCAACCAGGCGCCGACCGAGGAGCCGACCCAGGCCCCGACCGAAGAACCGACGGTTGCCCCGACGGAAGAGCCCACAGTGCAGCCAACCGAGGTCGCGACCGAGGAGCCGACGATCGCGCCGACCGAGGAAGCTACGCAGGCGCCGACGGAAGAACCGACGACCGAGCCGACAGAAGCGGCGACCGAGGCCCCGACGGAAGCGCCAACCGCCCCGGGCCAGGAGGCAAGCGTGCTACCGGAGACGACGCCGGAGCAGGCCGTGGTGGCGGACGGGTTCCGCTACACGATCGAGGGCGCGTCGGTGGGCGCGACCGTGCCGGAGCTGCCGCAGATCAACTCCGTCGCGGGGTACGGGCAGTGGGTCGTGCTGGACGTCTACGCGCAGAACATGTCCGGTGAGAAGCAGGTCTTCGAGATGACGGACTTCGTCCTCTACGCCGATGGCACGGAGCTCCAGCTGGACTCCGGGACGGCGTGGGTGAACGGGCTGATGGGCAACGTCCCGGCGTATGGCCCGACGGACGCGATCCAGTGGGCCCCGGGCGAGAGCCACATGGTGACGCTGGTCTTCCTGGCCCCGGCCGATGCGACATCGCTGGTGCTGCAGGCGGGCAGCGAGCTGATCGACGTCAGCCCGGCGATCGAGAACCCGGCACCGCTGATGAGCGAGGGCCCGCGCGTCGAGTCCGACCTGCTGCAGGGCACGGTGGTCGACGTGATCGACGGCGAGACGATCGTGGTCGAGATCGACGGCGTGCAGACAACGGTCCGTTACCTCAGCCTGGACGTTCCGACGGGCGACGCCTGCTACGCGGGTGAGGCGACGGAGGCAAACCGCGCGCTGGTCGCCGGGCAGACGGTGACGATCGAGCGGCAGTCGACGGACGTGGATGCCCGGGGCAACCTGGTGCGGGACGTCTGGGTGACGAACGACGCCGGACAGCCGGTGCTGGTCTCGCAGCAGCTGATCGCCGAGGGCGCGGCGCAAGCCGACATCAGCGAGCCGAACACGCGGTTCGCGGGGTGGCTGCAGCAGACGGAAGCCGAGGCGGAGGCCCAGGGCGCCGGTCTGTGGAGTGCCTGCGGCGGCCAGTAGATCCTGAACACCAACGGGAGGGGCGAGCGCCCCGGTCTGGAGCGATCCGGGCCGGGGCGCTCTTGTGCGTGGCGCTTGACCGACACCGGGGACCTCATGGGTAGCCTCGGCCCCATAGTGGCCGAGGAATCGGCGCGCAGTGGTACCTTCAGGTGCTCCAAGCGTCGATAACGGGACGACACTGGCGAGATGCCCGTCTGCCAGCGTCCCAGGCCACCTCGGGGCCGGGGCTACCCAGTACGTTGCACCGGGCAGATGCATCGAGGGAAGCGATGACCCGATACGTATCCTCTCCTCGTCCGGGATCCACCTTCGGTCGATGCATCGCACATTTCAGTGCGATGCTACTGCGGACGGCAGCGCCCACCTGTGGCGCGGGCGTGGGAATGACGGGTACGATCAACGGGTTGACCCGTTCGGCGCGTGCCGAAGCCCCAGGAGCACCCCCTGCCCCATGCGTGATATCGCCATCTTTTCCGGAACCGCCCACAACCAGCTCGCGAACGAGATCTGCGACGGTCTGGGCAAGCCCCTCGCCCACGCGGAGTTCAGCCGCTTCAGCAACGACTGCCTCCAGGTCCAGCTCCAGGCCAATTGCCGCGAGCAGGACGTCTTCCTGGTCCAGCCGCTCTCACCGCCCGTGCAGGAGCACCTGATGGAGCTGCTGCTGATGGCGGACGCCGCGCGTGGCGCCTCGGCGGCCCGCATCACCGCCGTCATCCCCCACTACGCCTATGCCCGATCGGACAAGAAGGACGCGCCGCGCATCTCCATCGCGGGACGGCTCGTGGCGGACCTGCTGGTGACCGCCGGGGTTGACCGCGTGTTGACCATGGCGCTGCACGCTCCGCAGGTGCATGGCTTCTTCAGCGTGCCAGTGGACCACCTCAACGCGCTCGCGGTGATCGCCGAGCACTTCCGGACGCAGGATCTCTCGAACGCGGTCGTCGTCTCGCCGGACCTCGGGAACGCGAAGGCGGCGAGCCAATTCGCGCGGTTGCTGGGCCTGCCGGTGGCGGCTGGCTCCAAACGGCGTCTGGCGGACGACAAGGTCGTGATCGACTCGATCGTCGGTGATGTGCACGGCAAGGATGTCATCGTGCTCGACGACGAGATCGCGACGGGTGGCTCGATGCTGGAGCTGATCGACCGGCTCGACCAGGAAGGCGTCGGGCGGATCGCGATTGCTTGCACGCATGCGATCTTCTCCGGCAACGCGATCGAGAAGTTCCGCCATGCGGACCGCATCGCCGAGATCGTGACGACGAACACGGTGCCGATCCCGGAGGAGAAGCGCCTGCCGAACATGACGATCCTGTCGATTGCGCCGTTGCTGGCGAAGGCGATCCACAACATCCACGAGGGCGAGTCGGTCAGTAGTTTGTTCGTGCATACGCTGTAGGGGGAGCCGGAGGCCGTACAACGCGCTGCCATGCGTACAGCGGCCCTCGTGGCCGGTTGCATCTGCGACCGGAGTCGGCCACGAGGGCGGCTGTACGGCTAATGAGGGTGCGAGACGACGGGGACCGAAGGGCCGGTCATTGTCGTGAGCCGGCCGGTTTGCGTGGCGTTCGATTGCGCGGAGTATCGACCTGCGGTAGGGGCCGGCTTATGAAGCCGACCCCTACCGAGGTCGCGCGCAGGTTAGTCGGCGAGGTCGAGGAAGTCGCCGACGATCCAGCCTTTGGTGCCGTCCTCGAGGGTGACGGGGTACCAGGTGTAGCCCTCGGCGTCGACAGGGTCGCCGGTGACGGTCACCGTGTCGCCGCTGTTCACCGTGGTGACCGGCGCGCCGGCGGTCGATGCGTCCGGGCGGACATTGACGCCATCTTGGTTGACCGTCGCCGGCTTGCCCTCCGGGCGTGCCGGCGGCGGGGTTTCCTGCACCTGCTCCGGCTGGGTGGCCGTCTCGGATGTGCCGGGATCGGTCGAGATGAGCCGGCAGCGGATGATATCGCGCTGGAGGTATTCGCCACGGTCGTAGTCGAACTCACCGCCACAGGTAATCAGGGTGACGGCCTCATAGGGCGTCGGACCGGTGATCTCGGCGAGCTTCTCCTCGGTCAGCGTGGCGGTGCGGATGCGCTCGACATACTCGACGCCGTAGGTCGCGACGGCACCCTGGGCGCCATAGACGGTGACCTGCGCGCCTTCGCCGAGGGAGGCGACGCTGCGGAAGATGGCCGGGCCGACCCCCCAGTAATCGACGTGGCCGGACATGAGCAGATTGCGGGCCGGCTCGCCGATCAGGCCGGTGCCCTCATACCAGGAGACGATCCACGGACCGGTCGGGTCGAGCATCTGGCCGTCGATGATCTTGTTGACTTCGATTTCGGCGTCAACCCCGGCATCGGGGATGGCGATGGCAACGGGAACCTGCGGCTCGGCCGAAAGCGCGGTGGCGGCCGATGTGGCCTCCATGCCGAGCGACCCTGCGCGGGCGACCTCCGCCTCGCCCCAGGTCGGGAGCTGGGCGCCGGTGTTGGCGAACGCGTCGCGCGCGCTGCCGCCGACGACCGCACCGCCCATCAGTGCCCCAATCACAGATCTACGCGTGAGCTTCATTGATAACCAGTCCTTGCGCGTATGGTGTATCCGTGCGTGCACGTCCAAGAATCCTGCGGTCACATTCTACATGACCACCCCGGCTTTGCTGGCGGGAACGGCGACGCCATTCCCGCCAGGTTACGGGCCTAGCGGAAGCGAATTCCGTCACGCCCCTCTTGCTTCCTTAACGTCGGACCGGTCGTGCCGGATGCGCGGCGGACGGGCGCCGGGGCAACCTCGCTGCGCGAGCGCTGGTGCTGCCACAGGGCGAGCGCGAAGAGCGGCAGGGCGGCAAGGCCGAGGAGCAGCGCGGAGTCCTGCGAGCGGTCCCGCAGGGAAGCGGCGACGCCGGCGCCGGTGTTCGGCAGGTCGACGCTCTGGTTGCACTGGTAGAGGAAGACGTCGGTGTTCGCGCCGCCGCTAACGATGACGCGGCTGCGGCTATCGACGCGCTCGGCCGCCGCGCGGCACCAGACGCCGTTGTCCTGGTCCAGCTCGTAGTAGCCGTCCGGCAGCTCGCCGAAGACGAGCACGCCCTGGTCGTTCGGGGCCGCGTTGCGGGTCAGCGAGCCGTCACTGGCGGTCAGGGTGAATGCCGTCCCGGCCGAGCCGGGCGTGCACTCCTGCTCCCAGTCCTTGATCGAGCCTGCGTCGCCCTCGCAGAGGAACTCGCGGATCGTGATCGAGCCGGTTGGCCCGGCGGGCTGCTGCGGCTGCTGGGCCGGCACCGGCGGGACGACGAACCAGGAGCAGGCGATCTGCTCGCCGGAGACGTTGACGAAGGTGGTGCTGCCGGCCTGGATCGGCTTCTGGTAGACGTCGCCGTCGCCGATCTGGCAGAAGACGGCCGCGTTCGTGTAGCCCTGCGGGAGGGTCGGCTTCATCACGTAATCGCCGGAGCGCAAGTCATAGAAGCGGAGCGCGCCGTCGCCGGACGCGCCGGTGTTTGCCTGGAGCGGCGTACCGCCCGGGATGCCGAGCGAGATCGGGACATCATTGACCGTCTGGTCGCATTCGCTGTCGAGCGTGCCGAAGGTCGCGCCGGCGATGTCCATGTTCGGGTCGCACTGGAACATGGTGACGAGGATCTCGGCCTTCTGCGGCGCCTGGGTTGGCTCCGGGGTCGGGGTCACATCGCCCTGGGCGTTCTCGCCGAGGAAGTACCAGTCACAGAGGATGCTCTGCTGCGCGCCAAGGGTGAAGCGGGCGATGCCGCCATCCATGGTCGCGCCGAACTCCTGGCCGGTGGACGGCTCGGAGCAGTAAAGCACAACGGTGCCGAAGTCCTGCGGGGGGCCGCCGGCGAGCGTGTAGTCGCCTTCCGGAAGGCCGGTGAAGGTCACCACGCCGGGTCCGGAGGTGCTCTCGATGACGGTGTCCTTGGTCACCTCGCCGGCCGGGCCGGTCAGGGTGTAGGGCATGTCCGCCACGCCGTTGCTGTGGCAATCGTTGTAGTAGTTCGAGCCCTGATAGTCCGGCGGGCAGGCCGCGAGGTGGACGGTGACGGTGCCACCGGTCTCATCGGTGCGCAGGTTCTGCGGCACGATGTACCAGCTGCAGTCGACCTGCTCATCGGGCAGGAAGTTCGTGAACGAGGTCACGCCCGCGGTCGAGAACTCCTTGGCGTAGACATCGCCACCGTCGACGGAGCAGAAGATGTACTCCGTGGCGGCCTCGAGCGGGACGTTGCTGTAGAGCCCGTAGTCCCCCAGCAGGCCGGTGAAGACAACCGCGCCGTTCTCGTCGGTGGTCGCCGTGAGCTGCGTGCCGTCCGGCGCCTGGACGGTGAAGCCGACATCGGTCGTGGGCGTGGTGCAGTCCGCGGCCCAGGCAGCCGGGTCGTCGGACGGCGTGTAGCCCATCTCGCAGGTATTGACGTCGAGCGTGAGGGTCGCGGTGCCGTCGACCGCGGCGATGGAGACCGGCGGCGCCTCGGTGAGGTCACCCTCTGGCCCCATGGTCGCCGTTGGGGCGGTCGTCGCGGCCGGGGCCGTCGTGGCAGTGGGCGCGGTGGTCGCCGTCGGGGCGGTGGTGGCGGTTGGCGCCGTCGTGGCGGTCGGCGCGGCATCCGCCTGGCCAACGGTCACGACGAACCAGTCGCACTCGACCTGCTCGCCGAGCATGTTCGTGAACGTCGTCACGCCCTGGTCGTTGAAGTCCTTCTCGTACAGTGGCTGGCCCTCGTACGTGCAGAAGAGATAGTCTGCCCCTTCATCGCGCGGGACATCGCTATAGACGCTGTAGTTGCCGTCCGGGAGGTCGCTGAAGACGACGTGCGTCTCCTGCTGGCCGTCAACGGTCGTCGTCTCCGTCGTCGCCGTGGTTTCGGTGCCGTCCGGGCGGACGAGGGTGAACTCGATCGGCTGCTCCGGCTGGCCGGTGCAGCTCGCGGCGAGCTCATCGAAGGTGCGGCCGTCGCCGGGCATGTCGGCGCGCTCGCAGGCGGTGACGGTGAAGTCGAACTGGGCGCCGGTCTGCTCAACCGGGATCACGTAGAGATCGCAGACGACATCCTCGCCCTGCGGGACGGTGACGTTGAACTGCCTGGCGTTCTCCGGGGTCACCGGGACCGTCTCGTTGCGGTCGAAGAACTCGCAGCCGACGACGAAGGTGTTGCCGTCGTCCGGCAGGTCGACCTCGACGCGGTACTCACCGGCCGGGATGGTGCCGGTATTGATGATGCCGGGGCCGGCGTTGTTCACGCGCTCGGTGGTCTTGTCCTGGTCGATGCCCAGCGAGGTATCGACGGAGCGGACGGTCATCGTGACGTCCGCGAGACCGTTGTCGTGGCACACGTCGCGCAACTGCTGCGCCGTGCCGGTCGTGCCGGGGTCGCACTCCGAGACGTGGACCTCCAGGAAGCTGCCCGTCCCCTGGGCGACCTCGCGCTCCCCGGCGGCCGGCTGGCCGTTGGCCTGGGCCGCGGCGACCTGCATCCCGATCGGGCTCATGGAAAGCAGGAGCATCACCAGCCCCAGCCATGCCATCGCCCTGGACGACGTCGTCTTCTTCATCATGATGAAATCGCTCCTCACAGGCACCCTTCGATGTCGGTTCTCGATCATCCTAACGGCTGTGGAGGCCGCGGCGTTTCGCACCCGGACAACGTGCCCCGACGTCGTGCCATATACGTACATTCCATCATACGACGTACGGGAGCCCATGGACGCAACCTTGCGATCCGCTTATGACGGGCGTAAGCTATGCAGTTGCCCCCACACAACAAGGCTACCGGGGCCACGGTGCGCCGTATCCGCGCCGCGCAGGCAGGGGCCGGATCGCCGTCGGTCGCGCAATGCGCGGTCGCGACCACCCGACCCCCTGACACGGGAACTTCGCATGAGCGACCAAGATCCTGACCCGCACAGTACGCAGCCCGGCGACGCGCCCCGGCCGAAGGTGCGCAGCCGGCCTCACCGTGGCCCGGAGATCAGCCCGGACCTGACCGGCACCCTCCGGCGACGGGGCACGCACCCCGGTGATCGCTACGTGAAAGTCGTGCGGCGGCATTCCGACGACCTGAAGCCGGTGCGGCCGGGATTCCTGATCGCGTCGGAGGCGTCGCTGGAGGGCACGGGCGGCATGCGACGCATGCTGCTGCGTAGCAAGCGGTTCCTGATCGGCGCGCCACTCACAACGGCGGCCGCGGCCCACGAGCGATTGACGAAGACCAAGGCGCTCGCCGTCCTCTCCTCGGATGCGCTCTCTTCGGTGGCGTACGCGAGCGAGGAGATCCTGCGCGTGCTGCTGCTGGCCGGGCTCGGCGCGCTATCGCTCAGCCTGCCGATCGGCGCGGCGATCGTGGCGCTGCTGCTGATCGTCGGGGCGTCGTACCGGCAGACCATCAAGGCCTATCCGCACGGCGGAGGCTCCTACATCGTCGCGAAGGACAACCTCGGCACCACGCCAGCACTGGTGGCGGGTGGCGCCCTGCTGGTCGACTACGTGCTGACCGTCGCGGTGTCGATCTCGTCGGCGGTCGCGGCCATGGTCTCGGCGTTCCCGAGCCTGCACCAGCATCTCGTGCTTACCGGCGCGCTGTTCATCCTCCTGATTACGGTGCTCAACCTGCGCGGTATCCGCGAGTCCGGCACGATCTTCGCGGTCCCGACCTACCTGTTCCTCGTCGCGATCATGGGAATGCTGGCGATGGGGATCGTGCGCAACGCCACGAGCGGCTTCGACGTGCAGGAGCCGTCGCGGGAGGCCATGGTCGGGAGCGGCTCGATCGGGGTCTTCCTGATCCTGCGCGCGTTCTCGTCCGGCTGCGCGGCGCTGACCGGTGTCGAGGCGATCTCCGACGGCGTCCCGGCGTTCCGCCCGCCGGAATGGCGCAACGCCCGCACGACGCTGACGTGGATGATCGGCATCCTCGCGGTGACGTTCAGCGGGATCACCTTCCTCGCTCACCAGTACGGCGCCGTGCCAATGGACCAGGCGGAAGCGGGGTACGAGACGGTGGTCTCGCAGATCGCGCGGAGCGTCTTCGGCGGGACGAACGTCGCCTACTACGCCATGCAGTTCGCGACGATGGCGATCCTCGTGCTGGCGGCGAACACCGCCTACTCCGACTTCCCGCGCCTGTCGTATTTCATGGCGCGCGACCGCTTCATGCCAAGCCAGTTCACGTTCCGCGGCGACCGCCTCGCCTACTCGTTCGGGATCGTGACGCTCGGCGTGCTCTCGCTGATCGTGTTGACGCTGTTCGGGGGCGAGACGGAGCGGCTGATCCCGCTCTACGCCGTCGGCGTCTTCACCTCGTTCACGCTCTCGCAGCTCGGCATGGTGGTGCGCTGGCAGCGGAAAAGGGAGCCCGGCTGGCGGACATCCCGGCTGCTCAACGGCCTCGGCGCCATCGCGACGGGCGTCGTGGCAATCGTCGTCGCGTTCACGAAGTTCACGCACGGGGCGTGGATGGTGATCGTGCTGATCCCGGTGCTGGTGCTCGGGTTCCGGGCGATCCACCGGCATTACGCGATCGCGTCGGCCGAGTTGGAGACCACCACGCCGTTCCGCGCGGAACCGGTGCAGGTCATCGCGGTGCTGCCGATCTCGTCGCTCAACCGGGTGACGCTGCAAACGCTGGCCTACGCGCGCTCGATCACCGACGAGGTTGTCGCGGTGCACATCACGGACGACGAGGTGGCGATGGCCCAGATGCACGATGGCTGGGAGGCGCTGGGCACCGATGTACGGCTGATGCTGATCGAGTCGCCATACCGGTCGCTGGTCGGACCGCTGGTGTCGTACATTGTCGAGCTGCAGCAGCAGAACCCGGGCGCGACCATCAACGTCGTGCTGCCGGAGTATGTGCCGACGCATTGGTGGGAGCAGATCCTCCACAACCAGACGGCGTTGCGGATCAAGGCGGCGCTGCTGTTCCGGCCAGGGATCGTGGTGACGAGCGTGCCCTATCACACGAAGCGAGGGGTGGTGCCGCGGCGGGGGCTGGCGAGCATCTTCATGCGCCGGATCTGACCAAGGGCAACGGCCGAGCGCGGTGCGCCGACCGCAGTGGTCGCTATGGTGTGGCACCGCAAAATGCGTATTCGCCCCCTCCTCCGCCGGGCATCCGGAGGGCTACGGCGCACCTCTCTGCCCGGTGGCGGCCGAGGAATGGCACCGGCGCTCACCGAAACCCGCACACAAGGTGCGGGTCTACGAAGGACCCACGCCTGCCGTATCAGGTCGCCGGGGCAGGGCCGCCGTCGTGGCGATGGTGGATGCGGTCGGCGAACCAACGCTGCCAGGCGACGCCCGCGAGGACGATCACCACGCCGAGGGCGATGAGGATCGCCGCGACGGTGCGGCTGCCGCCGAAGGCGTCGATGATCAGCGCCGAGACCCAACCGTAGAGCCCGAGCGCGCCATAGAGCAGGAAGATCTGCTCGTCGAGCACCATGCTCAGCGCGATCGCGACGATCGAGAGCGCGAGGAAGATCAGGCCGGTCGGGCCGAGGGCGTCATCGAAGGAATCGATGCCGAGGAAGACGAACGTCGCGGTGAGCCCGGTCAGGTAGAGCCAGAAGGCATACGGGCGCATCCGGAGGCGGTCAACGACGAGGCCGGCCAGCACAAACGCGATGCCGTAGAGCGACATGATCCACATCGAGGGATCCGTCCGCTCCTCGCGTGGGATCCACTGGTCGACGAACGTCAGCCATGCCATCCACCCCAGGACGCCGGTGAGGAGCAGCATCCACGGCACCTTCAGTCGGAAGGCGAAGATGGCGGCCACGGCGGCCGAGAGGACCTGCGAGAGCATCATCAGCTGGTTGACACGATCCTCGTTCGCCGCCGCGTCCGCATCGCGGTAGTCCCATGGATCGGGCCACCAGCCGAGCACGCGATAGAGCGTGTAGCCAAAGAGCAGGATCGCGACGGTGCCGGCGGCGATCAGGAGCGAGCCGGCGTGGATCGCGAGCGGCTGGCCGGTGCGGCGGATGAAGAATCCGGCCGCCCATGGCGCGGCAACAGCGAGGGTGCCCCAGAGCAGGCGTTGGCCATCGCCCATATCACGCCAGCCGAGGGCGACGAAGACGATGGAGGCAACGATCACGAGGAAGCCGCCGATGTAGGTGATGAGCGTCGAGGGAGTGATGCTGGCGCGAAGCGGACGCGTCGTCACCGTGCCGGTCGACTCGATTTCCCGGATCGCCTGCTCCTGGCGCCCGGAGATGATCCCGGCCTCGCGCCAGCGGGCGAGCGCGGCGTCGAGCGTTTCAGGGTACGCGGATCATGGACGGGGGGCTCGGGTCGCGCTGTCATGGCGGCACCTCACAGTCCGCTGGGACCGGCCAGGCATATCGCCTGATCCAATTATGACGATCCGCCATGCATTCCCTTCCTACCCTGACGGGTAGTCCCCTCCCCTCCTCTCGTGGCGCGCTTCCAAATTCCGGCCCTCCATGATTCACTTGTTTCAGAAATAACTGAATGTTCTGAACGTAATGAGCGAGGGACTAAATGGACGACGCGCGGCGGGCATTCATCGAGGAATACGGGGTGATGTTCGAGCAACTGGGCAGCACCCGGATGCTCGGGCGGGTTTGGGCGGCGCTGATGATGGCGGATCCGCCGGAGATGACCGCCGAGGAACTGGCCGACGTGCTGATGGCCAGCCGTGGATCGATCAGCCACGCCACGCGCCAGCTGATCGACCTCGGCGTTGTCCAGCGCGTGAACAAGGCGGGGATCCGGAAAGACTTCTATCGGGTCCCACGTGACGCCTGGGCCCTGGCCTTCATGACAAAGATGCGCTCGTTCGACCACATGCTGGCCCTCTTCCGGCGCGGACTCGACGCCATGGAGGGCGCGAGCGATGGGGCGAAGGCGCCACTGAGGGACGCGATCGAGTTTTACGAGTTCTGGCAGCAGGAAATGTCCACCCTGCCCGAGCGATGGACGTTGTACAAGGAGGGCATCCATGCCTGATGCCATCGTCACTCACGACCTCACCAAGACCTATGGACCCGCGCGGGGAATTCGCAACATCAACCTGGCGGTGCGCGAGGGCGAGATCTTCGGCTTCCTGGGCCCGAACGGTGCCGGGAAGTCGACCACGTTGCGGACCATCATGGGGTTCATGCGCCCGACCAGCGGCCGTGCCGAGATCCTCGGCATGGACACGCAGACGCGCGTAAACGAAGTGCACGCGCGGGTCGGCAACCTCCCCACCGAATTCTCGCTGGAGGACCGGATGACCGGCCGCCAGCTGATCCAGTTGTTCGCCCGTCTCCGTGGGGTCAGCGACCTGAGCTACGCGGAGGAGGTTGCGGAACGGATTGACGCGAACCTCGACCGGCCGATGCGCAAGCTCTCGCGCGGCAACAAACAGAAGATCGGGATCGTGCAGGCGCTCTTCCACCAGCCGGAGGTCATCATCCTCGATGAGCCGACCGGCGGGCTGGATCCGCTGGTGCAGGAGACCTTCTTGACGATCCTCGAGGAATCTCGCGACCGTGGGCAGACCGTCTTCTTCTCGTCGCACACGCTGGCCGAGATCGAGCGTGTCGCCAATCGGGTCGGGATCATCCGGAACGGTGAGATGGTGGCTGTTGAGGACCCGCATGTCCTGACCGGCCGCGCACACCGGCATGTCCGCATCGAGTTCGGCTCGGTGCCGAGCGCCGACGACCTGCAGATGTTCGCCCATATCCCGGGCGTTGAAGATTTCCAGCCGAGTGAGGATCATCCGATCCTGCGCTTCACCGTGACGCAAAACATGGACGAGGTCGTGAAGCTGCTGGCAAGGCACCACGTCGTGTCGCTCGATGTGGAGCGGCCATCGCTCGAAGAAATCTTCCTGACGTTCTACGGCCCGAACGAGAATGGAGCCGCCGCATGACCACCCGTTTCGCGGATACAGAATCCGATCGTGCCGAGGTTGCGCCGCGCCGCATTGCGGCCAACCCGCCATCGAGCACGCTCTCGATCTATACCGGGCACCTGCTGCGGAAGTACTCGCGATCGGCGCTGTTCTGGACCATCGCGCTGTGCGTGTATACCGCGCTGATCATGCTCTCGTTCCCGTCGTTCCGGGATTCGGGCGCGCTTTCGACAGAGAACTATCCGGAGGCGCTCCTGGAGGCGTTCAACATCCAGGACATGACCGAGGTCGGGAACTACCTGGAGTCGCAGGTCACGAGTTACCTGCCGCTCGTCATCGCCTTCTTCCCGATCATGGCCTTCGCCGGGGCGATCGCCGGCGCGGAGGAGCGGAACGCGCTCGATATCACACTTGGCACGCCCCTCCCCCGCCGGCACCTCCTCCTTGCGAACTGGATCGCCGTCGCGGCCTTGCTCTTCGTCATGCTCCTGATCACCGGCATAGTGACCTGGGGATCGGCCCAGCTCGTGAACGTCGACTTCGGCTTCCGCCGGGCGTTGGAAGGGTTCCTGAACGCCTTCCCCGTTACGCTGGCGTTCGGATCCCTGGCGCTGGCACTCTCGGCCAATTGCGCAGCCGGGGTGCGGTGATCGGTATCTCGTTCGCGGTGGTCTTCCTGATGTACCTGGTCGACATCCTTGGCAAGATCATGCCGGAGATCGCGGATCTGCGTTGGCTGTCCATGTTCCGGTTCTATGGCAGCGCGCTGATGGACGGCCTGGACTGGGGCAACATCGCCGTCCTGCTGGGAGCCTCCCTGCTCCTGCTTGCCGCCGCGCTCGGGATCTTCGAGCGGCGGGACGTCTACACGTAAGCGACAAGGTCACACATTGCGTACAGCCGGCCCTCGTGGCCGGCTGCTCTGTTACATGCGAGCCGGCCACGGGGCCGGCTGTACGGGATGACCTCGGGCCGGAGAATACCGGCCCGCGGCCGATGCCCCGGACATTCCGGTCCTCTGACGAGGACCTCCAGTCACGGGGCTACTGAAGAGACTGCGCGTCGTATAGTTCCAGCCATAACGTGTCGTTCCCTGAACGGAGCCTTCCTTGCCTCTCGCGATCCAGACCTTCGACCTGACCAAGACCTACGGCGCCAACCGCGGTATCCGCAACATCAACCTCGCGATCGAACAGGGAGAGATCTTTGGCTTTCTCGGCCCGAACGGAGCCGGGAAGTCGACGACGCTGCGCACCCTGCTCAACCTGATGCGGCCGACGAGCGGGCGAGCCGAGATCTTCGGCACCGACGTCCATCAGCATCCGATGGAGGTGCTCTCCCGCGTCGGCAGCCTGCCGACGGAGTTCACCTTCGACCGGGGCGTGACCGGGCGCAAGCTCGTCCGCATGTTCGCCGACTTCCGCGGCCTGCGGGATATCTCGTTCGCCGACGAGATCGCCGCGCGGCTCGATGCGGACCTCGACCGGCCCATCCGCAAACTCTCGCGCGGCAACAAGCAGAAGATCGGGATCGTGCAGGCGATGTTCCACAAGCCGGATGTGGTCGTGCTGGACGAGCCGACCGGCGGGCTGGATCCGCTGGTGCAGGAGAGCTTTATCCAACTCCTGACGGAGGCGCGGGAGGCGGGGCAGACGACCTTCTTCTCGTCGCATGTCCTCTCGGAGATCGAGCGTATCGCCGACCACGTCGGGATCATCCGCGACGGCGAAATGGTCGCCGTCGAGCGGCCGCACGACCTGACGCGCAAGGCGCACCGCCGCGTGCATGTGCGCTACGAGACACCGCTCCCGGCCGATATGCTCCAGACGCTTGGGCAGATGCCGGGGGTCGAGAAGTTGGGCGTCAACGACCGCGACATCTCGTTCACCCTGCACGGCGACGTCAACGAGGCGATGGGGCTCGTCACGGCACATCAGATGGAGTCGCTGGACGTCGAACGTCCCTCGCTGGAGGAGATCTTCCTCACCTACTACGGCGCCTCCGGGGAAGGGGGTGCCAAATGAGCCGCCCCAATACGCTCTGGATCTATACGAAGCACCTGCTGGAGCGCTACGCGAAATCGGGCTTCTGGTGGGCGGTGGTGATTTCCTTCTACATCTCGATGCTGCTGGTCGTGTACCCGACGTTCGTCGAGAGCGGCACGCTGGACCTCGACCGCTTCCCGAAGTTCATCGTCGAGGCGTTCGACATCCCGGACATGACGCAGCCAACGGTCTTCCTCGAGCAGCAGGTGTTCGGGAATCTGCCGTTGATCCTGCCGTTCTTCCTGATCATGGCGTTCGCCGGCGCGATCGCCGGGGCGGAGGACCGCGGCGCGCTGGATATCCTGGTGACAAACCCGATACCGCGGCGGAACGTCGTGCTGGCGCACTGGATCTCGGCGCTGGTCGCGCTGACCGGGATCGTGCTGATCGTCGGCGCGGTGATGTGGACCGTGGCGCAGATCATGAACCTCGACGTGGCGATCGGGGCGGCGCTGCGCGGGGTGGTGAACCTGCTGCCAATCACGGCGGCGTTCGGGACGCTGGCGCTGGTGCTGTCGACGAAGCTGCGCAACAGCGGGGTGGTGATCGGGAGCACGTTCGCGTTTATCTTCCTGCAGAACCTGATGGAGATCCTGTCCAACCTCGTGCCGTCGCTGGAGTGGATCGGGCGGCTGTCGGTGTTCCATTACTACGGCCGGGCGATGACGGAGGGGTTCCCGTGGGGGTCGGCGGGGTTCCTGAGCGGGATCGCGGTCGGGTTGCTGATGCTCGCGATACGGCTGTTCCAGCGGCGGGACATCTATACGTAGCCGACACCGCGCCGTTGCGCGGCAGGTCTCGGACGTGTGGTCCGAGACTGCGAGGGCACGTCGATCTTACCGCCGCACCAGTACCGGTCGCAGGACCCGCCCACAAGGGGCGGGTGGACGAAGAGCGGGATTGGCGTCCGTCACATCTGCATCAGGACGAACGGGGCGCCCATCGGGTCGGCGACGGTGGCCCAGGTGCCGCCGCCGACCTCCATCTTCGGGGTGATAATCGTCCCACCGTTGTCCTCCACGTATCGCATGGCGGCGTCGAGATCCGCCACGGCGAAGTACACCGTCCAGTACGGCGGGATCTCTTCTGGGACGATGCCGGTCATGTCGAAGATGCCGGCGCGCTCGACGCCATCTTTCTTCAGCATGCTATAGGGCGGCCCCCCGGGTTCGGGTCCGGCGTCGCCGCCTCCAGGCCGAAGACCTCCCGGTAAAACGCCTCCGCCCCCACCATATCGCGCGTTTGGAGCTCGAACCAGGCGGGGGACCCAGCCTCGCCTGAACGGCGAACCCGGCGAACTGGTCCGGCTGCCAGAGGCCCAGAGCTGCGCCCGCCGGATCAAGCATAAGGGCCATGGTCCCCATATCGCCGATCGGCATCGGCGGCAAAGACGTTGCGCGCCGAGGGAGACGGCATGCCCGATCGTCTCCGCGACATCCTCCACCGCGAAATAGACGCCCCAGAGATCGGGCAGTCGCCCATCTCCGGGGACTTCTGCATCATGCCGCCGACTTCCGCGTCACCCTTGCTAACGGTGCTGTAGTAGCCGAACTCCTCCCCGCTCTCGGTGGCCGTCCAATCGAACAGGCCTCCATAGAACGCGAGCGCGCGTGGCTTGTCCGAGGTGGACAGGTCGATCCAGCAGGGAACGCCGTAGATCGGTTGCTCGCGTGTGGTCATGACATTGTCCTTTCATGAAAGAACAACGTCAGTGATCGAAATGGACATTCGGTCGATGCATCGGACATTTCAGTCCGATGCTCCTGACGGCGCTCACCGCTCAGTCGGGGTTCCTGTTTGGCGGGAGGCCGGGGCGCATGGGTGTTGGCGGATCGGTCGTCGGCTCCGCGAAGTCGGCGGCGAGCCAGCCGCGGCCGTAAGGCGTATAGACGTCGTACCAGGTGTAGCCGTCCATGAAGCGCGGGCCGGCGAGGACGGTGACGACCGTCCCGGGCGGGAGGA
>CAVUJM010000004.1:0-24453 GCA_963741795.1 uncultured Chloroflexia bacterium
CCCGGAACCGACACCCGATGACCACCGCGCCCGAATCGACAACCTACCGCAGCCTCTTCACGACACCGGCGCAGGTGCTCTTCGTCTTCGCCACCTTCCTGGGGCGCATCCCGATCTCGATGAAGGCGCTCGGCGCGATCCTGCTCATCCAGCAGACGACCGGCTCCTACTCGCTCGCCGGGCTCGTCGGCGCGACGCAGACGCTCGTCGCGGCCGTCGCCTCGCCCCAGCTTGGCAGGCTGATGGACCGCACCGGCGGCAAGCCGGTCATCCTCTGGACCGCGATCGCCCACCTGGTCGGCATGCTGCTGCTCATCGTCGCCGCGGAGCGCGAGGCCCACCCCGCGCTGATCCTCATCGGCGCGGCGATCATCGGCGGCTCCAGCGTGCAGTTCGGCTCGCTCAGCCGCGCCCGGTGGGTCTCGCTCCTCGGCAAGGGCCAGCGGCTGGACAAGGCTTATGCGCTGGAAGCGATGGCCGACGAGACCGGCTTCGTCATCGGCCCGCTCATCGTCGTGCCGCTTGCTGTGAGCATCGGCGCGTCGGTCGCGCTGCTCGTGGCGCTGGCCTTCACGCTGATCGCCTCGGCGATCCTCGTCGTGCAGCCGACACCGAGAGCCACAACGCCGGTCAGCCTTCACCCCAGCGACCACCCGGACACGGGGCGGGCCGTAATGGCGATCCCCGGCATGCAGGTCATCACCGGATCGCTTCTCTTCCTCGGCATCGTCTTCGGCGCGGTCGAGATCGTACTCGTCGCCTTCGCTGAAGCGAACGACTTCCCCGGCTCGGCGAGCATCATGGCGTCCACCTTCGCTTTCGGGTCCCTGTTGGGGGCGGTGATCTATGGCGCGATCCGCTGGACGATTCCGATCGAGCAGCGCCTGAAGCTCTCGCTGGTCTGGTTCACGCTCGGCACGATCCCGATGTTCCTCTCCAGCACCGTCTGGCAGATGACCGCCGCGATCTTCGTGACCGGACTGAGCATCTCGCCGGCGATGATCGCGACGAATGGCGTGGTCGAGACGCTCTCCCCGCCGAAACGCCTTACGGAGGCGTTCACCTGGGTCGGATCGGCGCTGGCCACCGGCGCGGCGCTCGGCTCGCTGCTGATCGGCGTCGTGCTCGACGAGCTGGGGCTGCGCACGGGCCAGAGCGTCGGCGTGATCGGCAGTGTGATCTCGCTGCTGATCATCGTCATGCTGCGCCGCTACCTCACCGCGGAGCGGCCTCCAACCCGGGTCGCCTGAGGCGTCCGCAGATCGCGAACCCTGTGCGATACTGGCCAAAGAGCCCGCCCCACCGGTCGCCACGCTCCGCGTTCCCGGCTCCGACGACCTGTGTCGGCGCTCGTTTTCGTCATGACGCGGATAACCCGCACCGTTCTTTTTGGAGAGAGACACACGATGGCCACGCACGACGTCACGATGGACTACGCCTTCTTCGAGGGGAACATTGTTCCCTTTTCCGAGGCGAAGGTCAGTATCGGCACCCACGCCCTCCAGTACGGCACCGGGGCGTTCGCGGGCATCCGTGGCTACATCTCCGAGGACAAGACGACGGTCAACATCGTGCGCCTCCGCGAGCATGCGGCGCGCCTACTGCGTTCGGCGAAGCTCCTGCGGATGAACCTGCCCTACGACGCTGACCGCTTTGCCGAGATCATCATCGAGCTGACGAAGAAGAACGCGCCGACGACCGACACCTACTACCGCCCGTTCGTCTACAAGTCGTCCGTCTCGCTTTCGCCGAAGCTGCAGGGCCTCTCCGATGAGCTGGCGGTCTACATGCTGCCGATGGGCGACTACCTCGACACCACCCGCGGCCAGACGGCGATCGTCTCCTCGTGGACCCGCGCCTCGGACAACATGATCCCGAGCCGCGGCAAGATCACCGGTTCCTACATCGGTTCGGCGCTCGCCAAGGACCAGGCGATGGCCTACGGCTGCGACGACGCGATCATGCTGAACGCGGAGGGCAAGGTGGCCGAGGGTAGCGCCGCCAACCTCTTCATCGTCCGCGACGGCACGCTCGTCACCCCGCCGATCGATAGTGACATCCTCGAGGGCATCACCCGCCGTACGATCCTGCAGCTCGCCGGGGAGCTCGGTATCCCGACGGAGCAGCGCACGATCGACCGCTCGGAGCTGTACATCGCGGACGAGGCCTTTTTCTGCGGCACCGGCGTGCAGGTCGCGTGGATCGAGCAGATCGACGGCCGCACCGTTGGCGCCGGCACGCAGGGTCCGATCGCGAAGCGGCTGTACGACACGCTGTTCGCCATCTTCCGCGGCCGGACGACCGAGCACAGCGACTGGATCACCAAGGTCGAGATCGCGCGGTAACGGCTGCAAACGCACCCGCCGTAGCGGAGGACTTTCGACCACGGACCGCCACATTTACTGTACCTAGCTGGTCGAAATGTCCTGCCCATCGCGGATGCCTGTGTGGTTCATACCTGCCCGGTGGGAGGACATGGATGCGCATGTCGCCCCGGTAGTCATGGGTTCGAAGCGCATCCAAGTCCTCCGCTACAGCAGGTGAACTGACGGAAGGTGCCGCCATGTACCCGCCCATCGAGCCGTTCGCGACCGGGATGCTGCCGGTTGGCGACGGCAACGAGATCTATTGGGAGGCGTCCGGCAACCCGGACGGAAAGCCGGCGATCCACCTCCACGGCGGCCCCGGCAGCGGGATCATGACCGGCCATCGCAAGCGATTCGACCCTGACCGATACATGATCGTCTCGTTCGAGCAACGCGGGTGTGGCCGAAGCCGGCCGCTCGCCACATGGGACAACCTCGCCACGAACACCACGCCAGGCGCTGATCGCGGACATCGAATCGTTGCGCCGACATCTCGGCGTCAAGCGATGGCTCGTGACCGGCATGTCGTGGGGAACCACGCTCGCGCTGGCCTACGCCCAGGCGCATCCGGATCGCGTGACGGAGATCGTCCTCGGGGCGGTCACGACGACCACTCGTCGAGAGGTGGAATGGCTCACCGAGGCGATGGGCAACATCTTCCCGCGGGAGTGGGACGACTTCGCGGCCGCTTCAAACGCGAAACCCGGCCAGCGCATGGTCGACGCCTACTACGCGCTCCTGACCAGCCCCGATGTGGCCGTGCGGGCGCAGGCCGCGCGTGACTGGGTACGCTGGGAGGACACCCATGTGTCGCTGGACCCAAACCGCGGCCCGATGCTCGCGGATGACGATCCGGCGCGCCAGCAGGTCTTCGCGACGCTGGTGACCCACTACTGGAGCCATGGCGCATTCCTCGGGGAGACCGAGCTGCTGGACGGTATGGCGACGATCGCCCATATCCCCGGCGTGCTGGTCCATGGCCGGCTGGATATCAGCTCGCCGATGCGCATCCCGTGGGATCTGCACAAGGCATGGCCCGGCAGCGAGCTGGTCATGATCGACGATGAGGGCCACGGCGGTGAGCGGATGATCGCCGCGATGATGGACGCTTACGCGCGATTCGCGGGATAGCGTGATGACGTGCCACATCACCTCCGATTGCCCCGCCAATCGTCATCCCGAGCCGCGACCCGAGCGAAGCGAAGGCTGCAGCAACCGCGCGCGTCGGCCGGGGACGCGTGTCGAGGGATCCTTGTCCAGCCTGAACGCGTGTCCTGCAGGAGCAAAGATCCCTCGACACGCGCGTCTCACTGCGTTCGGCCGCTCGGCTCGGGATGACGATGGGGTTGTGGGAAGTCACGGGGCTGAGGCAGCTACTCCTCGCCCACCCGCTCGCGGGCCTGGTCGATGTAGCCCTGGAGGTCAGATTCGTCCATCTCGCCGATGACGAGCGCGGAGATGTTGCCGTCCGGGTCGATGATGTAGGTCATCGGGTAGAAGGTGATGTTGTAGTCCTTGGAGATCTGCCCGGCGGCGACCGTGCCACCCTCGGTGTCGCGCCCAATCGGGTATGTCACCCCGTACTCCTCGGCGAAGGCGGTCGCCTTGTCGAGCGGGTCGCGCTTGGAGCCGACGCCGACGAACATCACGTCGTCCGGCGCGCTCGCCCAGTAGTTCTGGAACGCCGGCATCTCGCGCTTGCACGGCTCGCACCAGGACCCCCAGAAGTTGACGACCACAACCTGGCCGCGATGCTCGGAGAGGGTGAAGGTCTCGCCCGAGAAGGTCTGCATCGAGAAGTCCGCCGCGGGGTCACCGATGGTCGCGATATCCAGCGACGACGGCCCGGTGTCGTTTCCCTCGTCGTTCTCGCCGAGGGCCTGGAAGAGGCCGATCGCCGCGACGATCAGCACCAGCACGCCGCCGAGGATCCAGGACGACCGGCGCTCGTACTTGCCGTAGCCGATCCGGCCACGCTCGTCCTGGCTCTCGTCGGTGTCGGCGAGCGTCGCATCCTCCCCGGCCGGGGTGATGCGGATCGATTCCTCATCCTCACGCGGGTCGTTCGCACCGCGCTGTGCGTCGTCTGTCATGGTCCGTGCCCTCCTAGGGCAGCGATTCGATCGCGTTTTGCACGGTGCTCACCAGCGCATCATCGCCGCCGGCCAGCACCACGATCACGTTGCTCGACTGGAAGACGTGCGTCTCCAGGCCGTCGTTCAAGGGCCGCTCCGCCGTGCGCGAGGACAACTTGACCGTCGCGGGGTCCAGGTCGGCCGCGTCCGCCTCCCGCGCGGCAACCGCCGCCTGGGGGTCAGCATCCGGATAGATGAAGACGAATGCGTTGACGTCGCCGATCTCGATCACCTGCCCCGGTTGCTCGAGCTGGTCCGCCGTGGCCGTGTACCGGCCGGGATCGACGTTCTCCAGCCCCGCGTCCTTCAGGGCTTCGATCACCGTCGCGAACTCGTTGCGCCCGGCCGCCGCCGTCGGTGGAATCGGTCCGTCCGGCGAGTTGTCCTCGGTCACGAAGAGATACACCGCCGCCGCCGCGAACAGGATCGCCGCGATGAACAGGATCGTGCTGAGGCGGCTGGCCCATGTGCGGGACGGTCGTCGTGGCTCTGGGGTGGAAGAGTTCTGCATCGTTCCTGCTCGACGAGGGCAGGTCCCCTCGCCTTCTGTACGGCGGGAAAGCGCGACCGGATGCCGCGTTCGGCTTCATATGTAGCACACCGCGCCGGGGAACAGGGCCAGCACCGCGCGGCGACGCGGCATCGCCGGCTGCTTGTGCGTGCGCCACAAACGATTCATAACAATATCGTGATGATGTGTTGACGTTTCATCGCAGTATCTGTATAATCCTATACAGGTAGGGCAGAGAGGCCCGGCCGCTCGTCACCAACGACGTTGACTTCAGGAGAATCTCATGAACATCATCCGCCGCATCCTTGGCCGTTCGACCCGTCGCTCCGGCAGCCGCTTCAACCACTACTACAGTGGTGTCCTCCGCTCCGGCACGGGCTACCCGACCGCCGATGAGGCCCGCCGCGACCTGAGCGCGTACGACCGCACCACGCTGCCGTTCGGCTGGCCGCACTAAACCCGACCACACCCGCCGATCGCGGGCATACCGGGAACGCGCATCTCACCCCATGAGCCTGGTCTCATGACCCCCTGAGACCGGACCCGCGTCGATCCCGACCGTCCCGCTCCCGCGATCGGCGTTTGTCTGTCCAAAATGAAGAAGGCCCCTGGTGAAGCAACGAGCACCAGGGGCCTTCTTCATGTACGAAGCGTAAGCACGTTATCGCGGATACGGCATATCGCTACGCGAGGAGCGCAAGGTCGTGCAGCACCTGCCGCACCCCGGCCTCTTCCTCGGCGTCCAGCGCGGTCATCGGGGCGGCCATCGCGTTCGACTCGATCACGCCGAGCACCTTCAGCGCCGTCTTGTATCCGCCGATCGAGTTCGCCGTGGTACCGACCGCCGGGCGCTTGCCCTGCGAGCGGATTTTGCCGAGCCGCACCAGGCGCTCCTGCTTGCGGCGCGCCTCCGCGTAGTCCCCGGCGACCAGCGCGTCGTACAGCCCCACGTACCCGGCCGGGTCGACGTTGCCGAGCCCCGGCACCGCGCCGACGCCCCCGGCCATCATCGCGAAGTCGACGGTGATCTCCGACCCGGTCAGGCAGGCGAAGCCCTCGACACCCTCCGCCGCCATCACCATGCGCCGGAAGTTCGCGTCGCTGCGGCCGCTGTCCTTCACGCCGACGACCAGCCCCTCCTTCGCCAGCCGCCCGACGACGCCAGGCTCCAGCTTCGTGTTCATGTTCGTCGGGATGTTGTAGGCCACCACCGGCAGCGGCACCGCCTCGGCGATCGCCCGGAAGTGCGCCACGATCTCATCATCGCTGGGGTGGATGTAGTACGGCGGCGTCGCGACCAGGCCGTCGACACCGAACTCCGCCGCCCGCCGCGCGTGCCGCAGCACCGCCCGCGTGCCCATGTCGATGATCCCGGCATAGACCGGCACCCGCCCCTGCACCGCCGCGACGCCCGTCTCCAGGATCTGGTCGCGCTGGTCCGGCGTCATCGCGCCGATCTCGCTCGACGACCCGAGCAGGAACACGCCGTGCACGCCGCCGGCGATAAGATGCTCGATCAGGCGCGCCAGCGAGGCCGTATCGACCTCGCCGTCCTCGCGGAACGGGGTAACGACGGGTGGGATGATGCCTTTCGGCCGGAGGGTTGTGGTGGACATGACGGGGGTCTCCTTATCGTTGCAGCAATCCGTGATGGTCGCCGAACGCGACCGCTTCGATCTCCTCGCGGGTCGCGCGCAGGAAGTCGCCGGGCATCGTGTGCTTGATGGCGCTCGCGGCGTTGCCCATCGCCACCGCGCGGCCCAGGTCGCCAGACCCGGCGAGGTACTCCGCGAGGAAACCGGCCGCGTAGGCGTCGCCACCGCCGATGCGATCGACGACCTCAATCGCGACCTCCGGCGATGTCGCACGTCTCGCCGCGCGCGTTCATCGCGACGCTGCGGATGACCAGCTCCCGGCTCGACTCGCCGCGCTTGGCGGTCATCGTGATCGTGTCGACGCCGAGCGCCTCGATCGCGTCTGCGCATCAGGCCCTCGCCCTCACCGCGGATGTCGAAGAACGTCTCCAGCGCGTCCTCCGAAGCGAAGAGGATGTCGACATACGGCATCGCCTCGCGGAACGCTTCCCCCGCCTCGTCGACACTCCACAGGCGGGAGCGGTAGTTCGGGTCGAAGGAGACGGTCACGCCCCAGCTCATTCGCGGTGCGCATCGCGTCCATGGCGGCGCGGCGAGCGTTCGGGGAGAGCGCGAGGGTGATGCCGGTGACATGCAGGAGCCCGGCGCCGTCGAGGAGCGCCGGCCAGTCGTACCGCGCGGGGTCGACGGTCGCGATCGCGGCGTTCTTGCGGTCGTAGAGGATGGACGACGGCCGCGGGACGGTCCCCTCCTCGAGGAAATACAGCCCGGCGCGGCCTTCGTCCTCATCGACCCAGGCGATGCCATCCGTGTCGACGCGCCCCGCGGCCGCCGAGCGGGCGATGAAGCGGCCCAGCGCGTTGTCCGGCAGGGCCGACACCCAGGCGCTCCGCACGCCGAGGATGCGCAGGCCGGCGGCAACGTTCAGCTCGGTCCCGCCGACAGTCGGCGTCCATGTGGTGGACGATTCCAGCCGCTCGTTGAACGGCGGCGTGACGCGGATCATCGCCTCGCCGAAGGTCACCGCGCGGCCGATTGGCCCGCTTACAGGGGATGTCATCCGCTCCCTCTCCCGATTGCCTCGATTGCACTAGGGGAACTGTACCGGAGGGAGCGGGATGCCGGAAGCAGGAGAAAGGGTTTCCCCACGCACTGTTCAACAGAGGAAACGTCATCCCGAGCCGTGGCATGACCGGACGCCGGACGACCGGACGACCGGAGAGAGTGACGCATGTCGAGGGATTTTTGCTTTGGCCCCAAGGACATTCAGGCTGGTGCAAGGATCCCTCCACGCGCATCCCGCTTCGCGGGTTCTGCTTGGTCGGGATGACGATTGGTTGGTGGCGGGACAGGTGTCGGCCCGCTGTAGCGGAGGACTTTCGACCACGGGCACCATACGAACGGCACCGCGTCCGGTCGAAATGTCCTCCTTAGGCGCAGGGCCATGGCCAGCATGCCTGCTGCTGACGAGAAGGAGGACATTGCGGCGTGCCTGTGCGGGCCATTTGGTGATCGTGTGCCGCAAGTCCTCCGCTACAGCAGGTAACCTGCCCTGTAACCGGCGCTAGCTATCACAACAACCCGACTCGGCGAGGATCCGCGGATGCGGCCGGCCTCCTCAGCGTTCAGGGCGGTCATCGGCGGGGCCATGACGTTCGTGGAGATGACGCCCAGCACCTGCAGGGCGGTCTTGAAGCCACCAAGGGCGCCGGCGGTGAAGCCGGTGCGGCCCGGGGTCGCCTGCCAGATGATGTCGAAGAGGCGGTAGAGCCGCTCCTGCTCGGCGCGGGCATCCTCCCACTTCCCGGCCTTGCCGAGGTCGTAGAGGCGCACGTACCCGGCCGGGTCGACGTTGCCGAGCCCCGGCACGATACCGTCCGCGCCGGCAAGCATCGCGTAGTCGCAGGTGAGCTCCGCGCCGGTGAACACGGAGAACCCGGCGATATCCCGCGTCTCCATCACCACGCCGCGGAAGTTCGGCTCGTTGCCGCTGCTGTCCTTGACCGCGACGATGGTCCCCTCCCGCGCCAGCTCGACGAGGGTCGACCGTTCCAGCACGACCTGGATGTTGGGCGGGATGTCGTAGGCGATGACCGGCACATCGACGGCGTCGTTCAGCGTCCGGAAGTGCCGCTTGATCTCTTCCTGGTTCGGGCGGATGTAGTACGGCGCGGTGGCGACGACCGCGTCCGCCCCGAGGCGCTCGGCGATGCGCGCGTGCTCGATCACCGCGGCGGTGCCCATGTCGATGATCCCGGCGATCACCGGCACCTGTCCGGCCGTATAGTTCACCGCCGCCTCGATCACCTGCTCGCGCTGGGCGTCGCTGAGCGCCGCCATCTCGGCCGAGGAGCCGAGCACGAAGAGCCCGTGGACGCCGCCATCCATCAGGTGGCGCAGCAGGCGCTCCAGCGAGGGGAGATCGATCTCCCCGTCCTCGGTGAACGGTGTGACGACGGGCGGGACGATCCCGCCAAATTGCTCGGGAAACGACATTCCGGACTCCTTCGGACATGGTAAAGAACGGTCATACGCCAGGGAACAATGGGAACCGGGATACCTACGCCGGATATCGATACTCGGGCCCCTGAAGGGACCCTTCATATCGAGGGTCGACATTGCTCGCAGGTACGACCCCTACGACGGCTCGACGGTTCCCCTTACAGCTTCATGCGCGGGTCGAGGGCGTCGCGCAGCCCGTCGCCGACGAAGTTCACGGCCAGCACGGTGATCACGATCGCGATGCCGGCCGGGAGCCACTGCCACGGCGCGGACTCCAGCGTGCTAACGTCGCGCGCGACGTTCAGCATGTTGCCCCAGCTCGACGTCGGCGGCTGCACGCCGAGGCCAAGGAACGACAGGCCGGCCTCGAGCAGGATCGCCGTCGCGATCCCGAGGCTGGAGTAGACCAGCAGCACATCGAGCGCATTCGGCAGCGCGTGGCGGGTGATGATCCGCGACGAGGGCACGCCGAGCGCCTGCGCGGCGTGGATGTACTCCTGGTTGCGGATCGTCAGCAGCTTCGAGCGCACAAGGCGCGCGGGCACCGGCCAGTTCAGGATGCCGATGATGATCATGATGTTGCGCACGCCGGGGCCGGTGATCGCGGCGAGGGTCAGGATCGCGACGATCGCCGGGAAGGTCATGATGATGTCGGTAAAGCGCATGATGATGCTGTCCCAGATCCCGCCGAAATACCCGGCGATGGACCCGAGTGTGGCGCCGATCAGGACGGAGATGCCGACGGCGACCACGCCGACCGAGAGCGAGATCCGGCCCGCGTAGATCGTGCGAGTGAGGATGTCGCGGCCGGTGCGGTCCGTCCCGAGCCAGTGCTCGGCGCTCGGCCCCTGGTTGCGGGCCAGCAGGTCGATCTGGTTCGGATCGTAGGGTGTGACCCACGGCGCGAAGACCGCCAGGGCGACCATGACGAGGAGCACGACGAACCCGAACACCGCCAGCTTGTGGCGAAAGAACCGCTTCATCGCCAGGTAACCCGGGCTCGGGATGCGCACGGTCTTGCGCGCTTCGAGCGCGGCCATGTTCGCGGCCGCCACCCCGTCCCCGGTGGCGCTCGCGGTGGCAAGCTGTGGCTTAGTCATAACGCACCCTCGGATCCACCATCGCATAGGCGATATCGGTGAGCAGGTTCACGAGCAGGATGATGATCGCGAGGATCAGGATCAGCCCCATGATCAGCGGATAGTCACGCGCGTCGACGGCATCCACAAACAGCCGCCCCATGCCGGGCCAGGAGTAGATCGACTCGATGAACACGGCGCCGCCAAGCAGGCCGGGCATGTACGAGCCGACGATCGTGATCACCGGCATCAGGGCATTCTTCAGGGCGTGCCGGTTGACGATGACGGACTCCATCAGCCCCTTCGCGCGGGCGGTGCGGATGTAGTCCTGGTCGAGCACCTCGAGCATCGCCGAGCGCGTGTAGCGCATGGTCGAAGCGACGTAGTTGAGGGAGATGATCAGCGCCGGCGCGATGAGGTGTTTCAGCAGGTCGAGGAACCCGCTCTCCCCGCTGCCAGGCGTGGACATCCCGCCCGCCGGGATCCACCCGAGCTGCAACGCGAACACATAGAGCACGACCAACCCGGCGAGATAGACCGGGAACGAGACGCCCAGGAAGGCGAACACCGTCAGGACCATGTCCAGCACGGAGTACTTCTTCAGCGCGGAGATCACGCCGAGCACCAGGCCGAGCGCGATACCGATGGTCAACGAGGTGAACATCAGCAGCAGCGTGGGCCCCAGCCGGCGGCCGATCGCCTCGGCAACGGAGTCCGAGCCGACGGCGCGATAGCCGAGGTTGCCCTGGACGGCTTCCTTGAGCCAGTAGAAGTACTGGACGATCACCGGCTGGTCCAGCCCCAGCTCGCGGCGTAGCGCCTCGCGCGCCTCGGGCGGCAGCGCGGCGTCTGGCGGGATATACGAGTTCAGCGGATCGCCCGGTGCCAGCCGCAAGAGCAGGAACGTGATGATGGTGATCACCAACAACATCGGGATGCTGATCAGGATTCGGCGTTGGATGTATCGCCCCATGGTTCCTCCGTGGGCGGGGACGAGCGAGCGGGAAAGGGGTGGCCGGCCAGGCCGGCCACCCCTCACGATGCGCTTACTGCGCGAGCGACCAGGTCTCGGCCGCGTCGTAGTAGCGGCCACCACCCGGCGCCGGGGTCCAGACGAAGTTCTCGACGTTCGTCGTGTAGCCGCCGTAGCGCTCGGCGACCCACATGAAGGCCCACGGCAGGTTCTCGTTCTGCCAGGAGCAGATGTCCTGGTAGATCGCCACGCGCGCCTCAGGATCGGTCTCCTGCTGGCCCTGCGTGTAGAGGTCCGTCATCTCCGGCGAGTCGAGGCGGACGCGGTTCACGCCGTCCGGCGGCTCGGCGCCGGTGAAGTACGGGCGGGTCACGTCCGGGTCAGGGCCGTTCGCGCCGCCGCCGTAGAAGATGTTCCAGTCGGTCGTGTTGATCAGCTCGTTGAAGGTCGGGGTGTCGACGAAGCGCAGCTCGACGTTGATCCCGGCGTCCGAGAGGAACTGCTGGATCGTGACGAGCACGTCGTTGCTGAGCTGGTCCTCGTAGTAGGTGACGATCTCGATCGGCTCACCGCCGTTGACCTCGTCCCAGTTCGCCTCGTCGAGAAGCTGGCGAGCCTGCTCGACGTTGTACTCGTAGGCGTTGACGTCGTCCGGCACGTACTGCTCATTGCTCAACGAGCAGCCGATCACCGTCGCGCCACCGCCGTAGAGCTGGTCGACGATCACGGCGCGGTCGATCGCGTACATGAACGCCTGGCGGATCTTCGGATCCTGGAAGCGCTCCTCGGTCAGGTCGAAGCCGAGGTAGTTGGCGACCTGCGATTGGCCGGAGAGGAGCTCGATGCCTTCCTGGCCCTCCATCGAGGCGGCTTCATCCGAGGTCAGGTAGGTGAACTGGATCTCACCGGAGCGCAGCGCGATCACGCTGGAGCCGGCCTCCGGATAGTAGCGGTTAATGATGGAATCGAGCTGCGGGCGCCCGCGCCAGTAGTCGTCGAACGCGTCCAGCTGGACGTACTCGCCCGGCTTGTACTCGGACCACTTGAACGGGCCGGTGCCGATCGGGTTCGTGCTCCACCAGTCGGACTGCACGAGGTCGGCCGCCGGGATATCCGCCAGCGCGTGCTCCGGCAGCATGACGAGGAAGGTCAGCGCGTCGAGGATCGCGGCGTTCGGGGCGTCGAGTGTCAGGACAACCGTCTGGTCGTCCGGGGTCTCGATGCTGCTCACGCCGGAGAACTTGGCGCCGATCCAGCTCGCGCTGTCCGGGTTCGTGGCCAGCTCGATCGTGAACTTCACGTCCGCCGAGGTGAAGGCCTCGCCGTCGTGCCACGTCACGCCGTCACGAAGATGGAAGGTGTACTGCGTGCCGTCGTCGGAGATGTCCCACGACTCGGCCAGGTCACCCTGGATCTCGGTGAAATCGACGTTGTAGAGCACCAGCTTGGAGTAGTACTTCTCCAGCCAGGTGAATCCCGCCGTCGCCTGCAGCGGGTTGAAGCACTCGACACACCCACCTGGTCCGGCGTCGAACGCGCCGACCATCGTGCCGCCGCTCCCGCCTCCGGGGCGGGCGAGGCATCCTGCGCGGACATCGCCGGCGCGGACGCCAGCATGATCGCGAGGAGCATGAAGACTCGTAGGCCCTTGAATCGACTAATGCGAGAGATCATATGCGTCTCCTGTTCCGTCAGATACTGGTGCGACCTCATCCCTGGACCTCACCGTGACCGGCTGGCCCTCGCTGAGCGAGCGGTACGCGGCGTCGATCGCCGCCACCGTTGCCCAGCCGTCGGATGCGGTCAGCCGCGGCGTCCGGCCGAGCCGGATATCGTCCACGACGTTCCTGAGGACCGCTTGCACGGCCCGCAGCCCCGCATCGCCTCCGATGCGTCGTGCCCTCCTTTCCTTGCGTTGCCAGACGTCCAGGACGGGCTGGCTTTCGTCGATAACGAGATGCCCATGCGAGCCGATGACTCGCAGCGTCGAGCTGACCGCCGCCTGGGATGGCGCCTGCGGAACCCGGCCAACCGTGATCGTCGCAACGATCCCGTGATCGAGCTCCAGCGAGAGCATCCCGAGGTCCTCGACCCCGGCGGCCGTGTGCTGGTCGAAGAAGAAGGTGCCGGCCTCGGCGTAAACGGAGCGGATCTCCGCGCCGGTGAGGTCACGGATGGTGGTGATCGGGTAGGTCAGGAAGTTCATCAGCTCGCCACCGCCCGAGAGCGCGACATCGGTGACGAATTCAGGCCGCTCGACGGCCTCGCCGCTCAACCCGTCGCTCGCCAGCCACTCCATGTCCAACGAGAGCGGCAGGCCGATGCTGCCAGCGTCGATCGCGGCGCGGGCGCGCACGATCTGCGGCGAGAACAGGCGATGCATCGTTGTCAGGATGCCAGGCGAGGTCTCCGCGACGCGCAGCAGGTCTGTCGCATCGTCCAGCGTGGTGGCGAACGGCTTGTCCAGCAGGACATGCTTGCCGGCCTGAAGGGCGACCATGCCCAGCCGCGCGTGCCGCGTGGGCTCCGCGCAGACGAGCACGAGATCGACGTCTTCACGGACGAGCGCCTCTGAAACGTTGTCGGTTACGGGGACGCCGTAGTGGGTACCAAGCCTTTCGGCATCGGCGTGCGCCCACTCCGGCGCGCTCGCCTCCTCGACAATGCCGCGCACGGCGACGTCCGGCATGGCCCGCAGCTCGGGCAGGTAGCTCCCGGCATGGCGGACGGCGCTCAGGATCAGGACGCCCAGCGGAGCGGTGGTCATGACGCCCCCTCCATCGCCCGCGCGCCAATCTCGACGGCGCGTCCGGTCGCGTAGGACTGCTGCGCGGCTTGGGCGGCGGCGAACGCGCCCCGGATCTCGTCCGACGTGACGATCGGGTACCGCGCCACCCAGTACGTCGACGAAGTGCCGCATCTGGTGGTCGAAGGCGCCCAGCGTGGCGATCGCGACCGGGCGGGCGGCATCGCTATGGATATCAATCTCGCCCTGCGTCGAGTGGTGCAGCGTGCCGACCTCGCCGAAGACGGCGATCCGGCGCAGGAAATCGCCCCGCTCGTGGAGCGCGTAGCTCCATTCGAGCGTCGCGATGCCGCCGTTAGCGAAGCGCAGGATGATATGGAAGCTGTCCGGCGTCGGCATGCCGGGCGTGAACGTCGTCAGGCCGCGCGCGAAGACGCGGACCGGCGTCGAGCCCATCAGCCAGGTCGCCAGGTCGATCGCGTGGATGCCGTTGTGGACGATGTGTCCGCCGCAGCGCTCGATCTCCAGCTGCCAGGCGCGCCAGCCGCCCGGCCACAGGTGCCCGGCGTAGAACGAGGCGTGCAGCGCGCGGGGCTGGCCGATCATGCCGTCGCGGATCGCGTCCGCGATCTCGAGATGCACCGGCTGGAAGCGCGTCGTCTGCCCGAGCAGGAACGGCACGCCAGCCTTCTCGACGGCGTCGAGCATCGGATCGACCTCGTCCGGGCGCAGCGCGATCGGCTTCTCGAGGTGGATCGCCTTGCCGGCCTCCGCCGCGGCGATCGTGATCGCGGCGTGGCTATCCGGCGAGGTGCAGATGTCGATCGCGTCGATGGCCGGGTCGCGCAGCATCACCTGGAGGTCCGTGCCAGACGTGGCGTCGCCGGCGAGCCGCGCGAGGGCTTCGGCCCGCTCGGGATGCCGGTCGACGACATGTGCCACGGTCACGCCGGGGATGCCGGCAAAGGCCTGGACATGGTCGCGGGCGATCGCGCCCGCGCCGATGATGCCGATGCGATGCGTCATGAGGCGTCCCAATCGACGTCGTCCGCAGGGGTTCGTGAGCCCGGGTAGCCGATGAGGCCGCTGTTCTCGCCCCGCTCGTCGAACCAGGTCAGGATGCCGGAGAAGTGCAGGCGCATCGCCTCGGCGGCCCGGGGGCCATCCCCCGCCGCCAGGGCGTCGACCAGCTCGCGATGGTGCCGCGCGGTCGCCTGCAGGTACTCCGGGGATGGTGTGGTCTGGCGGACGCGATCGCTCACCGTCCAGAACGCCTGGAGCAGGCGCAGGAGGAGTCGGTTGCCGGTCGGGCGATAGAGCAGCTCGTGGAAGTGCCAGTCCTCCTCGGCGAACATCTCACCCCTCGCGGCGGCAGCTTCCATATGCTCGGTCAGCGCGTAGAGGCGGGCGATGTCGTCCTCCGAGTATTTGCCGGCCATCCGAGCCACGACGGAACTCTCCAACGCCTCACGGATCGCGACGAGCTCGTTGAGATTCCGCGCGATGCGGCTCTCGTCCTGCCGGTTCTCGACATCGATCTGGAAGACGAGGCCGTTCGTGAAGGCGTCGAACGAGAAATGGCCGACGAAGGTGCCGACGCCGTGCCGGGCTTCGACCACGCCGATCGTCTGCAGGGCGCGCATGGCCTCACGCAGCGAGGGACGGCTGACGCCGATCTGCCGTGCAAGCTCGGCCTCCGGCGGCAGCGGATCTCCCGCGCCGTAGCCATGATCGATGATGAATTGCTTGACCCGGTCCTGCGTGGACTGATGCAACAGCTCGCGCCGAAGTCCCGTTACCCCGTCGGTCACGTTCCCGCTCCTGATGACGCCGGCCCGCAGGCCAGAGATCAGATGTCATACGTCTTGGGTGTCCATTCTAGCGGGACATCAGACGTCTGACAACCCCTCAGGAGTACGGACGTTGCGGGCGAGTGGCTTTCAGGCCTGCTGGGGCCGCGTTCCCGGAAGCGTCACCGTGATTGTGGTGCCCGCGCCGACGTCGCTGGCGATGGTGATCGTCCCGCCATGTTGTTCGACGACCTGCTTCGCGATCGCCAGCCCAAGCCCGCTGCCCGGCTCCGTGCGCGCCGCGTCCGCGCGGTAGAAGCGGTCGAACAGGTACGGCAGGTGCTGCGGGGCGATCCCCGGCCCGTGATCCGTCACCGTGACGACCGCATCATCACCAGCTGCCCGGACGCTGAGCTCCACCGGCTCGGCCGAGGCACCGTGCCGGACCGCGTTGTCCAGCAGGATGCCAAGCACCTGGCGGATCGTCATCCGGTCGGCCAACACCATCACCGGGGCCTCCGGTGCATCGATCGACACCCCCGCGTCCGGCTCGGCGGCGTGCAGCGACCGTACCGCCTCCCGCGCCACCGCGACGATGTCCACCGGCTCCGGATGGATCGCCGCCAGGTCTTCCCCGCGCGCCAGCCGCAGGAGCGACTCGACCAGCGCGTGCATGCGCTCCGCCTCGTCCTCGATCGCCTTCACCCCCTCGCGGGCGGCATCCGGGTGATCGAGCCCCCACGCGCGCAGCATCCTCGCGTAGCCGAGGATCGAGGTCAACGGCGTGCGCAGCTCGTGGCTAGCGTCCGCCACGAACCTCCGCTGGTCCTCCAGGGCCCGCTCGCGCGCGGCGAACGCCAGTTCCAGGCGGCCGAGCAGGTCGTTGATCGTCGTCGAGAGCTGGCCCAGCTCATCGCGCGCGTTCTCCACGGGTAGCCGGCGCGAGAGATCGCTGGCGGTGATCTCCCGGGCGGCGTCCGTGATCGTCGACACCGGCGCCAGCGACGACCGTACGAGCATCCACGACACCAGCGACATCGCGATGAGGACGACAATCCCGGCACCGGCGATCGCCAGCGGGACGACCCAGATTTCCGCCTCCCCCACCACCGACGCCGAAAGCGACGCCACGACCACGCGCGCGTCGGACGTCTGGTCGCCGATGGGAACGGCGGCGATCACCACGCTGTCATCACCCTCCGCGGTCGACCGGGGATCGCGCGCCTGCATGGAGCCGGTCCGCACCACCTCCTGCCAGATGGGGTTCGGGTAGACGGTGCCGATCTCCCCGGCGAACCCGACCTGGGAGAGGATGACGCCGTCGCCGTCGACCGCCGCGATCGTCACGCCGCTACATCGCTCTGCCAGCGTGGCATCCGCCGGCAGCGCGCCGTTCTCGCGGTAGAGCGCCTCGCCCGTCCACGCGCATTCGCGGACGCGGGAGTCCAGCTGGTCCAGCTGCACGACGCCCTGCACAGCGAACATCGCGAGGATCAACGCCAGCGTGATGACGGTCAGCGTGACCGTGAAGAAGAGCGTCAACCGCCAGCGGATCGGCAACCTGCGCATGTCGTTATCCCTGCCCCTGGTCCCGAAGGGTGAACCCGACGCCGCGCACCGTCTGGATCAGGCGCGGCAGGCCGGGACGATCGATTTTCTTCCGCAGGTACCCGATATAGACGTCGATCACGTTCGGGTCGACGTCCGGCCGCTCGCTCCAGACCGCATCGAGGATCTGCGCGCGGGTCAGCACCGTCCGAGCGTTCCGCGCCAGGTAGGCGAGCAGGTCGAACTCGCGTGCCGTCAGGTCGATCGGTTGGTCGCCACGCCGCATTTCCCGCGCGTCGAGGTCGATTACGAGGTCGCCAATCGCCACATGCGCCGGAGGGGCCACGCGGCGGAGGACCGCGCGCATGCGGGCGACGAGCTCGTCAACGTTGAACGGCTTGGTGAGGTAGTCGTCCGCGCCGGTTTCGAGGTTCCGGATCTTGTCGCGGTCGGCATCCCGCGCGGTGAGCATGATCACCGGCGTGCGGACGCCCTCCCGCCGGATGGTGGCCAGCAGCCGCTCACCATCGATGCCGGGCAGGAGGATATCGAGCAGGATGATGTCGTGCCGTCCGGCGCGGGCGATCTCCAACCCGGCCATGCCGTCCGGCGCGACGTCGACCGTCATTCCGCGGTGCGTCAGCTCCAGCTGCAGCAAACGCGAGATCGCCTTGTCATCCTCCACCACGAGCAGGCGCACGGGTTGGCTCATGTGCGTCGTCCCTCCCCGGCGGGGCCAGCTGGGCGCGCGATAGCGAGGCCCGCCAGCGCCACCGTCGACCCGACCACGCCATCCAGCACGAAGTGGTTCGCGGTCAGGATCGTCGCGGCGTACATCGCGAGCGGCATCACCACCGCGAAGGCGCGCCAGAGGCGGTTCGTCGTGGTCGTGTAGATCGCGATGCCCATCAGCACGTTCCACCCGACATGCAGGCTCGGCATCGCCGCGTACTGGTTCGTGAACGCCGGCGGCTGCAGGAGGCGATACGAGCTGCTGTTGCGCATGACGGTGTCGACGAACCCGAGCTCCTCCAGGAACCGGGGTGGCGCCATCGGATACAACGCGAAGAACGCGAAGCCGATCAGCCCCGAGAAGATCATCGCCGTGCGGTAGGTGCGGAACCGGTCGCCGTGCTTCCATAGTAACCACCCCAGCGTGAGCGCGATCACCGGCCAGTGGCCGTAGATGTAGATGCTGTTCATCACGCCCATCAGCCATGGAATCCCGCTGGCCCACCGCTGCAGGTCGGCCTCCCGCCCGATGCCGAGCGCCCGCTCCAGGTCGAGCAGGGCGAGTGCATGGTCGTAGGCGCGTCCGGCGGATGGTCGACATCAGCCCCCGCACGAGGAAGTAGGTGAAGATGGCGAAGACGACGAGGCCGGATTCCCGCGAGGCCCGCGCCATCGCCGCCCTCCGCGCGGGCGCCGGCATGGGGACCGGCTGCGGGTGGCTGGCGAACGTGGACAACGGGAAGGGCCGGGGCTGCTGCGGACGGGAGCTCATGGAAAACCACCTGTGGACTGCGACACGTGAGATCGATGGCCAGGCATGCCCGGCCCGGGTCCCATGCGGACAGTCTGCCGGCAATCCGTGTCACATCTGCCGTCCGAATATGGCGAAACTGTGGCATCGGTCGGCTCCCGGCCGAATTTGCAGCCAGCCCTGCCCTGTCCCTTCCTGCTGGCGGGTAGCTCCTTACGATGCCGCGTTATCGACCCTCGGGCACCAGCAGGTGCCCTTCGGAACGATCGGGTCGGCATGAAGCCGACCCCTACCAATGAGCCGAGGCAGTCGCACCTCGCTACGTTGAAGACGATTCACCGAAGCGTTTCGCGACGGCCGGTCCTGCGAGCGCGCCGAGCAGGCCGGAGCCGATAGCGATGAAGCGAGCCGCGCCCTCCATGTCGAGAACGAACGCGAAGAATGCCGCGAGCACGATCCCGACGACGTAGCCGACTATCAGGCCCATCAGGGCGTACATGAGGGTGGTCATGCGGTCTCCTTTCCGATCGCGTAGCGGTCCGCTCCCCGGCGCTCCCGTTGCGCGGCGACCTGCCCGGCCGGGATGCGCACGAGCGCGAACCCCCGCTGCGTGATCCATGCACCGAGCAGGAGCAGGAGCGTCCCGTTGAGCGGATGCAGCGCCCGCACGGCGCCGGTGTCGACGTTGATGAACGCGTACTGTGACATGAAGAGGATGAAGAGCATCAGCGCGCCGAAGATCACGCCGCGTCCGGCCTTCCCGAGCACGGCCGGGATCCAGAGCACGTACGGCAGCAAGCCGAGGACGTGGCCAAGGGCCTTGTGGTCCTCCCAGCGGGCGCCGTCTTCGAACATCGAGAGCCCGACGAGGAAGAACTGCGTGAGCGCGCCGAGCGTGAACAGCCCGGCGAGGATGAAGAGGACCCAGCGGGCGAGGGCAACGCCGCCCGCCGGATGGTCGAGTCTCAGTCATGTGCAACCTCCTTGGTGCTCAGGCCGGGAACCGCCCGGCGGTCGGGGTGACGCTGCGCCGGGGCGATCCAGCGCAGCGACGAGGGGAGCCACCAGTTCCAGTGCCCCATCAGGGAGACGAGCGCGGGCACCAGAAGCGCACGCACGACCGTGGCGTCGAGCAGGATCCCGGTGGCGAGGACGGTCGCCATGATCTTGATCTCCGTTGACGGAGCCGCCGCCATCGCGGCGAAGGCGAAGAAGAGGATCAGCGCCGCGCAGGTCACCAGCCGCCCGGTGCGGCCGAGGCCGCGCACGATCGCCTCGTCGTTGTCGCCGGTGCGCGTCCCACTCCTCGCGCATGCGGGCGAGGATGAAGACCTCGTAGTCCATCGAGAGCCCGTAGAGGAACGCGAACACCATGATCGGCATCCAGCTGGTGATCGACCCGGTCGCCGCGATGCCCCAGATCAGGTCGGAGCCGCAGCCCCACTGCCAGATGATGACGAGCACGCCGAACGAGGCCGCCACGGAGAGCATGTTCAGCACGATCGCCTTCAACGGCAGGAGCGAGCGAGCGGAACGCCCGCGCGAGCAGGACGAACGTGACGGCCGAGATGAGCACGATCATCAGCGGGAAGCTGGCCGTAGATGGCATCGACGAAGTCCGCCCTCTGGGCGCCATCGCCGCCGCCGACGACGTCGGCCGGGCCGTCCAGCGCATGCGTCGCGTCGCGCACGTCGCCGAGCACGTCGCGTGGCCGGCCGGCGAGTTGCCGTCGACCTGGTCGGGACGGCGAGGACGATCGACGGTGCCATCGCGCCGCCACGCGTCCCCTCCGGCGCGACCGCCCCGCGCAGGCCGTCGACACTCGCCCAGCGCGATGGCGACGACTCCGACGGGTCGCCGCTGCGCACGAGCGATCTCGAACGGGGTCAGCGGCGCCGGCACCGATGCCGGCAGCGCTCGAGCGCCGCGAGGCCCGCTCTCGCGCGTCAGCCGGGCCGCGCGAGCGCATCGGGGCTGCGGCGTCGCCGAGCTGGAGCTGGAGACGGCGGCGACGATCGAGCGCGAGCAGCACGAGCGACTGACGGTCGCCACGGCCGTCGCCAGCGATGGCGCACGACGCCGCGGGCCCAGCCGTTCCCAGGCCGGCTGGCCGCGGTGCACCGCGCGGCGATCTGCGCGGCCAGTCGAGCCTCGGCCCGACCGTCGCGAGGATCACCGGCAGCAGCGTCAGCGCGACCGCGACGCTCACCAGCGGGATGACCATCCCGCCGATCCCGATGCCGCGCATGAACGCCACGGGCAGCACGACGAGCGCGAGCAGGCCGATGCGCGACCGTGGTCCCGCTGAAGACGACGGCATGAGCCGGCAGTCTCCATCGCGCGGAGCGACGGCGTGCTCGTTGTCGAGCGCCGTCGCGCTCGTCGCTCCTCGCGCCAGCGAGTGACGACGAGCAGGGAGTAGTCGATCGCGATGCCCGAGGCCGATCAGCGCCACCATGTACTGGACGACGACGTTGATATCGACCTGGCTGGCGATGCCGCCGATGACGAGGAAGCTCGTCAGGATCGAGAACCCCGCGATGACGAGCGGCAGGACCGCCAGCGCCGACGCCGAAGATCGCAGAGCAGCACAAGCAGCGCCCCACCGGCCCCGATCAGCGTCTCGACCAGGACGCCAGCGCCGCCGGAGTCCTCCGTTTCGCCGACGAGCGCCGGACGTCCGGTGACCTGCACCGGCGCGCCGCCGACGAGCCTCGTCCGCGACGGCCGCGCGCACCTCCGGCAAGCCATCCACGCCCGCCTCTCCAATGCCAGGGGAGGTAGACGAGCGCGTAGGTGGTGCCGCGATCGTCGGAGACGAACACCTGGTCCCCGGTGGACGCCCACGAGGCGACCCGCGGGTCCGGACGGCGCCGCCTGCATCTTCGCGCCGAGGCGGTCCAGGTCCTCCCCCACGCCGGGCGAGTCGACGGTCGTGCCATCGGGCAGGTCGACGACGAGCGCGAGCGGATGCGCGATGGCGCCGGTGCCGCCGAACTGGCCGAGGATGCGGCCGTTGGCCTGCGTACTCTCCGAATCGGGGAGGCTGAAATCCTCCGACAGGGTCCCGAGCGCGCGTGGCATGAGCAAGATCGCTGCGACGAGCACCGCCACCCACGCGAGCGCCACGATCGCCTTGTGGCGCAAGATGAAGCGGGCGATTGCGCCTGTATCCATACCAATACCCTCTCAGAACACAACAAAACTGGTCATCGCGCCGGTTCTCCGGGCACGGTGACCAGTTACGGTAACCCCTGATCACGGGTCGCTCGTAAGCGCGGGCTAGCCGTATCCGGGAGGCGAGGACGAAGGCGCATCTCGCCCCGCCGCGCGGCGGAAGGAGCGGGTGGCTGGTGCCACCCCAGCTATCGACGCGCGGGCAAGCCAGCAGTGCACCTGCGGCGATTCCCCGGATATTCCGGTCCACCGAGGGTGGTCCAATCACGGGGCTACCTGGGGTGTCACAATGGCCACACCCCTGGAGTCTCGGGCCCTGTGCCGAGACATAGACCGAGGTGTTCCGGGGGGAACGGCAGGGGCTGAGACGACACGTGGCCTACTTCGCGGCCTGGCCGTATTTCTCGTAGGAGACGATCTCGTCCAGCGGCTTGCGGCCAGGCTTCGGGCCGGTCGGGCGCGGGTCCTTCGACGTTTCGTACGGCCCGACGACCATGACCGAGCGCAGGGTGTGGTCCTCCGGTACGCCGAGGAGATCCTTGGCGATCGCCTCGGGGTGAGCCTCGCTGAACCAGGCCGTGCCGGCTCCGAGCCCGAGCATCCGCGCGGCGATCATGATCCGCTCGGAGACGCGGCCCTCGTCGTACGCCTCATGCACGACGTTGTCACCCGGCATCACCATCGCGATCGCGACCGCGCCGTCCTCGACCCACGTGATATTCGGTCGCAGCTCGGAGAGCTTGCGGAGCGTCTCCTTGTCCCGCACGACGACGAAGTGCCACGGTTGAGTGTTGCGCGAGCTGCCGGACCAGCGCGCGATCTCGAGATCTGGTGCAGCTGCTCGTCCGTCACATCACCGTCGGTGTATTGCCGGACCTGCCGCACGGTCCGCACGGCCTCCAGGGCATCGGCGTTGCTGGAAATCTCGACCATGGTGTCCTCCTGCATGTGCGCGAACGTCCATGCTTTCCAGTATATGGGCGTTCTCAGCCATGCCGGGGATCGGACCACGGGTCATACGGGATCTTCTCCGTGCAGCGCGTCCCGAAATACGGGCAGTAATGGCAGCGGGGCGACGGGTTCGGCGTCCATTCATCCTCGCGCACAAGCTGACGCATGCTGCGGGCGACCCGCGGCCAGTAGTACGCGATGTACTCCGGCGTGAGGGGGATCACATCCCGGTCGGCATGATCCAGCCAGAGGTAGGTGAACTCGATCGGTACCTCGTCGACGTCCGGAACGACGCCCTCCAGCAGCTCCCGCGCAACGAGGCGCAGGACCAGCGCCGGCATCTCGTCGACATACTTCGCGCCGGTCTTGTAGTCGATGAACTCGACGCGTGGCTGGTCGCCCTCCTCGTGCAGCACGATGAGATCTGGCCGGGCGGTAATCGTGAAGGGCGGCGCGTCCGGGAACAACTTCCAGGCACGCTTGAGGGGCCGCTCGACCTGCACCCAGGCGAAGATCGTCGGCCGCTGGATGTACTCCAGGCCACGCCGGGTCCAGCGCATGACCTCCCGCACATGCCTGTCCCACTCCTCGACCGAAGGGAACCCGGAGAGGGGCAGGTCACGCCGGACCTTCGCGAGCACCTGCTCATCGGTCGGCGGGCTCTCGCCCCTTCGCAACGCCTCGGCGGCCTGCTTCAGGGCGATGTGGGTGGCGTTACCCTTGATGAAGTCGACCCGCGTCACCGGCGGCTCCGGCACGCGATCAATATGCTTCAGCCGGACCTGGTCGAGCACAATCGCGGTACGCCTTGAGCGCGCTGGGCGAGATCCAGCGGTCCTGCGGCCAGCGCGCGGCGGGGCGATCCGCGCCGGCGCTCACGGGGCTACCCCCAGGTGTGCGGCAGCGCGAACTCCACGTCGCCCCAGGCGAGCCAGCAGACGGCAAACCCGCCGAGCAGCACGATCGCCACCACGCCGGGCGGCAACGTCGACGCCTGCGTACGCGGCCAGAAGGTATACCCAACCAGCGCGAGAATCAGCGGCAGGATCGGCAGCGCTCCGACCGAGGCGAGCCCGAACAGCGCCAGCCCCAGCGCCCACCCGCCAGCGTTCCAGAACAGGAGCTGGCCGGGCAAATCCGGATGACGCAACAGCGGCCCGGGGATGGACAGCGCATAAAGCGCCGCGGTGATGAGGTAGAGCGGGTGCTGCGGGGCATAGTAGATGGATCGGCGCGGGCCATCAGCGCCAGCGCCAAGGCAGCGGCGAGCAGAGCAACGAGGCCAGACCGCCTTCGCGAAGTCGGAACGGGAACGGAGAGGCATCGACGGATCCGGTCATCGGCATGCCCCTCCTTTCGTCCAAGCGTCCGGGAGGCCGTACCCAGTATCCCAGATCGCGAGCGGCCCGGCCGCGCCGTACCGGGCCCCCTTCGCCAGCGCAGCGCGAAGGCGCCGACCAGCATTGCGGCGCCGCGACGAGCAGCAGCGACGCCGTGGAGAACGGGGGGGGGTCGTACCAGCGCCTGTCACCGGCAGCGCGGTCACGACCGGTGCATCGGTGTGGACGCTTGCGACGGGTTGGGCGACGACCTCGC
>CAVUJM010000005.1:0-25130 GCA_963741795.1 uncultured Chloroflexia bacterium
ACGACCACCTCGTGATCGCCACCGGCGCCGGCATGCGCCCGGATGAGATCCCCGGCTACAGCGAGAACTCGGAGACCTTCTGGGGCTACGAGGACGCGATGCGCATGGGCAAGATGGTCGAGAAGATGGTCGCCGCGGCGAAAAAGGGCCAGCGCCAGCGCCTGCTCCTCAATGTCGCGCCGAACAACAAGTGCGCCGGCCCGATGTACGAGATCGTGTTCATGGCCGAGCAGTACCTGCGCCGCAAGAAGGTGCGGGACATGTTCGACGTCATCTACACGACCGCCGAGGAGCACTACATCCAGGCGTTCGGTCCGAAGCTGCACGAGGCCGCCAGCAAGGGCCTGCAAAATGTCGGCGTCGAAGCCCACACGAACTACAAGCTGACGAAGGTCGAGCCGCACAAGGCGTACTTCGAGAACGGTGAGGAAATCGAGTTCGACTGGATGATCGGCTTCCCGCCGTACATCGCCCACACCCGGTTCGAGAGCCTGCCGATCGACGAGCGCGGCTTCATCCACGCCGACAAGCAGAACTGGAACGTGCGCGGGCTCGAAAACGTGTATGTTGTCGGTGACGGTGGCGACTTCCCGGTGAAGCAGGCCTTCCTGGCCCTCGGCATGGCCGGCACGGTCGCCCACAACCTCATCAACGAGGTGAAGGGCAAGAGCCCGGACCACGTTTTCGACCCGGTCAGCATGTGCATCATGGAGCAGTTCGACGCCGGCCTCTACGCGCAGGTGCCGCTCTCCATCCAGGATGATCCTGATTACCCCGAAGGCCACCATGCGCCCGGGCGCCGATTCCGACTACGTGGTGCGGCGCTCGCGCCTGTGGCAGATGGGCAAGTGGGGCATGTACATGACGATGGTCGCGCAGATGGGGACGATGCATACCTTCCATGAGGGCCCGATCTGGACCGCCATGGACCTGGCGATCAAGGGCATGCAGAAGATCCCCACCAAATAAGGGTTCTCCCTGAATCTGCAGGGCGGCCGGGCTTCGTGCCTGGCCGCCCTGTCCCGTTAACGGCCCTCGCGGGTGCACCGCCGGGTGATCCATGGCACGATTCGGGGAGCGATCAGCGTCCCCGACGCGGGACCACGGAGTACCCACGTATGCAAACACCGTTGCACAAGCACCGCGATATCGAGAGCCGCGAGGACATCGTCGCCGTCGTCGACCTGTTCTACGAGCGCACCTTTGCCGACCCTGTGCTCGGCCCGATCTTCGTCGATATCACGAAACTCGACCTCGAGCGTCACATCCCGATTGTCTCCGACTTCTGGGAGAACATCCTCTTCGCCGCCCGCAAATACCCGGGCGGGATGATGCGGGTCCACTTCGACGTGCACATGATGACGTCGCTCCAACCACACCACTTCCAGCGTTGGCTGGACTACTGGGAGTCATGCATCGAGGACCAGTTTGAGGGGCCGCGCGCCACGCTCGCCAAGGAGCACGCCTACCGTGTCGCCCGCATGATGAGCGACCGCCTCGGCATGATGCCCGGCGGCCCGGTCGCCCACGTGTGGGACCGTACGAGCTCATAGGGGAGGCAGGGCCTGCCATGCGCGTCGCCGTTTTCAGCACGAAACCCTATGACCGCCGCTTCCTGGATGCCGCCAACGCGGACGGCAGGCACGAGCTTGTCTACTTCGAGCCACGCCTCCTGCCGGAAACGGCGCCGCTCGCGTCCGGGTGCGAGGGCGTCTGCGCGTTCGTCAATGACCAGCTCGACCGCGCCGTGCTGGAGACCCTTGCCGCCGGCGGGACACGGCTGGTTGCCTTGCGCTCGGCCGGGTTCAACAACGTCGATCTCGACTCCGCGGCCGAGCTCGGCATCATCGTTGTTCGCGTCCCGGCATACTCGCCCTATGCCGTCGCCGAGCACACCGTCGGGCTGATGCTGGCGCTGAACCGGAAGCTGCCTCGGGCTTCGTGGCGCGTGCGCGAGGGCAATTTCGCGCTGGAGGGGTTGCTCGGGTTCGACATGCACGGCAAGACGGTCGGCATCATCGGCACCGGCAAGATCGGCACGGTGCTCGCCGGGATCATGCGCGGCTTCGGCTGCCGATTGCTGGGCTATGACCCGTACCCCAGCGATGCCGCGCGGGGGCTCGGTGTCGAGTACGTCACGCTGGACGAGCTTTTTGCGGCGTCGGACATCGTCACGCTGCACCTGCCGCTGACGCCTGAGTCGTACCACCTCATCGATGCCGAGGCGATCCGGAAGATGAAGCGCGGCGCGATGCTGGTGAACACCAGCCGCGGAGCGCTCCTGGATACGGCGGCGGTCATCGAGGGGCTGAAGGATGGCCAGATCGGCTCGCTCGGGCTCGACGTCTACGAGGAGGAGGCGGACCTCTTCTTCGAGGACCTCTCCAACCGCGTCATCCAGGACGACGTTTTCGCCCGTTTGCTGACCTTCCCAAACGTGCTCATCACCGGCCACCAGGCATTCTTCACCGAGGAGGCGCTGGGCGCCATCGCGTCGACCACCATCGCGAACATCACCGCCGTCGAGAGCGGTGAGCCGTGCCCGAACACGATCGGGCCGGACGTCCGGCAAGGATAGGGCGCGTCATGTGGCTGCGGCGCGTCCAGGCGCTCATCGTCCTGGTCCTGCTCCTTCCCTTGGCCGCGGGCGCGCAGACGCCGATCAGTGATGCGCCCTGGTTTGTCGAGGGGAATGTCGCCTGCCCGCGCATTGCCCTGATCTTCGACATCGGCATCGGCGAGACGCCATCGGAGACGGTCCTTGACACGCTGATCGAGAAGGACGTGTCCGCGACGATGTTCCCGATGGGTTCCTTCGCGCGGAGCCAGCCGGATTACCTGCGGCGGCTGGCGGATGCCGGATTCGAGATCGGCACGCATGGCGACACGAACCTCTGGCTGACGGATGCACCGGACGACGCCATTCGCGCGGACATCGGCGCGTCCGTCGACGTCGATCGAGGCGGTCATCGGCCGACCGATCGATCGGTACCACACGCCCTATGCCGCGAACACCGACGAGCGGGTGCGCACGTCGTCGCGTCCGAGGGGCTGCTGCCGGTGGGATGGAAGGTCGCCGCCCCGGACTGGTCGGCGGATGCGACGGAAGAGGGCGTCTACAACGCGGTTTTCTACAATGCCTACCCCGGCGCGATCGTCGAGATGCACCTCGACGGCCCGGCGACGGAGCGTTCGACGGCGCGTGCTCTGCCGCGTCTGATCGATGACCTGCGCGCGCGAGGCTTCGAGTTCGTCACGATCGGCGAGATGCTCCAACCGTGCGCGGTCCACCGCGACGCCGATTACCCTGCCGACGGTCACGATGTCCGGGCTCGACGTCCACGGGCTGCATTGCATGACTGCGCCGTCGCGCGGCTCGACGCTGATCCGCATCCTGCTCAACGGCGACGTGGTGACCCGCGGCCCGGCCTTCGACGGTTGGTTGCCCGTGACGTGCGCCGGGGCAAGATGGCTGGATCGCCAGCCCCGGATTGCCGTCTCGGCACACGCTAGCACGCGCTGGAGCGGGATCCCCCCCGGGCGCGAACGACTCTGCAGGGCGGCGGCGACACGGTTCGTCGAGAATGCGCTTTGCGGCTGCGACCTGGAGAATCACAGACCAGACCGATCTGTTCGGCGCATCGAAGGTTGCCCCATCGATCGTCCCCGCGTGGACTGGCCTGCAGGGGATGCGGCGCCTCTGGACGCCTAGTCAATCTCGTGCTCGATGATCCATCGATTCGTCAGATCATCCAATAGACGATCCCCTGATTACTGGACAGGAAGTAGCGGGCATGATGGTTCCTCGGTGCTCCACTCGATTCGGGATCGGCCAGTTGATCGGCCATGCGGCGGATCTCCTCGGGGGGACCCGATGGTGTGGCATCAATCACCCGGATAGGCGCGCCGGCCGGAATCCGATCCCCACTATCCTCCACACCCTCACCCACCTCACCTCCACCATATCCCCCTAGAATCGAACTTCTATCTCGCCTGCTCCGCATATCCAGCGCCTCAAGATCCTGATGCCATCTCGGCGGGCGACAAGCGCGCAGATACGTTCGAGCGCATGCTGGACACCCTGCAGACCGGTGTTCTTGCGGTCGATTCCAGCACCTAGCGTGGAACCGGGTTGCCGCCGAAATGCTCTCGCAAGGTCGCCCGGTCTACACCACGAACGGCAGGCTGCCGCGACGATATCCGCGTCAACTATCTCCTCAGAACCCCTGTCCCGGCTGGCCCTCGCGAGCTCCCATACAAATCTACCCGCTCCTCTTCAGACGGGCAAGGCGATCGGCACGTTTCTGCCGCTGGTAACGGGCCGCTCAGGAACGTCTGATCCCGGCGCGATCGCCCGATCTTCGGCGGACGTCGATGAGCATGTCAACTGGACGCCCTGACCGGGCTATACGGCCTGACCGGAGCGGAAACGCCGGGTGTTGGCCGCGCCGAGTCGGAACCGGGCTGAGGCGGCCCAGGGCTCTAAATCGCGACTTGTGCTCCGAAGACACCGTCTTGACCGTGTCTTCTAGAAAACCTACTCGACCCACTAGAGCTAATTAGCTCTAAGCTCCTCGATAACGAAACCAATTAATCCACGGATAAAACAGGCGTCATGATCGCAGGGCTGCCGGACATGCCGCGGTCCTTCGTGCTCCTTTGTTCCTAAGGTGTAAGGAGATACTACGTAGCCAGCAACGGACGACTCTTACCTCATTTCCCTCTCCTATCATGATCTCCTTCAAACTGATCCCACACCGTGCTGGCCGATGAGCCCATCGCCACAGCCATTACGGAAGCTGTAGCTCACCGCAAATTATCCGCGCCGATACGGAGGAGGAGTGTGACGTCGCTGGCCGGATGAGTCCACGGTTGCGGATGACGGACCACCACGGAACCAACACCCACGACAGAACCCCGCTCCGTGGCCAACACGAATTATGCGGTCATCGACGAGCTGACGACCCTGCCTACCTCCCCCCCCCCCCTTCTTCCGACTCAAACCTCTCTTCTCTCGCCCCCATACCCTATACTCCACATTCCATCACCACTCTCACGATCCCCATCCTACCCTCAATCACCTCTCTTAACCCTTCCTCTCCTTCATATCCCTACTTCCGGGACTCTCTTATACCATCCTCTATCGTTACCCACCCCTCCTATGTATGACAAACTCCTCTATTCCCCTCCCTTCCCGCTCATTCCCTTCTGCTTCCTGTTGAACCCCCCTCCCAACCCTTCCTCTCTTCAAACCTTTTCCTGATCTCGCGCATTTGCGTTCTCCCCCCTCCCTCTCTTGTCCCCTGCCTCATCCCCTTCGTACCACACACTTTTTTCGTGTCGCGATCAGCGCCGGGGAGTCGCAATGCCTGGTGAGCGATGTTTGCGGCCATGCGCCATCGATACCAGGCCAACGGCGCGATCCTTCCACCATAGTACATACAGGGCGTGATCGTCCACAACACGACCGGGTGCAACACCGCCTGGACGACACCATAATCCTGCCATGAGCCATCGAACCGACTCTATCGACAATCAGACTGATCCCCCTATCCCCACCTCTCATCAATCGGTGGGGTGATGATCGTCTCGATGTCGTCATCACGTGTGTCGATGATCGGCTGAGGAGCCTCCATATAGTGGATCGCGATCAGCGACGATCGCGGAGGCGATTTCACCTATCGGCGAGGTCTGGATCAGCGCATGGTCCAGTTCCCATCTATACGGCCAGCTTCGTTTGCAGAAGCGCGGCGGCCTAATCGTGCAGGGGATCGATGTTGACGCCGAAGAACAGTGGATGGGAGCGAACGCTACCGGCTCCGAACCCTCGCACGATGTGTGCGAGGCCGACGCCGAAGGCGGCGCTGTTCGCGCGATATGATCTTCAGATGATGTATCGAACAAATGGTCCGAGAATACGGGACCGCTCGTCAAACGTTAGAGCCGGACTCTCGCAAGCGCGATTACCGGCTCTGCCCATGAAGGGCCACAGCCTATGCTTTGGCAGGCGCTGGATGAGCGCGCGCACGGCGGCGATCTCGTCCTCGTTGATCGTGTGGGTCATGCCCTCGTAGATCCGCAGGTCGACCTCCGCGCCAGCCTCCTGGAAGAGATGGGCGGACTCGCGGACCTGCTCCGGCGCGACATGGTCGTCGACGGTGCCGGACCCGAGGAAGACCGGCATGTCGCGGACGTCCTCCGCCAGCGGCATGTGCGGCTCGTCCACCGGGCCGATCAAACCGCCGCTGAACGCCGCCACCGCGCCGATCGGGCGGGAGCCGCGCGCCGCGTACTCCAGCGAGAGGCAGGCGCCCTGCGAGAAGCCGGCGACCATCACAGCCTTCGGCTCCAGGCCCGCGGCGGCGATTTCGTCGATCACCGCGTCGATCATGCCGAGCGCGCTGGAGAGGTAGGGCTCGTTCATCTCCAGCGGGGCGATGAAGCGATGCGGGTACCAGGTGTTCCCGGTCGCCTGGGGCGCGAGGAAGGCGACGTTGCCGCCATCCTCAAGCCCCTCGATTAGCGGGCCGGCGAGCCCGAGGATGCTACGGGCGTCCGCGCCCCGTCCGTGGATCAGCACCACGGCTGCCGTGGCGGTCTCGAGCGGGGCCCCGGCATGGAGCACTCGCGCGTTCGCGTGCGGATCGTTCGTCATCGGGTCTCCCTGGCTCACGCGTTCGCCTCCTGCGGCAGAGGCTGCCCGTATTCGGTTGTGGTCCGCGCGCGGGAGCTATCCAGCGGCGCAAGCTGCGGCTCGATCTGGGCGCGATATGGCGCGAAGGCCGGCGGCAGGGTCAGCTGCTCGCCCATGGTCTCGCCCGGCTCATCGGTATCGAAGCCCGGTCCGTCCGAGGAGATCTCGTAGAGCACGCCGCCCGGCTCGCGGAAGTACATCGCCTTGAAGTAGAAGCGGTCGATCTCGTCCGTGACCTGCACGCCGCGACCCTTCAGGTACTGGTTCCACTCGTGGTGCGCCTCGAAGGTCGGGACGCGGAACGCCACATGATGAACACCGCCGCGACCGTTGCGGGCAAGCGGAAGGTCCGGGCGGACATGGACGACCATCAGGCCGTTCGGGCCGCCGGCGCCGATCTTCAGGAGGACGATGCGGTGGTCCGGGTGCTCCGGGCCCTGCTGGTCGTCCACGATCTCGAAGCCCATCACGTCGGTCAGCATCGCGAGCGTTTGCTGCGGCCGCCCCGTGGTGATGCTCACAGCGCCGAGGCCGGTGATGGAGTGCTCGGCCGGGACGGTGGAGTGCTCCCACGGTTCGCCGCCGGGAATCTGTACCTCACCGCCCTCGTCGGCCATCAGCGCGAGGCGTTGTCCCTCGGGATCCTGGAAGGGGAGGTAGCGATGACCGGCAAGGGTCGTCTCCTCGCCGTACGGCACGCCGAAGCGCTCGAAGCGCTGCCTTCCACCAGTCGATCGAGGCGGCGCGCTCGACGCGCAGCACGATCTCATTGATCTCGCCGGAGCCGGGATGGTTGCGGGCGATGTTGTTGAACGCGAAGAACGTCAGGTCGGTGCCGGCCTGGCCCTCACCGTCGGCGTAGAAGAGGTGATAGACGTCGACGGCGTCCTGGTTCACGGTCTTCTTGACGATGCGCATGCCGAGCAGGCGGGTATAGAAGTCGATGTTCGCCTGGGCGTCACCTGTCATGGCGCTGATGTGATGGATGCCGGTGAGGCCGGACGAGAGTTGGGTGCGGTCCATGGGTGATGGGTCCTCTCTGGTGTGGTTAGCGGTTCGTGGTCAGCGAGCGGTCGAGCTTGCGCAGCAGATTGAGCAGGGTGTCCTGCTCCTCGTCGGTGAGGGCCGAGAAAGCCTCGGAAATGTCCGCTTCCTGGGTCGGAACGAGGGTGCCGCGCAGGTCCCGTCCCTTGTCAGTGAGGTAGATGTGGTTCGTGCGGCCAGAGCGTCGCCGATAGAGCAGGCCCTCCGCTTCCATGCCGTCGAGCACCTGGCAGACGTTGCCCTTGGTCACCATCAGCGCGTCGGCCAGCTCCTGCTGGGTGCGGCCTTCCGGTCGCCCCGCGTGGTTCAGCACGTCGAAGCGGCTGACGGACAGTTTCCATTGCTTCATGAGCTCGGCGCTGCGCCGGTCCATCTTGTGGTACACGCGCATCAGTCGGAGCCAGGCGAGAACGGCGGTGGCCGGAGTGCCAGACCCTGCTTCACGCGTGGTGACTGTCGCGGTTGAGTCAGTCATGCGTCTTCTCCTTACTGATGGTTAGTTTAGTACTAAACATTCAGTCTGTCAAGAGGCATATCCCCATGCGGGAGCACGCAAGGTCCGGTCCCAGGAACCCAGATCATCCCTGCATCCAATCCATCTTCTTGACTTCCGGGGTGACAATAAGGACACGCAGCTCGTTGGAGAGGACGCATGGCCACACCACTCCTGGCGACCAAGCTCCATCGTCCGCCCACACGGCGATTGCTGGATCGCGCGCGGCTCACCCGCCTGCTCGAGGAGGGCGTGGAGTCGCATCGACTGGTCACGGTGACGGCACCAGCCGGGTATGGAAAGACGTGCGCGCTGGCCCAGTGGGCCGCTTCGAGCCAACACGTGGTCTGCTGGCTGTCCCTGGACGCCGGGGACGACGACCCGCATCGCCTTGTTCGCTATTTCGTCACCGCCTGGGCCGAGCAGGAGCCGCGCGTCCGGGACACCGAGCTCTTTCTCCTCGCGGATTCCCTGGAGCCCGGACTGGACGCGGTCCTCGCGGCGTTCGTGAACGTGGCCGCGGAGATGTCCGCCCACACCGCCTTCGTCATCGATGACGCCCAGCTCATCGTCGAGGGCGCCCTTCTCGACGCGTTGAGGTTCCTCATCGATCATGCGCCAGCGAACCTGCATTTCGTGCTGGCGGGGCGGGAGAATCCCGCGTTGCCGCTTATGCGCTACCGTTCGCGAGATGAGGTCCTCGAGCTTTCCGCCCTCGAGCTGGCGTTCACCCGCGAAGAAACCGCCGCGTTCCTGCGCGAGCTGATGGGTGTGCGCGTCGAGGAGGCGACCGTCGCCGAGCTGCATGACCGGCTGGAGGGGTGGCCGGCCGGCGTGCAGCTCGCGGCGATCTCGCTGCGCACGCCCAAGCCCGACGGGACTCCCGTGCCACTGTCCGGGCGGCACCGCTTCATCTCGGGCTACCTGAAGGAGGAGGTTCTCGCGCCCTTGGGGGAGGACCTGCGTCGGTTCCTGCTCCAGACCTCCGTCCTCGACCAGCTGGCTGGGTCGCTCTGCGACGCGGTCACCGGCGCGTCGGGCAGCCAGGCGGTCCTCGAGACGTTGGAGCGGGAGAACCTGTTCCTGCTGCCGATGGACGACGAAGGCGCGTGGTACCGGTATCACGGTCTCTTCGCCGACGTGCTGCGGGAAGAGGCGATGCGCACCGTTGCGGAGGAGATCCCCGGGCTACACCGCCGGGCCGCGCGGTGGTACCTGGATCGGGACATGCCGGACCAGGCACTCTCGCATGCGGTTGCCGCGGACGACGACACCCTCGGGACGATGATCCTTGACGGGAACATCAACCTCCTGATCGGGACCGGACAGGTGAGCACCTTGCGGCGATGGCTGCAGGTCCTCCCCGCGGGGTGGCGGGCGCGGCAACCGCTGGTCGGCCTCGCCGACGCGGCCCTCCTGCTCGTGTCGGGGGCGTTCGAGGCCAGTATCGAGCGCATCGATGATGTGGAGCAGCGGCTCCACGAGTTGCCTCCGGATCGGGTGCGACCACAGCTGGCGCGCGTCTCGGCGGTGCGGTGCTACATCTCCTGTTTCCAGAACGATCTCGCGCATGCGAAGTCCTATGCGGAAGCGGCGCTACGGGGCCTCCAGCCGGAGGATGTGCCCTATCGCGCGGACATCTTCGGCGCGCTCGGCGATACCTACCGGCGCAACGGGATGTGGGATGAGGCTCGATCGTCCTATCTTCGGGAGCTTCATGCCTACGAGGGCAACATCGAACCCTATCGCGCGCCGCATGTCTTCGGGGCGCTCGCCGACCTCGACCTGATGCGAGGCCGCCTCCGCTCGGCGGACGAGAACTGGACCAGGGCCCTTGTTGCGCTGCAGGACCGCGACGTCAGGAGCACCACTCCGCTCCCGGTCGCTGGATGGGTGTACCTCCGACTCGGCGAGATCGCGTATGAGTGGAACGATCTCGCGGTCGCCCGTGACGACCTCGAGCGCGGAGCCGAACGCGCGATCCTGGGTGGTGACACCCGCGCGCTGATCGCCAAAGGCGTGCTCGAGGCGCAGCTCCTCCTGGCAGAGGGGCGTGCCGATGCCGCGGACACCGCGCTGCAATCCGCCCGCGAGCTTCTCGCCGAGGCCGCATTCCCGACCTGGCACGCTCGGGCGGAACGGTGCCAGGTGACCATCTGGATCGCGCAGGATCGGCTTCGGACGCTGGTCGGCTGGGCGGATTCAGCGCAGCAGGAGGATCGGGAGGGTCGACCGCTGGACGAGCGCCTGGTTGATCTCGTCGTCGCCCGGGTGCTCCTGCTGCGGGGAGACGACGCTTCCCTGGCGCGGGCGACAGAGCTGGTTGCGGCGGTCCTTGAGCTCGCTGAGACCGAGGGTCAGGTGGGAGTCGAGATCGACGCGCTGGCGATGCGGGCCTTGATCCTGGAGCGCCGGGGACAGTCCATCGCCGCGATGACGTCGCTGGAGCATGCGCTCAGGCTCGCCGAGCCGGAAGGGTTCGTGCGCCTTTTCGTGGATCTGGGGCGCCCGATGGGTCAACTCCTGCAGGGGGCCCGGCGGCGCCAGGTGATGATGCCGTATGTCGATTCGTTGCTGGAAGCGTTCGGCGTGGCTGCCGCTCCAGGTGAGACGGGCCTGCCGGAGCCCTTGAGTCCCCGCGAACTGGATGTGATCCGACTCGTGGCCGCCGGGTTGACGAACGAGGAGATCGCGAGCGAGCTCTTCATCTCACCGGAGACGGTCAAGAAGCATACCGGCAACATCTACGGCAAGCTCGGCGTCGGGAACCGTACCGAGGCCGCCGCCCGGGCACGCGAGCTCGGCATCCTGCCGGACCGCTGAGAAATACCCCCAGAAGATACCCCGAGAGCGGCATGATCCCGACCCTACCGGATGCATCCTCGTGCCATGTTCTTCCGAACGTGTCGCGAGAGGGCGCCATGAACGTCAATCTGCCAATTGTTGCCGGGACCATCTCGACCCTGATCTTCGTGCTTAGCACGCTTCCCATGCTCGCCAAGGCGTACCGGACAAAGGACCTGGGCTCCTACAGCATCGGCAACATCGCGCTGGCCAACACGGGGAACATCGTCCACTCGGCGTATGTGTTCAGCCTCCCGCCAGGGCCGATCTGGGTCGCTGCACACGTTCTATCTCGTCACGACCGGGATGATGTTGTTCTGGTATGTCCGCTACGAGATGCGCTGGACCCGTCGCAAGAAGCCGCAGATCGGACCCGGCGAATTACCCCTTCGGGTTACCCCGATCGGGGAATGACCCCGGCCCTCGGTTTCCCTACTGTGGAGTCAGGTTCCGCGAGCGGATGCGGGACAGAGATTTCAGGAGGCATCCCATGTCAGAGCGCAACAAGGCAATCGTGCGTCGGTCGTTTGACGAGGTCTACAACCAGGGCAACCTGGCGGTGGTCGACGAGCTGGTGTCGAATGACTTCGTCGCCCACATCAGTGACCAGGATATCCATGGATCGTCACACATGAAACAGTATGTGCGGCAACTCCGCCAGGCCTTCCCGGACCTGCATGTGTCCATCGACGACCAGGTCGCCGAGGGAGACAAGGTGGTGACCCGCTGGACGGCAACGGGGACGCAGAGTGGCGTGTTCCAGGGCATCCCCCCGACCGGGCGCCGAGGAACGATGTCCGGCATCGACATCGACTATGTGATCGATGGCAAGACCGTCGAATGCTGGTCGCTCGCGGATACGCTCTCGCTCCTGCAGCAGCTCGGCGTTATCCCGGCTGCGGAGTCGACGGCACGGTAGGGAGAGGAAGGAGTTATGGTCATGGTTACCCTTCAGGGCAGGACCAACGGGACCGGGGCGGCGGACGACACCGGCGGCCGTTTCGACGCCATCGTCATCGGTGGGGGCCAGGCGGGGCTTGCCATGGGCTACCACCTGAGGCAGCGCGGTTTGCGCTTCGTCATCCTCGAACAGCGCGATCGGATCGGGGACATCTGGAGGAGCCGCTGGGATTCGCTCCGCCTGTTCACCCCCGCAAAGTACAACGGGCTTCCCGGCATGCCGTTTCCGGCCGATCCTCACCATTGCCCCACTAAGGAGGAGATGGGTGATTACCTGGAGGCGTACGCATCCACAATGGATCTTCCGGTCCTGACAGGTGTCCGCGTGGACGGCCTCTGGCCGGCGGGCGACTCACAGGGTGGGTTCGTGGTGACAGCTGGCGATCGACGGTTTACTGCTTCTGAGGTCGTCGTTGCCACCGGCGCGCAGGAGGGGGCGAACGTGCCGGAGTTGGCCGCTGAACTCGATCGCGGCATACGTCAGCTTCACTCCAGTGAGTATCGTAACGCTTCGCAGCTCCAGCCAGGAGGCGTGCTGGTCGTTGGCGCCGGGAACTCCGGGGCGGAGATCGCCTTGGAGGCGGCCCAGGAGCATCGGACCATCCTTGCCGGCCGGGAGCCCGCACAGGAGCCTGTCACTCCCGAAAGCAGGCTCGGGCCCCTGTTCGCCCGTGGGCTCTGGTTCATGGCACATCATGTCCTGACGCTCGACACGCCAATCGGGCGCAAGGTCGCGCCGGCGGTTCGGGCGGGACATGCGGCACCCCGGGCCCGCATCAAGGCAAAGGACATCGAGGCCGCCGGCGTGGAACGGACATTAGCCAGGGTCGAGGGCGTGCGGGACGGGATGCCGCTCCTGGACGATGGTTCCCTCCTCGACGTGGCGAACATCGTGTGGTGCACCGGGTTCCGGAATCACTTCGACTGGATTCATCTGCCCGTGACCGGGCCCGACGGCTACCCGCGAATGGAGCGAGGCGTGGTCCCCACCGCACCCGGCCTGTACTTCATCGGGCTACCGTTCCTGTATTCGCTGACATCGATGTTGGTCGGTGGGGTGGGGCGTGACGCGGCGTATCTGGCGGAGCGCATCGGGAACAAGGTTCCCGTGATGGCGTAGATCGCACATGGAGAGGCGGTGGCCTGGTCGGCCACCGCCTCTCCGCGTCTGCTCACCCGAAGGAGAGCTCGATCGCCTTGGCATTGCGGCTGACGAGCGAGCCGCTGTTGTGGGCCAGCCACTCGGTGAAGCGCTCCTCCGGGATGTCGCCGGCGCACTCGACATGCAGACGCAGCTCGCCGTCGGCAAACTCGCGCGCGTCGACGCGGCGGATGACATCGATCTCGCGCAGCATCTGCTGCAGGCCGATCGCTGTTGCCGCCGAGGGCACCGCGTGGGCCAGGATCTCGATCGTCGCCGGTGATTCGTCGGACGGGCTGGCGTCTTCCACGGGCTCCGGCGTCGTGGCTGGCGTCTCCGCTGCCGGCTGCTCTGTGGCGGGGGGCTCCGGGCTGGCCATGGCGGGAACATCGGGCGTCAGGCGCTCCGGCTCCGGAGCAGAGGACGCGATTTCCTCAACGGCTGGCTCCGGCTGCACCGGCGCCGGGACCACGGTTTCGGGCTGCGTCTCGGCGGGCGCGGACCCGATTGCGTCCAGCGCCTCCTGCAGGCGCTCGGCCATGGACGCCAGCATCGGCTGGACGTTGCGGACTTCGTCCAGCGCCCCCTCGAGCAGCGCGCGGTGGTGCTCCCGCTCGGCGCGCATCCTCGCGTCCGCCGCCTCGCGTTCCTTTGCCTCGCTCGCCGCCCGCTCGCGCAGCGCGACCGTTTCCGCCATCATCTCGCCGGTGTGGCGCATGTTCTCGGCGATGATCTTGTCGAACGACTCATAAAAGGAAAGACGCTCGCGGGCGCGGTCCAGAAGGGCGCGTAGCTCCCGCGGATCGTTCGAGTCGGTCGACAAATCGGCTGACCCGGCCCCTGATGCGGGCGTCGGGAAAGCGGCGGGCGCGGTAGGGCCGTGATCGGGGGCGGACATGGGTACTCCGGGTCGTGTCTCGGGAGACGGGGCGTATCGTTGGCAGGAGTGTACCAAGAACGCCCGGCCGCACGCGGAGGCCATGCCGCAGGTGGACAGGCCGATTACACTTACAGGGAGTACGCGTCGGGAGAGCACACGGTGTGGCGGCACGTCGGGATCGTGTCGTGGGCATACGTGTTCACCGCATTCCCCGGCTTCCCCCGCATCTTGTGAGCCCCTCCCGGCTGCCCGGCCAAAAACCGGCGCGGTGACCGCGGACATGCGCGCAGCGGGCGCCCATGTCATTGCTCTGGAAAGTTGAGAACACCACACTATGCCGTCTCGCGACGCCGGCCACGACCAGGCATCCGACACGACACCGACGGAGGAGACCGCCGAGCAGGCGACCACTCCGTCGGAATCTACCGACACGACACGGGCGACGTCACGACCCCGCACCACCATCGCGAACGACGTCGCCGAGGAAATCGCACGCATGATCACCGAAGAACACGACCGCCCACAGCACGCGGAGAATGGCGAGTCGGCGCCGGCCAAGCCGTCGCGTCGCCGCTCCCGCCGCAAGGGCGCCAACGACGAGCCGCTGCTGCTCCCGGTCATCGTGACCGCGGAGACGCTGCTGCTGCCGCATATGTCGATCCCGTTCCCGCTGGAAGACGACGACGCCTCCATGGCCGTCGAGCGCGCGATGCGGATGGATCCGCGCCACGTGCTGATGCTGACGGAGCGTCGCATCCCCCGGAACCCGGAAGAGGGCGATATCGACGCGGCGACGCGCGACCTCATCGACATGATGGCGGACATGATTGCCGAGGGCGATGAGGATGGCGCCCGTCGTCTCGCCGAGGAGAGTGTCGATCTCGATGTCGAGCTCGAAGGCGACGAGACCTACGAAGACGACGCCGACTACGAGCTCTGTGAGTGGGGCGTTGTCGCCGAGGTGGGGCAATACATCACCCGTCCCGGCGGCCAGAACCACGTCATCCTGAACGGCGTGGCGCGCGGCAAGGTGCTCGACATCCTCCAGGAGCAGCCGTTCATGGCGGCTCGCGTGGAGCGCGCCGACGAGCCCAAGCACGATCCGGCTGATACCGAAGCCGCGATGGGCGCGATGCTCGAGCAGGTCGAGAGCTACATCTCCATGCTCCCGAATGTGCCGGAAGAGGTGCTCGAGATGGTGAAGGCCGTCGACGAGCCCGGCTGGCTGGCCGACCTGATCGCGTTCTCGCCGGAGTTCACGAGCGAGCAGCGGCAGGAGATGGTCGAGACGCTTGACCCCCTGACGCGGCTGCACACCCTCGGGGTCTGGATCCAGCGCCGCCTGAACGTGATGAACCTGCGCCGGGAGATCCAGTCCGAGGCGCAGGCCGGCATGGACAAGCAGCAGCGCGAGTACTTCCTGCGCGAGCAGTTGCGGGCGATCCAGAAGGAGCTCGGCGACGGCTCCAGCGAGGAGGCCCTGGCCCACGAGATCCGCGAGAAGATCGAAGCCGCCGGCATGCCGGACGAGGTGAAGGAGAAGGCGCTGGTCCAGGTCGAGCGCCTGGAGCAGCAGCATCCGTTCTCACCGGAGATCGGCGTCATCCGCACCTACCTCGAGTGGCTGGTCGACCTGCCGTGGTCGAAGGAGACCGAGGATCGCCTCGATCTCGAAGAGACCGCTCGCATCCTCGACGAGGACCATTACGGCCTCGAGAAGGTGAAAGACCGCATCATCGAGTTCATCGCCGTGCGCAAGCTGGCCGGCGCGAAGCACCGCTCGCCGATCCTCTGCTTTGTCGGCCCTCCGGGCGTCGGCAAGACGAGCCTCGGCAAGTCCATCGCGCGTTCCATTGGCCGCGAGTACGTGCGCATGTCGCTTGGCGGCGTGCGTGACGAGGCGGAGATCCGCGGGCATCGCCGGACGTACGTCGGCGCGATGCCGGGACGCGTGATCAAGGCCATGAAGGACGCCGGGAGCAAGAACCCGGTGATCGTGCTGGACGAGGTCGACAAGCTCGGCGCGGATACGTTCCGCGGCGATCCGTCGTCGGCGCTGCTTGAGGTGCTCGATCCGGAGCAGAACACGACGTTCTCGGATCACTATCTCGAGGTTCCGTTCGACCTCTCGAAGGCGATCTTTATCACGACGGCGAACATGCTCGATCCGATCCCGGCGGCGCTGCGCGACCGCATGGAGATCATCGAGGTTTCCGGCTACACCGAGCTGGAGAAGCTGGAGATCGCGAGGAACTACCTGCTGCCGAAGTCGCTGGAGTCCCACGGCATGGCGGACGGCCAGCTCACGGTGACCGACGGCGCGTTGAAGACGCTGATCCGCGAGTACACCGAGGAGTCCGGCGTCCGGAACCTCGAGCGGGAGATCGGCGCGCTGTGCCGTAAGGTGGCGCGACGGTTCGCCGGGGCAACCCCGCCTGAGCACGTGACCGTCGACAGCGACGAGGTGCACGAGCTGCTCGGCGTGCCGCGCTACGAGTACAACCGCGCCGAGGAGCAGGACGAGATCGGCGTGGCGACCGGGGCGGCGGTGACAAGCGTCGGCGGCGACCTGCTCTCGATCGAGGTCACGATCATGGAGGGCAAGGGTGAGCTGATCCTCACCGGCCAGCTCGGCGACGTGATGCAGGAGTCGGCGCGGGCCGCATGGTCCTACGCGCGGTCGCGACGTGAGTCGTTGGGCATCGAGGAGGGCTTCTTCGACAAGCACAACGTCCACGTCCACATCCCGGCCGGCGCGATCCCGAAGGATGGGCCGTCGGCAGGCATCACGATGGCGACGGCGCTGATCTCGGCGCTGACCGGTCGCAAAGTGCGCAAGGACGTCGCGATGACCGGCGAGATCACGCTGCGTGGCAAGGTCTTGCCGATCGGTGGCCTGCGCGAGAAGACGCTGGCGGCGCACCGCGGCGGGATCAAGACCTTCATCCTGCCGAAGCGCAACGCCAAGGACCTTTCGGAGCTGCCGGACCTGGTGAAGAAGGAGCTCGAGCTGGTGCAGGTCGATCACCTGGACGAGGTGCTCGAGGTCGCGTTCGTCGCCACGCCGTCGAAGCGGCGCCGGAAGACGTCGTCTGGCACGCCCAAGGGCACGTCCGAGGGTCCGGCGGACGATGCGCCGGGCCGCACGGGCCGTTCGCCGGGGCTCGATGCGCCGGGCGGGCAAGAGCCGCTGCCGGCGTCCGTGGTCGCCGGCTAGAAATCGCCCCAACAACAAAGAAGCACGTACGAGGGCGTCGCCAGCATGGTGACGCCCTCATTGTTTTCCTGCACAGGAACTCACGGAAAACGTTCACCAAGATCACGAACGCGTCTGTACGTACGCTCTCGTGGTCGATTTGCGAAAGCAGCAAGACAGAAAAACTGTCCGTACCCCTCGTCAAGCGATCCTGCTCGTGCAATACTGCGAGCAAGAGGCCGGCACTACAATGAGAATAACGGGATCGCGCATCTTCAGGACTCACCGGATATTCGCGGGCACATGTGTCTGCCGGCCCTGATGCACATCTGCCCACGGAAATGAGGGGTACAGATGTCCAGATATCTGCGGTACGCAATGGTCATGTTCATCGCGATGATGGGCGTGATCGGTTCCGCCGGAGCGGGTATGGCCGCGCCGCAGCCAGGGACGAGTGGGGACGTCTCGATGGCTCAGGGGGCGACCGGCACCGTGTCGGCGTCCATCTACATCTGTGATGGGCAGGAGGATGTCGTCTGGGGCGGCACGCCGGACGCCAACTGCTACGCATCGACAGCAAGCCTCGTCATGTACCTCATCGGTGACGGCACCGATGACTCATGGACCGTCGGGTCCGGGGGCTCCGCCACCGTCCCGGCCGGAACGTACGAGGTCTACGAGAACGTCTACTGGACAATGGCGAATGTGACGGTTACCGAGGGTGCGACCACGTATGTCACGGTCCTGCTCCCGGGTGAGCCGCTCCCGCCACCACCGCCACCGCAGCCGGTCATGGCGACCGTCTCAGCCTCCATCTACATCTGCGATGGGCTGGATCATGTGAGCTGGGGCGGCACGCCGGACGCCAACTGCGACCTCGCATACGGCAGCCTGGTGTTCTACCTCATCGGTGATGGCACCGACGATTACTGGGCCATCGCGTCCGGTGGCTCGGCGTCGATCCCGGTCGGCTCGTACGAGGTGTACGACAACATCACCTGGTCGATGGCGACGGTGAATGTGACCGCCAGCGGAGCATGTGCGTGCTGCTTCCGCGAGCCCTCCTCCCCCCCCCCAAAACACTCCTCCCACATCCCACCCCCACCCCCCCCCCCCCCCCCATAACCAACCCCCACCACCCTAACTCCGACACCCCCCCCCCCCCCCCCCCCCCCCACACCCCCCCCCCCACCCCCCTCTCACCCCAACACCCCCCCCCTCCCCCTCCCCCCCCCCCCCCCCTCCCCCCCCCCCCATCACCGTCGCGGACGGTGCGACGACGACCGTCAATGTCCTGAACCCCGGCGCGCCGCTGCCGCCGGCCGACGGCACGGTGACGATGTCGAAGTACGTCTGCGACGGCCAGTCCGGTGTCGAGTGGTTCGGCACGCCGGGCGCGACCTGCAGCGCCGGTAGCACGACGTTCTACTTCTACCTGATCGGTGATGGCACCGACGACTACTGGACCCTTCCGGTGAACGGCACCGCGTCGATGGACCTGGCGCCGGGCGTCTACGAGGTGTGGGAAGCCGGCAGCTGGACGATGGCGAAGGTGTCGGTAGTCTCCGGCGAGACGACGACGGTCAACGTCCTGAACCCGGGCAAGCCGCTTCCGCCGCCACCACCGCCAATGGGCGAGGTCGAGATCTCCAAGTACGTCTGCGACGACGTCACAGCGGTGACGTGGGGCGGCGACCCTGACGCAAGCTGCGATGATGGGACCGCGACGTTCTACTTCTACCTGATCGGCGATGGCACGGATGATTACTGGGCCCTCGCTGTCGACGGTACGGACGCCATGGACCTGCCGGTTGGCACCTACGAGGTGTGGGAGGACGGCACGTGGAGCATGCAGAAGATCACCATCGAGGATGGCGAGACGACGCATGTGGACGTGTTGAACCCGGCCGACTGACCTGTCCATCGGAACGCTCCCGCCAGGGACAGCGCGGTCATTGGCGGTAGAGACCTGAAGGATCCCGCAGGAAGGGTGTCGCGAAGGCGCGGCACCCTTCCTCCTGTGTGTAGGTTTAGTCGAGGACGCGGACGGCGCCGGTGTCCATGTCGTAGATGGCGCCGACGACCTTCACGGTGCCGGCGTCCTGCGCGGCGTTGATGACGGGGGAGATGGTGCGGAGGCGGCGGACCTGACGGTGGACGTTCTCCTCGATGGCGGCGTTGAGCAGGTCATCAGCGCCGCTGAGCTGCGCGTGGAGAACCGAGGGTTCGAGCGCATCGATGAGCACGAACATGCGGCCCGGGAGGTCGACCTGGTTCTGCACAACCTGGACGGCGCTGGTGACGGCGCCGCAGTGGGTATGGCCGAGGACAACCAGCAGCGGCACTTTCAGGAACTCGACCGCGAACTCCAGGCTGGCGAGACCGTAGTCGCTGAGGAAGTTGCCGGCGACGCGGACCATGAAGAGGTCGCCGGGGCCACGGTCGAAGATGAGCTCGGCGCCGACGCGGGCGTCTCCGCAGCCGAGGATGGCGGCGACCGGCTCGTGGACATGCACGGAGGCGGTGCGGGCGGCGGAGTAGTTCTCCGGCGTGACCTGGCCGGCGACGTAGCGCTCGTTGCCGGCGATGAGCATGGCTATTGCCTCATCCGGCGTTGGTCGTCCTGATCGTCATACTCTCGACTTTTCGGACATGCGTGTGTCTCCTTTCATCGACGCTCATCGCCACGGTGTAGTGTGGATCGTACCAGCATCGTGTCCCCTCCCCGTGGAGTCGACAGCTCCACCTTTATCGGGCCGGCGTCGGGCGCAAGCCGTAAACGGTGGCAGGATATGTGCGATATTCGGAATACCGATATTCCGCAATTCCGGTCATAATCCGGATCGCATCGGGGTGTTCGCCTTTCTTATGGAGTCGATAGGGGGTCGTTCATGGAGAAGGAGGTAACGAGATTCACATAATGGGTCTTTTGTGCAGTGTTGGGCCATTGTGCGTGAGCGGATGGGCACTACACTCAGGTGGGTACTCCCACGTGAATATTCGGGGCACGTCATCTCGAGAGGAGAGAGAATGAGAACTCCCAGGATCAAGGCATTCCGCGTGTTTGCCGTCTTCGCCTTGTTGGCGAGCATGGTGGGGCTCTCTCGGGCTTTCAGCAAGCGCTGCGCCGCAGACAGCCGGCCCGAGGGCGCCCCAGGCGTTCCAGACGGCGGAGTTGACTCCAGTTTGTCTGGATCTCGAAGCGGGGCGGTAGTCAACGAGAACGGCGTATTCATCGCGGCGGATCTCCAGGCCGTGCTCGACGCGATGGTGGTTCTCAACCCGGATCTCGATATCACGAATCTGGATGTCATCGCTACCGCAACGGCAATCGTCAATGGCGAGTGTGAAAACTACTTGCCTGTCGCACCCGATACGCAAGCGACGGATGTGAGCTTCGCGATTGTCGGTGAAGACGGGTCGACGCCGGAGGGCGCGCCACTCACCATCACTGATGGTGGCGGTGGCGTGGTTTTCGACGGTACAGTGCCTGCCAGCGGCGTCGTGGACACGGCATCTCTGACGCCCGGGGCCTACACGGTGACTGTCGGCGCCTCCACTGGGTACCAGGCGGCCACCGCAACGTTTGATATCACCGCCGCCGATGATGGCGCGACTTTCACGACTACCGTGGACCTCGCTGTCGCCGATGCCGATGGGGATGGTGTGGCGGACGCCGACGACAACTGCCCGGATGTCGCGAATGCCGACCAGGCGGACGCGGACAATGACGGCATCGGCGATCTCTGTGACGACACGCCGAACGGCGACGTGGTCGACACCGACGGTGATGGCGTGGTCGGACGCCGACGATAACTGCCCGGCCATCGCGAATGCCGACCAGGCGGACGCGGACAGTGATGGCATCGGCGATGTCTGTGATGACACGCCGAACGGCGATGTGGACGACACGGCTGACAACGTCTCTTTTGAGATCGTCGGGGACGACGGTACGACGCCGGTAGGCGCGCCGCTGCTGATCACCGATGAGAACGGTGGCGAGGTGTTCAACGGCGAGGTGCCGGCGAATGGCCTCGTGACGACCGAAACCCTGGTTCCCGGCGACTACACCGTGGTCGTGGGCGACAGCGATGGGTATGACGGCGCCACGCAGACCTTCCCGATCGCGGCGGATGATGATGACACAACGTTCACGGTGGTGGTCGCGGCCGACGCGGCTGGAACGACCGGTTTTGTGGACGTCTACAAGTACTACTGCCCGGGTGTTGAGGAAGCGATGTTCCTCGGGCCGGATGACGGGCTGGATGCCGACTGCGTGACTGGTCCGGCGACGTTCACCTTCTACCTGATCGGTGACGGGACGGATGATTACGAGCAGCTGACCGTCTGGGAAGACGGCTACGGCGTGATCGAGCTGCCGGTGGGGAGCTACGAAGTCTACGAAGAAGGCACCGGGATCATGACCACGGTTGACGTGGTTGCGGGTGTCTACTCCGGTATTGGCGTGGTGAACCCGGGCACGGCCCCGACGCCGCGCGATGGCACGGTCAATCTCTCCGTGTTCTCCTGCACGAATATCACGGAGACCGATTTCAACTCGGACGGCTTCCAGACGACGTTCGCGGCGGCGAGCCTGCCGACGTTCGACCCGGCCTGCGAGCCTGGGGCGGCGACGCTGACGTTCTACCTGTACGGTGACGGCACGGACGATTACTGGCAGGTGGACGTGGACGGCACGGGCTCGATCCAGCTTGCGCCGGGCACGTATGAGGTGGTTGAAGAGGGCACCCAGGCCTCGGCGACGATCACGGTGTACGCGGGCGACTTCATCAACCTGGACGTGCTGGTGCCGGCGGGCGAGTATGCGCCGGGCGCTTCCGTGAACGTGGTGAAGTTCTACTGCGACACGGTGACGGAGACGGAGTTCCTGAGCTTCAGCGGGACCGAGTACTCGGACCGCGAGGACCTTGCGACAGCGCCGGATTGCGTGTCTGGCCCGGCGACGTTCACCTTCTACCTGGTGGGTGACGGCACGGCGGAGTACGCGCAGCTGGCGGTTGACGGCTCGGGCACGATTGGGCTTGAGCCGGGCATCTACGAGGTTGTGGAGGAGGGCACGCAGGCCCACTTCGAGTTCGAGGTGTTCGCGGACGACAACACGATGTTGGTGGTGAACAACCCGATGCCGGAGGACGGCGAGGTGCCGGACAATGGCGGGACGCCGGACAACGGTGAGACACCGGACAATGGTGACCAGGGTAGTGACCAGGGCACGACGGGCGGTTCCACCACCGGCGGTGCCAAGACCGGCACGACCGGCGGGTCGACCTCTGGCGTGACGGGCCTGCCGAGCACGGGTTCCGGCGCGGCTGATGGCACGAGCCTGCTGGCGCTTGCGGCGGTGGCCGCGGCGGCGCTGAGCGGTGCTGGTGCACTGACCCTGCGCACGCGCCGGTAGGACGCGTTCCATACCCGGGGGCAATTCCTCGGGACTTGCGTAAGAGCGGGGGGTCGGGCAACCGGCCTCCCGCTCTCGTCGTTATGCTGGCTTGGCCGGCCTGCATCCTCTACGGTGCACCTTGCCACTATCCTGCAGGAAACGCGATAGCCGGACGCGGCGCGCGGCAGCCGGGGAGGTGGCCAGATGCTGGACCTGACGCGATTCGAGATGGATGCTCGTCCATCAACGTATTGGCCGGATGGCTTTCGGCCGGTCGTGCTTGAAGCGAAGCAGCGTACTCCGAACAAGGTGGACCCGGGCGGCGGAGTGTTCCACGCTTCGGACGGGTCGTTCCACTGGGTGACGTTTCCCGACGAGGTGGCGATCGCAGATATCGCCGTGGAGGAACGATTCCGGCTGACGGCTCGGCGGGATGCCGAGGGCTCTATCCTGTACCGCTTCGTCGGTACGGATGCGGCGTCGTTCTGCTGGCCACCGTTCTCTCGGCCAATGATCGAAAGGTCACGCGAACCACTGACCCTGCGTGAGCTGATCTTCTCTCTCGACAACACCACGATAACTGACAGGTTGATGCCTTCGACGCTCAACATCATGGGCTATCTGTGGGCTGCCGACCTGGACGTCTTTACCACGCGTACGGATCGGATGATGAGCGTGAATTCGGCACACATCCGCTTACACGTCTACCCGCAACTTGAGGCGTATTACCAGGCGGTCGGCGTGCATTCCGTTCAGACCGGCGAACTCCACGAGTTGGACGAACCCTGAGTGCATCGTCGTCGGCTCTACCTGCAGTGCTGCTTCGCAGGAAGTATCCCCTCTGGTATCGACCTCCGGTCGATCCTTCGGCAGGCTGAGGACGCCGACAACCCTGTGGGGGCCGGCCCTACACGAGCATGAGCATCGAGAACGGCGTTAGGCGTTGGGTGCACTGGGCGGTTTGCGGCGGGGGATGCGGGAGCGGAGGCGGGCGGCGGCGCTTTCGTCGGTGTCGGACGAGTCCGGGCGGCAGGGGATCCAGACGGTGAAGCGGGTGCCGCGCTCGGGGGCGCTGGCGACGTCGATCCAGCCGGCGTGGGCGCGGACGATGGCGAGGGCGATGGCAAGGCCGAGGCCGGTGCCGCCGGTGGTGCGGTCGCGCGCGTTCTCGGCGCGGTAAAAGCGCTCGAAGAGGTGCGGGAGATGCTCGGGGTCGATGCCGTGGCCGGTGTCCTCAACGTCGATGCGGGCGCAGGCGACGCCGTCGACAGGGTCGGTGTCCTGGCCAACGTGCAGGGTGATGGTGCCGCCGGCTGGTGTGTGGCGGATGGCGTTGTCGAGCAGGATGAGCATGACCTGGACGAGCTGGTCGCCGTTAGCGGTGACGGTGACGGCGCGCGGGGCATCCAGCTCGAGATGCTGCCCATGCAGCAGGCCTTCGGCGGTGCGCACGGCCTCGCCGGCGATGACGTCGAGCGAGGTGGGGTGCATGCCGGCGGTGGTGGCATAGCCGGCCGACTCATTGCGGGCGAGGGCGAGGAGGTCCTCGACGAGGCGGCTCATGCGCGCGGATTCCCGGCCGACGTCGCCGAGGGCGTCGACGATGTCCTCCGGGGCGAGGGCGCGCCCGGCGGCGAGCTGGCGGCGAAGCACGTCGATGTTGCCCTTAATGGATGTTAGCGGCGTGCGGAGCTCGTGGGAGGCGTCGGCGACAAAGCGGCGCTGGGCGGCGAAGGCTTGCTCGATGCGGTCGAGCATGTGGTTGAAGGTCTCGGCGAGCTGGGCGATCTCGTCGCCGGTGGCCGGGATCTCGACGCGGCGTGAGAGCGAGGCGGCGCTGCGGTCGTTGGCGATGTCCTCGGCGGAGGCCATGATCCGGTTGACCGGGGCGAGGGCGCGCCCGGCGAGGAGCCAGCCGCCGATGCTGGCGAAGATGGCGCCGGCAGCCCGGAGATGAGCAGGAGGCGGTTCATCTGGTCGAACATGCGGGTGGTCGACTGGAGCGATTCGGTGGTGAAGATCATCCCGATGATATAGGGGGCGCCAGTAGTGGCGTCGCGCAGAGAGTCGCTGACGATGGGATAGGCGAGGGTGCGCACGGGGTAGCCGTTGACGGTGGTGGTTTGATATCGCGCCTCCTTGAGCGCGAGGAGGGATGGCAGCTCGGTGCGCGGGGGCCACATGCTGGCGTAGTTGCCGCCACGGTCGATCAGGAGGCCGGTCGCGGTGTCGTAGATGGAGAACGAGACGCCCGAGAGCTGCAGCGTTTGCGAGTCGAACTCCGGCACGATGTGGATCTCGTAGCCGGGGTAGCCGGTGGGCGAGGTGCTAAGGAAGGTTTGCTCCTCGATATTGGCGCGGATCTCCTCGGCGGCGTTCTCCAGGCGCTCCTGGCCCTGCATGTCGAGCGAGCGCACGAGGAGGACGCGGAAGCCGATGCCGACGACGGCGATGGTGAGGATCAGGACACCGGCATA
>CAVUJM010000006.1:0-64079 GCA_963741795.1 uncultured Chloroflexia bacterium
CCGGCGGTAACGCGGAGTTGCAGTCTGCGCGCGACCAAGCCGTGGCGGCTGGTGTGACAGGCATTCAGTATCAGAACTGTACACCAGACGATGGCACGACCGATCCGGGCAACGGCGACGGCACGACTGATCCGGGCAACGGCGACGGCACGACTGATCCGGGCAACGGTGATGGCACGACCGATCCGGGCAACGGTGATGGCACGACCGATCCGGGCAACGGTGATGGCACGACCGATCCGGGCAACGGTGACGGCACGACCGATGGTGATACCGGCACAGATGACGGCGTCGCTGAGCTGCCGGATACCGGCGCTGGCGTGGCTGAGTCCAACAGCACGAGCTGGATCATGTGAGCGTTGGTAGCCTGATGGCGGCCGCGGGTGCCTTCATCTTCCGCACCAAGAAGGCATAAGATCGGGCGGATCGCAGCACGAACGCCCCGATCAACAGAAATGCCTCGGTATGCGAAGGGGTCGGCCAACCATGGTCGGCCCCTCGCGATTCAAGACAGGGAGTCGTCTCATGCCCAAATCCAGCGAGCTCCGCGTTGACAGCGTCTGGGTGGCCTTGTCGACGGTATTTGCGGCCATCCTCCTTCTTACGCTGTTCATGCAGGTGGGGGCTCAGGGCATGCACGTGTTGTGTCTTGACCAGCCCGCGCTGGCCGTCCACGACACAAATGGTGACAAGGCCATTACGAAAGCGGAGCTTGACGCCGCCGCGGAAAATGCCCCAGCCAACAAAGACCTTCGGGACCTGAAAGACCGGGTAGAGGAGGGGGACTTCACGGAGGTTCAGTACACCGGGCAGTGCCACGCCGAAGGTGAACCTGGAGAGTCAGTGGTTGTCGTGTCGGAGGTGTCGGCAACCGGTAACCGGGGGAGTCTGCAACCGGGGGAGATGGCGGTTCCGTCACTGTGACGACACGTCAGTCCGTCACGGGCGAGGATGGTCAGTCCGCTTCAGCGACGACCCGGCAGCAAAGCGGTACAGACGAGCAGAGCGGTGCCGAAGGTAGAGTGGTTTGCGCCCCCAGCCCGCAGCTCGCGATGATCGATTCGAACGATGATGGCGTGGTCTCGATTGAGGAGATTGATGCGCTCATCGACCTCGTTGGGGGGAATGAGGACCTCGAAACCGTTCGAGACGAAGCCCTATCGGAGGGCATCATCGGGATTCAATATCGTGACTGCGTTCCGGGAACTCCAGGCGCGACGCCGATGAGTGCCACCCCGGCCGCAACGCCTCTGGCAACGCCAGACCGTGACGCCACGCCTTCCGCGTCAGGGGTCGGATCAGTCGAGAGCGACGGGGCAGGCGCAGCGCGCGCTGATAGCAATGTCAGCACCCTGTTGTTTGCAGGCGCGGGTGGAGCAGCATTGGTTGCGGCGGCGCTCACAGCTCACGAAATGCGCAAGTCGTAGGAGAATGGCCCGACTGGAAGCCGTGGGGCTACAACGGTCCTCTCCGTCTCCTGAACAACTCTTTCGGACGGCCACCTGGAGAAAGCAGAGGCCGGGTCGCATTCGACGCTTTCGCAACCACATCGGAGATGCACGGCGACAAAGTGGCTTGTATGTCACGGACGAGCGCACTTGGGCCTTAAGTATAAGTGCGAACGGCGCTCCGGCCCTATCAGCCGTGAATATCATGGCCGACACCATACGAGCTTTATCATCTGCCGGCGCCTATCCCTTCCGTCCGTTCGTCGCTCACCGCGGGAGGAGAGGTCGCGATTGGCGCTGGCCCAACTCTCTCACAGCGTGTGACGCAGCCTCACTTGGCATCGGCGGCCGTCCGCAGTGGTTCGCTATACTCATACGAACCGTCAACGGCGCCACGCTGCCGGGGGAGTCCGGGCTTGCCGGCGCTCCGGAATGCGATCGTTGTCAAGGCGTGACGGACCCTATCGGTACTCTGTAGAAAAGGGCGCACAATGACCTCTTCAGGAGCAGGTGGAAAGATTCCTTGTGTTGAGCAACCGGAACTTGAGGCCTTCGATACTGACGGTGACGGCATCCTCAGTATGGAGGAGCTCAGGACGATGTTCCCGGAGCATGAGCAACTCCAGCAGGTGGTCGCGGCGCTTGAGTCGCACGGTGTGGGGATCCGCTACGCCGGCTGCGGCGAAGAGAATAACGCCGACAGTCCAACCGGCTCGAATGGCGCAGGCGAAGACCTCGCCACTCTTATCGCCCGGGCGGCGGTGGCCCAATACTATGCGAACAGGGAGCGATGACGTATACACCCGATCTAGCGACGTGAAGGTCGCCTCAACGTGCCACCCAGCGTTGCGTCGACCACTTTCACACCAGGGACGGGCGTGGATCTCGGTACCGCGATCCTCCCCGCTGTTGAGCTGATCAAGACGATTTATGCCTATCCAGAACAGCGAATCACGCTCGTTGGCGCGATCCATGCATCCTCCAGAATAAATCGCTTGGCCAATGCGCTTGACACGTGAGAAACAGGGTTGGTATATTGAGTCAGGCCCAAGACCGGCGCGGGAGTTCGCGTCTTATAACCGCCCGGATATTTGGGGGTGAGCTCGAGCGGCCGGGATGTCCCTGGCTACCACTTCATGAAGCCCTTCATATGAGGGGGAGGCAGAGAAAATGGCAGACACGAGCAAGTTCCACAAGTCAGTTGCATCACTCCTGCTCGCGGCGAGCATTGGGCTCGGCGCAGCTGGCTATGCAGCTGCCGACCAGGCCAGCACCGGCGGCGCCGCCTCCAACGGTGGCGACTCCGGGTCGTCCGGCGTGATCCAGGCGGGCGATGCTGACGGCGGTACCGGCGGCGCGGGTAGCGGCGGCGCGGGCGGCAGCGGTGGCAGCACCGGTGGCAACACCGCGAACGGCGGCGATAGCGGCGGCGTCCTCATCCATCAGGACCAGGACTCTGACGGCGGCGAAGGTGGCACTGCCATTGGCGGCGACGTCGAGGACGAAGTCGACAGCGAGGCCTCGGTCGACGACGGCAAGGGCGACGATTCCGCGACCTCCGGCAACACCGTCAATGGTGGCGATGCGACCGGTGGTGCCGGTGGCAACTCGTCGAATACGGCCACGGCCACTGGTTCGACGGGCGCTGGCGGAAACGCCAACGTAATGACCGGTGACGGCGGCGCTGGTGGCGCCGGCGGCAGCGGCACCGGCGGCGGCGGTGGCGATGCGGCGAACGACTTCGAGGCTGACTCCTCCACCGGCAATGGTGGCGACGCCTCCGCCGAGGGCGAGTCTGACATCGAGATCGAGGACAGCATCGTGGTGTCGCTCGTCGACACGCTGATCCGCATTCTTGGGAGCCTTCTCGGTCTAGAGGCCTACTAGCTTGGGGGTCTGGGGTCGCCGTAAGGTGATCGCTTGATAGAAACACCGGTGGCGGCTGGACGCGAGCCTGCCGCCGGTGTTTCTCTTTCTGGGGACAGGCATGCACTGCGGTGATATGGCGCAGTGCTCACGGCACACGATGTGCGAACTCCGTCGATGCCAGTCTGTTCACACCCTGATCCGCGGCGCTGCTTGCGGGTCTCGGCAGTCAGCGGTAATCTGGGTTCGGAGCCAGTTGGTGGTTTCGGAAGAATCTCAAGGATTGTGGGAGGGCTGAGATGTCAAAGAAGCTCAACGGTCTTCTTGGCGCAGCGGTAATGCTTGCAATGGCGTTTGGCTTTATGGCCTTCGCTCCGGTGCAGGTCGCCGCCCAGTGGGAGGGCAGATCCGGTATCTGCTCGTACTCGCTCGGTGGCGATGGCTCCGTGAACTTCGATAGTAGCGGCTTCACGCGCGCGGAGTGCCAGCAGATCCTGGCCGATGCGGGCCTCGCCGAGCCGACAGCGGCCGGTACTACCTGTAATGTTGCCGTTGATGACGGCGTGGTGGACATCAAGGGCCAGTGCCCGCTTGCTCCGACGCCAGTTCCGCCGACGGAAGTTCCCGCGACCGAGGTCCCGGCCACGGAAGTCCCCGCGACCGAGGTCCCGGCCACGGAAGTCCCGCGACCGAGGTCCCGGCCACGGAAGTCCCCGCGACTGAGGTCCCAGGCACCGAGGTTCCGGGGGAAACCCCGATGCCGACCGAAACCGGTGGCAAAGCGAATCCGGACGAGACCGGTGGCAAGGCGAATCCGGACGAGACCGGTGGCCAGGCTCAGCCCGAAGTTGCGGCCCTGCCGAGCACAGGATCTGGCACGTCTGATGGTGCCGGCCTGCTGACGGTTGCCGCCGCCGCCGCCGCCGCCCTTACGGGCATCGGTGCCATGAAGATCCGCAACAAGCGTTAAGGTCTCCGGACCTGAGCAACATCGGGGGCGGCACGCTCTCAGGAATGTGAACGACCCGATGCAAGAGGCCCCGGCGGTAAGCCGGGGCCTCTTCGTGTTCCCTCTCTGCTCGCCGAGGGCGCTCATGCCCCGCTGGTGTCGCTCGATGGTCATTACACGGCTGCGTCGCGGTCCAGCGTGTCTGCGTCATTCCTGGTCGATGATCTCCACGCGTCCAGTCGTAATGTCGTAGACCGCTCCGACGACCTTGACCTGTCCTGCGTCTCGCGCTGCGTTCACGACCGGCGAAATCGATCGGAGCCGGCGGACCTGGCGCCGGACGTTCTCCTCGATTGCGGTGTTCAGCACGTCGTCGGAGCCGCTGAGCTGCGCATGAAGCACCGAGGGTTCGAGCGCGTCGATCAGTACGAACATGCGGCCCGGGAGGTCAACCTGGTTCTGTACGACCTGGACGGCGCTGGTCACCGCCCCGCAGTGGGTATGTCCCAACACAACCAACAACGGCACCTTGAGGAACTCGACTGCGAATTCAAGGCTCGCCAAGCCATAGTCGCTGAGGAAATTCCCCGCCACCCGGACCATGAAGAGGTCGCCAGGTCCCCGGTCGAAGATCAGCTCGGCAGCAACCCGAGCATCCCCACATCCAAGGACCGCAGCAATCGGCTCGTGGGGGGGCACCGATGCGGAGTGTGCCGCGGAATAAACGTCTGGGGATATATCTCCGGCGAGGTAGCGCTCATTGCCTGCAGTGAGCATGGCGAGCGCCTCGTTCGGAGTGGGGCGAGTCGGCACTGTAGCTTTCGTGTCATCATGCATTGGATCATCTCCTCCAGTTTGCCGCAGAGCCACGTTCTAGGGCAGGATACCAGTGTCTGATGGGAAACAATGGTGTGAGCATGGTGGCCCGGTCGTCACCGTTGAGAAAGGTTCCTCTGGTCCCTCCAGCAACATGTCCAATTGGATGTACACATCTTGTGTTTGAAGTGCGTAGTCCCTACACTGATAGCGGGTGGGAAATCTGAATAGGGGAACACCCTCTCAAGAGGGGCGGGGAGAGATGGTACTTTGCTTACGTGGCATTATGAGAAGTGCAATAGTTGCGCTTTTCTTGCTGACTGCGGCGTTCGGGCTTCTGGTGGCGCCCCTGACAGCCGTACCAGCGCTAACTGATACACCGTTCGTTTCATTCTCAGGAGCAGACTTCCGGCACGGTGATCGTATCTAGCTACGTCTGTGACGGCCTGGAAACGGTCGTTTGGGGCGTTGCACCCGACGCGAGTTGCGTCGGGCTTTCACGGGCTCGTTCTCGTTCCATCCTCTGCGGGAGGTGGCGAACCGTGTCTCTCCACTCGATGGACCGGCTACAGGATCCGTTCCTCTTCCCAGGAACATATGACGTCTACGAAGTGACCGCTGATGGCTCCGTGTTGGGGACTGACAGTGGAGGTTCTTAGCCGGCCGAGACAACGACCCTGAACGTCTTCATCCTTCAGGAAGGAACCGGCCGTCATAGATACGCATACTCCGGTCCCGGAGCCGACCGTTCCGGTGCCGGCGACAGGCAGGGTCGAGGTAACGAACTATTACTGCCCGGGCGTTTCGTCAGTGAGCCTGGACGGGAGCCTGGTCGAACGCGAAGTGTCACCCTGGTGAAGCCACGCTCGCCTTCTACCTGTACGGTGACGGCTCCGACGAGTATTGGCCGCTCTATCTTGGGGGTGACGGCGATGGGCAGCATCGAGCTGGTCGCCGGCACGTACGCCATGGTCGAGCAAGGGCGATACACGGAGTTCGATTTCGAGGTTCCCGCTGGCCAGACGATGTCGATCACGATGGTGCAGCCAGGCAATTCCGTGCCGGCTTTCAAGCCGCAGCCCGGGGTCGTTAACGTCGCTAGCTTCACATGCCCCAACGTCACTAAGCCAAGCTACGGCACCACGGGTATTACTGATGCATGCATCGCGTCGAACGGGACATTTGTCTTCCGCCTGGCTCGAGAGGGTGCCGCAGAGGAATGGTCCCTTACGCTCGGGGACGATGGAGTCGGTTCCATCGAGCTGGCGGAGGCGTGTACGACGTCGTTGATGTCGACACGTCTTCAGCGACCGTAGTAACGGTGCAGCCGGGAGCAGATTCTCGTGTGGTGTTCGTGCGGCCAGCGACCAGCGAGCCTGCGGAGGTCGATGTTGAAGTCCTGGCGTACTCCTGTCCGTCCGCCGCTGAAACGACGTTCTACTCTGCAACGGGAGACCAAGCGAGGAATTCCGCAAGCGATGACTGCACCTCAAGTTCCGCCAATCTCACGTTCACCGGGACTGAAGAATGCGCCCGGAGAATCGGAGCAGGTCCGCGTCGACGGTTCAACGACGATACAGCTTGAGCCGGGGACCTATACCGTTGTCGAAGAGCGAACGCAGGCCAAATACGAGCTAGAGGTCGTGCCAGCCCAGAACGTGGTGCTCACCGTGAGCCAACCTGCTCGAGGAGGTCCCGGAACCACAGATGATCGCCAGGCGCCAAGACGCGATCAGTCTGTACCGACTTCGCGGAGCAGTAGCGACAATGGTTCGGCAAATACGTCGACAGGTCTTCTGGTGACAAGACTCCCGAATGTCGGCGCTGGCAACGCGGATGGCTCCATGAACGCTGCAACGGGCCTGACCATCGCGTCGGTTCTGTCAGGTGCTAGCGGGCTGATGTTGCGGCAGAGGCGTTAGCGAGATGCGCGTCGACCGGTCGCCGGTTGCGGTTCCGTAGAAGTGAAGCGGGAGGCTGGCATTTGCCAAACTCCCGCTTTCGTTGTTCATCTGCTGGTCCGGGAATGCTCGGCCTCACCGGTGAATGATAGGCGCGTGGCAACTCTAGGCGGTATCCGCTCTGTGGCCCTCTCACGCGCCCTGGCGTCTGCCACCGGGAATGATTAATTGCTGGAAGTCCGCTTCCGGCGAGAGATGCGTTGGCGGAGGCGTGCGGCAGGGTCTTTCGCCGCGAGGGGACTCCCGGCGGAGGGGAAGCCAAACGGTAAAGCGGGTGCCACGCTCGGGAGCGCTGGTGACGTCGATCCAACCACCATGGCCCCGGACAATGGCCAAGGCAATCGAGAGGCCCAGGCCCGTGCCGCCACTGTTGCGGTCCCGGGCGTTGTCTGCCCGGTAGAAGCGCTCGAAGAGGTGCGGCAGATGCTGCGGGTCGATGCCATCACCCGTGTCCTCGACATCGATGCGGGCGCAGGCGACATTGTCCACCGGGTCTGTTTCCCGGCGAACCCGGAGAGTGATGCTCCCGTCAGCCGGGGTGTGGCGGATAGCGTTGTCGAGCAGGATGAGCATGATCTGGACGAGTTGGTCGCTATTCCCGTGGACAATGACGTGGTGTTGTGCGTCGAGCTCCAGGCGCTGTCCCTGAGCGAGACCCTCGGCGGTACGGATGGCCTCGGCGGCGAGGGCGTCGAGCGATGTGGAATGCATGTCCGCGGATCTGACATAGCCGGCCGCTTCATTGCGGGCGAGTGCCAGGAGGTCCTCGACAAGCCGACTCATCCGGGCAGATTCTCGGCCTACGTCGCCGAGCGCATCAACGATATCGTCAGGGGAGACGGGGCGACCCGCGGCGAGCTGGCGTCGGAGCACGTCGATGTTGCCCTTGATCGACGTCAGCGGGGTGCGCAGCTCGTGGGAGGCGTCGGCGACGAAGCGACGCTGGGCGGCGAAGGCCTGCTCGATGCGGTCGAGCATGTCGTTGAAGGTCGCGGCGAGCTGGGCGATCTCGTCTGCGGTCGGTGGAACCTCGACGCGGCGGGAAAGTGATGCGGCGCTGCGGTCGTTGGCGATGTCCTCCGCGGATGCCATGATCCGGTTGACCGGAGCGAGCGCGCGTCCTGCGAGGAGCCAGCCGCCGATGCTGGCGAAGAGACCACCGCCAACGCCCGAGATGAGCAGCATCTTGTTCATCTGGTGGAGCGTCCGCACGGTCGTTTCGAGCGACTCTGTGGTGAAGATCATCCCAGATAATGGGTTCCCCGGTTGCCAAGTCGAGCACCTCCCGGCTGCGAATCGGGTAGGCCAGTCCGCGCAAGCTGTATTCGCCGACATGGACGGTGCTATAAGCGTCCCGAAGGGCGAAGAGCTTGGCGAGGTCGCGCCGCTGGGGCCAGAGCTCGGCGTACGTTCCACCATAATCGATCCTGTTGGGGCTTATGATGTCGTAGATGCTGAACGAGATGCCGGATCGCTGAAGCGGTTCGCCGTCGAAATCGGCCATGACGGCAAGCGCCGGGCCGGGGAATTGATCGAGGAACGCTTGCTCGTGGATGCCCTCGCGGACCTCCCTGGCGGCCACCAGCAGGCGGTTTTCTGGCGTCCTGCTCCATGGATCGCACGAGCAGCATGCGGAAGCCGATGCCGACGACCGCGATCGTGAGGATCAGGACGCCGGCGTACCAGGCGGTGATGCCGAAGCGGACGGAGAAGAGGAACGGAACGCGGCGGCGGATGAGTGACTGGCGCGGCTCGTCGGAGAGCTCGCGGGAGGTCGTGGTGGCGCGTGGAGCGGGGGCCGTCGCGTTCGAGGTGCTCATGTGCGATGGCGGAGGACGTACCCGATGCCGCGAACGGTCTGGATGACGCGCGGCTGGTCGTTCGCCTCGAGCGAGCGGCGCAGGTTGCCGATGACGACCTCCAGCACGTTCGACTCGCCGTAGAAGTCCTCGCCCCAGACGCGTTGCATCAGCGTCGAGCGGGTAAGGACCTGGTTCGGGTGGCGCAGGAACATCTCCAGCAGGTCGAACTCGCGCGGGGTGAGCTCGATCGGCTCGTCGTCGCGGGTAACGGTATGGCTGGTGAGGTCGAGCAGGATGTCCTCGAACTGGAGGACCTCGTTCGTGACCGTGGCGGCTGGTTCGGCGCGGCGCAGCAGGGCGCGGACGCGAGCGACGAGCTCATCGAAGTCGAAAGGCTTGACGAGGTAATCGTCCGCTCCGGCGTCCAGCCCGGCGACGCGGTCGGCGACGGAGTCACGGGCGGTAAGCATGAGGATCGGGAGGCGGCGCGTGCCCTCGGAGGCCTCGGCGGCGCGGACGCGTCGGGTGATATCGATGCCGTCGACGCCGGGCAGCATGAGGTCCAGGATCATGACGTCGGGCGGCTGGTCGCGCAATGAGGTCAACGCCTGGTGGCCGTCGGCGGCGATGTCGACGTCGTAGCCCTCGAAGATCAGGCCACGTCGAACAAAGCCGGAGATCGACGGCTCGTCCTCGACGAGCAGCACGCGGCGTGAGTGATCGGTCGATTCGGACGGAACAGGCGATGGCATGAGGTGAGTGGTTCCCCTGGGTCCATGAACGATGGTGGAGATCAATTGACGCATCGATCGTGCATTCATGATAGCCCAAGGTCCGGAACGAATGAGCGGCGGATCATCTTTGGGGGACGACCGCCGCTCACGCGTGGGGTGGGGAGGAGAGACATCGAAAAGCTCTTGTGTCAGGATGTCGTCGAAGTCGCAAGCGCTTTTCAACTGAGATCAGTGTAGGAAGACCGACTGAATGCCGGCTGAACCGTTGCTGAAGAAAGCCTGAAAAATGCGGAGGGTGCGGATGGACGAATCGCGACCGGTCGCCGCGTGGCTCTCACACGGGACCGTCGGCTTGCGCGCGCCTGCGCTGGCTGATCTCGACGTGCGCGACCGTTGGTGGATCGGCGAGGTGCCAGCGGATCACGGCGAGGCCGAGCGGGCGCTGCGGAATCGGGAAAGCATCCCGTGGGGCGCAAACCCGGTGCTGACGTTCGTGATCGCGATGCGGGACGGCGGTGAGGTCGTCGGCGGGGTGACGCTGACGCGATCGGCGGGACGGAACGGGACGCTGGAGGTGCGCGTGCCGGAGGACGATGCGCGGACGGCCGGCGCTGCTGGCGGACGCGTTGGCGGCCGTGGTGCCGTGGGCGGTCGGTGAGCTGGGGTTGATGACGATCGTGCTCCAGACACCGGAGGACGACGTCCCGTTGGTCGATGCCGCACTTGGCGGCCGGGATGGTCGAGGCCGTGCGGTGGCGGGAGCATGTGCTGCGCGGGGAGAAGCGCATCGACCTGCTGCAGTTCGAGCGGGTAAACGTGGAGTGGGGGCGTTATGCCGGCTGAGCTATCCATGCAGGGCGAGCGGATCTGGCTGCGCCCGATCGCGGAGCGGGATGCGGAGGAGCTGTCGCGGTCGTCGCACCTGGAGACCGAAGCGGCGCTGATCGGGGCGCGGGTGCCGCTGAGCGCGGTGTCGTTCGAGCGCTGGATCGCGCGGCTCGGCCCGGATGAGCACGTCTTCGCGATCTGCCGGCGCGGGCGAGGACAGGTGCATCGGGACGGTGTCGCTGCGGCGCATCGACATGGACAATCGCACCGCCGAGACGGGGATCGGGCTGATCTACCCGGAGGATCGCGGACGTGGCATCGGGCGCGAGGCGAAGGAGATGGTGCTCGACTACGCCTTCCGGGTGCTCGGGATGCACGCGGTGAGCTGCACGGTTGCGGCGCGGAACACGCGGTCGGCACGGGCGGTTGAGCGGCAGGGATACCGATATGCCGGGCGGCTGCGCGCGTCCACGATCGGCCCGGGTGGCGAGATCGGCGACACGTTGGTGTTCGACCTGCTTCGCCGTGAATGGGAGGAACAGCGGAATACTCGATAGCGTTCAGCCGCGTTCGTTTCCCAGAAGGCATCATTCACGCCGATTCCCCGGCCACCACGGTCGTAGCTACGGGCCGGGCTACCGTTGACATCGGGTAGGGTGGTCCTGGCTTCCGTCAATCGCCCGAACGCCGACCACTGCGGGTCGGCGCTACCGGGGCAGGCGTGATCGCGTTCGGGCCAGAAGGCACCTTGCACTCGATCGGGTCGAGATGAAGTCGACCGCTACCGGGCTGCGGCGTCCGTGACGGGCATTATTCCTCGGACTCGACGTCCGCCTCGACGAGGGCCGCGAGGGCGATGGAGAGATCGTCGCCGGATTCGGCGAGCGCACGTGCGACGTCGCCAGCCAACGCTTCATCGAGGGCCGAGAGCGCCTGGACGTCCTCTTCGCTGAGCACGCTCTCGAGTGTCGACCGAAAGTCCTCCGGCGAGGTGACGTCGAGATCCAGCGCGATCCAGGCGGAGCTCACCGGCCAGCCCTCGATGTGCAGCGTCCAGTCATCGGCCTGCACCTCGCAGGCGTCCTGCTCGGCGTCTTCCTCGACCACGACGATGTCGACCTCACCCTCGGCGACGAGGCTGCTGAATGCCTCTTGCAGGGCGCTGACGAGCGGATGTTCGGCGGCGTCAAGACTCGGCATCGCGCGTAGCCTCCATGGATTCCCAGCCTGCCAGGGACGATTCCAACAGCGCGAGTGTGCTCTCGATGGAGCGCTCGGCGCGCTGTCGGCCACCGGGGTTCAGGCTGGTGATGGCGATCAGGGCGGTCTTGCCGGTCGAGATCGCGTACTTCAGCATGCGGGCGACCTGCTTGATGCTCAGTCCGTTCGGCGAGGGTGTGGAGGCGCTGGGGACCAGCGTCGGGTCCAGCACATCGAGGTCGACGTTGACAATCAGCATGTCGACGCGGTCGGCAAGGCGGTCGAGCGCGTTCTCGAAGACATTGACGCCCTTCATCTCATCGGTGGTGACGACGCGGACGTTCGTCGAGCGCAGGAGGATGTCCTCCTTCTCCTCGATCTCGCGCGCGCCAGCGATGAGGATACGGTCGGTCGGGATCGTCGCCTGGAGCTGGGCGGCCTCCCGCCAGATTGGTCCCGCTAACCCGGCGAGGATCGCGACGGGCATCCCGGCGAGGATGCCGCTGACGGTGGTCTCCGGGGTGTTGAAGTCGGCGTGGGCGTCGATCCAGACAAGCCCGATGCTCGCGGCCAGCCCGTGGGCATCCTGCAGGCCGGAAACCAGCCCGATCGCGGCGGTATCGTCCCCGGCGAGGACGAGGACCGGATTGCCCTCGCCGCGCGCGGTGGCGATGACCTCCGCGGCGTGTTTGCCCAGGCGGCCGATGTTGGCGGCCTTCGGCCCTTCCGCCCGTTCCTCGTCCGGCAAGCGCGCTTCATGCACGTCTCCGGTGGCGACCCCGGCGGCGGCGAGGCGCTTCTGCAACCCTGCCTGGATCAAGGCCTGGGGACCACGGCCAAGGCCAACGAGATGATCGTCGTACCGGTAGGGAATGGTCACAATCTCGATGGTCATACGCGTTCCCCGATCAAAGGTGGCCGGCGAGTTGCGGTCATGGCGACGCCGGACGACCGGCTCCTGCCCGTCCGCCGATTGCGGATTTGTTCACAAATACCTGCTCGTATGATAGTGAGTTGACAGGCCCCGTGCCATAGCGAGGCGCGGCCGGGACGCGGAGAGCACGAGGCGAACGCATGGCGCAGCAGGCAGGCGGAGGCGAGAGGAGAGGCGCGGGCGACTGGCGGTCGGCCGCGGGCATCGTCTCGGGCGAGGACAATTACTACCGACTGCTGGACGTGCCGATGACGGCAAGCCGCCGGGATATCCAGCGTGCGTACCGCATGATCATGATGCGCTGGCACCCGGACAAGGTGACGCCGGAGCAGCGCGCCCACGCGGAAGACCTCAGTCGCCGCCTGAATCACGCCTACGCGACGCTTTCGGACCCGGTGCGGCGGGAGGCGTATGACAAGTCGATCCGCGCCGAGGCGCTGCAGTCCGAGATCATGGGCAAATACGTCGGTGGGTTCGCCTACGGTGGACCGGCGACGATGGCGGAGGCACACCGTCGCCCGATGACGGAACGCGAGCGCCGGGAGCAGCGCGAATCCGACCGCCGGGCCAACATCGCGATCCTGCTCTTCTTCGGCGTCATCGCCGTGGTCGCGGTCGGCGTGCTACTCCTGTTTTCCCTGATCTCGTTTGCGGGAGGGGCGTTGTTCTGAGCCGCCACGGCCCGGACGCCGACCAAAGCCGCGCGAGCCTCCGCCGCTTCCCCGGCCACGACCCGGTCCCTGCCGCGTGAAGCGACGGCCACCTCCAACGGGCGGGCGGCCTTCGCCACCTGCCGACTGGAGCTCGGCCCGACGCACCCACCGGTTGGTCTGGTCGATATCCGGCGCAAGGATGCCGGTGAGCGTTTCCAGCGAGTTCAGGAGCGTCTTCATCCCGCTCCGCAGCGCCGGTATGGCCGGGTGATCGATCATGCGCTCGTCGAGATAGGCGAGATGCAGCAGCTCGCCGACACGCACGACGAGGTCAAGCGAGGCGACGGCCGGGATCAGGCGCCGCTGTTCCGGGAGGAGGCGTCGCGTCCCGAGGTAGGCGTCGATGATGCCCTCGGTCAAGGCCGCCGACCATCCCTGCATGTGCACCGTCAACGCGGCGATATCGAGCACCGGCGACCCGGCCGCGGCATGCGACCAGCCGACGAGGCCCGTGACCCGGCGGTCGGCGTCGCGTCCCTCAACGAGGACGTTGACCGGCCAAAGGCTGTTGTGGTTCACGACGGTGCGCTCATGCATCAGGGCTGGCTCGTTGCGGACCAGGTCCGATGCGGTCGGGATGATGCGGTTGCCACAGCGCAGCCAGCGCCGGATATCGCGCTGCTCGGCGGCGCGGTCACCAAGGACCTTGCGGCGCGCGAACCAGTCCTTCCGCACGTCGTCGAGGAACATGGCCAGGGTGTAGGCCGGTGCGTCGTGCTGCCCGGCGATCTCGCCGGTCGCTTCATGCGCGTGGGCGATGAGGCGGGTGACGTCCGCGATCGTGGCGTGGGCCCGGGCGGACTCCGGCAACGGGATGTCGATCGGGCTGCCGTCGGGCGTCTGGAACCCGCCGTAGCGCCCGAGCGCGAGACCGGGCAAGTAGATCGACCGGGTGTAGGTGTGGTCCTTGACGGTGACGAAGCGGCGGTCGGGATCCGACGGCACCGGGTCGATCGTCGGCACGATATCGCCGACCTCGTTCTGGACGGCCTCCAGCACCGAGGCCATGAACCCGATATGCGGCGGGGGTCGTGCCCTCGGGCCACTGACGCAGCACGAGATCGCCGGATGGGCCGGTGACGTGGACCAGCGGGCGCTCGGCGGGGAAGTCCCGCGCGCTGTGGTTGCCGGGCGCGAGCTGATCGACGGCGTCGAGCCAGGCGTCCATGTCGAAATTCGGGTTGAGGTGGCGGTAATCGTGTTCCATCATGCACCGGAGTATACGTGACGAGAGGGCCATAGCACGCATCTATGGAAGGTTGCGTAGTCCCGGACCATGTGTCCGGGACATGACCCGCAGGGTCATACCGGGCGCATATCGACCTGCGGTCAATGTCTCGCACCACGTGGTGCGAGACTACGGTGGGACGTGCGTTATCCCCTGTATCCCGGGCCGTTGACGCGGTGGCCGGGGAGGGCGCCGGTGTGTGTGCCGTTTCGCAGCACCGCCGCGCCGTTCACGAAGACGTCGCGGACGCCGGTCGAGAGATGATGCGGGTCGGTATAGGTCGCGTTCTCGCCGACCGTCTCCGGATCGAAGACGATCACGTCGGCCATCATGCCTTCCCGCAGCAGGCCGCGATCCCGCAACCCGAGGCGGTCGGCCACGGCCGAGCTTGCCTTCCGCACGGCGTCCTCCAGCGTCATCCAGCCCAGCTCGCGCACGTAGCGCCCGAGGATGCGCGGGTAGGTGCCGTAGGCGCGGGGGTGGACCAGACCCAGGTCCGCCGCCCAGGCCGGGTCGATGCCGCCGGCATCGGTGCCGAACTTCATCCACTCCTGCTGGAACTGCTGCCGCATGTTGTCCTCGCTCATGGCGAGGTACATCGTGAAGATGTTATGCCCGTCGGTGTCCAGCAAGTAGAGCACCGTCTCGTACCAGTCCATGCCGAGGGCGTCGGCAACTTCCGCGAGGCGCCAGCCCTGGTACTTCTTCAGCTCGGGCGTGGTGAACTGGGCGAGGATGACGTTCTCCGGACCGGACTGCTCGCCGAGGTTTTCCCAGAAGCCGGTCGGGTGCCGCATTTCCTCGAGGATCCGCGCACGCGTGTCCGGATCGCGCAGGTTCTCGAAGAGCTTGCCATCCGCCGCGGCCCAGGGCGGCACGGACGCGGCCAGGCCGGTCCCGGCGCCGGGGTAAGGGTACATGTCGGCGGCGATGTCGATGCCTCGTGCCCGCGCGGCGGTGATGCGCTCGATCACCTCCGGCATCTTCGGCCAGTTCCCCTTGCCGGCCGCCTTCAGGTGATAGATCTCGGTGATGACGCCGGTCTTCTCCGCGATGCGGAGCTGCTCTTCCAGCGCCTCGAGGATCTCGTCGCCCTCCGAGCGCATGTGCGTGATGTGGACGCCGTTGTACGCGGCGACCACCTCCATGACGGCAATCAGCTCCTCGGTCGACGAGTACGAGTTCGGCGGGTAGATCAGCGCGGTGGCGATGCCGAACGCGCCGTCCTCCATCGCCTCGGCGGTGACGCGTCGCATCTCCGCGATCGCCTCGTCCGTCGCCTCGCCCATCGCGTGGCCCATACCGTATTCGCGCAGCGTGCCGCCGCCGAGGAACGAGCCGATGTTGACCGCGATGCCCTTGTCGGCAAAGGCGGCGAGCCAGTCGCCGAACCGCGACCATTTTCGCCCGGCCTGCTGCCACTGCTCGGCCTCGTCAGGATCCATGCGGCGGTTGATGGAGGGCGGGAAGGGCGTCTCGATCTTGCCGCCGAACGGCGCCGGGGTCCAGTCCTCGCCAAGGATCTCGGTGGTGACGCCCTGGGTGACCTTGCTCAGGGCGCGGCCATCCCGCAGGAAGGGGATGATCGAATGGGACTGGATATCGATGAAGCCTGGCGCGACGACATGGCCGGCGGCGTCGATCACCGTGGCGGCGGATCTCCGGGTCAATCGTGCCCGGCGGTGCGATCCGCTCGATGCGGTCGCCACTGATGGCGAGGTCGCCATAGAACCAGGCGTTGCCGGTGCCGTCGATGATGCGGCCGTTGACGATGAGCGTATCTGGCATGAGGAAGTTCGCTCCAAGTGCTGTTAGTTCTTGTCGTCTCGGGCCCTGTGCCCGAGATCTGACGCGCAGCGGCAGAAAGGAATCCGTGGGATGTCGCGCCGGTATCGACCTGCGGTCGATGTCTCGCCCACAGGGGGCGAGACTACACAGCTACGAGCGATATCCCGGGCCGAAGACGCGGGTGCCGGGCGTGGCGCCGGTGTGCTCGCCGTCGCGCAGGACGGCGGCGCCGTTGACGAACACGTCGCGCACGCCGGTCGAAAGATGATGCGGGTCGGTGTACTCCGAGTTGTCGATGATCGTGTCCGGGTCGAAGACGATGACGTCCGCCTTCATGCCGTCGCGCAGCAGGCCACGGTCGCGCAGGTCCAGCCGGTCCGCGACCGCCGAGGTGCCCTTCCGGATCGCGTCCTCGAGCGAGATCCACCCGTTTTCGCGCACGAAGCGGCCGAGGATGCGCGGGTAGGTGCCATAGGCCCGCGGATGGACGAGGCCGCGCTCGGCCTGCCAGGCCGGGTCGACACCGCCCGCGTCCGTGCCCCACTTGATCCAGGGCTGCTTCACCTGCATCGCGATATTCTCCGTGCTCATGCCGAAGAACATGGTGAAGATTGCCGACTGATCCTGGTCCAGCAGCCAGAGCAGAGCGTCGTTCCACTCCATGCCGAGCTCGTCGGCGACGACATCGAGGGTCTTGCCCTGAAAGCGCTTCGCCAGCTCCGGGTTGCGGAACTCGGCGAGCAGCGTGCCGTCCGGGCCGGTGCGGTGCGCGCCGCCCTCTCCGGCTTCGAAGGAGCGCATTTCGGCCAGCATCCGCGCTCGAATCTCCGGGTCGCGCAGGTTGTCGAAGAGCTTGCCGTCCGCCGCCGCCCAGGTGGGCACCGACGACGACAGCCCCGTGCCGGACGCCTCATAGGGGTACATGTCGGCGGCGACATCCATGCCGGCCGCGCGGGCCGCCGTGATGCGGTCGATCACCTCGGGCATGTACTGCCACGAGTCCTTGCCGGACGCCTTCAGGTGGTAGATCTCGGTGCGGACGCCGGAGTCCCGCGCGATCTGCAGCGTCTCCTCTAGCCCTTCCAGGATTTTCGCGCTCTCCGACCGCATGTGGGTGATGTGCACGCCGTTGTACGCCGCGACGACCTTCATGACCTCGGTCAGCTCGGAGGTGGTCGAGTAGGCGTTCGGCGGGTAGATCAGCGCGGTGGCGACGCCGAACGCGCCGTCTTCCATGGATTCGGCCGTGATCCGCCGCATCTCGGCCAGCTCGGCCTCCGAAGGCTCGCCCATCGACGTGCCCATGGCGTACTCGCGCACGGTGCCTCCACCAAGGAATGACCCGACGTTGACGCTGACGCCCTTGTCCTCGAGGAACGCGAGCCAATCGCCGAAGCGTTTCCACTCGCGGACGACCTCACCCCAGCGCGCTGCCTCGTCGTCGGCAAGTCGATGGACCAGGGCGATGCCGAACGGGTCGGTGACCCGCCCGCCGAACGGCGCCGGCGTCCAGAACTCGCCCATGATCTCCGTCGTGATGCCCTGCGTGACTTTGGAGAGGGTTCGCCCGTCGATCAGGAACGGGATGATGGAATGGGACTGGATATCGATGAAGCCTGGGGACACCACGTGCCCTGACGCATCGATCACGATTCTCGCGGTCGCATGGTCGATGGCGCCTGGCGGGGCGATGCGCTCGATACGGTCGCCGGTGATCGCGAGGTCGCCATAGAACCAGGCGTTGCCGGTGCCGTCGATGATGCGGCCGCCGGTAATGAGGATATCGGTCATGCGTTGCTGCCCTTCCGTCGTGGACGTCGTCTGCTCCCGGCATCATAGCCCCGATTCCTGCCCCGGCAAACGCCCCGAGCGGCGCGTTGATCCGGGCCCGGCCGGGGGGTACACTGCTACGTAAGGAATGAACGTACAGGGAAGGGGAGGAGCGACCGCCGCATGCGGACCGAGGGCAGCGCGAGCAACAGGGCGAAGTGGGGCGGCGCCATCGGTGCCGGTCTCGCCGTCGTGCTGCTCATCGCCGTCGGCGCCTGGCTTGCGGGGCGTGGCGAGCCCGAGCCTGCCCCATCGATCGCCTTCACCCCGGTCGCCGAAGAGCCGCAACGTCCCGCGACGCCGTCCGCGACTCCGTCCCCAAGGGAGCCGCGACCACCCTCGACGCCGGTGGAGCCGGGACCGGCCACGCCGGCCGCCTCGCCGGCGGCCACCCCAACGACGCCCGCTATGCGCGGAGTTCCGCCAGACGCCTGCGCCGATGGCTGCCTGCTTCGCGTGCCGCGGGACGAGGTGACCATCGATATCCTCGATGAAGCCGGGCTGCGGCCGTCGCATGAGGCGGACGATTGGATCTGGGTGGTCGTCCCACGCGCGGTTGCCGAGACGTTCACCGCAACCGGCGTGGAACCCTTCCTCGTGGCCGATTCGCCGGACACGCTGGCCCTCTACGCGACCCGCTTCCCGGACGGCATGACCGAGAGCGCGACGCTGGACGCCTTCGGCACCGTGCTCGACGCCGTCGGCGCGCATCGCATCATCGAGGTCCCGGCCGTGCCGCCGGTGGTGGACGACATCGTCGCCGGGCGCATCTGGATCGAGAAGGTCCGTCCCGCGACCGCGTCTGCCGCGACAAACGGTGCGACGCCGGCGTCCACCACGTCGCTGGCCGACATCGAGATCGGTGCCCTGCTGCCAGAGGTCGACCCCGACGCCATGCTCGACACGATCACCCATCTGCAGGGCACCAGCTCTACCGATGGCACCGGCATCGGCACGCGGCAGTACTCCCAGCCGGGCAACGTGATGGCGACGGAGTACCTCTTTGGGCGACTGGAGTCCTACGGCCTGGAGGTCTGGTACGAGGACTTCATCACCTGGGACGGCTATCTCGTCTCCAACGTCGTGGCGGAGATCCCCGGGCGCGACGAGAGCATGGTCTACGGCGTCATGGCGCATCTGGATTCGACCGCCGAGAGCTTCGCCGAGGCGCCGGGCGCCGACGACAACGCGACGGGCATCGCCGGTGCGCTGGAGATCGCCCGCATCCTCGCCGGGTACGAGCTGGAGCACCCGGTCCACATCATCTTCGTGAACGCCGAGGAGACGGCGATCATCGGGTCGATGGCTTACGCCGCGAACGTGGTCGAAGAAGGGATTCCGCTTGAGGGCGTGTTCAACATGGACACGATCGGTAACGCGACGTATGGCTCCCGCCTGATTATCAACTCCGGCCCGCGATCCTCATGGATGACCGACCTGTTGATCCGCATCAATGACGGATATGGCCTTGGGCAGGAGATCTGGGCGCGGCAGAACGACGCGATCGTGGCCGACGACAACATGCTGCGCAACCGGGGGATCGAGGCGGTACTCGTCGCGCGGTTGATGGCCGACGACTACACGGTCCACCACACCTCGGCCGACACCATCGAGAATTTCTCCATGGACAATGCGGTGACCGCGACCATGCTCGTCCTGCTCTCCGTCGCCGCGCTCGTGCAGTAGGAAACGTTACCTCGCCGTCGGGATCGGGATCGTTTGCGCCCGGAGCACGACGAGAGGCTCCGTGTCTCCCGCCCGCCAAACGAGCGATCCGTCGAGGCTCGCGTACTGGTCGCCTGGGGTGAGGTCGACGCGTGAGTTCGCTTCTACGTCCTTTTCACCCATGCTTTCGACGTAGTTGGAGCCTCGAAGGAACAGGACTCGTGCACCGCCGCTCTCGATCTCGCCGATCTCAACGCCCATAAGGGTGCTGGACGTGGAGCTCGACGCTGGCGGCTGCACAGCCCGTTCGACGATGAGGATTCCTCGGGACGACGCGAAGGTTGCCCGGGCGTTGCCGAGCAGTGTCGTCTCGACCCCCGGGCCGGAGATGCTCGCGCGCGCTTCTGGTGTGGCGCTTTCCGCGGTTGGAAGAATCTGTAGGAGGAGCACGTCCGCTCCACTCGCGGACCTGTTCTCAAACGCGATGGTGGTATCCCTGCCGATGACGGTGCCTTCACCGGCGCGTATCGGGACGTCTCCGGGCGGCAGGGCGGAGCACGGGGTCGCGAGCGTGCCGGACGGACCGAGGCTGATGGACTGATCCGTGGTGAGCGTGATCTCCCCATCGGTCACCAGAAAGAGGGTCGTGCCGGACATCTGGCGCTGGGAGGTCGCTCCCTTGCCCGCGAAGACCAGATGCATGAAAACCACGTCGGCATCAGTTGGCAATCGGCCGACCACTGCGCTCTTCGAGAGGGCATTTGGGGACCGTGCCGGAGTTGGGGTGGCTTGCGCGGCCGCGGATACCGAGGGCAGGAGGACGGTTGGAAGGAGGAGGACCTGGCGGCGGGTGAGACGTGTCATGGTGCGCTCCCTTCTGGACGGTGCAGGCTGGGACGCTGGAGGCGCTGGGGTCTTGGCCCACTATACACCGCAGTATATGGGTGCCTCGCGATCGTTGGCGGGAGGGCGCAAAACAGGGTGGCCAGCTCGCGAGCCGGCCACCCTCTGGAGAACGCGCTACTGTATCGGCATCTCCGGCAGGATCACGACGCGCAGGATCGTCAGAGGCTCGTCGCCGCTGTTCGTCCACGTCATTGTGGAGCCGCCGAACGCGTAGGCGTCGCCGGTGCCCAGCTCCACGTTTCGCGAGAAGGGCACCATCTGCGGCCGTGACATATCGCCCCGGAGCATGCCGTCCCAAGTCAGGTTCGCCATGCTCGCGTACTCCACCATCACGTCCGCCTGACCGGTTTCGATCGCTCCAAGCTCCATGCCGAGATAGCCAGGGAACGGCATGTCGCTCGCGCTCATCTCCGGTTCGGTGATGTCGCCGGGTTGAAGGACGACGCGCTCAATCGTCACGGTCGCCGGGATGGGCATGAACTCCGCCGTCCCGATCGAGACGCCACCTTGAGTGAGTCCGACCGGCTCCGGGTACTCGGCCTGGTCCGCTGACTCCATCTCCGCCGGATACATAACCAGCATCAGGAAGCTTGCCGGCGCGGCGCCGTTGTTGCTGAACGACAGCGTCGTGCCGTCCTCCACCATCGCCGAAGCCCCGGCCACCAGTTCGTGGTCACCGGCGGCCACGGGTGTCGCGCCCGCGACACCTGGCATCACCGGGCCGTCCGCCGTCACCGTCACCACGCCCCACTCGACGTAGACCATCGAAGGTCCCGCCTGGACGCCCGTCTCCACTGAACCGCCCGGCTCCAGTTGCATGCGGAGGAACCACACTTCGGCGTGCGGCGTCGGCAGCTCCGGCACGGCGAACTCCGCCAGCACGCCGACCGGCGCCTCACCGGGGACCGGCGTGGCGGGCATGGGGCCCATTCCCTGCGCGGCGCCCATCGAGGGCAACAGCGCCAGGGCCAACACGAACGAGAAGAGCATCCGCCGGATCATGGCAATCCGCCTTTCCACAGGAACGCGCCCGACGCCGCGGCGTGGGGGAACGTCAGCTCCACAAATACGAACACCAGGAAGGCGACGCCCACCACGATCGGGATCCAGACGAAGAGGGAATGATCGTGGTCGCGGAACGCAGCGATGACCGCCGTGATCAGGGCGGCCGGCGCTGTCAGGATCATCAGGATCACTTCCGCCTGCAGCAGGCCGCTTTGCGAGCCGTCCGACGGCGTGACGAGATTCGCCACGACCAGGCCCAGGCAGGCGAGGCCGAGCCAGGCGGCGATGACGCCGAAGCGGGTACGCGGCCATGTGAGGAAATCGGGACGATGGAGATGGGGATCGTGAAGGATGTTCATGGTCATCCCCCTAGAAGATGTCGGTGACGCTGACGGCAAGGATCACGCCGACGAGCAAGGCCAATGCGACGAAGATGGAGCGCTCATGCTCCAGCACCAGGGCCACCAGGGCGGCCACGGCGGCGACAACACCGGAGACAGCGATCGCGAACAATGGGGCCGCCAGCCAGCCAGGCTCCATGAAGGCATCGTCCGTCACCAGTCCGCCTACGAGCATGACGGTCGCGGCAAGGAGACCGCCGCCGCCGAGCGCCAGGGCGATCAGCGCGACAGCGACCTTCCCGGCCCGGGAGGTCGGGTACTGGAACATGTCGGGCGGGAGTCCGGTGGAGTGCATCTCGGTCATCCTCCACGCGATCACGGTTGGCCTACTGGCCCACCCTTAGGATGCATCCGCGGCCATGTCGCACACATACAGAAACCCGCCGAATCGTTGCAATGTCGCAACGTTCCGGCGGGTCTGCGGATAGACATGTCGGCGCCTAGCCTTGTGCCTGCTCCTCGGTGATCGACGTCCACCGGGCGATCAGGCGGGACAGGAGGCGAATCTCGTCCAGCGAGAAGTTGTCCATCAGGTGCTGCAGCGAGGCAAGGCGTGCCGCGTTCAGCTCCTGCAGGATCGCCGTGCCGGCCTCCGTGGCCGAGGCCGTGATGCGCCGGCGGTCTGTCTCGGAGTGGTGCCGCGTCGCCAGGCCGCGCGCGACAAGCCGGTCCATGATGCCGGTGACCGTGCTCGCCGGTAGCCCGGTCTGGGCCGCCACGCGCGACATCTCGAGCCGCGGCCCCTGCTCGGCGAGCAGCGCCAGCGCGATCGCCTGCGGGAAGGTCAGCCCATGCGGCGCGAGCATCCGCTCGGCCGTGCGCAGGTTGCGCCAGCCCATGTCGTCGATCGCTTCCAGCAACCCGGCGATCTCCTCGCGCCGCGCGTGCTCCTCTCGTGCCCTGTCCGTGTTCGGCATGGTCCGGTCCCCGTTGGCCGGAGGAGCACGTGCTCCTCCGGCATGCGATGCGTCAGGCCGCGGCTTTCCGGGCGGCCCGCTTCTCCTGCCAGCCGCCGATCAGCTCGTAGACCACCGGCACCACGAACAGCGTCAGCAGCGTCGAGGTCAGCAGGCCGCCGATCACGACGACCGCCAGGTCGGCCGCGATGAGGGCCCCACCCTCGTTGCTCAACGCCAGTGGCGTCAGCGCGAGGATCGTGGCCAGCGCGGTCATCAGGATCGGGCGCAGGCGCGTCTTGCCGCCCTCGACGATGGCGTCCCGCAGCGGGATGCCCTGGCGTTGGAGCTCGATCACGTACTCCAGCAGCACGATCGCGTTCGTGACGACGATCCCCACGAGCATCAGCACGCCGATGAACGCGGAGAGACCGAGCGTCTTGCCGCTGATGAACAGGGCCAGCAGCACGCCGATCACCGCCAGCGGCAGGCTGAACAGGATCACGAACGGCGTCGTCAGCGAGTTGAAGCTCGCCACCATGATGATATACACGGCCGCGATCGCGACGAGAATGGCCAGCGCCATGTTGGCGAAGGCGTCGCCCTGCTCCTGGGCGATGCCGCCGGCGGAGATCTCGATCCCTTCCGGCGCCTCGAAGTCGTCGATGATCCGTTGCACATCGGCGATCGGCCCACCGGTGTCGTTGGACGTGATGGCGCCGGTGATCGTCGCCGTGCGGACGGTGTCCTGCCGCACGATGGAGCTCGGCCCATCGACCTGTTCAACGGTGCCGACATCGGCGATCGTCGCGTTGCCGTCCTGCCCGACCGGCACGGCGGCCAGCGAATCGGCCGTCATCTCGCCGCCGAACCGGATGGTGACCGGCAGTGGCACCCCGTCGATCGTGACGGTGCCGGCGCTCGTCCCGGAGAGCATGGCGTAGACCTGGCCGGCGATCGCCGCCGGGGCCGTGCCCCGCATCGCTGCCTGTTGGGCATCCACGGAGATGCGGATCTCCGGCTTCGACTCGACGACGTCGTTCTCAACGTTCGTCACGTTGTCGACCTGGGCGACGTCGTCGGTGAGCTGTCGCGTCACCTCGGCGACCTGGTCGTAGTCAGCCCCCTGCACGAGGACATTGATGCCGCTCGTGCCGGCGCCGGCCGTCTCGAGACTGGAGACGCTGATATCGGCGCCTTCGACGGCGGAGAGGTCGTCGCGCAGCGCGGTGAGCGTCGCGTCGACATCTGTCTCCTCGTCGAGCATGACCGTCATCGTCGCGCGGTTGCTGGCGGCACCGGTGAAGGCCGCCGCGAGGGTGTCTCCGCCGATCTGGGTCTGCGTGACCTCGACATCCGGGTGCGCGCGAACGATTTCCTCGACCGCCGCGACGTTGGCGAGCGTCTCTTCCTCGGAGGTGCCCTCGGGATAGTCGATGGTGATTGAGGCGCCCGGCTGGCCCATCGTCGGCAGGAAGGAGACGCCGATGAACGGCGTCAGCAGCAGCGACCCGACCATGAGCGCGGTCGCGATCGCAAGCGTCCAGAACGGGCGGCGCAGCGCGGTGCGCAGTGCCGGCTCGTAGGCGCGACCAAGGCGCGTACCCTCCGGCTTCACTGGCCGGATCGTCTTCCTGGTCACGAAGAAACTCGACATGACCGGGACGATTGTCAGCGAGACGACCAGCGACGCAAGCAGCGCGAAGGTGACGGTCAGCGCGAACGGGCGGAAGATCTCGCCGATCAGGCCGCTGACGAGCGCGAGCGGCAGGAACACGGCGACGGTGGTCAGCGTCGAGGCGGTGATCGCGAGGGCGACTTCCTTCGTGCCGTTCAGCGTCGCCTCCCGCGTGCTCTCGCCGCGCTGCACATGGCGGTAGATCGCCTCCAGGACGACGATCGAGTCGTCAACGACGCGCCCGATGGCCACGGCGAGACCGCCGAGGGTCATGATGTTCAGCGAGATGCCCTGCCACCACAGCAGCAGGAACGCGATCAGGACAGACATCGGGATCGAGATCGCGGTGACGAGCGTGCTGCGGACGCTGAGCAGGAAGACGAGGATGACGACGATCGCGAAGATCGCGCCGAGGCTCGCCTCGCGCACGAGCGAGTCGATGGAGTCTTCGATGAAGACGGACTGGTCGAGGATCGTTGTGACCTCGATCTCCGTGTCGGTGCCTTCGAGGCGGGAGGTGATGTCGTCGAGCGCCGCGCGGACGTGCTCCGCCGTCTCCACAGTATTTGCGCCCTGGCTCATGTAGATATCGAGCGCGATGCTCGGCAGCCCGTTGGTGCGCGCCACGCCGGAGGATTGGCCCGGGGCGACCTGGACGTCGGCGATGTCGCCGAGCGTGACCGGCGTCTGTACCGTTCGCGCCGACGATCAGCCCCTCGACCTGCTCGATCGACGTGAGTTGGCTATCAACGCGGACGGGCAGGGTGGTGCCGTCGTCCTGGATCGCGCCGACCGGCATGCTGATGTTGTTCGCCTGCAGGACCTGGCCAACCGCGTCCATGGAAACGCCGCTGTCGGCGAGCGCCGCCGGGTCGATCAGGATCTGAAGCTCGTTCTCGGCCCCGCCGATGATCTCGACGCGGCTGACGCCCTCGGCGGAGGTCAGCGCCGGCAGGAACTCCGCCTGCGCGACGGCGCGGAGCGACTCGGCGTCGGCGTCCTCACCGCCGGTCAGGCTGACCTGGTAGATCGGGAACTGCTGGAGGTTGATGCGCTGGACATCGGTCTCCTGCGCGCCGTCCGGCATGGGGATGCCGCCGATCGCGCTGGACAGCTCCTCCTCGCGCTGCGCCATGTCGTCGCCGTACTCATACTCGGCAACGACGACCGAGAAGCCCTCGGACGACGTCGTGGTTGTCGACTGGACGCCGGAGAGGCCGGAGACGACCTGGCTCAACGGCAGGGAGATCTGCTGGTCAACCGACTCCGGGCCGGCGCCGGGGTAGACGGTGATGGCGGTGAGGATCGGCACCTCGATGTTCGGGATGAGCTCCGTCTTCAGCCGGGTCACGGCGAACACGCCGGCAAAGGCGATCAGGAGCGTGAGGAGCACGACGACAGCTCGCTGCCTGAGCGAGATGGCGGTCAAACGTGACACGAAGCGGGTCCTTCCATGGATCGTGGGACAAGAGGAAGATAGTTCGGCGCCGAACTAATCCTGGCGAAGAGAATAGTACGACGCCGAAGTAACTCTCCTGCAATGTCGCGGTCCCGGAGGGAGGCAACGTTTCGCGTTTTGGTCCTGGCGGCGCTAGCGTCCTTCGACGATCACGCGACGGCCAAACGGGGTGAGCGCCACCGTTGCGTGGTGGGGCAGGAGAGGATGCTGCCGGAGCTCAACCAGCCCCAGCGCATCCAGCGCGTCGACAGCACGCTCGGTGGTCTGTGCCGGGAGATTGCCGTCCGCGCAGAGCTCCGCCATGCTCGCGGTCCCGCCCCGCAGCGAGAGTACGCGCAGGAGCGTCACCTGATCTGGCGGGAGCGGTGGGCGAGCGGGATAGGTCTGGGAGAGCGGGGATCTGGCGCGATCGGAGAGGGCGGGGAGGGAGTGGAAGGCGGGGTCGGGTGGCTGGCTTCATGGTCGGGTCCTGCTGTCGACGTTGCCCAGCGCCTATAGGCTGCCGAGCTGGTTCTCGATGAAAATGCGAGATGCTGCATACGACATTGCAGAACCTGTGCCGTCGTGTACGGACACGATCTTATGTGCCGCTCCCTGCTATCCAATCGATGCATCGCCACTGCTTGCCGGCGCGCTCCACGATGACGCAGTCGGTGTAATCCAGGGGACGCGGTGCGGCAACATCACGAGTGAGGTCTGGCACGAGCAAAGGCAGGACCACGCGCAGGAGCCCGCCGTGGCTCACGGCGAGGACGGTCTCTGTCCCTGCATGCCGGATCGCGATGGTGTCCATCAGGGAGACGACGCGTTCCTCCAGCTCAGCAAGGCTCTCGCCGCCGGGGTGACGCGTCTCCCGGGCCCCACGTTGCCAGTCGGCTTCGACGGCGGCATACCGGTCCCGCCGCCAGGCGTGCTCGCCGGTGTAGGGGAGCCCTTCGTAGTCGCCAACGTCGTACTCGCGCAGTCCGTCCGTCTCCGTCACCGGCACGCGGAACGTTCCGCCGATGACGGTGGCCGTCTGCAAGGCTCGCCGCAGCGGGCTGGTGTAGATGTGACGTACTCCGAGATCGGCCAGGGACCGCGCCAGAGCCTCTGCCTGTGCGATACCGGCCGGGGTCAGGTCGTACGCGTGCTCGCGCCGGTTCGCGAAGATGCCGGCCAGGTTCGCCTCGCTCTCGCCATGCCGCGCGAAGATCACCCGGAGTGGCATCGTCAGGTGGTCGCGCGATTGATGGTGGTCGACATCTCGACCGACGGCGGATTCTTCAGCGTGGCCGAGACGACGCAGTACCGCTCCGCGCGTTGGACGAGTCGCTCCAGCCGGTCTTCCGGCGCGTCCGCGTCGATCTCGACGTTGACCCGGATCGCCTGGAAGCCGACCGGCGTCTCCTTGTCGACGCCCATCGTGCCGCGGAAAGTCCATATCGCCCTCAACCGTGAGCTCCAGGCGCGTGAGCTCGATACCCATCGCCGCCGCGACCATGCGGATGGTGATCTCCTGGCACGCGGCGAGGGAGGCGAGGAAGATGTCGCCGGAGCAGGGCAGGTCGCCATCGCCAGCGGCGAGCTCATGCGCGCCGACGTCCCAGCTCACGCCGTTTCCAGCCTCGGTATGGATGCGAACGCGCGTCGGATTGGTCCCGGTGTCCGTCGCGCTGCGGACCGTCATCGTGGCCTGCGCGCTCTCCGGGTCGGTGGTGAAGCGGTCCTTGAGGGGCGCCTGGCGCTCGCGAAGATTGAAGGTGGTGCTCATGGTGGGCATGTCCTGATGGTGGTCGGCGGGTCGTGGCGACCAGTGTAGCGGAGATGCCTCCCAGGTTGGGGAACAGCTGCGTACAGCCGGCCAAGAGCCGGCTCCTATTGGTTCTGAGCCGGCCACCGCCCGCAGCTGCGAGGGCCGACTGTACGGGAGGCTCACGACTGCCGCCTATCCGCCGAGATAGAGTCGCCGCACACGCTGATCGGCGAGCAGCGCTTCGCCGGAGCCGGTGAAGCGGTTGCGGCCCAAGTTCCAGCACGTAGGCGCGGTCGCTGATCGAGAGCGACTTCACCGCATTTTGCTCGACCAGCAAGAGGGTCAGCCCCTCGCGCTTCAGCACCCCGATCTGTTCGAAGATCAGCTCCACGAACATCGGCGCCAGGCCCAGCGACGGCTCGTCCATCAGCACCATCTTCGGGTCGCTCATCGAGCGCCCGGCCCATCGCCAGCATCTGCTGCTCACCGCCGGACATCGTCCCCGCCGCCTGCCGCTTGCGCTCGGCCAGCCGCGGGAAGAGGTCGAATATCCGCTCCATCAGCACCGGGATCTTGCGTTTGTCCTTCAGCGTGTAGGCGCCCATCTCGAGGTTCTCGACGACCGTCATCTGGTCGAAGACGATGCGCCCTTGCGGCACCACCGCCATGCCGTGACGGACGACCTGCTCCGGCCGCATCCCGACGACGTCCGTGCCGTTGAAGACGATCTTGCCCGTTGATGGCTTGAGCTGCCCGATGACCGATTTCAGGACGGTCGACTTGCCGGCGCCGTTCGGGCCGATGATGCTGACCGCCTCGCCGGGATGCACGACCATCGATACGTCGTGGAGGATCTGGACCTTCCCGTACGACGCATCGATGCCCTCGACGCGCAAGATCGGGTCGCCCTCCGACGCGGCCGGGTCCTCGCCGTTCTCCCAGACGCCGTCGGCGCGGATCGGCGACGTTGCGCTAGCTTCCAAAGTAGGCCTCCATCACGCGCGGATTCTCGCGGACCTCTGCCGGGGTGCCGTGGGCGATCACCGAGCCGTAGTCGAAAACGAAGATGCTCTCGCAGAGCTCCATCATGATCGCCATCTCGTGGTCCGTCGAGCAGGATGGTCTTGCCCTCCCGCACCCACGCCTCGATGCGCTCCAGCAGCTTCTTCTCCATCAGCGGGTTTACCCCGGCGAACGGTTCGTCGAGCAGGATCAGGTCGGATTCGATCATGCTCAGGCGCAGGAACTCGACCAGTTTCTGCTGCCCGTAGGAGAGGTTCGCGGCGTACTCGTGCGCCAGGCGGCTCAGGCCCAGCTCGTCCAGCAGCTTCTTCGCCAATGCCTCGGCACCGTGGAAGCTGTCCTTCGTGACGACGCTCAGGTTCTCCAGCACCGTCATCGTCGGAAAGAGGCGAGTGAGCTGGAAGGTGCGCCCCATGCCCATCGCATTGATGAGGTGCGGCGCACGCCCGGCGATGTTCTCGCCCTTGTAGACGATCTCGCCGCTGTCCGGCGTTTCCAGCCCGGTGATGAGGTTGAACATCGTCGACTTGCCGGAGCCGTTCGGGCCGATGACGCCGGTGACCTTGCCGCGCTCGATCTGGAGGCTGGCGCCGTCAACCGCCTGGACGCCGCCGAAGCGCTTCGAGACGTTGCGGACGTCCAGGATGATGTCTGTCGCGGCGGGTGCGGATGCGCTCATATGCGGCGACTCCTCGGCAGGATGTTCCAACCCTGTAGCAGCGAGAGCAACCCGCCCGGCATGAAGAGGACGACGAGGATGATGATCCCGCCGTAGATGACCTGGTAGAGGTTCGGGTCCTGCGCCCAGACCTCCTCCGACACCAGCGTCAGCACCACCGAGCCGATGATCGGGCCGAGGATGGTGCCGCGGCCGCCGAAGATCGTCGTGGTGATCGCGCGGATCGTCCAGATGATCGCGAACACGGTGACCGGGTCGATGTACCCGATGTGACGGGCGTAGATCGCGCCGGCGACACCGGGGAAGACGGCGCTTCCGGCGAAGGTGGTGATCTTCACGTACGTGGTGCGGATGCCCATCGACTCGGCGGCGACCTCATCGTCCCGGATCGCCAGCAGCTTCAGCCCCCAGCGGGACGTGCCGACGACGTATGACCAGATCATGGCCAGTACGGCCAGCGCGAGCATCGCGTAATAGGTCTGGTTGTTGTTGAAGGCCACCTGGAATTCGTCCCAGAATCCCATCCCTTCCTCCAGCCGCTCCTTACGCGGGAAGGGGAGGAACACGCCCTGGCCGCCGAGCGTCAGGCCGTCCCACGAGAGGATGATCACGCGCGAGAGCTCGGTGAAGGCCAGCATTGCGATCGCAAAGTATGGCCCGCGCAGGCGCAGCGTCGGGATGCCGATGATGAACCCGACGACGCCCGTCAGCGCGCCGGCGACGAGCACCGCGGGAATCCAGCCCATCTTGTCGTAGTGGATGAGCAACGCGTAGGTGTACGACCCGATACCGAAGAAGCCGGCCGTGCCGAACGAGGTATAGCCCGCGAAACCGGATAGCCAGTTCCAGCTCGACGACAGCGCGATCACCAGCAGCACGGTGAGCGTCAGCGTGATCGTGTAGGCCGTGGAGACCATCGGCAGGCGCAACAGGAACAGCGCGCCGATGACCAGCAGCAGCAGGTAGAGCCAGCCGAGCTGCCGCTCCCAGCCGGGCGGGCGATAGGCCACGATCTCGTCGTCGGTCGCCAGGGTGGCGGGCGGGTTGGTCGGAGGAGAGCTCGCCATCTCAGCGCTCCGCCTTTCCGAAGAACCCGGATGGCCGGACGATCAGGACGACCAGCAGGATCAGGTAGGCAACGCCCTCCGAGAGCTGCGTGTTCATGAAGTATGCGGTCATCGTCTCGCTCACGCCGAGCACGATCGCCCCGAGGAACGCCCCGACGAACGAGCCGAGCCCGCCGAGCACGATGATCGCGAACCCCTTGCCGATGAACATGCGGCCCATCTCGGGGTTGATCGTGAAGATCATCGCGATCAGCGAGCCGGCAACGGCAGCCATCGCCGAGCCAAGCGCGAACGTCGCGAAGCGCACCCGCCGCACGTCGATGCCGCAGAGCTGGGCAACTTGTGGGTGCTGGGATGTCGCGCGGATGGTCTTGCCGAAGGTCGACATGCGCAGGAAGACCCACATGCCGCCGGTCACCAGCATCGCAATAATGAACGCGATAAGGCGCGACTTCGAGAACGAGATGTCTCCGAGCGACCACGAGCCGGTCAATGGCCCGTAGGCGACCGAGCGGAAGTTGGATGTCCAGAGATTGAGCGCCACGCCCATCATGAGCGTCGAGAGGCCGAACGTGAGCAGCAGCGAGTTGATAATCGGCTGGTTGACGACCCGTTCGACGAGTCCGAGCTGGAGCACCCAGCCGAGGATCCCGAGGGCCACTGCGGCAACCGGGATGGAGACCAGCGGATTTACGTCCGCACTGGAATAGAGGAAGTAGGTGATGTAGGCGCCGAGCATCATCAGCTCGCCGTGGCCGAGGTTGATGATCTTCATCACGCCGAAGATCAGGTTCAACCCGGTGGCGAAGAGCGCGTACACCCCTCCCAGCAGGATCCCGCTGATGATGACCTGGAGAACGTCCATGGATGTCCCTTGTCAATGACCGGTTGCGCCGAACCATGGAGGGTCGACCGCGTGTCGACCCGACCGATTACGCCTCGATCCCCATCTCCTCGAATACGCGCCGCAGCACCCGGAACGAATCCAGCCCGGAGGGCAGCCCGGCGTAGACCGCCGTCTGCAGGAGCGCCTCGCGGATCTCGACCGGGGTGCAGCCGTTGTTGATCGCGCCGCGCAGGTGCAGCTCCAGCTCATGCGGCCGGTTCAGCGCCGAGAGGATAGAGATGTTGATGAGGCTGCGCTGCTTCAGCGACAGCCCCTCGCGCGTCCAGATATCGCCCCATGCGTGCTCGGTGATGACCGTCTGCAGGTCGCGCGTCAGCTCGGTCATGTTCGCCAGCGAGGTGTCGACGTAGGCATCGCCGAGCACCTTTCGCCGCACCGCCATGCCGGCCTTGAACTTCTCCGATGGCTCGTTGTCCATGTCGACCCTTTCCCAGGCGCACGCTATGCCGCCTCACCACGAGCCGTTCGTCATTCTGAGCGTCAGCAAGTGGCGATTGACTCCCCCCAGCCCCACCAGACGCCGTCATCCCGAGCCGGTCTGTCGAGCGAAGCGAGACGACCGTGTCGAGGGAGCTTCGCGCGAGCCTGATGAGTACTCCTGCCGGCGCAAAGATCCTTCCACGCGCGGACCGCGCAGCGGTCCGCTTGGTCGGGATGACGGCAGGTGAGGAGCGGGTGAAGCTGACACATCAACCTGGACGCTGCGCTCAGAATGACGTGATGTTGACGTGAATGCGGGCAGGAATACCCCACTACCCACGAGTGGGGCGGGCGCCAACCGCCCGCCCCACCGCCAATATCCTCGTTACCGCTCGTCCCAGGTCGGCGTCGGGAGGATGATGTCGCCGGTCTTGAGCTCTTCCGGCGCCACGATCACCTTCTCGCCATCCTGCCACTGCACGGTTAGGGGGATGTGCCCGGTCTGCTTTCCGGTCTCGTCCACCTTGTATTCGCCGGCAAGGATCGTCTGCATCGTCAGGGCGTAGAACTCGTCGGTCAGGGCGTCGAGGTCCAGGCTGCCGACGTTGCTGACGGCTGCCTCGAGGATCATGCAACCCGCGTAGCCGGTCGCCGAGTGGTAGTCCGGCTCGCGGCCGTGCATCTCGACATAGGCGTCGAAGAACGCCTGGTTGCCTTCGGTCTGGATCTGCGGCTCCCACATCGACGGGCCGAGGACGTAGTTGGCGTCGTCGGCGAGCGTGTCGAGGAAGTCCGGCTGGGCCGCGCCGACGGAGAAGGCGTAGAGTCGCGGGTTGAGCCCGAGCTCCTTGGCCTGCCGCATGATCAGCACGGAGTCCGGCAGGTACGAGCCGCCGATCAGCATGTCGGGGTCGAGATCGCGGATCTTGGTCAGCACCGACGAGACGTCCGTCGCCTTTTGCGGGTACGACTCTTCCAGCACAACGTCGATGCCGCTGTCATTGAGCCATGTCACCGCGCCCTGGCCGGTCGACATCGGGAAAACAGCATCCTCATAGATGACTGCGGCCGATGTGTATCCCTGGTCAGTTGCGATGTTGGTGATGATGTCCTTGAAGTAGTCACCGGCGACCGAGTACACGCCGAAGACGCGCTGGAAGCCGCTTTCCCAGATCGAGTTCGCCGAGGCGCCCGCCACGAGCAGCGGGTAGCCGTAACTCTCCGTGACCTGGGCGACGGCCTGGGTCACGCCGGAGGCGTACGGGCCCATGATCAGGTCGACCTGGTCTTCGGTGATGAGGCGCTCGTAGAGGCGGGCGCCGGTGGTCGGGTCGGACTGGTCGTCGTAGAGCACCATCTCGACCGGGCGACCGAGCAGGCCGCCGGAGGCGTTTTTCTGTGCCTCCCAGAGCTGGTAGGCCTCCTGTTGGTAGAGGCCGGTGCGCCCGTTGCTGCCGGTGGTCGACACGGATGCGCCGATGCGGATCGGGTCGCCTTCCGGTGCCGCCGCGGCCGGGCTCGCCATCGGGCTCGACTGCGCGAAGAGACGCCGCTGCGCGCCGAGCGCGGTCGCGCCGGCACCGAGGGCCGAGGCCCGCTTGAGGACGGTTCGTCGGTCTATCGAGGACATGGTGACCTCCCTGGAACTACTCTTCTCGGCGCCTGTGAGACCGGCGCCGGTCGCCGTGCACGCCCAAACCGCGACGGTGGGCGCGTCCATCCTGAGCCGGAACCTCGTCACCTCCAGTCTTGCCGTTCGCGCCGGTGCCGAAAGATGCCTCGCGGATGGCGAGGGCCGGCGGGACCGGGAACGGGCGGCAGCATCGTTCCTCATGGGCCATCGAGATGAGGCTGCGAGAACGCCGCAATGGTGCGGTACGCGATCGATCCGAACGTTGGTATGCATTGGTCGTGTCTGTCGATGTTCTACCAGTTCGGCGCGAGAACTGTCAACGACCTCCGTATATTGTCGACAGCAATTCTTGCGCAAGGGCATTCATTCGCCGCCGGGAACTACCCGGACGGATAGTGTCCCGAGCGGTCGACCCTCGTAGGCTGAAGAGGCATTTTCCGACGGTATCCGTCGGATATTCCTTCGGGGGCTGACACCATGACCACCACCACGCCCGGGTTGCGGGCGGAAGACATTCTCGAATCGCTGACGCGCGTGATTGACCCCGGCTACGGCGTCAACATCGTCGACCTCGGCCTGGTTTACGGCATCGAGGTCGCGCAGGGCGTCGTGACCGTCCAGATGACCCTGACGGCGCCGGACGTCCCGCATCGGAACGATGTGATCGCCTCGATCCACGACACGCTGCGACGGCGGCATGTGGAGGTGGACGAGGTGATCGTGGACATCGTGTCCGAGCCGGAGTGGCGGCCTGACTTCATCACCGAGGCGGGCGAGATGCAGCTGCGGCATCCGGTGCAGCCGGGCACGGCGGCGGGGGAGATCACGCCGGACGACGTGGTCCAGTCGCTGAAGCTGGTGCTGGATCCCGAGGTGGGGATCAACATCGTCGATCTCGGCCTGATCTATGGCGTGACGGTACGCGGGACAGACGTCCACATCGAGATGACGTTGACCACGCCGGGTTGCCCATTGCACGCGACGATCGAGCAGGCCGTCCGCCGCGTGCTGGAGACGCGTCACCCGAATGTCGGCGACATCGAGGTCGAGCTCGTCTGGGAGCCTGCGTGGGATGTCGACAAGATCACGCCCGAGGGTCGCGCGGAGCTGGGATGGTGAGCACGATGACGGAGCAGGAGCCGATTCTCGCCAGCTGGAAGATCAGCGAGGTCCTCAAGCGCTATCCCGCGCTGCTGGACGTGCTGGTCGATCTCACACCGGCGTTCAGCAAGCTGCGCAACCCGATGCTGCGGAAGGTGCAGACGCGCCTGGTGACGGTCGAGCAAGCCGCCGGGATTGCCGGGCTCGATCCGCGTGAGCTGGTGCGGACGCTGAACATCGCCGCCGGGGTCACACCGCCGGACGTCGGGATAGCGACGACGCCCGATGTCTTCTGGCGAGCAGGAACGCCCGGCGTGGGTCGATGTCGCGCCGATGGTCCGCGAGCTGGACGTGCGGGAGATGCTGGCGAACGGGCAAGAGCCGTTCCGCCTCATCACCGGTACCGCCCGCGAAGTCGGGGCTGGCGAGGCGTTCGCGTTGCTGACGAACTTCGAGCCGCTGCCGCTCTACGACGCGCTGGCGAAGCAGGGATTCAGCCACTGGGGCGAGCCGATCGGCGACGGCGATTGGCGCGTTCTTTTCCACCGGGATGGTGACGCTGCCCCGGCAACGACGCCGGCGTCCACCGGGGTGGAGTGGGACGCTCCGGCAGCCGCCGAGGTGACGATCGACGTCAGCGAGCTGGTGCCGCCGGAGCCGATGATCCGCATCCTCGAGGCACTGGAGAGCCTGCCGGATGGCGCTCGGCTGCTGGTGCATCATGTCCGGCGCCCGATGCATCTTTACGACCGGCTGGACGAGATGGGCTATGCCCATGCCACGCGGGAGCTTGCGCCGGATCGCGTCGAGGTCCTGATCCAGAAGCCGGGCGCCGCCTCATGATGCCGCTCGATTCCCGGAACGCCCCGTCGCTCGATCTCCCGGCCCGCTTTATGGTGCTGGCGATCGCCGCGTTCGCAACGGCGGTGCTGGTGTCACCATGGGCGCTGCCGTTGATGCAGGAAGGGTTCAACGCCTTCCCGCTGCTGGCCTTCGTGCACCTGCTGACGCTCGGCTTCGTCGGCGCGATGATCATCGGCGCGAGCTACCAGCTCATCCCCGTCGTTGTGCAGGCGCCGCTGGCCTCGGTGCGCCTTGGGCGGATATCGTTCTGGCTCTATCTCGCCGGGCTGGTCTTTTTCCTGACCGGCCTGCTTACGGGAATGGCTTCCGGGGCTCTCCATCGGGGGCACGCTGCTCGGCGGGGCCTTCACGCTCTACATCTGGATCGTTGCCGCGACGATCGGCCGCGCGCCGCATCGCGATGCGGTCGCCTGGCACATCCTGGCCGGCTCCATGTTCTCCGGGGTGGGGATGACCTTCGGGCTCCTGCTCGCGTTCAACAAGAGCGGCGGCTTCCTCGGCGGGCGGCTGCTGGACACGCTCGCCGCGCATATCGTCGTCATGCTCGGTGGTTGGGTGGCGATCACGTTCATCGGCGTCGCCTATCGCCTGATCGGCATGTTCACCCTCGCCGAGAAGCACCTGCAGGAACGCTGGCTGTGGGCCGGGCTGGCGCTGGTCGCCGGCGGCGTGAGCACGCTCGCCCTTCGCTTCCTGCTCGCCTGGCCGGAGATCGTGGGGGAGGCTGGTGCGACGGCGATCCTCGCCGGGTTTGCTAGTCTTCGCGCTCCAGATCCGACGCATGTACCAGCGCCGAATGCGCCGGACATTCGACATCCACGTCCCGTTCGCCGTCGCCGCCGTGGCGATGATGCTCCTCGCCGCGGCGTCGTTGCTCGGTGGGCTGGTGTTGGATGCGACGCCTGCCGGACCGTTCTGGATGGCGACCGGCTGGATCGCGCTCGTCGGCGTCGCGGGGACGGCGATCCAGGGCTTCTTCTACAAGATCGCGACGTTCCTCGTCTGGCTGAAGCGCTACGCGCCGCTTGCGGGCCGGCAGAAGGTGCCGCGACTGGAGGAGATGTACAGCCGCCGCGTCGGTATCTCCGGACTCGTGCTCTGGCTGGCCGCCATTGCCACGGGTTGGGCCCTGCTCGCGGTGGATTTGCCCGGATTGCCGCTGGTTGGCCTGCTCATGATCTCTGGGGCGGCGTGCTTCGTGGTCAACGTGGTGAGTATCGCGCGGCACTGGCGTGCCCCGGTCGCCGCATCGTCGTCATCGATGGTGCTGCGACCGGGGCTCGACAAACGGGCTTGATGATTTTCGCCCGGTCCGAAGCGGTCCGGGGTTCGCTGGCGCGTGCGCGCCGAGAGATGGAGATATCGCATGGCGATGCAGAAGGACACGATCGATGTGCGCGAGATCACGCCGCGAGAGCGGCACCCGCTGATTTTCCAGACCTTCGATGACTTGAAGCCGGGCGAATCGTTCCAGCTCGTCAACGACCACGACCCGAAGCCGCTCTACTACCAGTTCATGGCCGAGCGCCAGGGGCAGGTCGGCTGGGAGTACCTCGAAGAGGGCCCGGAGACCTGGCGCGTCCGCATTAGCAGGACCGCCTAACCGTCAGTGCTCCTTCCAGCGACTGCATCCCAACGTGGGGTGATCCGCCGATCTTCTCCCCGGCCCGTGTACCATTGTGGGATGACTGGGACGAAACCGGAGGACCGGCTGTGATCGACCGCCACGACGAACGCGTTTTGCTGCTGCTGGGCCTGCTTTCAACGCAGAGCCAGCACGGCTACCAGATGAACGAGTTCATCGAGCACAACCTCGGCCGGGTGACGCTGATGAAGAAGGCGACCGCCTACGCGCTCCTGACGCGTATGGAGGACGCCGGGTTGGTCGAGGCGGAGGACGCCCGCGAGGGCAACCGGCCGACGCGCCGCGTCTACTCGATCACTCCGGACGGCACCGCGCTGATGCGCGAGATGCTGATCTCCGTGCTGCAGGAGCCGAGCGAGAGCCTGCCGCCGGGCGATATCGCGGTGATGTACATCGCCGCGCTGGATGTCGATACGGCGATCAGCGCGCTGGAGCAGCGCGTCGCGACGATGGACGAACAGATCGCCGAGCTGGAATCAGCGCCATTGCATCCGAACGTCGTGGGCGTCGACCTCGCGATCGAACGCCGGCTGACCCTGACGCGCGCCGACCGCGACTGGTTCCGCGGGGTGATCGAGCGCCTGCGCAGCGGCGCGGTTGTACCCCGTGGGGTCCTGGCCGCTGCCCCATGAGGCTTGGCGGGGTCATTCACCGGGCGTAAGACACGACAAACGCGGGATGGTGAACTCCATCCCGCGTTTGTCTGCATGTCCGGAATCTAGCTCGACTTCGTGTTGTCGTCGTACTCATGCGCCATCTCGTCCGGACCTTCGTCGTCCGGGTTGAAGAGGGCGTCGGTCGCGTCCGTCACGAAGTTGCCTCGCTCATCGCGCTCGTTGATGTAGTCCTCGTCGAGTCCGACATCTTCGTTGTCACGCGCGCGTCGCTCGTTTGCCTCGATTTCCTTCTGGACATCGTCATCAGTCATGCGAGCCTCCTTTGGACGATCCATACGCGGGTCGTTGCCTACCCGTATGCACACCGCATGCCGCCGCCGATCCCCTTCCATCGTGCGGCGCTTGCTGCGAAGATGCGTGATGACGTTGACGGTCTTCGCAGGAGCAACAGGCATGGAGCATGATCAGGAGATCGCCGCGCAGGAGCGGGTCCGGGCGCTGGCGGACGCGGCCGGGTTGACCATCGACCCCGCGCGGTTGCCTGCGCTCGCCGACGCGTTCGATGGCGCGCGGCTGATGATCGCGCAGGTGGAGGATCTCGCCCGGCGCGCCGATGTGCCGGTCAGCGCGGCCTATGACCCAGCGTGGGGCGAAGGGGAGGGCGAGCGATGACCGATATGACCGCTCCCATGACCATTCGTTATGCGCTTCAGGCGTTGGCCTCCGGAGACCAGACGGCCGAGACGCTATTGAACAGCTTGCTCGACCGCATTGCCGCGACCGACGACGAGGTGCATGCCTGGATCGATGTGCGCCCGCGTTTCCTTCGCGAGCAGGCCGCCTCCATGGACCGGCGACGGTCGCTTCCGCGCCAGGCGCCGGCGCTGCTCGGCATCCCGCTCGCCGTGAAAGACATCATCGACCTGGCCGGATACGCCACCGAGTGCAACATGCTCAGCCGGCATGGCATCGCTCCGGCGGCGCGTGACGCCAAGGTCGTCCACCGGTTGCGGCAGGATGGCGCGCTCTTCCTTGGCAAGACGGTCACCCAGGAGGCCGCCGCCGGTGTGGTCAGCGCCCCGTGCCGCAACCCCTGGGACCCGGAACGAATCCCCGGCGGCAGCTCGGGTGGCACAGGCGCGGCCATCGCGAACGGTACCTGCCTGGGCGGGTTCGGGACCGATACCGGTGGCAGTATCCGCATCCCGGCCGCCCTCTGCGGCGTCGTTGGTCTGAAGCCGACGTATGGGCGGCTTCCATTGGATGGTATCTTCCCGCTTTCGGACTCTCTGGATACCGTCGGGCCGTTGGCGCGAACGGTCGCCGATGCAGCCGCGCTGTACCTGGCCATGGCGGACCGCGCGGATGAGATCAGCTCCGTCTGGGATCGTTTTCCGGAGGGGCAAGGGACGCTGGAAGGCAAACGCATCGGCGTGCTCGGCGGCTTCTTTACGGACCGGCTGCAGGGCTCGGTCGCGAGAGCCATGGCCTCCTCGGTCGAGACGGTGCGCTCACTCGGCGCGGAGATCGTCGAGGTCGAGTGGGCCGATGCGGCGCAGGCGCGGACGGTGGCGATGATGACATCTCGCATCGAGTCGGCGCACGTCCACCGGGATGCGCTGCGGAATGCCCCGGACCTGATGGGTGAGGCGCTGCGCTCGCGCGTCGAGGTGGGAGCCATCATGCCGGCTGACGCCTACCTGCAACTGCGAAAGGCGCGGGTGGCCGTGCGGGACTCGATCGCGACGCTCTACCGGGAGCATCGGCTCGATGCCGTGCTGGTGCCGACGGTTCCGGCGACCGCGCCGAAGGTCGACGAACCGGTGGTGTACGACGACGGGACGACCGAGGAGGTCGGCGCCGCCATGACGCGCCTGACCGGCCCGTGGAACGCGACCGGCCAGCCGGTGATCGCCGTCCCGGCCGGGTTCGATGAGGATGGTATGCCCGTCAGCGTGTCGTTCGTCGGTCGCCCGGACGAGGAACTCCCCCTGGCGGATATCGCGCACGCCTATGAGCAGGCCGCCGGTTTCTGGGCCGCTATGCCTGCGTAGTCGGTGTATGCGGGCGGGGTCGTCGCTGGCGTGACGCTCTCCCGGCTATCGACGCTTGACACCAGCAGGTGTCCTGCGCGCCGATTCCTCGGCCACCATGGGGCCGAGGCTACCTTGGTCTTCGCCGGTCCTCGTGCCCAAGGAAGACCGGACGACGGGCGTTTGGCGCCGGGCGAACGCGGGCCAATGGTAGCCCCGGGCCGGAGAAGCGCCGCAGCGCTTCGGAGTGCCCGGGGAGTGCGAGCAGGCCTTCACCTTGCCCCTCGCCGACCACTGCGGTTCGGCGCTACCGGTGCTGGCATGGCCCGGGACATTCGCCCCGGTCATGCACCTATCCGAGAATCTTCTCGATTTGGGCGAGTTCGTCCTCGCCTAGCGGCTCGAACGTCATTGTCGCCAGGTTCTGCTCCAGCTGCGCGACGCTCGACGCGCCGATCAGGGCCGAAGTGATTTCCGGGCGACGGAGGATCCACGCCAGCGCCAGCTGCGCGAGCGACATCCCGCGGCCGGACGCGATCTCGTTCAGCGCCTTGGCTTTCGCGAGGTATGCCTCGTCGACCTGCTCGGGCCGCAGCGAGCCATTGCGGGCGGCGCGCGACTCGGACGGGATGTCCCCTCCAAGGTAGCGGTCTGTTAGCAGTCCCTGCGCGAGCGGTACGTAGGCGATCGAGCCGATGCCGTTCTCGCTCAGGACGTCGAACAGACCGTCTTCCGGGTGCCGGTTCAGCATGTTGTAGCTCGGCTGGTGGATCAGCAGGCGGATGTTGTACGGCTTCAGGGCCTCCACCATCTCGCTCGTGCGCTCCGGCGAGTAGTTGCTGACGCCGACGTACAGCGCCTTGCCGTTTTGTACCGCGGTCGCGAGGGCGCTGGCGGTCTCCTCGATTGGCGTGTCCGGATCCTCTCGGTGGTGATAGAAGATATCGACGTATTCCAGGCCCATGCGCGCCAGGCTCTGGTCCAACGACGAGAGAAGGTACTTACGAGAGCCCCAATCGCCGTAAGGGCCGTTCCACATCCAGTAGCCGGCCTTCGTCGAGATCACCATCTCATCGCGGAACGGGCGGAAGTCCTGCGCCATGACCTTGCCGAAGTTCAGCTCCGCGGCGCCGGCCGGCGGGCCGTAGTTGTTGGCAAGGTCGAAGTGCGTCACGCCGGCATCGAAGGCGGCGTGCAGGATGGCGCGCTGGGTGTCCAGCGGACGCTCATCGCCGAAGTTTTGCCAGAGTCCGAGTGAGATCTCGGGCAGCATCAGTCCGCTGCGGCCGGTGCGCCGGTAGCGCATCGTCGTCTCGTAGCGGTTCTCGGCTGGTGTGTAGGTCATGCGGAATCCGTCCTCCCTTGATACGGTGCGAGCATCGGCGCTCGCCCCTGACATTATCCCGCCTTCTGCCCTGTCGTGGAGCGCGGTCGTGAAGAATGGCCGGAAATGCCTATACGGCGCGTTGACGCACGGCTTCCGCGGTCTCTACACTGGACACGTGCGGCAAATAGTCACACATGACTAACAGTCCGGTCTGCATCAGGCTGGATGGAAGGATCCCAAGACCGATGTTCCTTTCCCCTCGCGAGATGGTTCACTCCAGGCTGCGGACCATCATGATTGTCGCGATCATCGCCCTCATCGCCTGGCTCGTCTTTATCCTCTCCGGCCTGGCCAATGGGCTATCGAACGACAACGGGGCGACGCTGCGCCGGATGGACGCGGACGCCGTCGTGCTGCAGAAGGATGTGCGGTTCTATCTTCACCGGTCGATCCTGCCGATGGCGACCGGAGACGAGATCCGCCAGATCTCCGGTGTCGACGACGTCACTCCGATCGGGCACCTCACCGCGACCGTCCTTGCCGCGAACGGCTCGGAGCGGATCGACGTCACGATCCTGGGCGTCGACCCCGAAGGATTCGTCGTCGCGGACCCCGTCGAAGGGGTGCCATTGTCGGAGGCGCCGGAGGGAGGCGTCCTGGTCGACCGCTCGCTCGCGGATCAGGGCGTCGCGATCGGCGATACCATCACGGTTACCCCGGCGGGCGACGAGCTGACCGTCGTCGGGTTCGTCGAGGGCGAGAAGTACAACCATCTGCCGGTCGTGTTCATGACGATCCCGGACTGGCAGGCGCTGAAGTTCCGGACACCGGCCGAGGCCGGCGGTATCGAGAATCCGGTCTCCGGCTTTATCGTGCGCGGGAGCGACGGCATCGTCGGCGCAATCAATGACGGGGTCCCGGGCGTCGAAGCCGGTACGCGCCAGGACGCGATCAAGGCACTTCCCGGCTACTCGGCCGAGATGGGCACCGTCCGCATGATCCTCGTCTTCCTGTTCCTGATCGCCTCGCTGGTCATGGCCGCCTTCTTCTATATCATCACCCTGCAGAAGACGAGCCAGTTCGGCATCCTGAAGGCGCTTGGCGCTCGCACGCGCACGCTCGCGGCCGACCTGATCGGCCAGGTGGCCTTGCTGACCGTCATCGGGGCCGCCCTCGGCGCGCTGCTCGCGAACGTCATCGCGCAGCTGATCCCGGCTGGCGTCCCGTTCTATCTCGACAACACGCTCGTGCTCGGATACAGCGCCCTCCTGATCGTCGTCGCCGTTCTTGGCGCGCTGGTATCGGCGTCCCGGATCGCCCGCGTCGACCCGCTTATCGCCATCGGGAAGGTGGACTAGAGATGGCTATCCTCGAGCTCTCGAACATCACGAAGGTCTACGGCGAGGGTCCGCGAGCGGTAACCGCCCTGGAGAACGCGTCGATCTCCGTCGACGCCGGCGAGCTGGTCGCGGTGGTTGGGCCGTCCGGGTCGGGCAAGACCACCATGCTCTCGATCGCCGGGGCGCTGCTGCATCCGACGAGCGGCACGGCAAAGGTGAACGGCACCGATATCTCGACGCTCTCGGCGACGGGCATGGCGGACCTTCGCCTGCGGGAGATCGGGTTCGTGCTGCAGTCCAGCAACCTCGTGCCTTTCCTCAAGGCGCGCGACCAACTGCTGGTGATCAGCTACCTGGCGCGCACACCCCGGAAGCAGGCAAGCGAGCGGGCGGACGAGCTGCTGGACGCCCTCGGCATCGGTGACCGCAAGCGGCACTATCCGGAGGAGCTCTCCGGTGGCGAACGGCAGCGCGTCGCCATCGCCCGCGCACTGATGAACGACCCGTCGCTGATCCTCGCCGACGAGCCGACCGCGAACCTCGATTCCCGGCGCGGGCACCAGGTCGTCGAGATGCTTGCCCGGATGGCGCGGGAGGGCGGCAAGGCCTGCGTCATCGTCACGCACGACGAGCGCCTGCTGGACCTCGTCGACCGCGTCTACCGCATCGAGGATGGCATCCTGAAGGCGCCCGAAGTAGTGGGCGCCGTCTAGAGGTCTGCTCCTGAGATGGACGGTCACGTCGTGGGTGCTGTTTCCCGCCGCGATACCGATCTGGTGATGAGCTGGACCGCGGAACCGGTGAGGATGCCAATGGCCGTTGCCTCCAGCAGCAGGATCGGAAGGTGGTACCGCGCCCAATCGGCCTTCAGGCCCCAGATGGTGATCGCCGCCTCGCTCAGGAGCACGGTCGCGATCAGCCCGGTTGCACTGGCGAGGCCGCGCCGTGCCGCCAGCCAGACGAGGAGCAGGACCCCGGCGACGGCAAGCGCCAGTTCCAGCGACGGCCATTGACCGTTCGCCGATGTCAGCCGCCCGAGCACCGTCCATTCCGCGCCGAGCCTGTCGCCGATGCGCGCGAACGCCTCCGTGCGCGTTTCGACGGCGATGCCGGACCAGAGCGACCCTTGGAGCTCCATGCCGAGCGTCCGGTAGTCCAGCAGGTGTAGCGTGTTCCCGATCGGGTCGCGCCAGAGATACGGATAGCTGACGATGAAGGTGATCCCGGCGACGATCGGGCTGGAGAGGAGCCCGAGCGCCAAGGCGGGGAAGGGTGCCTCTCGACGCTGCCGCAGGTACCGCAGAAGAAGGGCACCGCCGATCGCGGCGAGCGGGACGGCGATCCCGAGCGGGCTGAGCTTCGCCGCACCGCCGAGCCCGATAGTCACGCCGAGCAGGAGCGCGCGCGGCCAGGTCGGCCGGTCGGCGAAGCGATAGGCCGCGACCCCGGCGAGCGCGATGGTGAGCCCGAGGACGGCGTCCGATCCGGCGAACGTGGCGAGATAGATCGCCAGCGGGTGCAGCGAGAAGAAGATCGCAGCGACGACTCCGCCCAGGTCGTTCGTCACACGCCGGGCGATGAAGAAGAGCGAGACCGCCGTCAGCGCGGTGACGAACGCGTTCGTCCGGCGTCCGGTCAGGAGCTGCTCGCGCGATGGCATGTTGCCGGCCTGCGCGTTCCAGGCGTCATCGTGGTCCATGTTCCAGAACCCGATGTCCGGAAGTTCGCCGTCCTGCACGAGAAAGCCGATGCCCATCACATACGAGCCGAGGGGCGGCTGGGCGCGCAAGCGGTACTGCTCGTCCATGGTGCCGCCCTGCCGCAGCCAGGTCTCCTCGTCCCAGACGTCGCTGAACGGGTGGAAGAGGTCGCGGATATAGACCGCGCGGTGGATCCAGCGTGCTTCATCGCGATGGAACTCACGGTCACCGACGGCCGGCAGGAACTGCGTCAGGGCGAAGATGAACACGGCGAGCGCGAGAACAGCACCTCGTACAGCCGCCCCTTGTGGGCGGCTCTTCCACGGCTTCGAGCCGCCCACAAGGGGCGGCTGTACGGATTCCTCCATGCCTAATCGGGCTTGCGGGCGCGGAGCGCGAGGCCGAGGAACGTGCGCTCCTTCCGATCGATGGCCGGGTCGTCGTTCGGCCGGTCGATGCGCTGGAGCAGTCCGGTGACCTTTGCCATAAGGCCGGAGGGTGGTCCGCCGCGCATCTCGTGCCGGTCGACCTGTGAGCTGAGACCCTTCGGCATGAGACCGCTCCGCAGGAGTGGCTTGGCGATGCCGTAAAGCAGCAGGTGAGCGAACGGGAAGGTGCTGTGCGTCAGGCCTCGCGTCTCTTCGACCTCGAAACCGGGCACCCTCCATCAGGGAGACCAGGTCCTCCCGGCTGTACAGGCGCTGGTGGTCATACCAGATGCCGGAGATCGGCGTGCGGCCGCCGATGTGCTTGCCGGTCAGGCGTTGCAGCGTCCAGTTGATCGGGTCCCAGTTGAATGGGTAGTTCGTGTGGGGCACCGTCACGATGGCTGTGCCGCCCGGCTTGAGGACGCGATACAGCTCGCGCGCGGCAGGGGCGTCTTCAGGCAGGTGCTCCAGCACCTCGCTGCAGACAACGTAGTCGAACGTCCCGTCGTCGAACGGCAGTCGCGTCACGTCGCCCTGCAAGAGGTCTATCCGAGGATCGTCGCCGAGCGCTTCGCGGGTCTCCTCGACGCGTTCTGCTTCATACTCGATGCCCGTGATCTCGGCGTTCGTGAGATCCCGCAGGATGCGGAGCACGAAGCCGTATCCGCTGCCGGCATCCAGCACCTTTACCGGCCGGTCGGCGTCGATCCACTCGACGATCGTCTCGACGCGGCGGCGGAAGCCGAGATCCGCCTCGGTCGGCAGCGCGGCACGGACGCGGTCACGCGCTTCCCGGGTGCGGTCCGGCACGGGCGCCGGCTCACGCTCGTAGAGCGGCAGGGCCTCGCCCTTGTAGAGATGCTCGTAGGCGTCGATCGTCGCGTCGAGGCTAAAACGGGACCGCACCGCGTCGATGTCCGGCGCGTAGCGCTCTGGGTTCGCGAGCACCTCGATCAACTGCGCCGCGAGATCGTCGATATCGCCCGGCGTGGCGAGGCGGCCGTGCCCGGTGACGGTGACCGGCTCGCGGACGCCCGGCAGGTCACTGGCGACGACCGGCGTCCCGCAGAGCATCGACTCGACCTGCACCAGCCCGAATGTCTCCGTCCAGTTGATGCTGGGGAGCACCGTGACGTCGCAGCCGGCGTAGAAGTCGGCGAGGTCTTGCCCGGAGAGCGAGTCCAGCTGCCGGACGGCGTCGCCATACTTCGCCAGCCACGGCTCCCACGGCCCCTTCAGGGGCTCGCCGGTGCGGAGGTCCTTCGACGGTCCGGCGATGGCGATGACGACATCCGGGAAGCGCTCGCGAAGCTGCGGGATGGTCTGCAACAGGACGTCGATGCCCTTCTCGACGGCGTAGCGGCTGGCAAGGCCGATGACCGGCCCGTCGCCAATGTCGAAGCGGGCGCGGAACGTCTGACGGGCGTCTGGCGAAGGGGTGTCGATGACAACCGGCGGCGAGACGATCGTCACATCCTTCACGCGGGTGACGGTGGGGGAAACGGCGGCGCGGCTCTTCGTGTAGGTGACAAAGGTACTGGCGAGGCGGCCGGCGATGATACCGCTCCACTGGGTGAGGAAGACGGCGGCCTTCGTCAGTGTGCCTTCGGTCAGCACGAGGTCCGAATGGTGGGTGACGATCACGCGCTTGCCCATCAGCCGCGCGATCGCGACGAGCAGCGACGACTCCGCGACTGGCAGGTGGAGGTGCACCACGTCGACGTCGCGCATCAGGCGGATCGCGGTCGGCACCAGCGTCGGCACGATCACGGCGCGGTCGAGGTGCGCGGCGACAGGAAGGCGAACCACACGGTAGCCTTCAGGAGTAATCTCGTCGCTCGGAAGCGACGCCTCATGCTTCGAAGCGAGGATGGTCATCTCGTGACCGCGTGCGGTGAACGCGCGGGCGAGATGACCGGCGTAAATCGTCAATCCGCTCACGTACGGCTCGGCATAGTACAGGATCTGCAGGATCTTCACGCCTGGAACTCGCTCCCGGTTGGATGATGGTTCGCCAATCCCGATCAGTGTAGTGGATGCCCCGGATCCGCAAACGGCCGAGGGCTATCCCTTGGGACGGGCGATCGCTAGAATCGGGCATACCACGCCGTACGGTGTCATCGTCGCAGGAGCCTGTGGTGACGGGCACAATTCTTCCCGCCGAACCTATGGAGCGCACCCGCCCGGTTGGCCAGCACCCGCACCGGGTGGCTGACCCGCCGGCATGGCTCATCGCGGTCACGATTGGGACCGTTGCGCTGACCGCCTTCGCGGCGAGCCAGGCGCGTCACCCGGCGTTCGCAGCCTCCCTGGTCGCGCTCTGGTGGGGCGCAAGCCTCCTGCTCTTGCTGCTGGTGGCCGCATGGCGGGATCTGGCGGCCGGGTACCGCATCGCGCTGGTCCGCCCGTCTGTCTCGACCGTCCTGGCCTGGTCAGGCATGGCCGCCATCGCGGCACTACCACGGCTGGCGATGCTCGACAGGTACCCGACGGTCCTCGACGCCGATGAGGGCGCCTTCATCGCGCACGCGGTCGAGTTCCAGCAGGCCCACATGCCGAATCCGTTCGGGACGGGGTTCTTCTCGACGCCACTTCTCTACCTCTCGGCGCAGGGCATCCTCGCCGGCCACGCGATGGACGGCATCGGCGAGTATCGGCTCCTGAGCGCTATCCTGGGAACGGTCGGCGTGCTGGCGACCTGGCGGCTGGGCCGGCGCATCGTCGGGCCGACGGCTGGCCTGTTGGCCGGCGTCCTTCTCGCCGGTTGGCCGCTCCACCTCTTCTTCTCCCGCTCCGCACTCAACAACATCACGGACCCGACGTTCCTGGCCCTGGCGTTGTTGTTCGTGATGCGCAGCCTGGAGACGCGACGCGCGCTCGACGGCGTCCTGGCCGGGCTGTCGTTGGCGGGGGCGTTCTACGGGTACTACGGTGGGCGCGCGATGTGGGCGGTGGTGCTCGCGAGCCTTATCGTGCTGGTGGCCGTGGATCGGCGTGTATGGCGAGACGCGGTGTGGGTCGCTGGATGGACCATGGGCGCGTTCGTGGTCGCCGCGATGCCGCTGCTCGTCTCGTTCCGCGAGCAACCGGCTGAGTTCGCGGGACACCTCGACGCGCTCGACAAGCGGAGCTCCTTTGGCCTCGGCGGCTGGCTCGGTCGCCTTCCGGACACGCTGCTCTATCCCGTGGCCGGCAATGGCCAGGGGTTCCTGAGGCACGACCCTCCGTTCATCGGGTGGCCGCTGGCGGTGCTGGTCGTTGCCGGGGCCGTCGCCGTCACAGGGCGATCGATTGTCCGGAGGGATGGCAGATCGCTCGCGCTGCTGCTCGTTCCGTACGTCCTGCTCTGCGGCGGGATCGCCCTCACGGATCCGCTGATGTCCCAGCGCTTCTCGGCGGTGATGCCGATCCTCGCGATCGTGGCGGGCGCGGGTCTGGCATGGCTCGCGCGCCTCGCCGTCCGGGTCGTCCCACGTGGAGGAGGAGCGGCGCGCCTGGCCGTCGCGTTGCTGGTGGCGGTTTCGATCGGTATCGGGAATGTGCGCTGGCTCGCCTCGGAAGACCGGCAGGAGGACGCATACGGCGACCTGCGGACCACGATGATGTGGGATATCGGCTGGCGCCTCCGCGAGGGCGGAGAGGGGACATCTCGCCTGCTGATCGCGGGGCCGCCGTATGTCTTCGCCAACGGGTTCGCCAACCTCAACATTCTCGCCCCGGATGTCGCCCAGGAGGACATCGCCGGTTCCTTCGTTGGCATTACCGGGGCGCCGCCCTTGGCTCCCGGCACGGTCCTGATAGTGGTCCCCGAGCGGATGGCGGAGCGATGTGCGATCGAGGCGGCGTATCCGGATGCGACGGTGGGTGAGGGACGGGCCCGGGACGGCACACTGCTCTACGTCGCCGTCTACCGGGAGCCGCACGAGGGATGGAGCACGGAGGACACGCCGGCGGGGACCACCTTCACCGTGCAACCCGATTCCTCGTGCGGAGGCGCATCATGAGAGCACGACCGTCTCGCTGATTCCGCACGTGGTTAGCTCTGCGGCGATGGAGCCGGGGTACCGTTCCGGTCCATCGGGGTCAGCGTGATCGTGACCGACGTCTGATCGTCTGGGTTGGCGACCAGGGCGGCTTCGCCGGTGAAGCCGGAATCGTTCAGCTCCTCCAGCGGGACGAGCAGGGTGTCGTCCTCAACGTCGCCTTCGATGTTGCCGCAGGCGATGTAGTTCTTCATCGCGTCGGAACTCTCGTGCACGTTGATCGCGTAGTCGCCGTCGAGCAGGTCGTCCAGCTTGACGTCAAGCACGATGGTGTTGGTCGCGAAGCTGTCGTCCTCACCGCTGCCACCGCCGTCAGCGGGCGTGCTCGGCGGGTTATCGGTCGGCGTACCGACGTCAACGCCCATCTCCGTGACGTCGAACAACGGGTAGGCGATGTCGCCGAGATCGTCGCAGGTTCCCTTGTGGATGTGGGCGGGGTGCGCCGGCCCGATCTCGTTGCCTGGCACATCGTTGCCCGCCTGGGCGAACACGCCCGGGGCCAGCGCGGCAGACCCCATGAAGAGCGCGGCGATCGTGGTGGAGCGGATGGTGGAGGAGAGTGAGCTGTGCTGATGCATGGACGATTCCTTCCCGCGGAACGGATAGACCCGTTGAACAACGGGTCGTTAACCGGGACGGTTCGCATGCGGGGTGCCATCCCGGCGGACGCGCGTGCCGCCGGGTGTTAACTCCAGGTCAGATCGTGTCCAGCACCGAGCCCCGGAACGCCGCGACTGACACCTTGTCCGCGTCCGGGCTTGGGAACCGTGGCTGATAGGACTTGCTGATGCGGTCAGCGCCATGCCTCGGGACGAGCGCGACGAACACCACCGTTGCGAGGGCGAACGCGACGATCCCGATGGTGTCCTCGGTGCGCTCGCTGGTGCCGAAGTAACTGGCCGTCAGACCGGCGATGACTCCGAACAGCGCCGCGTTGATGACCGCGACGACGGTTGGCGTGGCGCTCAACAGATGGCTGGGGCCGTCGAAGGGGTGCGGTCCGCGCGTCTGGAGGATGCCGGGCAAGTCATCGTGGGCGCTGGCGATGAAGTAGGGCTGCAGGTCCGGCATCGTATCGAGGTAGCCGTGACGCAGGCGGTTCATGCCGGCGATCAGCCAGATGTCCTCGGCCATGACGTTGCCGAGGCGGATCAGGGTACCGATCCCGAGAATCAGCGTGACCGGCAGGACGAGCAGGGCGAAGACGTGGAACTCCTGGTTGAAGTCCGTTGCCTGGGCGACGAGCGCGAGCGCGACGGTGGACGCGGAGAGCACGGTGATGAACATCGCCGCGCGGCTGAACAGCTCGTTCCAGATCATGCTGCGTTGGGCAAGCAGGCTCCAGTGCTCCGTCGCGAGAATCTGGATCCGCAGGGGATCATTGGCGGGCGCCACCGCGGAAGGGGCGGGGCTCGTCTGCGTGTCGTCCAAGGCGCGTCTCTCCGTCCTGGCGTGTTCGCCGGCTGCTCTGTCATGGGACCCGGCGACAGTGTACCGGGAAATTGCCGGACGTGGAACCCGGTCAGGACCGCCAGGCGAGGGCCCGATCGTCCATCCACCCGGGAACCCCATGATGGACGACGTAGCGGTATCCCTCGCGAACGGTATTGCTCGCCTGCAGGTCCTCATTTTCCGGCACGGTACAGAGGACGGCGTAGGCCGGTCCGGGGCCGGAACGGAGTTCGACGACATCCGTGGTGGTGGCCTCGCCGACCGTCGTCGGGGTGGCCCCGTCAGCATCGACCGGAGGGCGCCCAATCGGGCCAAACGCCGCAAGCGCGACGCCTGCGGCGGTCATGGCCTGGATGCCCAGGCGGCGGGGAAGGGCGCGGTTGATGGTTGGTGCCGCCAGGTGCGCGCGTCGGGTTCTCATCGTACTGGTCTCCAGGGAACAGGTTGGGATGTCGATCGTTGTTGACGGGCATGGCCCGCCACGATCCCAATTGTCAGCCGGGCGTGGAATCCGATCATCGGTAGGTCTACCGAATTTCGCTACCTAATACCGGGAGGACACGCAACCTTCAGGTGAGGCCATGTTCCATGGCGTAGCGGACGACTTCGGTGCGGGATCCGAGGTCCAGCTTGTCGTAGATGCGGCGGAGGTGAGCGTCGACCGTGCGGCGGCTGAGGTAGAGCCGTTCGGCAACTTCCGCGTTCGTCATACCTGTCGCAACGAGCTGGACGACCTCGATCTCGCGATCGCTGAGCGGGCTGGGCGGACGCACTGGTGTCGTCGCGGTCCGTCCGGCGGCTTCCCGCGCGAAGGCGGCGGCGTCCGCGATTGGCATCAGCGAGCCGGCGTTCCAAGTGGCGTCGAGCTCCGACGGCGCGAGCGCGCCTTTCGCGGCGTCGATCAATGGATCGAAGAGGCGCTGGTCCTGCTCTGGCACGGGAGCGCCGATCTGCGCGCGCAGCGTTTGGGATGCCGAGAACAGCGTGGCAGCGTCCGGGAAGTCGCGCGCACGGGCCAGCACCGCGGCGACGCCCTCGATGCTCTCGATCATGCCGCGTCGATCGCCCAAACCGGTGCGGATCTCGAGGGCTTCCTCGAAGTGGCGCGCCGCATCCTGGATCTTGCCGTCGGCAAAGAGGGCCATGCCGAGCCCTTGCAGGGCGTAGCCGATCCCGAGCCGGTCCCCCACGCTCCGGAACGTATCGAGGCTTCGGCCGAACATTTCCCGGGCCCGGTTGAGATCGCCGAGCCGCCGGGAGACGTCCCCGAGGTTGAGGTAGGAATAGCCAACGCCGGCGTGGTCACCCAGCTCCTGGCGGATCGCCAGTGACTGCTCATGGTAGACGCGAGAGCCCGCAAGATCATCGGTATTCCCGATCGCGTTGGCGATGTTGTTCAGGGACGTCGCCTCGCCGAATCGGTCACCGATCTGGCGGCGCAGCTCCAGGCTCCGCGTGTGATACGCAACCGCCTCCGTCGGCTCGCCGCGATACCACGCAACAAGCCCGAGGCCGTTCAGCGTGTTGGCGATGCCGCGAGCATCCTCCAGCGCTTCCCAGCCCTCCATCGCGCGTTGATAGGCGTCCTCCGCCCCGTCGAAATCGCCGAGATCGATGCAAAGATTACCGAGGTTCCGGAAGGCGGAGGCGCGGTCAGGGTCGATGGCCTCCCCAGGGTGCTCGAGGAAACGGCAGATCCAGCCATGCCCTTCGGTAAGCAGGCCGCGCGTCGCCCAGTAGCGCCACAAGGTACTCGCCAGGTGCAATCCGTCTTGCGGGGCATGCGCGATGGCCCACGTCAGGCCGGCACGGATGTTGTCGGTTTCGACGTCGAGCCGGTCGAGCCATAGGGCCTGGTCGGGACCGATCATGCCGGACTCCGCGCGATCGGCGAGGTCGATCAGCCACGTCAGGTGACGTGCCCGGACGGCCTTGGCCTCGTCGCTTGCATCGAGGAGCTCGATCGCGTATTCCCGGATGGTCGACAGCATCTGGAAGCGAAGGTCGCGACCGTCGACCTCGTCGAGCCGCATGAGAAGGCTTTTCGTCACAAGCGCATCGACCGTCTGCAGCACGGAGGGTTCGTTCGCGACGTGCTCAATTGCCTCGACGGTTGCTCCTCGCGCGAACACGGCGAGGTGCCGGAACAGGCCCCGTTCCTCCGGCGAGAGCAGGTCGTAGCTCCAGGCGATCGCGTCGCGAAGCGTTCGTTGACGGTCCGGCAGATCGGTTGGGGCGCGGACGAGCAGGGGAAGCGGACGATCCATGCGCGCCAGGAGCGACGCTGGTGTGAAGACCGGCGTCATGGCGGCGGCGAGCTCAATGGCGAGCGGGAGGCCATCCAGCCGGCGACAGATCTCGGCGATGTCCGGCGCGTTTGCCTCCGTGAGCGCGAACCCTGGTCGACGGGCCCGTGCACGCTCAACAAAGAGATTGACGGCGGCGTTCTCGCTGCAAGAGGCCAGCGTCCTCGGTCCATTGGGAGCCGGCAGTGCCAACGGGAGCACCGGGAGCTCGCGCTCGGCACGCAAGCGCAGGGGCTCTCGGCTGGTCGCCAGGATCCGTGGACGTTGGGTCGCGGCGATCAGCACGCCGATATCCGGCGAGGCCTCGACAACCTGCTCCATGTTGTCCAGGATCAGCAGGCAATCCCGGCTTGCGAGGGCGTTACTGACGACCTCGATCATCGCCTCGCCCCGGGTCTCCCGCAGCCCGAGTGCCTGCGCAATCGTCGCCAGCACCAGATCCGGCTCGCGGATGGAGGCGAGAGGCACGAACATGATCCCGTCCCGGAACCGGTCGGCGACGAGGGCGGCGAAAGCGAGCGCCAGGTGCGTTTTGCCCACACCACCCGGACCTGTCAGCGTGACAAGGCGGATATCGGCGTCGTCCAGCAGTGCCGTGAGGGCGGCGAGGTCATTGTCGCGCCCGACCAGTCGCGTGGGCGGCACGGGGAGTGTCGTCGATTGCTCGGCATGCGGCAGGCTGATCACAGGTGTCCCGGTGCTTGGCCGTTCTGAGGCGCGCGTCTCGTGAGGCAGTGGTGCATTTCTAGAGGAACGTCCGAGGACGCACCTTCGTTCCGCATCATCAATGCAAGCGACGGTGGTGGTGTCGGTCCCGCGCCCGAATCGTGCCCACCACGCCGACAGGGTCGGTCAGTGGCGGGCATACGAGAATCTTGATGCTGTGGGCTGGGCCTTACGCTTCCGCGTGGGCGTCGTGGATCTGTCCGCGAACCTGCTCGGCGAACGCCGGGTCGCGGAGTTGCTCCTCGGTCATGCCGTGAACATCACGCGCATGCTCCGCTGCCTGGGCGACAACGGCATCATCGTTGTCTGCCAGGACCACGCCGTCACAATCGAAGCCAAGGTCCCGGCAATGCAGTTCTCTCGCCATGCTCCAGTCTCCGGTTGGTTCTCGTTGTTCGGTATGGACCCGTCTCCATTGTAGGAGATGCCGGCAACCCCGTCGGGAACCGAACGGAGCGGTTGACGTTTCTCCCCATGATGGGACTCGATGAGCACGAGCGTGAGTGGCGCCTGGCACCCGGGAGTGTTGGGGCGACCTGAACATGAGGAGAACACCATGGCATTCTGGGATCGATTGACCTCGACAAAACGCCCCGAGGAAGGGGTGGCGCCATGCCGGGCGGATGAGGTGCGCGAGCGCATCCTCGCCGTCAACCGCGAGAGCGCGCCGTTCCGGATCATCGACGGCGCCGAGGAGGGCGTCGATCTCATCGCGGAGTGGAAGATCGTCGATGCCGAGTGGTACGGCATCTTCTCGAAGTCCGGGCTGGAGAAGACGTTCCGCATCTTCATGAAGCTGGACGAGGCGGATCGCGAGGTTCGCGCGAAGGACCACGAGTACAGCGTCTCGTGGACCGCCGGTGTGCCTCACCTCTCGGCGTCAATGAGCAAGAGCATGGGTCAGACGCAGTCGATCCAGTTCGGCACCGGCTATGCCTTCACCGAAGAGCTGCGCCCGGGACAGGTCTACAACTACCGCTTCTCGACCGGAGAAATGAAGACGCCGATCCAGGAAGCCGTTACGGCCTGCGGCTGGACGTACAAGGGAGTGACCTTCGGCAAACTCTATAGCCAATGCCGAGCCGATCACCGACGCTCCGGAATGTATTGAGGCTTCGTCCGAACATCTCCCGAGCCCGGTTGATATCGCCGAGCCGGCGGGAGACATCGCCGAGGTTGAGGTAGGAATAGCCAACTCCGGCGTGGTCACCCAGCTCCTGGCGGATCGCCAGTGACTGCTCATGGTAGACGCGAGAGCCCGCGAGGTCGTGGGTGTTCGCGATCGCGTTGGCGATGTTGTTCAGGGACGTCGCCTCGCCGAACCGGTCACCGATCTGGCGGCGTAGCTCCAGGCTCCGCGTGTGATACGCGACCGCCTCCGTCGGCTCACCGCGATACCATGCCACGAGCCCGAGGCCGTTCAGCGTATTGGCGATGCCACGAGTATCCTCCAGCGCTTCCCAGCCCTCCAGCGCGCGTTGATAGGCGTCCTCCGCCGCGTCGAAATCGCCGAGATCGATGCAGAGGTTGCCGAGGTTCCGGAACGCGGAGGCGCGGTCCGGGTCGTCGGCCTCCCCAGGGTGCTCGAGGAAACGGCAGATCCAGCCATGCCCCTCGGTAAGCAGGCCGCGCGTCGCCCAGTAGCGCCACAAGGTACTCGCCAGGTGCAATCCGTCTTGCGGGGCATGCGCGATGGCCCACGTCAGGCCGGCACGGATGTTGTCGGTTTCGGCGTCGAGCCGGTCGAGCCACAGGGCCTGTTCGGGACCGATCATGCCGGACTCCGCGCGATCGGCGAGGTCGATCAGCCATGCCAGGTGACGTGCCCGGACGGCGTTGGCCTCGTCGCTCGCATCGAGGAGCTCGATCGCGTATTCCCGGATGGTCGATAGCATCTGGAAGCGAAGGTCACGACCGTCGACCTCGTCGAGCCGCATGAGAAGGCTCTTCGTCACAAGCGCATCGACCGTCTGCAGCGCGGATGGCTCGTTCGCGACGTGCTCGATCGCCTCGACGGTTGCTCCTCGCGCGAACACGGCGAGGTGCCGGAACAGGTCCCGTTCCTCCGGTGAGAGCAGGTCGTAGCTCCAGGCGATCGCGTCGCGGAGCGTCCGTTGCCGGTCCGGCAGATCGGTTGGGGCACGGACGAGCAGGGGAAGCGGACGATCCATGCGGGCCAGGAGCGACGCTGGTGTGAAGACCGGCGTCATGGCGGCGGCGAGCTCGATGGCGAGCGGAAGCCCATCCAGCCGGCGACAGATCTCGGCGATGTCCGGCGCGTTTGCCTCCGTGAGCGCGAACCCTGGTCGACGGGCCCGTGCACGCTCAACAAAGAGATTGACGGCGGCATTCTCGCTGCAGGAGGCCAGCGTCCGCGGTCCATTGGGAGCCGGCAGCGCCAACGGGAGCACCGGGAGTTCGCGCTCGGCACGCAAGCGCAGGGGCTCTCGGCTGGTCGCCAGGATCCGTGGGACGTGTGGTCGCGGCGATCAGCACGCCGATATCCGGCGAGGCCTCGACGACCTGCTCCATGTTGTCCAGGATCAGCAGGCAATCCCGGCTTGCGAGGGCGTTGCTGACGACCTCGATCATCGCCTCGCCCCGGGTCTCCCGCAGCCCGAGTGCCTGCGCAATCGTCGCCAGCACCAGATCCGGATCGCGGATGGAGGCAAGGGGCACGAACACGATCCCGTCCCGGAACCGGGCGGCGACGAGGGCGGCGAAAGCAAGCGCCAGGTGCGTTTTGCCCACACCACCCGGACCTGTCAGCGTGACAAGGCGGATATCGGCGTCGTCCAGCAGCGCCGTGAGGGCGGCGAGGTCACGCTCGCGCCCGACCAGCCGCGTGGGCGGCACGGGGAGTGTCGTCGATTGCTCGGCATGCGGCAGGGTGATCACAGGTGTCCCGGTGCTTGGCCGTTCTGAGGCGCGCGTCTCGTGAGGCAGTGGTGCATTTCTAAAGGAACGTCCGGGAACGCACCGTCGTTCCGCATCATCAATGCAAGCGACGGTGGTGGTGTCGTTCCCGCGTCCGAATCGTGCCCGCCACGCCGACCGGGGCCGGTCAGTGGCGGGCATACGAGAATCTGGATGCTGTGGGCTGGGCCTTACGCTTCCGCGTGGGCGTCGTGGATCTGTCCGCGAACCTGCTCGGCGAACGCCGGGTCGCGGAGTTGCTCCTCGGTCATGCCGTGAACGTCACGCGCATGCTCCGCTGCCTGGGCGACAACGTCATCATCGTTGTTTGCCGCTACGACGCCGTCACAATCGAAGCCAAGGTCCCGGCAATGCAGTTCTCTCGCCATGCTCCAGTCTCCGGTTGTTTCTCGTTGTTCGGTATGGACCCGTTTACATTGTAGGAGATGCCGGCAACCCCGTCCGGGAACCGAACGGAGCGGCTGACGTTTCTTCCCATGATGGGACTCGATGAGCACGAAAGCGAACAGCACCAGCCGGCCAAAAGGACCGCAATGGCCGCCACAGAGGAGAGCACCATGGCATTCTGGGATCGATTGACCTCGACAAAACGCCCCGAGGAAGGGGTCGCGGCATGTCCGGCGGATGAGGTGCGCGAGCGCATCCTCGCCGTCAACCGCGAGAGCGCGCCGTTCCGGATCATCGACGGCCGCGAAGAGGGCGTTGACCTGATCGCGGAGTGGAAGATCGTCGATGCCGAGTGGTACGGCATCTTCTCGAAGTCAGGGCTGGAGAAGACGTTCCGCATCTTCATGAAGCTCGACGAGACCGGGCACGAGGTGCGGGCCAAGGACCACGAATACAGCCTCTCATGGACTGGCGGGGTGCCGCACCTCTCGGCGTCAATGAGCAAGAGCATGGGCCAGACGCAGTCGATTCAGTTCGGCACCGGCTACGCTTTCACCGAGGAGTTCCGCCCGGGACAGGTCTACAACTACCGCTTCTCGACCGGCGAGATGAAAACGCCGATCCAGGAAGCGGCCACGGCCTGCGGCTGGACGTATAAGGGCGTGACCTTCGGCAAACTTTAGCAACGTCCGACGCCATTGATGACGAGCGCGATGCGCCCGGGAAAGGGGCTTCCCCACCGTTCCCAATGGCGGCGATTTTCACCGCGACGGTTCCTGCCGTAACGGTGAATAGCGCGCCGTCGAGGGTGGAGCACGGCTGCGAATTCCTGCGACCGATGAGAGGCTTGTTCACCCGGCACAGGAATACGTTGCTGAAATCTGTATTATGCAAACAGCAACGCACTGCGCCACCCGAACTTCGCTCCTCCTGATCCCTTCGCCGGTTGCGGAGAGACCAGGGTCCATGGGATCTCACGCCCACACGGATTTCCCGGCTGCGCTCGTGCACGGCGCGTCCGACGCGAACCGAACCGGCGCCAGGCGTTGTACTTGAAGGAAGACGACGCGGACGGTGGAAGCGCCAACGTCGCCCACCCTCCGAGGTCCCTTTCTGGCCCCACACCTCACGGGCGGACGGCCCGTGGGCCAAGGCAATACCCTCACTGCTGGTGACTTGCCACTGTTCTCCAACCGTCACGGTCGAGGATATCGACGTCGTGTCCGTCGGCTCGTCCACGCCGCCGTGGGCCCCGGGTCCACTGTGCCGCTGGCACTGCACTCGCAGCTCAGCAACGGAAGTGGAGATCGATCATGAAGACCACGGATATCTCTCGAAGATCCGTCCTGAAAGGCAGCGTCGGGACGCTGGCGGGATACAGCCTGCTTCGCGTCGCCGGCCCGGTCCACGCATTCCAGACGCCGATGGCCGGGGATGTCATCCCGTGGCTGGACCAGCCCGCGGACAATCCTGTGCCGGAGGTCATTGTCCAGCAGCTGCAATGGGAGTCACTCGATTCATGGATCACCCCGGCGGACGAGTTCTTTGTCATCAAGCACTACAACGAACCGCAGCTCACGGAAGCGGATTGGAATCTCGCTGTCGGCGGCATGGTCCAACAGCCAACGTCGTTCACGCTGGCGGACCTCAAGGCGCGTGAGCGCCAGGAGGTCATGTTCACGATCGAGTGCGCTGGGAACACCGGGCTCCCCTTCTTTACCGGCGGAGTCGGCAACGCGACCTGGGCCGGGACGCCGCTCGCGCCGATCCTCGAGGAAGCCGGGGTCATGGAAGGCGGCATTGAAGTCGTGTTCTGGGGCGCCGACGCCGGCGAGCAGACATGGCGCGACGAGATCACCATCACCGAGCAGTTCGCGAGAAGCATGTCGCTGGAAGATGCAATGTCGCCGGACAACCTTCTTGCGTATGAGATGAACGGTGGTGACCTGCCGAACCTGCACGGGTACCCGGTCCGCCTGATCGCACCAGGGTGGTACGGCGTCGCAAACGTGAAGTGGCTGACGCGGATCGAGGTGCGCGATACCAGGTACCAGGGCCATTTCATGGCTCGCGACTATGTCACGATCCGGGAAGAAACCATCGACGGCCAGACCGTCTGGACGATGAGCTCCGTGAGTCGCGCCCGGCTGAAATCCGCGCCGGCGAAGGTCACACGCGACGGCAACACCTATCAGGTGATGGGTGCGGCATGGGGCGGCGCCGATCGCCACCGTCGAGGTCCGGATTGACGATGGCGAGTGGCAGCCCGCGACCTTGACCGAAGGTGAGGGAAGCGAGTTCGCGTGGACGTTCTGGACATATGGGGTGGGATGCGCCGGCAGCGGGGGAGCATACGGTGACCTCGCGCGCGACCGATGCGAGCGGCAATGTCCAGCCTGCGCCCGATGATCCCCTGCTTGCCGGCAAGGCAACATTCTGGGAATCGAACGGGCACGTGACGCGGACCATCGAGATCGCGTAGCCCGGCAAGACGGTCAGCGATGGTCGGTCCGGTCGTATCTATCGGGCCGGCCACAACCATTGATGTCTGGATAACACGTTGCTACCCGGCGCGCTTGTGGCAAGTGACGCTTGCGGTTTGGCTTCCAGTCCTTGCGGATCGAGTCGCGGACGTCTTCGTATGATTCACCGGCGGCACGCGCCTGCTCGATCGCGGGCACGAAGACCTTGTCGTAGAACGCCGCGCCCATCCGCTCGATGATGTCGTGGTCGAAGACGTCGTCGGTCTGCATCTCGTCGCCGACGGAGCGGAATTTCGTGTGCGCGGCAGCCTTGCCGTCACTCTCGGCGCGCGGTGGACCTTCCTTCTTGCCGCCGAAGCGGCGGGAGGCGACGACCTTGGCCAGCCAGATTCCGTAGCCCTTGGCTTCGTCCTCCGGCGCGCCCTTGTCGAGCTGCTCCTGGCGCGAGAACTCGGCGAAGACGTCGAACCGGCGAATCGCCTGACGGGGCTCCGTTCCCTCATCCCGTGCGCGTTCTGGCATGGCGTGTCCTCCTGATCACTGCGGATCGTGCGTTGTCCGGCATGGTGCACGAACCGGGCCAGTGGCGGAGGGGAGGCTTAGCGCATGTCCTCGACCGGGAACGGGTCGAAGCCACCCGAGATCATCTCCACGAACACGACCGAGATGCACTCGTACTCGGCATCGGTCTCCGTTTCGTAGACGACGTCGATGTCCGTCGGGTCGCCCTCGATCGTGTCCGGCTCCTGCACGATGAGCTTCATCAGGAGGTCGGCAGGGTTGACGCCCTGCGGCTCCAGCGGCTGGAGCTGCGCGGTGTACCCCTCGCCGGGCACTTCGCAGATGCCACGGATGCGAAGGGTGGCCGTCCCCGACGGCTCGTGATCGTGCGTAGCGGTCCAATCGCGACAGCTGATCATGGCGGCGCCTCTTCTTCCTCGTTGAACAACCTACCGCGTTGTAACCCGAGCGTAGCAGGGCGGTAGCGCGCCGTACAGGCCTCGACGCGGCATGCATACGCGTCTTGTTGAGGGTGCTGTCCGTTCGGGTCACCGGGGTGCTATAGTGCAATCTCCACCGGATGTCGGGGTGTATATGCCCCGATAGGAACACGAGGATACACGCGTCGCGGCAGGTCGCTCATGTTGGGCGGCGTTGCCGGACAAATCGGGAGGAACGCCCCGCGTCGAGCCAGTCAGCATCCCTTGCGGAGGATGCCGCGAACTCGGAAGGACGCCTGGCGCGGGCCGGGCGATCGGGACTCATGAGTAGGGGGGACCACTCATGCAAGGCAAGCTGTTTCGGTCGATTGTGGCGGCGGTCGCCGTCATGGTGATGGCGTTCAGTCCGGTTGGGGCCGTGACAGATGGCGAATATGATGGTCGGACGGGCTATCCCTATGTTGGCCTGATGGTCGCGTTCGATGCGGAAGGTGAGCCTCTATGGCGATGCAGCGGGACCCTTATCTCGCCGACAGCTCTATCGTCACGGCGGGCCATTGCACTAGGAGCGGCCTGAGCGTCGAGATCTGGTTCGACGCGTGATCTGGAATCGATAGATTCGCGAACGGATATCCATATGAAGGGCGATGTTGCAGGGACGGCCCGTACCTCATCCTGCATCCTATGATCCGAACGCGTTCTACCTGTATGATCTCGGCATCGTTGTGCTCGAAGAGGCCAGAATGTGAGCTTGATGCGCTATGGCAGCTTGCCTGACGCAGATCAACTCGATTAGCTGGCCACTCGCCGTGGGCGCAAGACGTCCTTCACCGCAGTTGGCTACGGGCTCCAGAAGAGTTTCCCGGATGCCGCTTCACTGGAAGAACCAGGCTGAACGCATTCGCATGATCTCGTATCCGAGATTGATCCAGATCAATAACGGCGATCGTAGGGCACTGAGTCGCTGCTCCTCTCCAACAACGCCAATACAGGCGGTACATGCTTCGGAGACTCCGGCGGCCCGAACTTCATCGGCGATAGCAGACGTGATCGGTGGCGTCACGTCGTTTGGCATGAACGGAACTGCGCAGGCACTGGCGGCGTGTACCGAGTCGATCGCGCGGATGACCTGAACTGGATCTACGAGAGCTTCAGCAAGTACCTGACGAACTCGAGCTCGAGTGAGTAACAGACCGATGTGGCAGGAGCGGCTCGCCGAACTCGGCGAGCCGCTCCTGCGTTTGCGGGGTGCGGAGACTCCCATCCTCGGATATGATCGGGCGTATCGACCCAGCGTAGAAGCCACATCGCCCCGGGAGCCCCGACGTGTCACTGAGGTTCAGGAAACCCAATCGGCTGGCACGGCGTCCGGCTCCGTCGGACCTCGACGCGCCATCGGGCGGGATGATGCATTCGCTGCGCGCCTACGACGCCTTCCGGATGCTGATGATCGGCACGGTCGCGGCGAACTCCGCCTTCTGGATGTACCAGGTGGCGGTCGGGTGGCTCGCCCTGCAGATGACCGATTCCGCGTTCTTCGTCGGCATGGCGGGGTTTGCCGGCGGTATCCCGCTGCTGCTTGTCGCGCTGCCGGCCGGGGTCGTGATCGACCGGTCGGACCGCCGCCTGATCCTCCTCGCGGCACAGGTCGGCGTGATGCTCGTCGCCGCCATTTTCGCCGTCATGGTCGGGACGGGCACCATCGGTCGAGCCTCCATGCTCGTCCTCGTCGCGCTCTACGGCACGATCATGTCGTTCGTCTTCCCGACGCGGACCGCCATCGTGCCGTCGCTGGTCGAGCGGCGCGATCTTGCGAACGCGATCGCCCTCAACTCCGCCACGCAGAACGCCACGCGCGTGATCGGCCCCTCGTTCGCCGGCGTCATGATCGGGGTGCTCGGTATCGCCGAGACCTTCGCGGTGGCCGCCGCGTTGCAGTTGCTCGCCTTGCTCGCGACGGTGAAGCTACCGTCGCTTAGCGCTGCTCCCAGCCCTGGTCGGGCGAGCGGATGGCGGGGCCTGACCGTTGGCATGCGGGTTGTCGCGGAACGGCCGATCCTGATCGCGCTGATCGTGCTCGCGCTGGCGCCGACCGTGCTCGTCATGCCGTACCTGAACCTGATGCCGGTGTTCGCGCGCGATGAGCTGGGGCTCGGCTCGAGTGGACTGGGCGTCCTGCTCGCCAGCACCGGGTTGGGCACGGTTGGCGGATCGCTCTCCGTCGCGCGGCGCTCCAGCCGGGAGATGACCTCCCGCGCGCAGGTCGCCGCCGCCGTCGGGTTCGCCGCCGCGGTCATGGTGTTCGCGATGACGCCGATCGTGCCGCTGGCGGTGGTCCTGCTCTTCCTCGCCGGGTGGCTGAGCGCGTCGTTCCTGGCGATGAACCAGACGGCATTGCAGCTGGAGGTCGAGGATGAGGTGCGCGGCCGCGTCCTCTCCATCTACCTGCTTACGTGGGGCATGCTCCCGATCGGGCAGCTGCTTGTCGGCGCGCTGGCCGGGACGATGGGCACCCCGCTCGCCATTGTGACGTCGTCGCTCCTCGCGTTGGCCAGTATCGCGCTGATCGTATGGCGCTTTCCGACGTTGCGTTCGCCTGAGGGGATGGTCGGGGCAAGAGACGTCGCTGCGGACGTTCCCGCTCAACGTGCCGCCTGATCAGGCGAGGGTGGTGTCTTCCACGATGGCGACGTTCGACGCCAGGATCGCCTCCGTCACTGTCCACAAGTCGGGCAAGAAGGCATCAAGTTGCCGATGGCGGGACTGGACGTCGCCGGCTGATGGCATGCCGAGCGCGTCGAGCAAGCGCTCGAATCGATCCCTGGACGATGCCTGCATGCCGTCCGTACCATCGTTGACGATCGCCATTCGGGCAAGGGTGTGCATCAGCAGGATCCAGATCATGGCTTCACGATAGTCGCCACAATCGATCATCTCCCGAGCGCCGTCGATCGCCATCGGACGGGCGTAGGGACTGATGTTGGACCCCATCACATACGGCGTCTTCCGGACTGCACAAGCCGTGTCGAATTCGGCGGCGCATGACTCGAGCAGCGCTTCCACAGCCTGCTTGTCCAACGTGGCACTCCCGAGGATATGGAGGTACCGGTCCTGGATTTCAGCCAAGCCATATTTGTCGAGGACATCGCGCATGGTGGCCAGGCAGCGACGCGCGGTGGGGTTCTTCAGGTCGGCCACCATGATCATATGGCTCGCGAACACCAGCGGGAACATGAGCGCTATCACCTGCCCGTGAAGCGGTGCGGAGGCATCGAGCATCGCTAGCGTCCCTTGCGCGTGCTGACATGCATGCTCGCTGCGTGCCCGCACCCATCGTCGTTCCGCAAAGTGGTCCCGCACAACTGGCTGGATCTCCGCCAGATGCCCCGAAGGGTCCGAGATAATGGCGGGACCGAGGAAATGAGCAGCGGCATAGTACGTCCCGAGGACCGTCTCTGCCGTTGCGACCTCATCCGGTGTGGCATACGAGAGGTCGATGACGACGTCTTGGAACGGAAACTTCTGGGGGCCGTTGTCCTCCGGAAGGGCGTCCAAGACGATCTTGACATCGAGATCAGACGTGTACGGGAACTCTTGCCCTTCCGGGAGGGTCGCAGTCGAACCGGAGAACAGGGCGCCACGGAACCCGGGGATCCGGGCGGCGTCCTCATGAACCCATTGGCGGGCGGCATCCCGCGCATGCCTGACAAGCATGATGCACCTCATTGCTGGCAGGTGGATGGAAGGGTGTTGGTCCCGTCAGGCGATCATAATCCCTTTCGCCAATGAGGTGCTTGCCCAGGCTTCCCACTGGTGAGCTGTTTCGGAACCTGCTTCCCAATTCCCAGTCTGGCGAGACGCTATGCTGGCATCAACGAAGACATGTCCATGGTGAGAGGGAGGCGCATGACAATTCCGATCCGGATTCGCGTCAACGGCGCGTCCCATGAGGTGGCCGCAACGCCCGAAACGCCGCTGCTGACCGTGCTCCGCAATGAGCTCGGGCTGAACGCGGCGAAGTACGGCTGTGGCTTCGCCCGGTGCGGAGCCTGTGCCGTGCACGTCGACGGCGATCTGGCGTTCTCCTGCGTTGTCCCAATCGGCGAGGTGGCCGAGCGGGAGGTGCTAACACTTGAGGGGCTGGGCACACCGGAGGCGCTGCACCCGTTGCAGCAGGC
>CAVUJM010000007.1:0-118339 GCA_963741795.1 uncultured Chloroflexia bacterium
CAACACGTTCCACGTCAAAGGAGACGCAGTGGCCCGCATACCCACCCGCATGGATACATACGTGTCATCCAGGACGATAATGGGCTGGATACGGACTCATGCGCTCACGTTGCTCGCAACTGGCGCGCGCGCGATCGTTGGGCCCGTGGTCAAAGTGACGCTCTTCATGCTCACGATCGTCGCCCTGTCCCGCATGTGGGCCACAAATGCACTTGACTTCCCGGTGAGTCCTCGCAGAACCGTGCCAGACGCCATGGCTTCCCTGCCTCGCTCCCTGGAACGGTCCGACGCATCTTCCCGCCTCGCATGGATCACGCGCATCCTAGCGCTCGTGTCCCCACGGCACCTGGTGCTCGCCGCGATGATCGGCGGCACAGCTCTTCGCATCTGGCGCATCGATGCGGTGGGCTACAACAGCGATGAGGCCGTCTATGCCGGACAAGCCGCATCCTGGGTGAACGACCCGCAGATCAGCCCGTACTTCCCCCTCGTCCGGGCGCACCCGATGCTGTTCCAGTTCATCCTGGCGGTCAGCTTCCAGTTGGGGTGAATGATCTCGTCGGACGCCTGGTGTCGGTGGCCTTCGGACTGGGAACTCTGCTGCTGGTCTACCTGCTGGGCCGCACGATGTACAACGCGTGGGTTGGCGCCGTCGCCGCCCTGTTCCTGGCCCTGATGCCCTATCACGTTGTCGTCACGCGACAGGTGCTGTTGGACGGGCCACTCACCTTCTTCTCAACACTCACCGTGTTCCTGCTCGCGAAATACGCCACGACGATGTCGTCCCGCTGGCTGTGGGTCGCCGGTGCGGGCATGGGCCTGACGTTCTATGCCAAGGAGAGCGGCATCATCCTCATCGCGGCCGTGTACGCCTTCTGGCTCTCAGCCCTGGGATCCGCATGCGCCTGCGGGACCTGGCGATCGCCACGTTCTTCCTGATGGCGATCGTCGTCTCGTACCCGCTCTCGCTGGCGCTGGCCGGGGGAGGCGCGTCGGAAAAGGCGCGCGGCTACCTGATCTGGCAGCTCCTGCGGCAACCGAACCACGAGTGGACGTTCTATCCGGCCACCGTGCCACCCGCGATGGGGTTGCTCGTCGTGGCGGCGGCGATCGCTGGCCTTTGGTGGTTCCGCCGCCAGCACTCCTGGCGCGAGACCCTGCTCCTCGCGTGGATCGCCGTGCCGACGATGTTCTTCCAATGGTGGCCGGTGAAGGGCTTCCAATACCTTCTCCCGCGGCGCCCTGCGTGGCAATTCTCGCAGCCCGGGCGGTCTGCCTCTGGTCGCCCCCGACGTGGCCCGGCTGGCGCGCTCACCTAGCTCGCCTGGCCCCGGCAATCACCGTTGGCGTGATCGCCACGTCGCTTGCGCTCCCCGCGTGGGGCGTCGTCGGGATGGTGCCGTCCGATCGGCTGTGGCCGGCTCGGGCGGGGTTCCGGGAGGTCGGGAAACGGGCGCCTGGATCCAGGCCAACGCACCCGAGGGCGCGATATTCCTCTGCGTCGGGCCCTCAATGGCGAATCTCGTCCAGTTCTATGGGCATCGAGAAGCGTATGGCCTGTCGGTGAGCCCGAACGCGCTGGCACGTAATCCGTCGTACCAACCGATCCTGAATCCGGACCGCGCGATCCGAACAGGTGAGGTGCAATACCTTGTCTACGATGTCTACTCCGCCTCCCGTTCCTCGCATTTCGGGGACAAGCTCCTCGACTTCGCCGACCGGTATAACGGCCACGTCGTGCACACGGAGTATGTCGACATTGTCGGAAAGGACGGAGCGATCGAGCGACGACCCGTCATCATCGTGATCGAGGTGCGACCATGAATGTCCTGCGAGCCCGGCTCTTGATGCTGGCGATGATTGTGCTAATGAACGCGCCGGCGACAGCCATGGCCACCCCGACTCCCGCGGCGCTTGGCGGAACGCGGGACACGGCAACCCCCATCGAGCATGTCATCGTCCTGATGCAGGAAAACCACTCGTTCGACAACTACTTCGGGACGTACCCCGGCGCGGACGGGTTCCCGGAGGGCACGTGCATCCCGGTCGACCCGCAGGATCCAGAAACGACAAGTGCGTCGAGCCCTTCCACCTGGAGGGTGGCCAGAGCGCCGACCTGGATCATACGGAACAGACCCATGCCCTCCAGTACAACGACGGGAAGATGGACGGGTTTGTGGCGGCGCTTAACGACCGCAACCAGGATGGCACACTCGCCATGGGGTACTACGACGATCGCGAGCTGCCGTACTACTGGAATGTGGCCGACGAGTATGTGCTGTTCGACCGGTTCTTCACGTCGGCGCATGGCGGAAGCGTCGAGAATCACCTGTTCTGGGTCGCGGGACAGGCCGGGAGCCCCGACGGACGCATTCCCGAGGAGGGATATGGTGACGACGTCCTGACCATCTTCGATCGGCTAGAGGAAAGCGGTGTGTCCTGGAAATTCTACGTCCAGAACTACGACCCCTCGCTGAACTTCAGGACGGTTGCCAGCGCGGAGAGCAACCGGGCAGCCCAGGTGATCTGGTGCCCGCTGCTGAATTTCCCGCGCTTCATCGACAATCCGGAGTTGTTCAAGCACATTGTCCCGCTGGATGAGTACTACGAGGACCTCCGGAACGGCACGTTGCCCGCCGTGTCCTACATGGTGCCGTCCGGCGCCAGCGAACACCCTCCGGGAAGCATCTTCGCCGGCGAGCGATTCGTCCAGACGCTGATCAACGAGCTCATGCGTAGCGACGCCTGGGAATCCTCGGCCTTCATGTGGACCTATGACGACTGGGGCGGGTGGTATGACCATGTTCCCCCACCCTCCGTGGATGAGTTCGGGTATGGGTTCCGCGCTCCGGCCCTCCTCGTGAGTCCCTATGCCCGGCAGGGCCATGTCGAATCGACGGTGTTGGATTTCACGTCGTTCCTGAAGTTCATCGAAGAGAACTGGAGTCTCCAACCCCTGGCCGAACGTGACACGAACGCCAGCTCCATGATGAGCGCCTTCGACTTCTCGCAGGATCCCCGGCCGCCGGTGTTCATCAGTTGGGAGCGACACCCCGTAATACCACCAGAGCCAAACCGCCTCGTCCTGTATGTAACCTACAGCTCGGTGTTCGTTTTCTCTGCCGCGTCCATGGGTCTGGCGGCGCTGCTCCCGGGATTGCGTCGACGCCGGCACCGCTCCATGCCAGCGAGGGGAGACGCGTCGTGACCCGGGCCAGGCTCTGGGCCGGAGTCATGGCGGCGGTGGTGGCATGGCTGGTGATGGCGTCGGTCACGGACGCGCAGGTAGCACCCGCGACGGTCACACCTGTGCTCACGATCGACGCGATCCCTCCGTCCGTCGTGGGCCAACGCCCAGTGGTGATCGCGCATCTCATGACACCGGACGATGAACCCGTCGTCGGCGCGACGCTGCTACTCTCGGTCGATGGCGTCGCCGAATCGAGAGGAACGACTGTCGAGAACGGGAGCGCAGTGCTTTTGGTGAGATCGGACTTCGCGGCGGGGACGCATACCATCGAGGTGGCGTACCGGGGCAGCCGCTCCCTCGCGCTTGGCGCGACGACGGCTCCCGCCACCTTCGACCTCTATCCTGGCACCATGACAGTGCAAACCGTCCCGGTGATGGCTGAGCTGAAGGTGCGGATGACGCCGATCGATGATATCGGCATGGTACCCAACGCCGACGCAGAGAGCGTCACGCTGGTGACCGGCGAGGACGGAACCGTCCGGTTCCCCGTCTCGGAAACGGGAGCATACCGGATCGAGTTGGTCCTGCCGTGGACCAGCGAGGATGCCGGGGTCAAGGCGGAGTTCTCCCGATGGACGGACAACGTGTTCACGCCTTACCGGGATGTGGACTACCGGGACGGAATGGTCTTCCAGGCCGGGTTCGAGCTTTTTTACGAGATCGACTATCAGTTCACCAACCTGCAGGGAGACACTGTGGACCCCGGTGAGATCGAGTCAATCACGTTCAAGAACAGCATGGGCGAACGCTTCGTGCTGGAAGATCATGCGCCCTTCTGGGTGAAGGGTGGAAGGGTCACCAGACGCGCGGAAGGTTTGGAGGAGACACAGCTCCTCTACTCGGTGGAAGAGGTGATCGTCGACGGCACCAATGTCGTGAATCGGGCACAACTCAGTTTCATTCCCGCGGAAACGCGGTCATGGACGGTGCCGCTACTGTATTACTCGGTATCGCTTTCCAGCCGCGACGCCCTGTTCTCGTTCCCGGTCGGGGATTCGGTCGAGTTGATCTCCCCCGGAGGCAACATGCGTGTCATCCCCCTCGGAAGCGACGGCACTGTGCACCTCCCCTTGCTGCCCCGGGGCGAATACAGCGTACGCGTGCTTGGCGGCGGATACTCACCATCCCTGCCAGTGATGCTCTCGCGTGATCAGAATGTTGGCCTCAAGGTGATTAGCGTCGTCGACGTCGCGTTCGTCGGAGGGCTTGGCGCAATCGTCTCACTGGGACTCCTCCTCATTGGTCGGTGGCAGGTTCCGCGAAGATTGAAGCGTTGGGCCCTTCATCGCCGCGTCATCTCGCCGTCTCCAGGAAAGTAGCGTGCGCCATGGCCACCTTCACCCCTCATTACACTGATCGGACTCGAGGACGCAGCCGGATTGGCGCCTCCCTCTTCATTGGCATGGTATTGCTGCTGCTGATGACGGCCAGCGCCAATGCCCGGGGACTGATGGAAGGCGCCACGCCTTCCGGGACGCCCGCGGGTGCATCCCCCGTCGCGACACCGCAGGCCATCGACCCCGACGTGCCGGTCCTGGCCTACTACTACATCTGGTTCAACCCGAACTCATGGGATCGCGCGAAGACCGATTTTCCGCTACTCGGCAGGTACTCGAGCGACGATGCGGTCGTGATGCGCCAGCATGTGCAATGGGCGAAATCCGTCGGTATCGATGGCTTCATCGTGAGCTGGAAGAACACGAACATCCTGACAGAGCGACTCCGCCTGCTGATCGAGATCAGCAAGCAAGAAGACTTCAAGCTCGTCATCATCTATCAGGGCCTGGATGTCGATCGAGAGCCGCTCCCCGCGGCCCGTGTCGCGGCGGATCTCGATTTCTTCACGGAGGAGTTCGCGGATGAGCCGGTCTTCGACCTGTTCGCGAAACCGGTCGTGATTTGGTCGGGCACCTGGAAATTCTCGCGGGACGAGATCGCGTCCGTTACGACCTCCCGACGCGAGCGGCTGATGATCCTCGCGTCCGAGCGCAATTCAAATGATTACCGGAACCTCGCTGATCTGTTCGACGGCGACGCCTATTACTGGTCGTCAGTGAACCCCGATACCTATCCGGAATACCTGCAAAAGCTGCAATCGATGGCCCAGGCCGTCCATGAGCACGATGGTTTGTGGATCTCCCCGGCTGCGCCCGGTTTCGATGCGCGTTTGCTGGGTGGTGAAATTGTCGTGAGCCGTGACGGCGGCGACATGCTGCGGACCCAGTTGAACACCGCATACCAATCCGACCCTGACGCAATCGGGATCATCAGCTGGAACGAGTTCAGCGAGAACTCCCACGTCGAGCCGAGTTGCCTGTATGGCTTCGAATCGCTCGACGTCATCGCCGACCTGCTCGGGGGATCCGTGCCCGAGCCCATACCGTGCGGCGTCGGGAACGAATCGACGGCCGCCAGCAACGACGCCGCGTCCCCGGCCGCATCGCGGATTCAGTGTCGAGGAAGCGGAATCGACCATCGCCGTCGTCGCACGAGGGGGCGTCGATCCCGGGCGCGAACACGATCAATATCGACACCAGCGATACGACAAGACCTCGGCGGAGCCGCCGGTCGTGCGTGTGTCAACGGTGGTGCTCATCGTCGTGATGGGTGGGGTGATCGCCGGTTCGTTGATGGTCGTCGTCAATCGGGCACGAGGCGTACCTTCACCGTAGCCCGGCTCCCCGACCGCTAATCCGTGGCGAGCGATCTTGTCCGCTTGTACGCCGCATGCACGGCCTTGCTGAGGATCGTGCGCAACCCGCCCTTCTCCATCTGGTAGATGGCCTCCGCGCTCGTCCCGCCCGGTGAGGTGACCATGTTCCGGAGCTCGGCAAGATGCTTGTCCGAGCTCCGGGCGTAGGAGACCGACCCGGCCACCGTCTGCAGCACGATCTGCTCGGCAATCCGGCGCGGGAAGCCCAGGTGCACGCCCGCGTCGATCAACGCCTCCATCATCAGGAACACGTACGTCGGGCCGGTGCCGGAGAGCGCCGTCGCCATGTCGACGTACTTCTCGTCCTCCACCTCCAGCTCCTGCCCCAACGCCCCCAGTGCCAGCCGCACCTTCGCCCGGGCCGCCTCGTCGACCGCGTCGGTGGCGCACCAGACCGCCATGCCCTCCCCGACCTGCGCCGGGGTGTTCGGCATCACCCGCACCAACGCCTCATGATCCAGCCCCTCCCGCAGCGTCCGCATCGGCGCGCCGGCAAGGATCGAGATCACGACCTGCCCCGGCTGCAAATGCCCCCGCAGCTGGGCGGCGACCGAGCCAAGCACCTGCGGCTTGATCGTCAGCAACACGAGATCCGCGCCCTCGACCGCCTCGGCGTTCGACTCCACGACGGTGATCCCGAATTTCGCCGAAAGCTGCACCCGACGCTCCTCTCGCGGGTGGCTGGCGACGATCTGCGTCGGCGCGATCATCTTTTGCGCCAACAGCCCGGCGATCATCGCCTCGGCCATCGTCCCGGCGCCGATGATGGCGATCTTCGTCGTCTGCAGTGAAGGGGCGTCACCGCTCTCGCCCGCGGCAGGCTGGTGCGTGGTAGTCATCTCCGGCTCTCCGTTGTCTCTCGTCGTTTGGTCCGTGTCGTCCACGGCATTGTACCGGCTTGCCTGAATGGACCGGAGACCGGGCACAGGCATTGCGTCTACCGGTTACTGACAATGCCGAAGCGACGCGGAAGGGCACAGGATGAGGCAAGCGGGGTCTTTCCGCGACACACTCGACAGGTCGACACGGGGCAACGGGACAGCATTCTGGACCAGGTGGGCGCCGCCGCTCGCCTTCTTCGCCGTGGCTTTCGCGGCCGACATGGCTACTGGCCAGCGCGCCAGCTCCATCTGGGGCAGCGTCGCGATCGTGGCGTCGATCACGTGGCTCTTTCCCGGCATCCGGGCAACGCTGGCGGCACTCGGGAGTTACGCAGCCATTTGGGTGGCGTTCAACATCGTTCGCGCCGTGGCCGACGACGTCGGCCTCGCGGTGGGCGGCCAGCACCTGGTGGCACGATGGGAATCGGCAATCGCCGGCGGAACCCTGCCCTCGACCATCTTGCAGGACCGGTTCTTCAACCCGGCGTCAACCGGCGTCCACGACATCGCGCTCGCCGTCGTCCACGGGTCGTTCTTCGTCGTCCCGTTCGTGGTGGCGATCCTGACCTGGTGGAGGCGGCGCGACCTCTTTCCGACCTATGCGCTCGCGACCGCGGCGACCTTCGCGCTCGGGCTGGTTGGGTTCCTGCTCCTCCCCACCGCGCCACCGTGGATGGCGGCACCCGACGAGGTCACGCGCGTGACGCATCATGTCCTGGATGCGACGACGGATCTCGCGGTCGATGACCAGGCGGGTGGGTTCACCTTCGAGCCGAATCCCATCGCGGCCATGCCGTCGGTGCATGTCGCGGCGACGGTGCTGGTCTTTCTCCTCGCGCGCCGGTTCGGCACGGTTGCCGGCGTGATCGGAGCCGCCTATGCCGTGGCGATGAGCGTGGCGGTCGTCTACCTTGGCGAACACTATGTGCTGGATGCGCTCGCAGGGTGGGCCGTGGCCGTTGCCGGATGGCTGATCGCGACGCGGCTGCGCAAGGTATGGTCTCCTTAAACAGTAAGGTATGGGAAACGACGTGAGCGAGAGCGCCGTTATACGACTGGCCACGATTGAGGACGTCCCGGCGTGGCTCGAGATCGCGAAGCAGGTCGAGCCGTTATTCGGGCCGATGCCGGACATCGAAACGCATATCCGGCGCGCGATCGATCACGGCACCGCGCTCGTCGTCATCGACCGGGCGAAAGAGGTCGTCGGTGCGGCGCTCCTCTCGCGAGACGACCAACCGCACCGTATTCACTGGTTGGCGGTCCGCGCCGAATCACGGCGGGCCGGCATCGGTTCGTCACTCCTCCAGGCGATCATCGAGCGCTGGGACGATGGGCAGCTGATCGATGTCATCACGTTCGGGGCGGATGTTTCGGAGGGTGAGGCCGCTCGGGCACTGTACCGTGCCCACGGATTTGTATTTCTCGAGCACCATGAAGACGGACCCGAAGGAGGTAGCCGTGAGCGATGGATCAGGCACTGAAATGACGAGGAAGCCGGGCGAGAACCGGCTCGCCAACGAGACCAGCCCTTATCTGCTGCAGCACAAGGACAACCCGGTCAACTGGTACCCGTGGGGTGACGAGGCGTTCCGCGCCGCGAAAGAGCGGGACGTCCCCATCTTCCTCAGCATCGGCTACTCGACGTGCCACTGGTGCCACGTCATGGCCCACGAGTCGTTCTCCGATCCCGGCACGGCGCAGGTGATGAACGAGCGCTTCGTGAATATCAAGGTCGATCGCGAGGAGCGGCCGGACGTCGACGCCATCTACATGCAGGCGGCGCAGGCGCTGGGAAGCCAGGGCGGGTGGCCGCTGAACCTGTTCATGACGCCAGACGGCCTTCCCTTCTACGCCGGCACCTACTGGCCGCTGCACGACCGCATGGGCATGCCGGGATTCCAGCGCGTGTTGGCGACGATGTCGACCATGTGGCGCGACAACCGGCAAAAGCTGCTCGACGGCGGCGAGCAGGTGCGCGACTACCTGCGCAAGTCCGCGATCGCGACGCCGCCGCGTTCGCCGATCACCGAGGAACACGCGTTCAAGGCGTTCGAGGCGATCTACCGCCAGTTCGACAAGAAGCATGGCGGGTTCGGCTCAGCGCCCAAGTTCCCGCAGCCGTCGGCGCACCAGTTCCTGCTCCGTTTCCACGCCCGCACGGACGACGGCCTGGCGCTGCACATCGTCGAGACATCCCTTGCAGGCATGGCGGACGGCGGCATCCACGACCAGATCGGCGGCGGCTTCGCGCGCTATTCGGTCGACGCCGAGTGGAAGGTGCCGCATTTCGAGAAGATGCTCTACGACAACGCGCAGCTGCTCGATCTCTACACCGACGCATGGACGATCTCCGGCGACCCGCTCTATCGCGATGTCGCCGCCGGCATCGTGACGTGGCTCGAACGGGAGATGCTCGTCGAGGGCGGCGGGTTCGCCTCGGCGCTGGACGCCGACAGCGAGGGTGTCGAGGGCAAGTACTACGTCTGGACCGCCGCCGAGGTCGACGCGCTCCTCTCCACAGAGGATGCCGATCTCGTGAAGCTCCACTTCGGCATCAGCGACCCGGGCTCGTTTGAGGGCAAGACGGTGCTCTCCGTCGTGAAATCGGTCGAGGAGATCGCCGAGGAGACCGGAGTCGAGGTCGAACCTGTTCGGCAGCGTCTCGACGCCGCGAAGGCGACGATGCTCGCCGCGCGCGAAGAACGCGTGCATCCGGGGCGCGACGACAAGGTGATCGCGAGCTGGAACGGCCTGATGATCCACGCGCTCGCGCACGCCGGCACGGTATTCCGCAGCCCCGACTGGACCGCAATGGCGGAGCGCGCGGCCACCTTCGCGCTGGACACCCTGCGCCGGGAAGACGGATCGCTGGCCCGCTCCGCAACCGCCGGGCAGACGCGCGGTGAGGGCGTGCTGGAAGACTACGCGGCGCTCGCTTACGGGCTGGCGGAGCTCTACGCGGCAACGGCGGATGCCGCCTGGCTCGACGCCGGACGATCGCTGCTGGACCATGCGCGGGCGCACTTCCGCCACGACACCGGCATCGGCTTCTACGACACGCCAGACACGGCGACCGACCTCATCGCCCGTCCGAGAGAATTGACCGACGGCGCGATGCCCTCGGCCAACGCACTGATGGCCGAGGCGCTCCTCGTCTACGGCACCTACGGGTACGACGCGACGCTGATCGAGGAAGGCACGGCGATCGTCGAGGCGATGGCGCTGCCGATGGCGGATTACCCGCTCCACACCGGTTTCTTCCATGCCGTGGCGCAGCGACTGATTACCGGGCCAAAGGAACTCGTCTTCGCCGGGGATCCCTCATCGGAGACGGTCCGTGGCCTGCGAAAGGTCAGCAACCGACATCTTCGACCCGACGCGCATCGTGGGCTACAGCGTCCCCGGCTCGTCGCACGAGGAGAGGTTCCCGATGCTGGCGGACCGCCCGCTCGTCGGCGGCGGGGCGGCATACGTCTGTGCCGAGGGCACCTGCAAGCCGGCCGTGACCACGCCGGAGGAGCTGGTGGCGCTGCTGCGGGAGTAGCCTCCCTTCACGCAGGGCAAAGGCGAAGCGAGGATGCATCGTCGCGCATCCCCGCTTCGCCTTTCCGGGAACCCGCTTAGTCCAGGACGTCGTGAAGGAAGCGGAGGCGCTCGACGCGGCCAAACGCATTCCCCATGTCGTGCCCGTTGAAGGGGTAGACGACCATGTCCTTCGGTCCGGCGTAGTGGTTGTAGGCGGCGTAAACGGTCGACGGCGGGCAGACGACATCCATCAGTCCGACCGTGAACTGGGCACGAGCGGTCGCGCGAGCGGCGAAGTTGACGCCATCGAGGTACGAAAGCGTCCGGAAGACCGTTTCGATCTTGTCCTGATGAATGGCGAGGTACTTCGCGATCTCGACGTAGGGCGTCGAGTCGGTCACCGTCACGCCCCGCCGATAGTGGCAGAGAAACGGCTGGTCGGCATACACGCCGGCGAGATCGTCGACCAGGCCTGCGACAGCCAGCGCCAGGCCGCCGCCCTGGCTGCTGCCAGCTACGACGACGCGGCCGTCCACGTCCGGGTGGCTCCGCGCGGCCTCGACAGCGCGCACGGCGTCGGTAATCAGCCGGCGGTAGTAATGATCCTCCGCCGACTCGATGCCCCGCGTCATGAAGCCCGGGTGGGACGGCCCGGTGACCCCGCCAGCATCCGGCGTGTCCCCCCGTTGCCAGGCGCTGCCCTGGCCGCGCGTATCCATCACGAAATGCGCGAACCCGGCGGAGCTGGCGATCAGCCAGTCGGTCGGGAAGCCGCGACCGCCACCATAGCCGATGTACTCAACCACGCAGGGAACCGGGCCCGGGCGGTGCTTCGGGACCAGGAGCCACCCCTTGATCGGCTGACCGCCGAAACCGTTGAACGTGACGTCGTAGACGTCCTGCAGGGTCAGCCCGGCATCATACGGTTCGAACGTCGCCGCCAGGTCGTGTCCGCGCGCTTCGGACAGGCTCGCCGCCCAGAAGGCATCGAAGTCGTCCGGTTCCTCGCGCTCGGGCCGGTACTCCCGCAACGCCTCCAGCGGCATGTCGAACAGCATGATGCCTCTCCCCTTCCCCGTACCTTGTTCTCACCACGCCGACGTCAGCGCCGGACCAGCTTCCTCGCCATCAGGATCGCGCCGATGACGCTCACGACGAGCAGCAGGCCATACTCCCGGGGCGCCTCACCGATGCCCCAGAAGGCCGAAAGCGCCGCCGCGAACACGCACACAACGAGAATGGCGGCGTCGCCGAGCCGCTCACGTGACATCGTTCAGCACTCCTCTATCGGGTCTACAAGATCGCGATCAGCACAATCGCGATGACCACAAGAACAAGCAGCGCGAGCAGCCCCATAAGGACCGGGCTCATGCCCTTCTTCGGCTCGCCTCCACCATACGTCTTCGTCTCGTGCTCAGGCGCGTCCATGCTCTTCTTGTCGAGCGGTTCAAACGGTACGGAGCGCTCGGTGCTCTCCGGGGTCGGGTGTCGTGTCGCGGTCCGTCATCTCGATGTCCTCCTGCTCAGGTGCAATGGTCTCGGTAATGACGGGCGCGGCATTGGCGGATGCCGGGCGCTCGCGGGCGGCGAGATCCTGCAGCCATTGCGGCAGGTCCGACACATCGACCAGCGATCGCGGGTCAATCTGGCTCGTGTCCGGCTCCGGCAACGACTTCTCCGGTGGGGTCGTTTCCACCGCCGTGTCCGGCCGCGCCGGCTCCTCGCGCTTCGGCAGGTTTCGCCACGCCGGCGGACGCCGCAGCCATTCCGGCATCGCCTGCTGGAGTCCACCGTCCGGAATCGGGCGCATGGCGTCCGCCTCCGTCGTCGTGGTCTCCGTGGTGGTGTCGTCCGGCTCGCTCACGTGGCTATCCCCGTCGCGGTTTGCGGAGCTCATCGCTGTCCAGCCAGATCGTCACCGGCCCGTCATTGACCAGCTCTATCGCCATTTCCGCGCCAAAGACGCCCTCCTGCACATTGAACCCGAGCCCGCGCAGGGCGTCGCAGAAGCGGTCGACCAAAGGCTCGGCGACGTCCGGCGGCGCGGCATCGGTCCAGCTTGGGCGCCGGCCCTTGCGCACGTCGGCGTAGAGCGTAAACTGCGAGACGACCAGCATTCCGGCGCGGGACGGGTCCTCCGGCAGGACGTCGAGCGCCGAGCGGTTCATCACGCCGTTCTCATCGTCGAGGACGCGCAGGTTCGCCACCTTGGACGTCATCAGCGCGATCTCCTCGTCGCCGTCGTGCGAGGAAATGCCGAGCAGGATGACGTAGCCGCCGTCGATCTTGCCGGTGACCTCGCCGCCGACCGTGACGCTGGCCCGGGTGACACGCTGGAGCAGGACCCTCATGCGCCGTCCTTCCGGGCGATCGTGGCGCTGGCGAGCGCGGCGATGCCCTCCTCGCGCCCGACAAAGCCCATGCCCTCGTTGGTGGTCGCCTTGATACTGATCGCGCCATCGTCCAGCCCGGTCAGTTCCCGCAGCCGCGCACGCATCGCCGGCACATGCGGATTGACCTTCGGGGCCTCGGCGATGATCGTCGCGTCAATGTTCACCGGCTCCCACCCCTTCTCAGCGAGAAGCGCGACGGAATGGCGGACGATATCGCCACTATCCATACCGCGCCAGCGCTCGTCGGACGGAGGGAAGTGCACTCCGATGTCGCCCAGCGCTGCCGCGCCGAGCATGGCATCGGCAATCGCGTGGAGCAGCACGTCGGCGTCGGAGTGGCCTTCGAGGCCCTTGTCGAACGGGATGTCGACCCCGCCGAGGACCATCCGGCGCCCCTCGGCGAAACGATGGACGTCGTACCCGATCCCGGTGCGCGGCCACTGCATGGATGGTTCCTTCACTCGCGCCCGGAGCAGCGCGTCGACGAGCTCCACGTCCTCCGGATGCGTCAGCTTCACGTTCAGGCGGTCGCCAGGCACGATGCGCACGGGGATATCAAATGCTTCGGCGAGCGATGCCTCGTCGGTGAACTCCGTGTGATCGGCCAGCGCACGCCGGCACAGGTCGACGAGCACATCGCGATGCAAGCCCTGCGGCGTCTGCGCACCCCAGAGGTGCGTGCGATCGATTGTCCCGGTGACGACGCCTTTCGAGACGCGCTTGACGGTATCGGAGACTGGCGCGGCGACGATGGCTGCTCGGTGCTCCCGCGCTTCACGAGCGCACGCATCCACAACATCCGGCGCGACCAGCGGGCGGGCGGCGTCATGCACCAGCACGACCTCCAAATCCTCCGCAACGGCATACGCGCCGTTGGCCATCGAGTCCTGGCGTTGGGCTCCCCCGGCGACGAGCTCCCGGACCTTTGTCCACCCACCATTCCGGACGAGCGCGCGGATCGGCGCTCTCGGTATGCGCGCCATAGACGATCACGACGTCGCGGACGGTCGCGGCAACCTCCATCGCGTCCAGTACCCAGGCCAGGGCCGGGCGGCCACCAACAGGCGTGAGCACCTTGGCAGTATCGCCGAACCGCTCGCCCTTCCCCGCCGCGACGATCACGCAGGCGGCGAACGGCGTCGTTCCGCTCGTCACGAGTGGCCCTCCATGGACCGGTGCACGTCGAACAGGCGCTCGGCGACCTCGTCGGGCACCGGCGCGGCGCCCAGCTCCCGACCCTCGCGGAAGCCGGCGCCGTGATAGTCGCTGCCGCCGGTCGGGATGAGCTTCCAGGCGTCGGCAACGCGGCGCAGCTCGGCGTGCTGCTCCGGGCTGTACTCGGCGTAGTACGTCTCAAGGCCGAGCAGGCCGGCCGGGACGAGCCGCTGCAGGGTGCCCTCGATATCCTTCGTCGAGAAGGGATGCGCGAGCACCGGGACAACACCATGCTCGATCAACAGGCGAACGGCGTCTTCTGGCGAGAACGGGTCGCGCGGGATATAGGCAGGGCGGCCGGCCTTCAGGAAGCGGTCGAATGCGTCGCTGACGTCCTTGACGGCACCAATCGCCATCAGCGCGCGGGCGACATGCGGGCGGCCGATGCTGCCCTCGTCGGCCTCGGCGAGGATCGCGTCGCCGTCGACGTCGTAGCCAAGCTCATGCAGCCGATCAATCATGCGCTGGACACGGCGGATACGCTGGTCGGCCAGTTCCCGCAGGCGAGCGCGCAAGCCCTCGTCTTCGCGATCGACAAAGTAGCCAAGGACGTGGACCTCGCCGCGCCCAACCGTGGTCGAGAGCTCGACGCCGGGCACCAGCGTGATCCCGGCGGCGTCCGCCTCGCGCTGAACGTCGGCGAGGGCGTCGACGGTGTCATGGTCGGTCACGCCGAGAACGGAAAGCCCCCGCCGGCTGGCATTGGTAACCAGCTCGGCAGGGGTATCCAGTCCATCCGACGCGCGAGTGTGGGTATGCAGATCGATGCGTGACGATGTTTCGAGGGACATAATCTCCAACACTCGGGAAATCCCGCACCGCCGCACCTCGCAGCTGCGACCGGTGTGCGGCGCCGAACGCCGCGAGACGAGGTGCGGCGGTACGGAGAGGAGCCGCGAGCTAGCGCGGCTCGACGACGAGGCGGATAGCCGTGCGGTCCTCGTTGTCGATGGTGACATCGATGAACGCCGGGATGCAGACGGCCTCGATCCCGGTCTCGTTCAGGTAGTCGCGCGCGATGGCGACGGCCTTCACGGCCTGGTTCGTGGCACCCGCGCCAATGGCCTGGACCTCGGCGCGGCCAGCCTCGCGGACCACCCCGGCGATCGCGCCGGCGACAGCGCTCGGGCGGGAACGCGCGGACACCTTCAGGACCTCGCCCTCGACGCCGATCATCGCCTCGGTGCCGTAGATGGCAACCGTCTCGGCGACGGACTCGTGGCTGTGGCCGTTCCCGTTGTGGCCATTCGTGGCGACCGGCTCGGAGGCGACCATCTCAACCGTCTCCTCGAGATCGATCGTCTCGCTGTGACCGTTGTGGTGCAGCGGCGCTTCATCGGCAACCGGCGCTTCCGGCTCCTCCTGGACGGCGACCGCCTCAGCGCGCTCCTCGACAACCGGTGTTGGCTCCACGGCCTGCTCATCAGCATCCGGCGGGAAGCGGTTGCCCTCCGGGTTGATCTTGATGTCCTGAAGATTCAGCTTGCTGAAGAACCGATTCATGAGCGAGGCTCTCTCTTTCCCCAATAAGACCCGGAACTCGGGTGCAACGATGTCGCGCGGCAAAACCGGTCCTCCCGGGAGGGTATCCCTCCGACGGTGACGTCCAGTTCACCTGCCACGCACGCGAAAGAAGAAGATCGACATCCAGCCAGAATGCGACCGAAGACCACCCCCACAGTGGCACTGCGCATAGTCTACGCTGAACGGACCGTATTTGACACGGTGGAGAGGGCACGGACCGCATTAACGGAAAACGCGGGCGGCCACCTCCCCCGAAGGAGAGATAACCGCCCGCGTTGGTCATCGCGAACAGCGAGCGTCACGCCGCAACGGCGCCATGCGAGCCTGCGATGGGACCTAGCGCGCGTAATCGACGGCGCGCGTTTCCCGAATCACCGTGACCTTGATCTGGCCCGGGTATTCGAGTGTCTCCTCGATCTTCTTCACGACGTCCTGCGCCAGGCGCGTCGCGCCAAGGTCGTCGACCGCGTTCGGCCGCACCATGATGCGGACCTCTCGGCCGGCCTGGATCGCGAAGCACTTGTCGACGCCCTCGAAGGAGTTCGCGACGCCTTCAAGCGCCTCCAGGCGCTTGATGTACGTCTCGACCATCTCGCGACGGGCGCCAGGGCGGGCGCCGGAAATGGCGTCGGCCGTCTGGACGATGAATGCCTCGATCGTCTGCGGCTCTTCCTCGTTGTGGTGGGCCGCGATGGCGTGGACGATCCGGGAGGACCGGCCCAACCGCTTCGCGATATCCGCACCGATCAGCGCGTGCGGCCCCTCGACCTCATGGTCGACGGCCTTGCCGATGTCATGCAGCAGACCGGCGGTCTTCGCCACGTTGACATCCGCGCCGAGCTCTGCCGCCAGCGTGGCGGAGATCAACGACGTTTCCAGGCTGTGCGCGAGCACGTTCTGGCCGTAGCTGGTCCGGAACTTCAGGCGGCCAAGCAGCTTGATGAGATCCGGGTGCAGGCCAGGCACGTTCGCCTCGTAGGCGACATGCTCGCCCTCTTCCCGCATGATCTCCTCGAGCTCCAGCTGCGTCTTGTAGACGACCTCCTCGATCCGCGCCGGATGGATACGACCATCCTGCAGGAGCTTGGAGAGCGCCCGGCGCGCCACTTCACGGCGAACCGGATCGAAGCCGGAGACGGTGACCGCTTCCGGCGTGTCGTCGACGATCAGGTCGACGCCAGTGGCCTGCTCCAGTGCGCGGATGTTGCGCCCTTCGCGGCCGATGATGCGGCCCTTCATGTCGTCGTTCGGCAGCGGCACCACGCTGACGGTCGACTCGGAAACGTAGTCCGAGGCGATCCGCTGGATCGTGGTCGCGAGGATCTTGCGGGAGCGGCGGTCGGCGTCTTCCTTGGCCTCGCGCTCGATCTCGTGAACGGTACGGGCAGCCATGTGCCGCGCCTCGTTCTCGATGTCCGCGATCAACTGGTCGCGGGCCTCCTGGGCCGTCAGCCCCGCCACCCGCTCAAGCTCGGCGTGGTAGCGGACGCGGGCGTCCTCGATCTCTTTCATCTGGCGAGTGCGCTCGGTCTCGAGCTCCTGCTCGATCCGCACGCGGTGCTCGTCCAGCTCCGCGTTCTTCTTCTCGCGCTCCTGCTCCCAGGTCTCGCGAGATTGCTGGAGCCGCTGCTCCTGCTTGCGGATGTGCTGCTCGCGCTGCTCAAGTCCCTGCGACTTCTTGTCGATGTTTTCTTCTTTTTGCTCGATACGGCGCTCGATGCGCTCGATCTCGCTCCGGCGCTGGGTCAGCTCCTTGTCGAGCTCCCCACGTAGCCGGATGGCGTCATCCTGTGCTGCCAGGGCAATCTCTCGCCGCTTGGTCTCCGCCTCTTCAATTACGCGATCCGCTTCGCTCTGGGCGATCTTCATGCGGGATTCCGCACGCTTTTCAAGCCAGAAATAGGTCACGAAAAAGGTGATTCCAGCAACGAGCAAAGCCAGGATGATGAATACCCAAAGGTCACCCATCGTGTAGCTCCTCGCTCGTGTCCCCATCTCGAATGGGGTCTCTGTTGTTAAGGTGTGTCGGCCCCGGTTTCCAAAGACCGGTCAGGGCGTCGCCGCTGACCGGATTCTCCACACGAACCCGTGGCTTGTACAACCAGAATGGTACTTGTGGCCCGGCGTCACCGTCAACCATGCGGCGCGTGACGTGTACACTTAATTTCGCGTACGTACGCGGACGATTCGCCTAATTGAGCCCGGGCATGGTGGGTGCCTCAAGCATGTATCCGCTTGCATATATCCGAAGGGATTGGGCCGTTTCGCGCAAGCCCGTACAATAGGCACGAGAGCTTTCAGCCACACACAAGGACGAATTGGTATGGCGCCGGCGCAGAACGGGAAGACGCGGCAAGACGAGAGTGACCAGCAGGCGGACGTCGCCCTGTTGATCGACTACGAGAACCTCCAGGTGAGCCTGAAACGGCACTTCAACCTGACCACGCCACGGATGAGCCTGATCATCCAGGAAGCGCTGGAATATGGTCGCCTCGTGCTCTCCCGCGCCTATGCGCCATGGACCTCGCCCGATCTGGCGATCGACGCCGAAAACCTGTATCGCCAGGGCATCGACCTCATCTACACCCCTGCCGGAAAGAACAGCGCCGATGTGCGGATGGCCGTTGACGCCGTCGACCTCATCAGCCGCATGGACAACATCGGCACGATCCTCTTCGTCACCGGCGACGGCGACCTCATCCATCCGCTGAACTACCTGCGCCAGCGCGGCGCGCGCGTGGTGGTGATCGGCGTCGACGCGGCAATGAGCCGGATGCTCTCCTCCGCCGCCGATGCCGTACTGATCTACGAGCGCGACCTCGACCCCTCCGTGCTCCGTCGCGTCGCCCAGCCGCAACCGCGCGGCACCCGCCGCCAGGAGCAGCCCACAGCGGCGCAAAAGGCCGAGCCGGAGCCGACGACGCGGCTGAAGCCGGTCAACGGCGCACCGCCCGCCGAGAAGGCCTTCGAGATGCTGAAGGAGGTCCTCACCCGGCATAACGACGGGGAACCGATGCTCTATCAGGAGATTGGCCACTGGCTGGGGAGAGACCACAACATGAAACCGCGCGCCTGGTATGGCGTGCCGTTCAGCGTGTTCATGGACGAAGCCCAGGTGGCCGGCTGCGTCGCGCTCAACACCTCGGGTGGTAACAGCTACGCCTCACTGCCGTCGACGGCGAGCGACGACGCGCTGGAGGAAAGCGAGGACGAAGACGAGACGGGTGCCGACAATGACACCGGATCCGCGGTGCGGCTGGAATCCCTGCAGTCCGAAGAGCGCAAGTCGCTGATCGACGCGCTGAAGCAGCTCGATGACGACCCGAAGCTGAAGTACCTCACGTTCCGCACGATCCTGCGTCACCTGCTCGCCGAGAGCGTCCTGCCCCGGTTGAACGAGGAGCAGATCCGGAGCCTCCTCAACGACCTGGCGAACCGCAAGCCGCCGGTCCTGATCCGCTCGACGATGCGCCGCCGCAACCCGACGGGCGGCTCCTACGCCTTCTCGAGCTTCACGCTGACCGGTGACAAGGACTTGCTGGAGACCCTCGCCACCTCCGACGAGGGCTGAGGCGGTTCCCTGGCGACGCAACAGGTAGTCCTGGCCCCATGGTGGCCAGGGAGGGTCAGCAGACCCGTGCCTGATCGGGCGCCGTTCCTCTCGCCGACCACTGCGGGCCGGCGCTACCAAGGTGCTTTGGCGTGCTGGCGGCCTACGGAACGGGCCGCAACAACTCCAGCATCGCGGGCGGGTTGGTGGCAAGGACCGTCCAACTGCCTGGCTGGCCACCGAGGAAACGCACAAGATCATCCAGCGCGCGGGAGATCGAGCCGGCCAGCGACGCGCTCACGCGGACACCGGGCTCAAGGTGAAGCGCTTTCACCGTCAGCACGCCCGTTTTCCGGTTGAACGACGGATCGAGCCGCCCCACGATCTTGCCGCGATGCAGGATCGGCAGCGAGTAGTACCCGTACATCCGCTTCGGCGCGGGCACGTAACACTCCAGCCGGTAGTCGAAGTTCCACAACTGCTCGCCACGGGTCCGGTTCCAGGTCAGGTTGTCGAACGGCGAGAGGAACGTGGTCAGGGTCGGCCACCCCTTGCGCTCGCGCAACCCCTCCAGACGCTCCTGAAGCGAGGCATCCATCCAGACAGGCTCATCGATCCCCTCGACCTCGACCTCAAGCAGTCGCCCTTCGCCGGCAAAGTCCCGCAAAATCCGCCGCGCCTCGGTCGCTGGCACATGCGGACGGCCACCGGTGCGGAAGTAGTCGGTCGCCCATTTCGCGGTCGTGACGCCGAGCGGACGGATCGCGTGGTCGAGGATCAGGCGCCATGCCTCCTCCTGCGGCAACGGAGGGCCGTTCCACAACTCCGGGACAACGCGTTCGGCGAGGTCGAAATGCCGCGCGAAGCCACTGTCCCGCTTGTGAATCATCAGTTCACCGTGGATCCAGAGATAGGTCATCAGGCGGCGTTCGGGCTTATTCCCCCACCAGTGCCAGGCCGGAAGGCGCTCGGCATCCGGAGGCGACTCGAACTGCCGCGAGGTCATCGGGCCCTCGATGCGCGATACGCTGGAGGATCGCGTCGGCGATGGCCCGCTCGTCCGGGTCCGACAGCGGCCCTTTCCCTTCCGACCGGGCGCGCTCCATGTAGGGCCGAAACATGGGGAGCAGCTCGGACGGCAGGATGGACGCGGCGTGCACGATATACTCAGTCAGCGCATGGCCGTCCTCATAGAGGCCCGTCACCAGCGCGGGATCGTAGGGCCCAAGTCGGCTCCAGAGCACGGTCTCGTGCGAGCGCGAAATCACCGAGATGGTATCGAGCTGGATCGTGCCGAGATGCCGGAAGGTATCGAGGATATCCTCCCGTGTCGCGCGGCGCCGCGAGGGGCGACGGTCCAACCGACTGGCGATCACCGCCAGGGCTTGTGCTTCGGCTTTCGTCAGTCTCACGATCATCCTGTCCCTTGGCCTGGGGCCGGTCCTGTCCAACTCCTGCATCCTACTATCCATTCCGGACATTGTCTGACCGGGTATGCTTGCCGCAGCGTTGACCGTTGTCGTCGGAGACCTAGATGCGCGTTGCTCTCGTTCACGATTACCTCACACAATATGGTGGCGCAGAGCGCGTGCTGGAAGTCCTTCACTCGATGTACCCGGAGGCCCCGGTCTACACCTCGTTGTTCGACCCCAGGGGCCTGCCACCCGGGTTCGACCGCTGGGAGATCCACACCAGCGCCCTCTCCCGCGTGCCCGGCGCCGTGCGCGACCATCGCCTCTGGACCCTGCTCTACCCGGGCATCTTCCGGCGCATCGGCAAGGACCTGGGCGGCACATTCGACGTCGTGATCGCCGACTCCAGCGCGTGGGCGCACCTGGCCCAGCCGGATGACGGTACGCCGATGATCTGCTACTGCCACTCGCCCGCGCGGTTCCTCTACAACGACGACGACTACCTCGCCGCCGTTCGATACCCGGCGCCAGTGAAGAAGGCGACGGACGCCGTGTTCCGCGCCTTGCGCGCCAACGACCAGCGCGCCGGTCGCAAGGTCACCCGCTTCGTCGCGAACTCCGAAGAAGTCCGACGCCGCATCCAACGCACGTGGGGGCAGGACGCCACGGTGATCCACCCGCCCGTCGATGTCGACCGGTTCCGCCCACAGGCGCCCGTCCCGGCGGAGGACTGGTACCTGGTGGTGTCACGCCTCGTGCCGCACAAGTGGATCGATCTGGCGGTGCGCGCCAGCACGGCGGCGAACGTGCCCCTGAAGGTCATCGGGGCCGGGCGCGCCGAGCATAGCCTGCGGGAGATGGCCGGCCCGACCGTCGAGTTCCTCGGGGAGCTGGACGACGACGCGGTGGTGTCGTACATGCAGCGCTGCAAGGCGCTCATCCTGCCCGGCGTCGAGGACTTCGGGATGACGGCCGTCGAGGCGCAGGCCGCGGGTCGTCCGGTGATCGCCGCCGGAGCCGGTGGCGCGCTGGAGACGGTGATCGACGGCGTCACCGGCCAACACTTCACACCGCACAGCGAGGCTGAGCTCGCCGAGATCCTGCGCGACGGGGACGGGCAGGCATGGGATACGGCGGCGATCCAGGAGAACGCGGCACGCTTCCGCCGCGCCGTCTTCGAGGAGAAGATGGCCGCTCTGGTTGAAGAGATCGTCGCCAGCCGACCCTCGTAGTCTCGCACCATATGTGCGAGACATCGGCCGCAGGCCGATACGGGCGCGATATGACCCTTCGGGTCATGTCCCGGACACATGGTCCGGGACTACGAAATCTACACCCTAGAAGTAATTCACCGTGATGCCGCCGTCGACGACGAACTGGGACCCGGTCATCCACGACGATTCATCCGACGCGAGGAAGATGCCGGCGTTGACGATGTCCTCGGCGCGGCCAAAGCGCCCGAGCGGGATGCGGTTGAGGCGCTTGTTCTTCTCCTCCTCGCTTGCGAAGAGGGTCTCCATCAATGGCGTCAGGATCGGTCCCGGGCAGAGCGCGTTCGCGCGGACGCCGTGCCGGCCATACTGGACCGCCAGCGACCGCGTCAGCGACAGGACGCCGCCCTTGCTCGCCGTATAGGCGTCCTGCGGCACGGTGCAGCCCATCAGCGCGACGAACGAGGCGATGTTGATCACCGAGCCGCCACCGGCCTCGATCAGCTTCGGGATGCCATGCTTGCAGACGAGGAAGATGCTCTTGAGGTTGACGTCGATCACGCGGTCGAACGTCTCCTCGCTCGTCTCGATCACCGAGGTATCCTCGTCCGGCATGATCCCGGCATTGTTGTAGAGCACGTTCAGCGATCCGAAGCGCTCGACGCTCTCGTCGATGATCCGGCGGACATCGGCGTCGACCGCGACGTCGCCGGTGACCGCATGGACGCACCCGGCGTCGCCCACTTCCCCCATCGCTTCCCCGATGGCATCGTGCAGCGCGCCTTCGTTGATGTCCGCCGCGATCACCTTCGCGCCCTGCTCGACGAACATTCGGGTCGCCACGCGCCCCATACCGCTCGCCGCCCCCGTGACCAGGATGACCTTCCCCGCCAATCGCATGCGTTGCTCCTTTGTGCTGGTATCTCGGTTGGATGTTCCACGCATCCTAGCATCGCTGGCCGTTGACAGGAACAACCCCGCCACGGACAATCCGGAGCATCGAATCGGGACCACCTATCCGCGCCGTACCTGCCGCATCGCCGGCGAGGGGGAACACCGTGCACGCTGGCAAGATCACGATCGAGGAACTGACGTCGGCCATCCGCTCCGGGGAGATCGATACCGTCATCACCGCCGTCCCGGACATGCAGGGGCGGCTCGTCGGCAAGCGCGTGACGGGGACGCACTTCCTCGACCACTGCCTGGAGCACGGCACCCATTTCTGCACCTACCTGCTCGCGACCGACATGGAGATGGAGACGCCGGACGGCTTCCCCGGCCATGACTGGACGACCGGCTACGGCGACTACCTCGCCAGGCCGGATTGGGGAACGCTGCGCGTCATCCCGTGGCTGGAGCGGACCGCGACTGGTGCTCTGCGATGCCGTCGAGCAGGAATCCGGGGAGACGGTCGATGTCGCGCCACGCACGATCCTCCAGCGCCAGGTCGAGCGCGCGGAGGCGATGGGGTTCACCCCCAAGATGGCGACCGAGCTGGAGTTCTACCTGCTTCGGGAATCGTTCGAGGAGGCCCACGAGAAGGGGTACGCGAACCTGACGCCCTTCGGCTGGTACAACGAGGACTACCACCTCTTCCAGGCGACCAAGGCCGAGCCGATCTATCGACGTTTCCGCAACGAGATGACGGCGGCCGGCATCCCGGTCGAGTTCTCGAAGGGCGAAGCGGCGGCCGGGCAACATGAGGTGAACATCCACTACGATACGGCGCTGGAGGCGGCCGACCGGGCAGTGCTGTTCAAGCACGGCGCGCGGGAGATCGCCTGGCAGGACGGACGCGCCCTGACCTTCATGTCGAAGCCGCACCAGACGTGGACGGGCTCCAGCGGGCATATCCACATCAGCTTGTGGGACGCTGAGGGCATAGGAGCGGTGTTCCCGCAGGACGAAACGGCCGGGAGATGAGCGACACGATGCGCTGGTTCCTCGGCGGGATGATCGCCGGCGCGCAGGAGCTTGCGCTGTTCATGGCGAGTACCGTCAACGCCTACAAGCGCTTCGCGGCGGCGTCGTGGGCGCCGACGAACATCGTCTGGGGACGCGATAACCGCACCTGCGGGTTCCGCGTGGTCGGCTCTGGCCCGGCGTTACGGATCGAGAACCGGCTCCCGGGCGCGGACAGCAACCCCTATCTCGCCTTCGCGGCTGTCCTCGCGGCCGGGCTGGCAGGCATCGAGCGGAAGATCGAGCCGCCGGAGGAGTTCCGCGGGAACGGGTACCTGGCGACTGATGCGCCGAAGATCCCGAGCGCGCTGTACAAGGCGATCGCGAACTGGGAGCGCAGCGAGCTGGCGCGGGAGGTCTTCGGCGAGCGGGTGCATGCGCATTACCTCAACCTCGCCCGCGTCGAGCAGGAGACGTACGACCGCGTGGTGACGGATTGGGAGCGCGTGCGGTACCTGGAACGAGGATAGAACGTTCCTGCCCGCGCCACACACAAGGTGCGGCGGTACGAGAACGTTTGATTCGTAGAGCCGGCCCTCGCAGCTGCGGGCGGTGGCCGGCTTGAGGACAGACGTGAGCCGGCCACAAGGGCCGGCTGTACGCGCGAGGGTTTTGCATCCACTTTGCGAGGCCGCAAGGCAGACTGCTACCAGCGCTTACCGGTGAGCTGGCGGAGGCGCATGCGCCAGACCATGAGGGCGGCCTCGATGACGACGCTGCGGGAGAGCTTGGAGGCGCCGGCAACGCGGTCGTGGAACGTGATCGGGGATTGCCGCCACGTCTTGCCGAGGCGCAAGGCGCGGTAGGTCGTCTCGATCTGGAAACCGTAGCCATCAGAGCGGACGGTATCGAGGTCGATCGCCTCCAGCGTCTCGCGACGCCAAAGCTTGAAGCCACCGGTGAGATCGCGGATCGGCACGCCGAGGATCAGGCCGGCGTACATACCACCCGCCCGGCTGATCGCCTTGCGCGGCCACGGCCACCCCACCGTCTCGCCGCCTGGGATATAGCGACTGCCGAGAACGAGGTCGGCGCCGGTCGTGCGCGCGACATCGATCATCTTCTGCAGGTCGGCGGCACTGTGCGAGAGGTCGGCGTCCATCTGCGCGATATGCGTGGTGCCCGAGCTCCAGCGCGCGGCGGAAGCCGGCGACGTAGGCGCGCCCCAGTCCCTCCTTGCCCTTCCGGTGGAGAACGTGGACTCGCCCGGGATGCTCCCGCGCCATGGCATCGGCCATCTCGCCGGTGCCATCCGGGGAGCTGTCATCGACGATGAGCACCTGTGGCGCAGGATCCAGCGCCAGCACAGCGTTCACCTGCTGCTCGATGTTCTCGCGTTCGTTGTACGTGGGAATGACGACCACGAGGGTCATCGGCTGATCGCTCGCGGAGACCGCCTGGGTCATGCCTCGTCGCCGTCTCCGCGCCCGCGCGAGAGCAGGAAGTTCACCTGCACGAGCAGGGCGTCGACGTCGAACGGCTTGGAGAGCAGCGCGTCGGCCTGCAGCTCGCCGGTGCGGTCACGCAAGGTCCGGCTGGCGGACATGGCGATGATCGGCAGGTCCTTCGTCTCCGGCTCGCGCCGCAGGCGGGCGATGAGGGTGCCGCCATCGACGCCAGGCAGCATGATGTCCATCAGGATCAGGTCGGGGTCCCAGTCGCGGGACATCATCAGGCCCTGGGCGCCGTCTCGCGCGATGGCCACGGTGTAGCCCTCGCCCTTCAGCACCACGTCGATGAGCTGGGCGACGTCTTCCTGATCTTCGACCACCAGAATTCGTGAGGACACGTGCTCTATCCCTCGTGACTCGCTGCACGGCGCCCGGCCGACGCCGGTTCTTCCCTTATCGTACTGTACGAACGCGATCTTCGCGAGGAAGCCGGACGCTGCGGCCCATGAACGAGTGGACCTATGTCTCGCAGATATCGACCTTCGGCCGATGCATCGCACATGCCAGTGCGACGCTATTACGCCTTGCCGGTGTCTTCGAGATCGGCGCCGAGCTCCGTAAGCTTACGAACGAAGTCGGCGTAGCCGCGGTCGATGTGGAAGACGTCGGTGACCTCTGTCTCCCCCTCCGCGACGAGACCGGCGAGCACAACGCTGACGGCGGAACGAATATCGAGCGACTGGACGCGCGCGCCGTGAAGTTTCACGGGCCCGTGGACCTCGGCGGAGGTGGCGAGGAACTCGCCATTGTCGCCCCAGCGCTGGACGCGAATATCGGCGCCCATTTTGATCAGCTCGTCGGTATAGCGCAGGCGGTCCTCGTAGACGCGCTCGTGCACGTGCGCGATGCCCTCGGCCTGCGTCAGGAGCGGCATGAAGGTCGATTGGGAGTCGGTCGGGAAGCCGGGATACGGCAGCGTCTGGATATCGACGGCCTTCAGCGTCTTGCCGGGACGGACGAGCATCTCGCGGTCACGCATCCAGACGTCGGCGCCCGCCTCCTTCAGCTTCTCCGTGATCGGCACCATGTGATTCTCGATCACCTGGTCGATCGTCACCTCGCCGCCGGTGATGACGCCGGCGATCGCGTAGGTCGCGGCCTCCAGGCGATCCGGCAAGACGATCTCCGAGACGCCGGTCAGGCGCTCGACGCCGTGGACGGTGATGAACGGGGTACCGAGGCCGGAGATTCGCGCGCCCATCCGGTTCAGCATCTCGCCGAGCCAGACGATCTCGGGCTCCGCGGAGGCGTTCATGATGACCGTCGTGCCGGCGGCCTTGGTGGCGGCCATCATCAGGGCCTCGGTACCGGTGTGGCTCGGATAGTCCATGTAGATGCGCGCGCCCTGCAGGGCACTGACGCGGGCGTGGATCATGTGCTCGTCGCGCTCGATCTCCGTGCCCATACGCTCGAAGCCGCGCAGGTGCATGTCGATCGGCCGCTTGCCGATCTGGTCGCCACCGGGGAGCGCGAACGAGATTTCGCCCATGCGCGCCAGCATCGGACCCGTGACGACAACGGAAGCCCGCGTGGCGCGGAAGAGGCCATGGGGCGCATTCGTTCGGGTGATGTGCTCGGCGCGAATACGCACGCGCTCATGCTCGCGCTCGATCTCCACCTCGGCGCCAAAGGCCCGCAGCAACTCCGCCATGGAGAGGACGTCGTCGATCATCGGGACGTTGTTGAGGACAACTTCTTCCGGCGTCAGGAGCGACGCGGCCAGGGCCTTCAGGGCGGCATTCTTCGCGCCGCTAATGCGGACCCGGCCGCTCAGGGTATGGCCACCCCGAATCTTGAGCAGTCGCTCGGCGACAGGGGCCTGGGCGGTGGTGGAGTGCGCCGTTCCGGACATGCAGAAATTCCTCGTGTGGGGTAGCGCCGCGGGATGGCGGCAGGTGTCGGGCATGCGTGGGCCTGGTGGGGCCCGGACGTGGTCAGTATACCCGCCCGGCCCGGTGGGGCTTGCTTGCCACGACAGAGCTTCTGTTCGGCAAGGCTACCCTCTTTCACATTTCACGTAGTCCGCAGCAGCGCCATGCGATGGGACGAATGGCTCTCGAACACAGAACCGGCGATGTCGTGTGACATCGCCGGTTCTGTATCCCTCTTCCCCGTGGTGTGCGGTGTTGGTGATGGCGCTAGACGCGCGTGGCGGCGCCCCGGCCGTTGCCCTGGGCGGCGCGCATGCGCACCTCGGCCTGCTGGCGGTCGGCGTGCGCCTGGCGCACGGCCTCAGTTGATTCGCGTTGCTCGATGCGCTCACGCGCATGATCGTAGGCGCGACGGGCAGCTTCGAGATCGATGTCCGCGACGCGCTCGGCGGTGTCCGCCAGGATGATGACGCGGTTGTACGTCACCTGGATGAAGCCGCCGAACACGACGAAGTGCTCGTCGTGGCCGCCCTTGCGGATGCGCACCTCACCAGCGTCCAGCGTCGAGATCAGCGACGCGTGGTTCGGCAGGATGCCCAACGTGCCCTCGGTCCCTGGCGCGGAAACGAGCTCAACGCCGGTATCCTGGTACACGACGCGCTCGCCGGTAACGAGCTCCACACTCAATGTCGCCATGTGATGCCTCCCTCGACATGGGGCCGGCGGGCGGGGCGCTCCCCTGCCCGGCCGGCCTCACGATGGCGAACTAGCCGCGACGGTTCTCGGCTTCCAGCTTCTCGGCGGCCTCGACGACCTCATCGATGCTGCCCTTGTAGCGGAAGACGCTCTCCGGCAGATGGTCGTGCTGGCCGTCGACGATCTCCTTGAAGGAGCGGACGGTGTCGGCGAGCGACACGAAGCGGCCCGGGTTGCCGGTGAACTGCTCGGCCGTGAAGTACGGCTGCGACATGAACAGCTCGATGCGGCGCGCTCGGTTCACGATCTGCTTGTCCTCATCGCTCAGCTCCTCGATACCGAGGATGGCGATGATGTCCTGCAGGTCGCGATAGCGCTGCAGGATCTGCTGCACGGCGCGAGCGACGTCGTAGTGCTCCTGGCCGACGATCAGCGGATCGAGGATGCGGCTGGTCGAGGCCAGCGGATCCACGGCCGGGAAGAGGCCGCGCTCGGCGATGGAGCGCTCGAGGGCGATCGTGGCGTCGAGATGGGCGAACACCGAGGACGGTGCCGGGTCGGTGTAGTCGTCCGCCGGCACGTAGACGGCCTGCACGGAGGTGATCGAGCCGGTCTTGGTCGAGGTGATGCGCTCCTGGAGCTGCCCCATCTCGTTCGCGAGGGTCGGCTGGTAGCCCACGGCGCTCGGCATGCGGCCGAGAAGCGCGGAGACCTCGGATCCGGCCTGCACGAACCGGAAGATGTTGTCGATGAAGACGAGCACGTCGCGGCCTTCGTCGCGGAAGTACTCGGCCATCGTCAGGCCGGTCAGCGAGACGCGGAGGCGGGCCCCCGGCGGCTCGTTCATCTGGCCGAAGATGAGCGCGGTCTGGTCGCGAACGCCGGATTCCTTCAGCTCACCCCAGAGCGCGGTGCCTTCACGGGTGCGCTCGCCCACGCCGCAGAAGACGGAGTAGCCACCGAACTCGGCCGCGATGTTGCGGATCAGCTCGGTGATGATGACGGTCTTGCCAACGCCGGCGCCACCGAAGACGCCGATCTTGCCGCCCTTGGTGAACGGCGCGATGAGGTCGATGACCTTGGAGCCGGTCTCGAGGACCTCGACCGCGGTCGACTGCTGATCAAACGGCGGCGGGTTGGCGTGGATCGGGCGGTACTCGGCCGCGTCGACCGGGCCCTGTTCATCGATGGCCTCACCGGTGACATTGAAGATGCGGCCGAGCGTAGCAGGGCCTACCGGGACGGCAATCGCCTGGCCGGTGTCGACCACGTCCTGTCCACGCCGGAGGCCATCGGTGGTGCTCATGGCGACGGTGCGGACGCGGTCGTCACCAAGGTGCTGCTGCACTTCGAGGACGAGGCGGGTGCCGTCGTTGAGCGTCGTCTCGAGCGCGTTGTAAATCTGGGGGAGTTGCTCGGCCGGGAACTCCACGTCGACGACCACGCCGGTGATCTGGACGATCGTGCCGGTGGCGCCGGTGGCTCCCTTCTCCGGGGCGATAGCAGGTGCTGCCATGTTGCCTTCCTCATCTGGAGCGGTCGCGATGTGCCGCTGGACTGCTCCATGTATACGTCAATGTCGACTCCGGGGCCGGAACGCTAGTCCACGCGGAATGCGTTCGCACCAGCGGAGATCTCGGCCACCTCGTTGGTGATCTGGGACTGCCGCGCCTTGTTGTACGACAGGTTGAGCTCGTCAACGAGCTCCTTGGCGTTGTCCGTCGCGTTGCGCATCGCCACCATCTGGGCCGAGTAGAACGAAGCGATGGTTTCGAGCTGGGCCTGATAAATGAGGACCTCGACGTAGCGCGGGAGGATGGCGTTCAGCACATCGGGCGCGCTTGGCTCGAAGATGTAGTCCTCATTCGCCGAGGCACGGTCCTCGTCCACCTCCGGGCGCTCGATCGGCAGGATCTGCACCACCTCGGGGGTTTGGACGAGGGTATTGACGAACTTCGGATAGACCAAATGGACCGCGTCGACCTCTCCCTGAAGGAACATGTCGACGGCGGCCTCGGCGATCGGGCGGGTGTCCGCCATCGTCGGCTTGTCGCCGAGTTGGATGAACTCCGCGGTGATGTCCCGGCCGGTCTTGGCCAGGAAGTCTCGCCCGCGCTTGCCAACCGCGATCACCTGCGGGTTTTCCTCGCGGTGCTCGCGGAACCACTGCGCGCCGCGGCGGAACAGGTTCGAGTTCAGCGCGCCGCTCAGGCCGCGATCCGGCGTCATGAAGATGACCGCGCTGCGCTCGACCTCCCGCTGCTCGAGCAGCGGGAAGGCTTTCATGTCGTCCGCGTCGAGCTGGGCCGAGGCCAGGTCCGCAAGGACATCCCGAAGCCGCTCGGAATACGGCCGGCCGGCGGTCACGCGGTCCTGCGCACGCCGCATCTTCGACGCAGCGACCATCTCCATGGCGCGCGTGATCTGCGACATGTTCTTGACGCTGCGGATGCGGCGGCGGATTTCACGTGGGCTTGGCATGATGCCTCATCCTTCCGGGACTAGTCGGCCGCCGCGTCGTCGCGGGCCACAAGCCCGGACTGCGCCTTGAACTCGGTGGTGACCTTCTTCAGCGTCTCGACGATCTCATCGCTCAGCGCCTTCTCCTCGCGGATGCGCTGGAGCAGGCCGGACTGGGTGCTGCGCATGTACTCGAGGTACTGGGCCTCGAACTCACGCACATTCTCGACCGGGATGTCGTCCAGAAGTCCGGCGGAGCCGGCCCACAGGATCGCCACCTGCTCCTCAACCGGGAGCGGGCTGTACTGCGGCTGCTTGAGGACCTCGGTCATGACCTGGCCGCGCTCGATCTGGCGACGGGTCGACGCGTCGAGGTCGCTCGTGCCGAACTGGGCGAAGGCCGCAAGCGAGCGGTAGTTCGCCATGTCGAGACGGAGCGAACCGGCAACGGTCTTCATGGCCTTGATCTGGGCCGCACCACCGACGCGGGACACCGAGAGACCGGTGTTGATGGCCGGGCGGATACCGCCGTAGAACAGGTCAGTCTCGAGGAAGATCTGGCCGTCGGTGATCGAGATCACGTTCGTCGGGATGTAGGCCGAGATGTCGCCGGCCTGCGTCTCGATGAGCGGGATCGACGTCAGCGAGCCACCACCAAGCTCGTCGCTGAGGCGCGCGGCGCGCTCAAGCAAGCGGCTGTGGAGGTAGAAGACGTCACCCGGGTAGGCCTCGCGTCCCGGCGGGCGGCGGACCAGCAGCGACACCTGGCGGTAGGCCTGGGCGTGCTTGGTGAGGTCGTCGTAGATGATGAGCGCGTCGCCGCCGTTCTCCATGAACTCCTCGCCCATCGCGGTACCCGCAAACGGGGCGATGTACTGGAGCGGAGCCGGGTCGGCGGCCGAGGCGACGACGATGATCGTGTGATCGAGGGCGCCGTTCTCTTCCAGGATGCGGGAGAGCTGGGCAATCTGGGACTGCTTCTGCCCGATGGCGACGTAGATGCACTTCACGCCGCTATCGCGCTGGTTGATGATCATATCCGTCGCGATCACCGACTTACCGGTCTGGCGGTCGCCCAGGATGAGCTGGCGCTGGCCGCGGCCGATCGGGGTCATCGCGTCGATGGCCTTGACACCCGTCTGGAGCGGCGTATCAACGTCCTGGCGCTTGATGACGCCCGGAGCGATGCGCTCGATCTCGCGGGTCTTCTCCGTCTGGATCGGGCCCTTGCCGTCAATCGGCTGGCCGAGGGCGTTGACCACGCGACCGAGAAGGGCATCGCCGACGGGAACCGAGGCGACGGCACCGGTGGTGCGGACCTCGTCCCCTTCCTCGATGTCGATGTAGTCGCCCATCACGATGACGGACACGGCGTCTTCGCCGAGATTGAGCACGAGACCGTAGGTCCCGTCCTTGGTGAATTCGACAAGCTCCGACTGCATGGCCTGGCTCAGGCCGTGCACGGTGGCCACACCGTCACCAACGGCGATCACCTGACCGACGTTGGAGACCGTAGCCTTCTCTGAGAAACCCTGGATCTGCTGCTTGAGCAGATCACTGATTTCGGTCGCGCGTACCGCCATGATCGCTCCGTTCCTCCGCGGCCTCAGTGCCGCGCCGCGCGGTCCTGATCGTTGCCGTGGCTGTTCGCCTGGCTCGCCCCCGCACCTGCGGAGGCGCTCTCAAGCACCGTTCCGAGCCGTCTCGCTAGACGGCGTTCATCCTCGCCCGCAGGCGACGTAGTTGGGTCAACACACTTCCATCGATGACCTGGTCACCGATGCGCGCCACGATGCCGCCGATCATGCTGGCATCGGTGTGCAGGCGCAGCTCGACTTCCTTGCCCACGATGCTCTTCATCCGCTCGCGCACGAGCTCTTTGCCGGCATCGTCGAGCGCATCCGCAGTGGTCACATCGACCAGCACAACCCCGCGCGCCTCCATCGCCGCCTCATCGAAGAGTTCGACGATGTCGGGCATCAGCGAAAGCCGCCGCCGCTCGATCAACATGTGGAACAAGGTGCGAGCTTCTGGCTGCAGATCGGTCAGGACCGCGTCAACGGCCTTGAACTTCTCCGCATCCTGCACGCCGGGATTCGTCAGGAAGTTGACGATGTCCGAATCCGCGACCAGCGCGTTGAGCGTCCCCAGGTCGCGCTGCCAGGCCTCAAAGGTAGTTCGATTCCTGGGCGATCTCTTTCAGCGCCTGGGTGTAGCGCTTCGCTGCACTGCTTGCCATTGCCCATGTCCTTGCGATCCGGATCACCCTCCCTGGCGGGGAGTTGCATGGCGTCCGGCCCTGTGTTGCCGTCTCGTGACTGTTGATACGACGGAAGGCAGCCGGCGAGGAGGCCCCGCCACTGCCTTCTGGCGTCTGTTACCGCCCGACGGGAGCCGAGTTCTCGGCCAGCGTGGCCTCGATCAGCTCCTTCTGGTCAGCCGGGGAGATCTCCTTGCGGATGATCTTGCCCGCGGCGGTGACCGCCAGGTCGGCAACTTCCTGGCGAAGCTGCTGGCGAGCCTGGGCAGTCTCCTGCCGCAGGGTCTCCTGCGCCCGTCCAAGGAACTCGTCTGCCGCGGCCCCGGCACGCTCGCGGGCCTTGGACTCCACCTGCTCGGCGTTCTGCCGCGCGGTCTGGAGGAGTTCCTGCGCCTCGCGCCGAGCCTGGGCCATGATCTCCTCGTTCTTCGCCTGCGTCTCGCGCAGCTCAACCTGCATGCGCTCGGCGGCCATCAGGCTCTCGCTGATGCGCGCCTGGCGCTGGTCGAGCACCCGGACGATCGGCCCGACGGCGTACCGCCAGAGCAGATACACGAAGACCAGGAAGGCGATCGCCTGGACGAGTAGATTCCATCCATTGATGCCAAGTTGGTCCATTACCGGCCACTCCTTCGCTACACATCCCGGGCCCGTCAGTCAATCAACGAGTGCGCTGCGGTGGTCCGCAGCGCACCCGGAGAGGACCAGAGCAGTGGGCTGCCGGCACTCCGCCTTCGCGGCGCGCCGGCACGATCCACCGATTCCTAGACGAGCGCGATGATGATGGCGATAACGAAGGCATAGATCGCGACGGCCTCGGCGAGCGCGGCGCCGATGATCATCGAGGTCTGGATCTGTCCACCGGCCTCGGGGTTGCGGCCAATGGCCTCCATCGCCCCGCGGACGGCCATGCCGATGCCGAGGGCCGGGCCAAGGCCACCGATGCCGATCGCGATACCCGCGCCAATCGCCTTCGCCGCGTCAACGCCCTCAGGTCCTACCATTCCGTCAAACACGTGACTCTTCCTCCTGTCGATGCCGGTCGATGCACTCGAATGCCAGCCTCGCCACTCTGTTCCGGACGACATCAGCAGCCGTCACACTCACGAAAAAAACTCCGGTTCGAACCCGAGCCCCCGAGCCGTTCGAGGGCTGAACTCGCAAGGTTGGTTAGTCGCCCGCGGGAGACGGCGCTGTGCCGCGCGCCGGGGCATTGTCGTCAACGGCCCGGACGGCGTCATGATTCTCCGCATGGGATTCATCATGATCGTCGTGCCCCGCGGCCGCGAGGGTGATGTAGATCAGGGTAAGGAGCGAGAAGACCAGCGCCTGGATGGTGCCGAACAGCGTTTCGAGCCCAAGGAAGATGACCGGGAAGAGCAGGGGCACGATCGCGATCTTGACAGCATTGGCGATGGCGTACGCGACGCCGAGCAGGATCTCGCCTGCGAAGACGTTCCCGAAAAGACGGGCGGAGAGCGAGATGATGCGCGAGAGCTCCGAGATGACTTCGATCGGGAACAGGAAGGGCGGGTTCGCCATGTGCTTCAGGCGGCCACCGACGCCGTGCGCCCGCACGCCGAAGATCTGGACAGCCACAAACGTGATGGTGGACATCGCCAGCGTCATGTTCAGGTCGGCTGTCGGCGGGCGGAACAGCGGAACGTGCTCCGTCTCATGGGCGGCTTCCTCGCCACCATGCCCCTCGGCATCGTCGGCGACGGCCTCGGTGGTCGTCCCCGCGGCGTGATCATCGCCACCGCCATTGACGGCGGCGGTCGCGATCTGGCCCTCCTCGGTCTCCGTCACGACGTTCGCGTTCTCGACGGCGACCTCAGCCTCCGGGGCGTGATCGTCCTCGGCGTCCTTGGCGATCCAGATCGTGCCGATGCCCGGCAGCAGGCCGGTGAAGTTCGAGAAGATAATGAAGATGAAGAGACCGGAAACGAGCGGGAAGATCTTGCGCCCGAGCGTCTTGCCGCCGGAGCCTTCCACCAGGTTCAGCAGGAAGTCGATGATCATCTCGCCGATGCCGCCGAAGCGGCCACCCTTGCGCGGGTCCACCGTGATGCGGCGGGCCATGAGCGAGAACACGACCAGCAACGCGGCCATGACCAGGATCATGACAAGGAACGAGTTGGTTATCGGGATCGGGCCGATGTGGAAGAGCGTTTCAGCCGCAAGCGAGATATGCAAATCCATGACGTGTGGTGCGCCTCTCTTCAACTCTCGCACGCAACCTTGCGTGCTGGAGTACTCCCCGCTGTGGAGTCCCCCCGGATCCACGAATCGCCAACCGGAAAATGGAATCAACCGGGTTGGCTCGCACAAAAGAACGCCGTTCAGACGGAGGTCAAACCCTTCGGGAGAACCGGCGTTCCAGGACTCGCCCGACCGGACCATTGTTGCGGTCCGTCCGGTTGAGCAGCGCGAGCTCATACAACTGATAGCCCGCGGACACGAGGCCAAGCGCAAGACCGATCAGTGTAAAAACAGGAGCCATATCGAGCCGGCGGTCCAGCCAGACCCCGCCACCGACCATGACTGCGAGAGAAAGCGCAACGCCAAACCCGAGGGTTGAGGCGGTGGCGATCTTCTGCAGGTCGCGGTCCTTCTGGAGGTCGGGCAACTTCTCGTCGCTCAAGCTGCGCTCCTGACAACGCATCACGCACCTGACAGCCCGTGACGCACTTACGCGAGAGTGTACCACCCCGACCAGTTGTGAGCAAAATCACAATTCGCGATCGAACGCGATGTGTCCGCTCGCTAGAACAGCACGAACCCGTCGGCGAGCGGGTCGGAAGGGTCCACATAGAAGGTATGAGTGCCGGTGACCTGCCCGCGCCCGGAGATCTCGATGATCACGCCCGGGTGCTCCCCCACCGTCGTGTTATTGACGATGCGACCCGTCATGTAGGTGTCAACCACGCTCTCGGAGACGTAGGGCTGGCTAACGTCCAGCTCACCGTCGGCGGCGCGGGCCGCCATTGTCGCGGCCATGCCGGTGGCACAGGGTGAGCGGTCGATCAGACCGTCAAGATAGACGGTCGCGTTCCGGCTGTCGGCCTCGTCGCTCGTCGGGTCCCCGAGGAAGACCGTGCCGAAGATACCGGAGAGCGCCGGATCGACGGGGTGGACGATATCGAACCGGTTGCCGACTTCTCGCGAGATCGCGACGCCCATCTCGGACAACGACTTGGCGGCCCCGGGGTCCAGTGAGACCTCGGCGTCCTCCGCCCGCACGATCGCGTACCAGTTCCCGCCGTAGGCGATATCGACCGTCATGCGGCGGTCGCCGACGGTGATCTCGATGTCTTTATGCGTCCGGAACGCAGGCACGTTGCGAAAGCGGACGTTGCGTACGCGGCCCTGGTCAACGCTGGCGCGCGCCTGGATCGGGCCGGAGAAGGTATCGAAGGTGATGCGCGTGTCAGGGCCATCGGTGGGCACCGTTCCCGACTCGATCAGGATGGTGGCGAGGGCGATCATGCCATGGCCCGACATCGGCTTGTAGCCACCAGCGGACATGAAGATCACGCCGTAGTCGATCTCCGGATCCAGCGACGGCAGCAACACCGCGCCGGTCAGCCCGGCGTGGCCACGGGGCTCGGCAAGGAGCCAGCGACGGATAGCGTCGTGATCCTTCTGGAAGAGCGCGATCTGCTCGCGTACCGGGGCTGCCGCGATCCTCGGCACGCCGAAGGTGACCAACCGCAAAGGCTGGCCTGCCACATGGGCGTCGATGGTCGTCAGCATGTCCTTCCAGCGCACGTTCGTCTCTCCCCCTGGAACTCGAGCACCCTGCCGGAGTCACGGGCTTCGCGATCCGACGTCAGGCGCTGGTGTGTGGTGCGGTCGGCCGGTCGGCCACTATCAGCATCATCATACAACCGTCGTCACCCATCGCCGCGTGTATGGGTCACCACCAGCCGTAGGGGATGTTGCGGTGCGGATCCAGGAGCGGGTACCGGCGGGAGGCGATCAGCCCTTGCAGGCGCGAGCGCAACGCGGCCCACTCCTGCGCCGAGAGCAGGACCGGAAGCTCCGAAAGCTTCGCCTCGAGATCGGCGGCGAGCGCCTCCAGATCGGCCAGCAGCTCCTCGCTGATTGGGCGACCGACGAACTGCCAGAGCACCGTGCGCAGCTTCGGGTACTGGTTGAAGGTAAGGCCGTGATCGATGCCGATCACCTTGCCGGACGGCGTCAGCAGGCAATGGGTGATCTTGCGGTCGGCGTTATTGGCGAGGTGGTCGAACAGCACCAGACGCTCGATCTCGACCGTGCGCTGGCCCCAGTACTCGGCGTCTTCCATGACGTCCGGCTGGCTGGGCACGTAGATCTGGACGCTGCCAACGCCATGCGGTCCATCGCGCACGACGGTCGGCGGCACGATCCCCCACCCCAGCGCGCGGCTGAGGAGATACGAGGCACGTTCGCGGTTGTGGAGCGTCCCGTGCTGGAAATCATGAAGCGGGCGCTCGCCGGCCATCGGCTTGTAGATAGCGAGGTGCCCCGGCGCGCCTTCACGCTCCAGGGCTACCGCGAACGTGTAGTTGCTGCCCCAGGGCACCAGCTCGGTGGCCGTGATCTCCGCTTCCGCCAGCATCTGCAACGCGTCGTCATCATCGAGCTCCGGCTGCGGGATAATCTCGCCGGTCTCTTCGTCCCGGAGGAACAGGTTCAGCTCGGGCATCAGGAGGCTCCCGGATCGCGGCGGCGTGATTCGGCCTCTATGATATCGCGACCTGGGGGATTCCCATGTACGATGAGCCGCAGACACGTGGGATCAGATACGAAGGAGAACCCGGAATCATGAAGATCGTGCGCTACTCGGACAAGAACGGCGGCGACGGCGCCTTTGGCATCCTCGAAGACTCGACCATCTACGCGCTCGAGGGCGATCTCTTCGGCACGCATAGCAAGGGAGCCGAGGTTGGGTCCGTGGACGACATCACGCTGCTTGCGCCGCTGGAACCAGGAAAGATCGTCGCGATCGGTCTCAACTACAAGGCCCACGTGACGGAGCTGGACTCCTCCCGCAAGCTCCCCGAGTTCCCGGTCATGTTCATGAAGCCTCAGTCAGCCGTGATCGGACCGGACGCGCCGATCGAGATCGCGAACCCGGAGCATGACACTCACTACGAGGCCGAGCTCGTCGCCGTGATCGGCAAGACGGCCCGCGACGTCTCCGAGGATGAGGCGCTCGAGTACGTATTCGGGTACACGGCCGGAAATGATGTCTCCGACCGCAAGATCCAGTACGCCTCGGGGCAATGGATCCAGGGCAAGGGCTACGACACCTACTGCCCGCTCGGCCCATGGATCGAGACGGAGCTGGACCCGGGCCATGTCCAGGTGCAGTCGCGCCTGAACGGCGAGGTTCGCCAGGATAGCAACACGGAGATCCTGATCTTCAGCGTCCCCTTCCTGGTCAGCTATGTCAGCAAGGTGATGACGCTGCACCCGGGCGACGTGATCATGACGGGGACACCGCACGGCGTCGGCCCGATGAAGGCCGGCGACACGATCGAGATCGACGTCGAGGGCGTCGGCGTCCTACGCAACCCGGTCGTCAACCGGGCCTGACGCCGCTCCCCTCCCGACGCCTCGCACACCCCGGCCGGAGCTATTCCGCCGGGGTGTGCTGCGTGGTGGAGGTGTACACTCTCCTCTCAGGACGCCGGTTACAAACCGGCGCATTCGGGGCGCTCGCCGGCTCACGCTGCCTGTTCCATGCGACGCCACGCCCCGCCACCAACGATGATGTCCGGGAGGATTCGTATCCAATGAATGTCACCATGTTCGGGACGGGCTACGTCGGCCTCGTCACCGGCGCCTGCTTCGCCGAGAGCGGCAACACCGTCTATTGCGTGGACGTTGACGCGAACAAGATCGAAGGCCTGAACAACGGCATCGTGCCGATCTACGAGCCGGGCTTGACCGAGCTGGTCGAGCAGAACCATGCCGCCGGCCGCCTGAAGTTCACGACCGACGCCCAGGACGGCATCGACCACGGCCGCTTCATCTTCATCGCCGTCGGCACGCCCCCGAACGAAGACGGTTCGTCCGACCTGAAGTACGTCGAGGCGGTCGCGAGCACGATTGGCGAGCACCTCTCGAAGCCGGCGATCATCGTCAACAAGTCGACGGTGCCGGTCGGGACGGCTGACCGCGTGCGTGAGATCATCACCGCCCGGCTGAAGGAGCGCGGCGTCGACGTGCCGTTCGACGTGGTGAGCAACCCGGAGTTTTTGAAGGAAGGCGCGGCGATCGAGGACTTCCAGCGCCCGGACCGCATCATCATCGGCGCGGAATCCAGCGAGGCGATCGAGGCGATGCGCCAGCTCTACTCCCCGTTCAACCGCAACCACAACCGCATCATCGTCATGGACATCCGCTCGGCGGAGCTGACGAAGTACGCCGCGAACGCGATGCTGGCGACGAAGATCTCGTTCATGAACGAGATCGCGAACATCGCCGAGCGCGTCGGGGCGAACATCGAGAACGTCCGCATCGGCATCGGCTCGGACGAGCGCATCGGCTACAACTTCATCTATGCCGGCATCGGCTACGGTGGCTCGTGCTTCCCCAAGGACATCCGCGCGCTGGTCAATACCGCGCAAGCGTATGGCTACGACGCCCGTCTGATCGAGTCCGTCGAGGACGTCAACCAGGACCAGAAGCAGCTGATGATCGGCAAGATCGTCGATCATTTCGGCGACGACCTGCGCGGTAAAACGTTCGCGCTGTGGGGTCTGGCCTTCAAGCCGAAGACCGACGACATGCGCGATGCGCCGAGCCGCGACATCATGGAGGGCCTTTGGTCCCGTGGCGCGCGGGTCCAGGCGTACGATCCGGAGGCAATGGAGACGGCCGAGCGCCTGTATGGCGAGAGCGAGCAGTTCCAGCTGGCCGCCAGCCGTGACGAGGCGCTGCTGAACGCCGACGCGCTGATCATCGCGACGGAGTGGCGGCAGTTCCGCAGCCCGGATTGGGAAGCGCTGCGCGAGCGCCTGGCGGAGCCGATCATCTTCGACGGCCGGAACATCTTCGACCCGGCGAGGGTGACGCGCGAGGGCTTCACCTACTACGGTATCGGCCTGGGCGACCAGATCCGCAAGGCGAACGGCGAAACGCAGGACAGGACGCCGAAGCCGGACCCGCAGATGGTGACCGCCGATTAGAGCGCGATCAGGGCGGTTGATAGTAGTCCCGGGCCGTGCCCGGGACGGCACCGAAGGTGCCGCGTTGGCGCCCATATCGCCCTTCGGGCGATGTCTCGCCCACCGAGGGCGAGACGACATGGCGGTCAACCACCCTGCAGATGGCTATAGGCCACGTCGAACAGTACAGGTGCACAACTGTAGACCCGAGCGACCTCGCTGTCCGGGTCTTGCGTTATGTCGCCGACCTCCGGGCTCGAGCGTCCAGGGTCTACGGAATGCCGTCAACATGGGGTGTCCGGCGGCCTACCCGAGGACGAGGCGGTCCAGCGACATGGCGAAGAAGATGCCGGCCATGTACCAGATGGAGAAGAAGAACGTCCGGCGGGCAAGGCCCTTGCTCGGGTTCATGAGCAGCTGCATCGCCAGCTTCAGGAACCAGATGCCGAGACCGAGCGCCCCGGCCAGGTATATCCACCCCATCCCGAACGGCATCAGGAGCAGCGAAACGGCGACCAGCATCACGGTGTAGAGGGCGATCTGCTTCCGCGTCTCCTCCTCACCGGCGACGTTCGGCAGCATCGGCATCCCGACGCGGCCATACTCGCCCTGCTTGAGCAGCGCCAGCGACCAGAAGTGCGGTGGGGTCCAGTAGAAGATGATCGCGAAGAGGATCCATGCCGGCGCCGAGATCGAGCCGGTGATCGCCGCCCAGCCGACGAGCGGCGGCATCGCCCCGGCCGCGCCGCCAATGACGATGTTCTGGGCGGTACGGCGCTTGAGGATCAGCGTGTAAATGACGACGTAGTAGAAGTTGCCGGCCAGTGCGATCCCCGCCGCGACCCAGTTCACCAGGAATCCGAGCAGCAGGAAGCCGCCGAGCGTCAGGGCGCCGGCGAACAGCGCGCCGTTAAGCGCCGAAATGCGGCCGTTGGCCGTCCCGCGCTTGCGCGTGCGAGGCATCTTCGCGTCGATATCGCGGTCGATCACGCAATTGAACGCGTTCGCGCCGCCGGCGGTCATCCACCCGCCGAGGAGCGTGACGACGATCAGCCAGAACGGCGGCGCCCCACGATACGCGACGAGCATCGCGCCGAGGGTGGTGACCAGCAAGAGCGCCATGATGCCGGGCTTGGTAAGGGCGATGTACTCGCCCACCAGCCCCATCACGCCATCGGAAGCCTCATCGGCCGCCGGCTGATTATGCTGCTCGACGTTCTGCGTGTTGATCATGAATCGAAAACCCTGCCAATGGAGGAGTGGGACGAATTGACGAAGAGGTACACCCCGTACGGGTCTGCGCGTCAACGGTACCGCTGCAATGATCGTGCCCGCCGCGTGGTGAACGCAATGCCCGGACTCTGGTCGGTCGTGGAATCGGTTGGATACCCGCCCGGGATTCGGGCAACACAAGCACCCCGCCACGCGGGTTCCCATATTCTACCCTGTTCCAAAAGGGAAGGCATACGGACAACGGCACGGACTCCACACCCCTTGACAGGCGGGACGGACGGCCTGAAGGTATTGGTGAAATCCGTCACAAGGGTTTCACCTCGCCTCCGCGGACGGTCCGGGCGCGAGGGCCCACGCCGCGTGGCGCAACGATTGCGTTAACGCGGGCAGAATCGATCCTGATCTTACGCGTGCAACGACGCACGCCGTCCCCGGGGAGGTGAATCGCCATGACCGCATCCTTCAAGACGCCACCCACATCCATCTCCACCTGGCTGCGGCCAGGTCAGCGCTTCCGCTCGCCGGATGGCGGATCGGAGAGCGAGCTGACGGTGTCTCGCCTCGTGCAGGACACCATGGGCTTGACCCATGCGGTGTTACGGGACAACTCCGGCCGCGAGATCAGCATGTTTGCCGACCAGATCCAGTTCGCGATCGAGGTCGGGATGCTGTCTCCCATGGAGACAACCATGGTCGGCCCCGCCTGCTAGCAACAATCCCAACCGTCTGAAACACAAGGAACCGCCCGGTATCCGAGGGGATGCCGGGCGGTTCTCTCTGTTGTTCACTCTGCGTGGACAGTGGCTAGATCGCCGCCGTCGTGGCCGAGATCTCCGACGTGCATGCCGGGCAGCGTGTCGCGTCGATCGGCACGTCCGTCATGCAATACGGGCACTTCTTCAGCGTTGGGCTCTCCGGCTCCTCACGCTTGGAGCGCTCGAGCAGGTGATTCATCGGTTTCACGATGAAGAAGAAGACAACGAGCGCGATAATCAGGAACGAGATCACGGAGTTCAGGAACAGCCCGATGTTGAACTGGCTGCCGTTGATCGTGAACGTGATCCCACTGAAGTCCGGCTGGCCGCCAATCGCCGCGATGAGCGGCGTGATCATGTTGGCGACGAGCGAATTGACGATCTCGTTGAATGCCGCGCCGATGATAACGGCGACAGCCAGCGAGACGACGTTACCCCGGAGGATGAATTCCTTGAACTCCGATCCCCAGGATCGCATGGTTCACCTCCTCTTTCCCGCTCCGACCGCATCCCTACCCGGCCAAAGTCCGGACCTCACAGGGAGCCGATATGGAATGGAATAACCCCCTGGCACCAGTATAGGCACCAGGGGGGTTATCGTGGAAGCGCGTCGTTTACGGCGCGCAGGAACTCTCGCTCGCGGCCAGCGTGTAGTACGCCTCACCTTCCTCATACCCCATCTTGAAGTAGTCGCCACAGGCGTTCGTGAAGTTCGTGTTGACACCCGACGAGGTATAGACCTCGAAAGTGGTGCCCACCACCGGGCCAGAGCTCGCGCCGGCCGGCAAGGTGCCGTCAAAGACCACCAACCCGTCCACCGTGATGGTGAGGTAGATGTCCGCGTCGGCGGTCACGTTGATCGAGGTGACGTACTCGCCCGCTTCGGAGGTCGGGGCCGCCTGCTGGGTATCGGTCGTGGTGTCGGCCTGCTCCTGGAGGCTATCGCCGCTGGTGGAGGTCGTGCCACTCGTGCCGTCAGAAGCGGTCGTCGTGCTCGTCGACGTGTCGGTGGTCGCGTTGGCCGAGCCCTGCGCCGCGCCAGCGGTCGCGTCGCCGACCTCCTCGCCCAGATACACATAGACAAAGACGGCCGGGCGGGAGCCCTCGTTGGAGACCCGCGTGTCGTTCGGGACGGACTGGCCATCGCCGCTCGCGAGCGCGCTCAGCTGGCCATCGACATCGACCTGCACCTCGCCGGAAGTGACCATGATCATGCCGGCGCCACTGTTATCCGGCATGTCGGCCGACTCGCCGGGCTGGAGCACGTAGCGCGTCATCATCATGTCGTAGACGCCCTCGTCCACCCGATCGAGCACCGGGCTCTGGTAGAAGGCGTCGAGGTCGACGTTGTCCGGGTCGACGAGCTCAAACCACCACAAGGTGGACTCCTCATCCTCGGTCATCGTCGTGTAGGAGTCATCCGACGCGCGGAAGAAGGCCTCGCCCGGGTGCATCAGGGCGCGCTTGCCCGTGGCGTTGTTGCGGATCACGCTGGTGCCGTCGCGCTGCAGCAGAATGGCCTCGTCGGAGGTTTCCGCGCGGGCATCGTCCACGTTCGGCACGGTGATCTCCCGCACCTGCCAGACGAGATCATCACCACTGGCGTAGGCAAGCCCGTGCGCGAGCACGGCCGGCGCGCCAGGTCCGGCGGCGTCCTCCGCCCGCTCGGCGAGCCGCGGCTGACTATTGGTGGACGTGCCGGTCGCGGTGTTGGACGGCGCCTGCGTCGGCTGCGCGGTCGGCTGGACCGTCGCCTCCGGCGTGGAACCCTCGTCCTGGGTGTCCTGCGGGGCGGTCGGGTCGTTCGGGACGAGCTGCGCAGGGTCCTGCGTAGGTTGCGCCTGCTCGTTCTGCGCGTATACCGGGGCGCCGGCGGCCATCCCGATCACCAGCGTACATGCCAGGATCGACAGCCACCTCCGGACGGCGTTCGCGTTGCCACGATTCATGTGGTTCTCCGTTTGCTCAAGGTGAACAGCCAATGATCGGCGATGCCGTCTGCGGCTCCGCCTGCGATCAGTCACCGGGCCCTTCCCTTGCCCTGCGGCTGACGTGTCGCGAAGAGTATCATGATGCGCGGACCGGCCTGCCGCGAGGGCGCTCGCCCCATTCCGGCGAACCCGCGCCCAACCACCGCGCCCGTCGCTCGCCAAAGCATACGGATTCGACGCGGCCCACGCACATAGTGACCGTACACAGTTTACACCGATTCTGCGGGAGTGAACACTCCCTCGTTCCCAAATCCTGAAGGACTGCCACGGCCCCATGAGCGATCAGCAGCAGAACCCGCGCCCGCCACGCCCCCGCAGCGCGGCGCCCTCGACTCCGAAACGCATGACGGCGCCGAGCGGTGTCTCGCTCACGACGCTCATTTCCGGCGTCGTGGCGCTGCTCCTGCTCGGGATGACGATCTGGATCGTGAACCTGCGCGGGGATGTCGCCGACCTCCAACGCGACGTCGACCGCATTCAGGGAGAGAACAGCACCTTGCGGGCCAGCGCGAACGCGACGGTCTACCAATTGCTGCCGACCGAGGACGCCCCGCCCAACGCGAACGCCCAGGCGTGGTTCTCGGTACAGGGATCCGGCGTGCTGTCGGCGGCAAACCTCCCCCAGCCGGACGACGGCTCCGTCTACCAGCTCTGGTACATCACCGATTCGCCGACCAACCCGGTCCCGGGCGGCACGTTCTCCGTCGATCGCACCGGCCAGGGATTCATGCTGATCCCCGCGGACGTTGACGGCGTGACCTCGATCGCGATCTCGCTGGAGCCGGAGGGCGGCAGCGCGTCGCCCACCGGCGCGATTCTGCTGACCAGCGACGTCTCGGACGCGCGCGGATAGCCCAGATCGGACCCGGGTCTGGTACCGTCTGGACAGCACCTTGCCGGATGCCCGGCGGGCATCCCCATCACGAAAGCATCTGCTCGTGGCCCTGCGATCGCCCACCATCACGCCGAGCGATATCCCCGGGACGGGCCCTTACCCCGCCCCGGTGCAGGATGGTGCCCCCCGGGTGCACCAGGCGCCGGCCACGGCGACTGACATCCTTTGGCTCGTGATCGCGATCCTGCTCAGTCTCGCCGCGCGCGTGCCCTTCCTGACGATCCCGATGATCCACGACGAGGGTGGGTATGCCTACGCGGCGCGGGGCTGGCTGGAGGGAACGGGTGATCTCTACGATGACCTCTGGATCAGCCGCCCGCAGGGGATATTCGCCCTCTACGCGCTCGTCTTCGAGACGCTCGGCACCAGCGTGCTCGCCCTGCGCTTCACGGCCTGGCTCTTCGCCGCGCTGACCGTCTATGCCGTTTGGCTCTATGGCCGGCGCTGGACGTCGCCACGCGTTGCCAACCTCGCCGCCATCCTCGCGGCGTTGATGCTCTCCTGGCCAAGCTTCGAGGGGTTCACCGCCAACGCCGAAGTGTTCATGGGCATGCCGGCCGCCTTCGCCGCGTTCTGGCTGCTGCGCATGGCCCAGACGCGCTGGTCCTCGCCACAACTGGTCGGGGTTGGAGTGCTGATCGGTCTCTCGACCGTGCTCAAACCGTCTGGCATCGTCATGCTCCCTGTCGCCTGGGCGATGCTCTGGCTGGTTGATGACACGACACGCCGTGAGCGGCTCCGGCGTGGCGGATGGGTGCTGCTCGGGCTTGGCATCGTCGCCGCGGTCACCTTCATCCATGGTTACTTCCTCGGGTGGGACGACTTCTTCTACGCCACTGTCACCTACCGTTTGACGATGCAGAGCAGCGCGACCGTCTCGCTCTCGCGGCATCTGTGGGCGATCGGGGCGCTGACGCTGGCCTCAGCCCCGCTTGTCGGGATGCTGCTGATGATCTGGGCGTTCCGGACACGCTTCCCCTTGCGCGCTGTCCTCGACGCCGACATTCGAGGCCCGCGGCAACACTGGATCCGGGTACGCCGCCCGGCACACCCAGGCGGCTTACTCCTGGCGTTATGGATGATCGGCGCAGGGATCGGCATCGCGATGGGAGGAGATTGGTGGCGGCACTACATGATCCAGGCGGTGCCCCCCCTGTCGTTGTGGCTGGCATGGAACATCGACGGCATCCTGCACGCCCTGCGACGATGGCGCCGGGGCCTCGCCACCGTGCTGGTGGCCACGCTGGTGTTGCTGCCGTTCACGATGCTCGCGGGCGGCCGGGACGGGCTTCTGACCGCGCTCTACAACCACCCCGGCTACCCGGCGCAAGCGGAAGTGGCCGCCTACATCCGGGCGCATACGGACCCGGACGACACGATCTACGTCGCCTTTGACCAGGCCTCGATCTACTACCTCTCCGACCGAAAGCCAGCCTATCGACACCTGTATGACCAGGAGCTGCAGGCCCTGCCGGAGTCGTACGCAGACATCATCGGCATCATCAGCGGACCGGATCGTCCGGTCTACATCATCAGTACGCTCCACCCGGGCCCGTTCCCGGACGATAGCCGCGCGTTCTGGCGTGAGGTCGGACAGTACTACGACCTCGAGACCACGATCGACGGCGTCCCGATCTACCGCGCGAAGGATGCACCAGCGCCATAGGCACGGCGATGGCTCACTCTCCTACCCTCAACCCGAGCTATGTCGCGCGGTATTGCTCCGTGTTTGGGAATGCGTCCGGCTCTCTACAGGCGCCAGGACGGCTCGTCGTGGCCGTCCTCATGCTCCGGAACGAGCGTGTGCGACTCATCGATCGCGCCCGGGGTCTCCATCCGCTCCTGCATCTGGTACGCGGCATGGCCGATGACATGGGACGAGATGGGCGTCGTCATCGCGACCAACAGCACGATCAGGATGATGCGATGGGTCATCTGGTCGGTGGCGACCACGGTCGTGCTCAATGAGAGCAGGATGATGCCGAGGAACACCGACTTGCTCGCGCCGTGCAGCTTCGTATAGATGTCCGGCATCCGCATGATGCCGACGACGCCAAGCGTGATAACCAGCAGCGACAGGATGACGAGGACGTCGTAGAGGTACGCATCCATGGCTAGAACAGCCTCCTCTCGCTGTGGTAGCGGGCGGCGGCGATGACCGAGATGAACGAGATCAAGGCCAACACCAGCGCGGCGTCGAGGTAGTACGAGCTATCGGTGGTCACCGAGTAGATAACGAGCAGCGCGACGGTGACAAGCGTCAGGGTATCGAGCAGCAACACGCGCACGAGCCCGGATTTCGCCCGCACGGTCATGATGACGAGGCTGGAGAACAACGCGACCAGCCAGACCAGCGCTACGTAGAACGTCACGTCATGCATCGCGCGGTCCCTCCGTGTCGTCACGCCCCCGCGTGCCTTCGGGGAGATAGGATCCGTACTCCCAGAGGCGGTAGTACTTCTCCGCGTCCTTGCGCACGCCATCGGGATCATGGGCGTCGATGACATGGACCAGCATCACGCCCTCCGTCCAGTCGATATCGACGAGGAAGGACCCGGGCGACAGGGTGATGAAGAAGCCGACAGGCCCGACACCCGCCACGCTATGCGCCCCGATCGGGATCTTGACGATACCCGGCTGCACGAGCGGCCGTAGCCCCAGCGTGATCGTGATGATCTGCCAGGTGCCTTTGAGGATGTCGATCAGCAGGAACCAGAACAGCACCGGCGAGTAGATAACGAGATGCAGGGCGAGCCCGGCCGGCGGAAGGGATCGCGGCAGCGCCTGCTTGCGGAAGACCACCAGCAGCGCACCGGCCAGCGTGAACGCGACGACCATGTTCTCCCACGAGAAGTCGCTCACGACGAGCGCGAAGACCATGGCGGAAGAGATGAGGATGCCGAGGACCAGGATCATGGGTTCATCGCCTCCGGCAGCGAGAGCGCCGCGCGCTCGGCCATATTCAGCAACAGCTCCGGATAGACCCCGATGAACAGCACCAGCAACGCGAGCACGACGATGAGCGCCTGGATAGCGACCGGGCTGGTGTCGGCCTCGTCGATTTCGCTCGTGCGGCGGCGGTAGAGCTGGAACATGTAGACGAACGAGAGCGCCCCGCCGAAGAAGACCAGCGCGATGATCCAGGGGCGGTCATCCTCGACGGCGATGCGGAACAGCGCCATTTTGGCCAGGAACCCGCCCGCCGGCGGCAATCCGGCGACGCTGAACGCGCCGATCACGAACGCGGCGCCCGCCAGCCAGCCGCGCAGCGATCCGGAGAGGAACAACAGCACCTTGTTGAGGCTGTTGAGCACCGCGTAGATCACCGCCGCCGCCCATCCGGCCGTCCCGCCGATGGCGAGGGCGACCATGATGTATCCGACCTGGCCAATCGCGGAATACGCGAGGACCTCGCTTGTGGCGTGGCGGGAGATGGCCTGGTGCGCACCGTAGATGATGCTGGCCGCGCCCAGGACAAGCAGCACGCCGGACGCCGCCGCGAGCTCGCGCGGGAAGATATCCGCCCCGAAGCGGAGCAGGCCGTAGGTGCCGATATTCGCCAGCGCGCCGCTGAGAATCGCGGCGACGGCCGGGCGCGTGCCGGTATAGACCGCCGGCAGCCAGAAGTGGAACGGGAAGAGACCCAGCTTGACTGAGAACGCGACGAAGATGATGGTCGCGGTGAGGATCGCCGGGTTCTCCTGCACCAGCGGCATCTGGTCGCGGATGCGCTCCATGTCAAGGAAGCCGGTGGTGTGGTAGATGGCCGAGATACCGATCAGGAACAGCACCGATCCGAGCAGGTTCACGGTAATGAACACGAATGCGGCGCGGAACTGGCGCGGGGTCTCGCCGTACCCCGTCAGGATGTACGACGAGATCATCGAGATCTCGAAGAAGACGTAGAAGTTGAAGGCGTCGCCGGTAAAGACGAGTCCGGTCATGCCGAGCGCGAGGAAGATGACGAGCGCCGGGAAGATGCGCGCGCCGACGTCGCCGATGACCTCGTACGCCAGCGCGACGATGAGCGCGACCTGCGACAGCAACGCGAAGACCACGCTCATCATGTCGATGCGGAGCGTGATGCCGATGCCCATGTCCCAACCGCCGACGGCCATCGTCTGCTGGCCGTGTTGCGAGACATCGACCGCGATCACGATCGTCGCGGCGATCGCCGCCGCCAGGATGCCGACGCCGAGCCAGCCAACCCGCTTACGCGTGCCGTCCGTGACGGCGAGGATCAGGCCGCCAACCCAGAGGATGACGAGGGGAAGCGCGATCATGGACGTCCCTCAGCGCTGGCATACACCTCGGACGGGCTGCCGTCGGTGTCGTCCTCGATATCCTCGCGCAGGTCCTCGGAGGCGGGTTCTTCCCGTTCCGCCTGCTGCTCTTCCGCCGCGGAGAGTCGCTGGATGTCGACCGAGTAGTGCGATGTGTAGACGCGATAGACGAGGACCAGCGCCAGCGCCACGACGGCGAAGCTGATGACGATCGCCGTCAGGACCATCGCCTGCACCAAAGGATCGGCCATCTCCCCCTCGTTCGGGAGGATCGCGGCCGAGCCCCGGCGAAGCGCGGAGGCCATGATGAACAGGTTGGCGGCGTTGCCGATCAGGACCATGCCGGCGATGAGCCGAATGAGGTCCCGCTTGAGCATCAGGTAGGCGCCGGTGCCGAACATGGCAGCGATGGTGAGAGAGAAGAACAGGATCACGGCGTCACATCCTCCGTGTCACCGGCATGGATCGACCGCTCGACATCGCGCCGCCGTTGTTGGCGGGCGCGCTCGCGCAATCGGGCTTGCCGGGTCTCCGCGCGTGCGACAGCCAGGACCGCGCCCACGGAAAAGCCATAGACGATGAGGAAGACACCGATATCGAACGCCACCGGGGTGATAAACTCCAGCGCGCCGAAGTGGTACGCGTGCTCATTGATGCGCGGCCAATGCATGAACAGCGGGTCGCCGAACAGGAGCGGGGTGAACGCCACCGCGAGCACGAGGCCAAGCCCAATGAAGCTCACGACGGGCGCATAGCGCGCGACAGGCATATGCTCCAGCTCGTCGGCCCCGAAGGCCAGCCCCTGCAGGAGGACGACCAGCGCCGCGATCACGCCACCGGAGAACCCGTCCCCGATATCGACGTAGCCCTTCAGCATCATCCCGATGGCGATGACCCACCCGGGGATCAGCAGGATGCGCGCGGCGCTCTGCAGCATGCCGGCATTGTGGTGCTTTCCGCTGCGTGGCATCAGCGCAACCTCCCGCTACGGAGCAGGCTGAGCACCCCGAGCAATGTCAGCGCAATCACGGTGACCTCGCCCATGGTGTCGAACCCACGGAAGTCCGCGAGGATCACGGTCACGATGTTCTTGCCATGCACGGCCGGGGTCAGCACGCCGAACGAGTCGATGACCTCGGTCGTCGGCGCGGGCCGCGAGAGCGCGCCCCAGGCGACGAAGAAGATCAGCAGGCCGGCCACGACGGCGATGACGGCGTCGCGCGGGATGACCCGGCGGTCACCGCGCACATACGTCTCAAAGCGGAGGATCGGGCGCGGCATGAGCACCAGCATGCCCATGATGAACATCGAGAGCAGCGTCTCCACCACCAGCGCGACGACAGTAACGTTCGGCGCGCTCATGAAGGCGTAGACGGCGGCGAGGCTATATCCCGGCGAGGGAGAGCGCGATCGCGATCCGGAAATGGTCGCGGACGATAGCGACGACGAAGGCGCTGACCGTCGCGGCGATGAGCATGGTGATGACCGGCATGTTCTCGCGGGAGAGGCTGCCGACTTCGAACGAATTCGCGTTCGGCGTGACGATCACCGCGATCCCGACCAGCACACCTGCTGGCAGCAGGATCGTGGCGACGCGGCTGCGCAGGTCCCGCACCTCGATCGCGTGGATGCGGTCGGAAAAGGCGTTGAGGTTGTGCAGACCCGCGTAGTAGAGATGGGCCGGCCCGAAGCGTTCACCGAGATGGGCGACGCCCAGCGCGAGGCTCCACCACAGGCGGCGCGTCAGGTAGATCACGATGCCAAGTGACCAGGTCGCGATCGCCATGAGGTTTTCCATCCGCGTATCGAGCGCGTAGGCGACATGGATGTGGATGTCCGTCGCCGCGCTTACGGAGGCCGCGGCGTCGGCAACCCGCACGATCGGCTCGGTCCAGATACCGTCCACCATGGCGATGATGCCAAGGATCACGACCGGCCAGACCAGATAGCCGGTAATCGGCCGCGGCTCGGTGCGGACCTTGCCCAGGAACGTCTGCAGCCAGAAGCGCGTGATGTAGGCAAACGAGAGCGCCGCTCCGACCACCGCGAGGACCACGTGCAGGGTCCCCTTCTCCTCCGCGGCGGCAAAAAAGAGCTCATCCTTGAAGAACCCGACGGTGAGCGGAAGGGCGATCAGGCCGGCCGACGCGAGGCCGCTGCCGATCGCGAGCAACGGCATCCGCCGCGCAAGCCCGCCAACGTCGGCAAGCGTCTTCTTGCCGGTCGCCTCGGTCACCGCGCCGGCGGTGAGGAACAGCGCGCTCTTCACGATCGCGTGGGCCAGCACGTAGAACGTCGCCCCCGCGACTCCGTACTCGCCGCCCATGCCGAACATGAACACGACGTAGCCGTATTGGCTGATGGTCGAGTACGCGAGGATCTGCTTCAACACATTGCGGGTCAGGGCGATGATGCCGCCGACGAGCATCGAGGCATAGCCAATCACCTGCAGCAGATCCAGCAGGCGCGTGTCCATGGCGATGAGCGGATAGAAACGGCCAATGAGGAAGACGCCCGCCGCGACCATCGCCGCCGAATGCAGGTAGGCAGAGACCGGCGTCGGCGCGGCCATCGCGCGCGGCAACCAGAAGTGCATCGGCACCTGCGCGCTCTTGGCGAGGGCGCCGATCATGATCAGCAGGACCGCCGCGCTGGCGTATCCGCGCAGCTCGCCTTCCGCGATGATCTCCGGCAGCGAGAAGGTGTTGTACTCGAAATCGAGCACGACCGCGCCGATCAGGACGAAGACGGCCGAGATGCCGGTGACCAGAATCGCCATCTGCGCGGAGCTGCGCGACTCCTCCTCCGCGCGGTCGAAGCCAATGAGGAAGTACGACGCGACGGCGGTGAGGTCCCAGAACAGGAAGATCAGGATCATGTCCTGCGCCATGACAAGGCCGACCATGGAGGCCATGAACAGGAGCAGGAAGCCGAAGAAGCGGATGCCCTCGCCGTCGCGCCGGTGCCCGTGGTGGAGGTGCAGCGGGATGTAGCGGGAAGCGTAGACGACGACGAAGAGGCCGATCCCGGTCGCGAGCAGGGCGTACATGCGCGCCAGCCCGTCGAGCTCGAGGTGGAACACGAGGTCCCAGGTCGGCGCCCACGGGACTTCGACCGTGGCGTCCGGCTGGGTAAAGGTCCAGAGGGAGACGGCGGCAGCCAGGGCAGTGGTGATGATCGCGGCACGCGGCACCCACGAGGCCCGCACAGCGCCAAGCAGCGACACGATCACCGGGGCGGCGAACGCGACGACAAGCAGCACCAGCGCGGGGTTGAGGTGGGCCAGGCGGCCGATCTCCACGACTCCTCCAGAGATGACAATCAGGACACGATGATGCAGGGCCATCGGTCGGGTCGGGTACAGGTGGTCTCGGCTACGTTAAATCCGGGGCCCCGGAGGAAACCGGCGCAACGCGCCTCGCGAGATGTGTCGGGCCGGGCGGCCTTCTGCTCGATGGAACAGCCTGTCGGGCTGTCATTTCGGCAGTCCATGGCTGGCTGGCGGGCACCAGAACATTCCCATCGCGCGACTTCTCTCGCCACACCAATCGTACCCGAAACCCGGCCACCGTGTACACCTGAACCGTGATGCGCGGCGCGAGTACCGCTGCATCGAGTGCATGGCGATCCGCGTACATGTCTCGACCGGGCATGTCACGTATCATGGGACCGACGTCCGCCGGCACCGGCTCAGGCTTGACCCAAAGGACCCACACCCATGCCCGCACCAGAGTTCGTCTACCTCAACGAGCAGGCCGTCCGCGTGACGGGATGGGAGAAGGACGACGCGTCCGGCACGATCGGCTTCGTGGTGATCGCCTCCGGCGAGAACGAGCGCGACGCGCTGCTGGACCTTTTCTCTCGCGAGCCGGTGATGGTCCGGCTCGGCCAGGGATCAGCAATCCCGATGGAAGTCCGCTCGCTGGATACCCGCTCGATGGGCGACGGCCAGCGCGCCCCGTTCCGCCTCGAGGTCTCGCTCTGGCCGGAAGGCTCGGTACCGGCCTCGGATTCCTCGAGAAACAAGCTCCCGCAGGTGGACGATCCCGCTGCTGGACCGCCTCGACACGATCGTCGACCTCCTCACGGAGATTCGAGACAGCCTCCGACAGGCCCGTCGCCAGTAACCAGCGCTGATACAGGAACGACCCGAGGCATCAGCCCCGGGTCGTTCGCTTCCCATCACGCCATTGTGATCAGGATCGCTAGAGCGTGGTCTCCGGCTGCGCGCCGAAATCGCGCTCGATCGCCGGCTCATCCGGGAGCGTCGAGGCGTCGGACTCGGCCGTCATCCCCGCCTCCTTTTGCCCGACCATGTCTTCAGCCTTGTGCATCAGGCCCGTCGCCGTTTCGGCGACCATCTCGCGGGTCTCACTACCGGATTTCGGCGCGAAGATCAGCGCCAGGATCGCGCCGACGACGATACCGAGCAGCACGCCCCCGAGGAAGCCTTCCGACGCGGCGTCCTCCTCGCGCTTCTGCATATCGAGCTGCTCCAGCTGCTTGCGGAGCTTCTTCTTGCCCTTGCTGGCGTCGACCCGCTTCAACGCGTCCGGATCAAGCCGGTGGAGGTCAATGTCCTTCAGCACCTTCTCGAGGTCAATATCCTCGAGATAGGCGCGGGCGTTCTTCAGGAAGTCATCCATGTGCGTTTCCTCCCGTGCCTACGCCTTGTCGGCGTCGGTCTTCGTGTAGGTCGGCGGATTCGGCACCCTCTTGCGCTTCCCAACCACGGTCTTCTGCATCTGGCGGATCTTCGAGAAGTTGCTGGCGAAGGTGATGATCGGCTTGACCGCCTCCTCCGTCACGTAGTTGGTCGTATTGCGCACGCGGTTGACCGTTCCGGTCGCCTCCTCCAACAGCGGGATCACGCGATCCTTGATCTGGAAGGCGAGGTAGACCAGCGCCGCCGTGATCCCGGCAAGCAGGATCACCGTCACCAGCGAGAGCAGCACGACGAAGATAACCGCGATATCCCGCAGCTTCTCGAGCGCCGACTGGTGATCACCGCCAAGGAGGAACAGCCCCACGATAATGGCGATGAACACCACGGCAGCGCCGATGCTGCCCCAGATTAGCTTTGATTTCAACGTCTTCTCCCTCTCCCTTGTCACTCGTCATTGCCAGGGCCACGCAATGGGCCGGGCCTTCCTGACGGGACCTCACGCAACTCCCGGACCATCGGCGCGTCGCCGGCCGGGTTCGTGCCGTGCTGATGTTAATCCCTGCGGTAGACGCGTGTCTCCCATGGCCGCAGCGTGATGCCCTCCTCTGCGCCCTCGACCGGCGGGTAGTTCCCGACCACCAGATCGGCGCTGGACCACTCCGCGGCCTCGTCGATCGGCACGGGTACCTCGTCCGACGAGAAGTTGCCGAGCACGAGCAGCGTCGTGCCCTCGTACGCGCGGGTGTAGGCGAAGACCTTCGGGTCGTCCGGCAGGAGCATGGTGAAATCGCCATGGACCATCACCGGCAGCTCATGCCGCAGCTCGATCAGGCGGCGGTAGTAGTGAAAAACGGAGTCCTCGTCGCGGACCGCCGCCTCGGCGTTGATCTCCGGATAGTTCGGGTTGACGCGGAACCACGGCGTTCCGGTCGTGAAGCCAGCCTGCGCTGAATCGTCCCACTGCATCGGCGTGCGCGCATTGTCGCGGCTCTGGAACGCCATCCGCGCGAGCACGAAGTCGGCGTCGAACTCCGGCTCCTCCTTCGCATCGCGATAGTAATTACGCGCCTCGATGTCCTGGAAATCCTCGAACCGCTCGAACGAGCATGTTGGTCATGCCGATCTCCTCGCCCTGATAGATGTAGGGCGTGCCGCGCTGGAAATGGAGGATCGTCGCCAGCATCTTCGCGGACGCTACCCGGTACTCGCCATCGTCGCCGAAGCGGGAAACGACGCGCGGCTGGTCGTGGTTGTCCCAGTAAAGACTGTTCCAACCGTTCTTCTCCAGCCCCTCCTGCCAACGACCGAGCACGGCCTTCAGGTCGCGCAAATCGAAGTGGTGCGGCCCGTACTTGCCATACGGCCGATCGACCCCCATGTGCTCGAACTGGAAGATCATGTCGACTTCGTTGCGGGACGGGTCAGTGTAGAGCTTGGCGTCCTCGACCGTTGCGCCTGGCGTCTCGCCCACGGTCAGCATCTTGTCGCGGCCCTCGAAGACCTCGCGATACATCTCCTGCAGGAATTCGTGGATGCGCGGCCCGTTGAGGAAGTACTGGAAGCCGTCGCCGAACCGGCCACCGTCCATCTGTGGGCCATCCGGAAGGTCCGTCTGCTTCGAGAGCATGTTGATGACGTCCATCCGGAAGCCGTCGATGCCCCGATCAAGCCACCAATTCATCATGTCGTAGACGGCGCGGCGGACCTCCTCGTTCTCCCAGTTGAGGTCTGGCTGCTTCTTCGAGAAGAGATGCAGGTAGTACTCGCCGGTGGTTTCGTCGTACTCCCAGGTCGAGCCGCTGAAGAAGGAGTGCCAGTTCGTGGGCTCGGCGCCGGGCGTGCCGGGCTCCATCCCCTCCTTCGCCGGTCGCCACCAGTACCAGTCGCGCTTCGGGTTGTCCTTGCTGGAGCGTGACTCGATGAACCACGGGTGCTCGTCCGAGGTGTGGTTGACGACCAGGTCCATCACAACGCGGATACCGCGGTTATGCGCCTCATCCAGCAGCGCATCGACGTCGTCGAGCGTGCCGAACATCGGGTCGATGTCCTGGTAGTCGCTGATGTCGTAGCCGTTGTCGTCCTGCGGGGAGGTATAGATCGGCGACAGCCAGATCACGTCGACCCCGAGCTGCTGCAGATAGTCGAGCTTGCCGATGATGCCCTGCAGGTCACCGATACCGTCGCCGTTGGCATCAGCGAAGCTTCGCGGGTAGATCTGGTAGACCACCGCGCTCTTCCACCAGGCATCTTGCTCGGTAAGGGAAGTATGGACGGGAGCGGTTGTAGGAGTGGACACGTGCCGGAGCCCTTCTGGCGGGCCCGGCGAGATGCCCGTGCGCCGCCCTGAACCGTGGCGGCAGACGGGCCGGGATCAGGCCCCTTCGCCGCGTCGCTCTACTGTAGAGATTGTACCGCCACCAAGAACCTCATCACCGCGATAGAAGACCACGGCCTGCCCCGGCGAGGCGATTGGGCCACGGTCACCGTCGAGCGTGATCGTCGCGGTGCGGTCGTCCGCGCCGCCGAGCTGGACGGTGGCCGGATGCGGCACGCCACGATAGCGCACGACGACATCCGCCGCGAACGGCTCCGCTGGCCATCCGCCGGACGTCATCGAGACCTCCGTCGCGGCGAGGGCGCGCGCCTCGGCGTCTTCCCGGTCGCCGACGACGAGGCGGTTGGCATTCGTGTCGAGATGCAGCACGAAATACGGCTTCTTCGCCGCCACGCCGATCCCCCGGCGCTGCCCGACCGTGTGGTGGACCAGCCCCTTGTGCTGACCGAGGACGTCGCCATCCTTCGTCACGATCTCGCCCGGCTTCGTGACGTCCGGCCGGTGCTCGGCGACGAAATCGGCGTAGGAGCGGTTGCCGACGAAGCAAATCTCCTGGCTTTCGGCCTTGTCCGCCACCGGCAGGCCGAACGCATGGGCGAGCCGGCGCGTCTCCGGCTTGGTGAGGTTCCCGAGCGGGAAGCGGATGAAGTCCATCTGCTCCTGCGTCAGCGTGTGGAGCACGTAGCTCTGGTCCTTGCGGTCATCGACGGCGCGCAGGAGGCGGTGCGGAATGCCTGCTGCCGGGTCGCCGCGTTCAATCCGCGCGTAGTGGCCGGTGGCCAGGCAATCCGCCCCGAGCAGCTTCGCGCGCTGGACGAGATGGCGGAACTTCACATGCCGGTTGCACTCCAGGCAGGGGTTCGGGGTGCGGCCTTCGGCATACTCGTCGATGAACTTCTGGATCACCGCGCCGCCGAACTCGATCTCCATATTGATGGCGTAGAAGGGCACGCCGATCGTGGCGCAGGTCGCGCGAGCGTCGTCCATCGCCGGGATACCGCAGCAGGGGTTCGCGCGGTGGTCCTCATCCTCGGGCGAGAAGAGGCGCAGGTTCATGCCGACGACGCTGTAGCCGCGCTCGCGCATGATCAGCGCGGTGACCGCACTGTCGACGCCGCCGCTCATCGCGACGACGACCGTCTTGCCTTCGCCATCGCGCGGGCCGATCTTCTCCTCGGTCAGCAGGTCAGCGACCTCGGAAAGATCACCCGGGGTGATCGTGGCGTCGTAGGTTTCGGGCGTTGGCGAGATTGCGGTCATGAGAACAGCCTGTCCGGGCGATGATGTCGGGAAGCATGGAAGGAGATGAGGGTCACGCGGGGCCGACGCCCACGCGGAATTCGGGCATCATTGTAGCATGGGGGTTCGGGACGCCCCATCTGCGTACCGCCGCAGCTGGTCTGCGGCGATCAACGCCGGACACAAGGTCCGGCGGTACGAAGGCAGATTTGGGCGCTCCAGCAGGGGGAATTGACATTCGCCGATAGTGTACGTACACTCTAATCTCTGCCGGATGAACGGCATGGGGGAGTGTGCGATGTTGACAATGATGAGGACCAACGGCGTGTCTGGTGAGGGCGAGAACAACCCGGCTGTGGATGCCGGTACACCGGCGCCCAGCATCAATGTGAACCAACTCTGGCAAACCGTGCTCGGCGACCTCGAGACGCAGATTTCGCGCGGCCCGTTCGACAACTGGTTCCGCCAGACCCGCCTCGCGTCGGTCGACGCCGAGACGGCGACCGTCTATGCCCCCAACGCCTTCAGCGCCTCGACCCTCCAGAGCCGCTATGCCACCCAGGTCGAGCGTGCCTTGCAGGGCGTGATCGGGCGTCGCCTCTCCGTGCGCTTCACCGTCGACTCACGCGCCACCGATCGCGAGCTTCCCGGCGCCGCAAGCCGCCAGGCAGCCGCCCGGAAGTCCGCCGCGCAATCAGAGCCGGCCTCTCCTGCCCCAACACCACGAAACCCACGCAAGCCGGCGTCAGAGACCGGTCTCAGCAACCGTCAGCTCGCGCTTGCAGCCATCGGCGCACGGGCTGGTTTCGCGCCTGACGTTCGACACCTATGTCGTCGGCAGCTCGAACCGCCTCGCCCACGCCGCCGCGCAGGCGATCGCCGAGGCCCCGGGTCGCCAGTACAACCCGTTCTTCGTGCATGGCGGCGTCGGGCTCGGCAAGACCCACCTTCTCCATGCGATCGGCCACCGCGCGCTGGAGCTGAACCCGCAGCTGCAGGTGATGTACGTCACCTCCGAGACATTCACCAACGAGGTCATCAACGCGATCCGCAGCCAGCGCATGGACGAGTTCCGCGCCCGCTACCGCTCCATCGACATCCTGATGGTGGACGACGTCCAGTTCATCGCCGGCAAGGAGAGCACGCAGGAAGAGTTCTTCCACACCTTCAACTCGCTCTACCAGAACGGCAAGCAGGTCATCGTCAGCTCGGACAAGCCGCCGCGCGCGATCGAGCGGCTGGAGGAGCGCATGCGCTCCCGCTTCGCCGGCGGGCTGATCGCCGACGTCCAGATGCCGGACTTCGAGATGCGCACCGCGATCCTCCGCTCGAAAGCCGAGGAGCTGGGCGTGAACCTGCCGCCGGACGTGATCGAGTACATCGCCCACCGCGACCAGACCAACATCCGCGAGCTCGAAGGCGCGCTGAACAAGATCCTGATGATGGCGCAGCTCTACAACCGCCGCCTGAACCTCGCTCTGGCGATGGAAGCCCTCACCGATGGCGTCGCCTCCCAGCGCCGGGCCGTGACGAGCGCCGCGGACGTCGTCGACGCCGTCTCCCGCCACTACGGCGTTGCCGAGAAGGATCTCAAGGGCCGCGCCCGGACGCGCAACATCGTTATGCCGCGCCAGGTCGCGATGTACCTGCTCCGTGAGGAAACCGACATCTCGCTGGAGGAGATCGGCCGCGCGATTGGCGGGCGGGATCACACCACGGTCATGCACGGCATCAAGAAGATCGAGGGCCAGATCGACACCGACAGCGAGCTCCGCGCCGCGATGATGGCGATCCGCGAGGACTTGCTGACGCCGAGATGAGGCACGCTCAGGGAGGACATTTCGACCGGCGGCCCGCAGGAGATGTCGCTCCGGAGGTCGAAAGTCCTCTGCTACGAAAGCGCTGATTTTGGCAACACCCAATTTCCCACGCCACTTCCCTCACCTCTCGCGAGGCGTGCGCTGGCGCAACACCGCGCTCGTCGGCGCGCATCCGGTCGTCGGCATGCCGGATTCCACCCTGCTCCAGAGCGTCAACATGGTGCCGTTTGTCGGCGACCGCGTGCTGGTCATCACGCTGGACGACGGGCATATCATGCTGCCCGGCGGTACGCGCGAGGCCGGGGAGTCACTGCTCCAGACGATCGTGCGCGAGATGCTGGAGGAGACCGGTCACGCGATCGACTCCTGCTACCCCTTCATGGCGCTGGAGAACATCTCCTTCGACGCGACGCCCTGGCGGCCACACCTGCCGCATCCGCGGTTCGAGCGGCTGGTTTGCCTGGGCGATGTCCATCACGTCAGCGCGCCGGAGAACCCGGAAGGCGCCGAGCAGATCGCGCACATTCACCAACTCAGCCCGGACGATGCTGTCCGAGTTCCTCGACGACGCCGGCCGACCGGAGATTGGCGAGGTCTATGCCTTCGCCGCCGAGATGCGCGACCGCACCGCCGACCTCATCGATCTCGTGCGGCACGACATCCCGGCCGGGTGATGTCGTCGTACCGCCGCAGCTTGTCTGTGGCGTGGAAACAATCGCCGCAGACAAGCTGCGGCGGTACGACGGTCTTTTCCTATCCAGAGAGGACACTGTATGCCCCGTCTTGGCGTCATCACCGATGAGATCAGCGAGGATTTCGAGCACGCGCTCGCCGTCTGCACGGAGCTCGGTATCCGCGACGTTGAGCTGCGCAGCGTCTGGAACACGAGCATCGTCGAGCTTGCGGACGACGACCTCGCGCGCGTCGAGGCACTGCTGCGAGACGGCGGCTTCGCCACCTGCGCGATCGCCTCTCCCTTCCTCAAATGCCATATCGCGGGTGAGGGCGAGGCTGCGGGGCGGACGCACTCCGCATCGTCGACGACCCGGGACGAGCAATGGGGCATCCTCGAGCGCTCGCTGAAGGTCGCCAAGCGGCTGGACGCTCCCCTGGTCCGGGCGTTCAGCTTCTGGCGCGTGGCCGACCCGGAATCCGTGCGGGCCGAGATCCTCGATACCCTGCGGGAGGCCACGGAGCGTGTAGCCGCAGCCGGGAAGCGCCTTGGGCTTGAGAACGAGCACGCCTGCAACATCGCCACCGGTACCGAGGCCGCCTGGTACCTGGAGCGCATCCCGGACCCCACCCTCGGGCTGATCTGGGATCCCGGGAATATCGCCGCGCTCGGTGTGCCGCCAGACGAAGGGCAGTTCCGCGCCGTCTCTGACCGTATTCACCACGTTCACCTCAAGGACGCCGTGTCGCTGGTCGAGGCCGACGGGTTCACGACAGTCGGCGACGGCGTGGTCGACTGGCCGCGGCAGTTGCGCCAGCTTGCCGGGATCGGCTACGACGGGGTGCTCTCGATCGAGACGCATTTCGACCTCGACGGCAGCCGCGAGGCGGCAACACGAGCCTGCGCGATGGCGCTTCGCGACATGGCGGTCGACGTGAGCATGTCCCTGGAGGGGTGATGATCCTTTCGCCGTCCAATCATCAGGCGCTGTATGGGGCGATCATCGATCGCTTCACGAGCTGGGTTGAGGGGGACCCAGGCATCCAGGCCGCGATCGTCATCGGGTCCAGAGCGCGCACCGACCACCCCGCCGACCCGTGGTCGGACCTCGATATCGTCACCTTTGCAGACGACCCGGGACGACTCCTGGAGGACACGTCCTGGCTCGAACGCCTCGGGGAGCCAGCGATCACCTTTGTCCACGGCACGCCAATCGGCGGATTCGCCGAACGGCGCGTATTGTTCCGTAACGGCTGCGACCTCGATGTCCCGATCCTTTCCGCCAGCCTGATCGGCGCCCTCACGGGGGATGAACCGGAAGCCTCCCTGACCGAGGTCTTCGGCGGCGTGATGGCGCGCGGATACCGCATCCTCCTCGATCGCTCCGGGAAGCTCCAGCGGTCGCTTGCCGGAATTTCCGCCCCGACGCCCATGCCGCCTACCCAGGCATCCCTCGACGAGACGCTCGCCGACTTCTGGTACCACTGCGTCTGGACTGCCAAGAAGCTCCGCCGCGGGGAGATCTATACCGCGCACGACTGCCTCGACGGTTACCTTCGCCATCTCATGATGCGGCTCATTCGCTGGAACGCAGAACATCATGGCGGATCGTGGCACGGCACGCGGTTCATGGAGGAGTGGCTGCCCCCAGAGGTGGCGGATGTGCTTCCAGGCACCTGGGCGCTCCATACAGCGGGGGATATCGCCCGCGCTATGGAACGGATGATGCTTGTGGTGTCCCGACTGGCGCCGCTCATCGCGGCCGATCACGGCCTCACGTTCGGCCCGGACGACGAAGACGTCGCGCGCGGTCTCATCCGGGACATCGTCGGCCAGCCCCCACGTTTGCCGGGGAACGGAGGCGTGTGAGACGGAGGAGGCCCCGGTTTTGTATACACCTGGGGTGCATCAGCAGGATCGTGGCGAAAAGGAGTACGATTGCGCGTGGAATGCACGCCCTCCCGGCCAGCGGGCCGCGGATTTCGCGTGCGAGCGACACGACGGACACGGGTACAACAGGCTGCACGAGCGGTGCGCCGGGCCCGGACCACACGACACCATCCTGGAGCAGGACAGACCATGAGCGAGAATCCGACGACGCCGAAGAGTGACGACGTCATCAACCTCCATTCCGAGGCGCTGGACGCCGCCGAGCACACCAACGAAGAAGAGGTCCTGGCGTTTATCGAGATTCCTCGCGGTAGCCGGAACAAGTACGAGTACGACGAAGAATCCGGCACGTTCCATCTCGACCGCGTCCTCTACTCCTCCGTCCACTACCCCACCGACTACGGCTTTGTGCCGGATACCCTCGCGGACGACGGCGACCACCTCGACATCTGCGTGCTGATGACCGAGCCGTCCTTCCCGGGCTGCACGATCATGGCTCGCCCGCTCGGCGGCCTGGAGATGCAGGACGAAAAGGGTGAGGACTTCAAGGTCCTCGCCGTGCCGGTGAACGACCCGCGCTTCAACCACTACCGGAAGCTGGAGCAGGTCGGCAAGCACTGGCTGCGCGAGATCGAGACCTTCTTCGCCACCTACAAGCTCCTCGAGAACAAGGAGACGAACATCGTCGGATGGCACGGGTTGGAGCGCGCCCTCGAGGAGATCGAGCGCTCGCGCGAGATGTACCGCGCCTCCCAGGGCGGCGAGAAGTTCGTCGAGAAGACGCCATCCCGCTCCTGATACTGGACGGGGACGCTATACTTTCTTTTAGGAAGTATTAGACGGTCGGGCGCGATATGCCCGGCATCCCGATAAGGAGTACAGCGCATGAGCACCGATACCCGCCGCCTGGACGGTTTCCGCCAGCGCAAGGACCAGTTCTTCAAGGAGCACGAGAACTCGCCGCTGACGGCGGGGCAGAAGGAGACCTTCGAGCACCTCTCCTACTTCCCGGCGAACCCGGATCTCTCGTTCATCCTCGAGCTGGATACAACCGGCGAGGGCATCGGCGAGGAGATCACCGTCGGCACCATGACCGGCGAGGCGAAGCAGTACGTCCGCTCCGGGCGCATCCACTTCGAGGTGGACGGCACGCCGGTGACGCTGACCGTCTTCGCAGATAAGGCAACCGGCAAGTTCTTCCTGCCCTTCCGCGACTCGACGGCTGGTGAGGAAACCTACTCGGTTGGCCGCTACCTCGATCCGAAGGCGCGCCCGGACGGCAAGCTGGTGGTCGACTTCAACATGGCCTACAACCCTTACTGCGCCTATAACCTCGGCTGGACCTGCACGATCCCGCCGATGGAGAACCGCATCGACGTGGCGATCCGCGCCGGCGAGAAGCTGCCGGAATTCGACCACGAGGTCTTTTAGGCCGTCGTCACGAAGCGCCGGAGACGAGCTCCGGCGGTGTGGAGCAGTACACCATGCAGCGACGCCCCGACCATGATGGTCGGGGCGTCGCTGTGTCCTGACGCTACAAGACGTACGTCATGTTGAGCGCAGCGAAACATCCTACGCGAAGCGGGTTGCCGAGGGATGCGCCTGGCCAGAAGCCCCATACAGCCATGACACGCGCTCGCCAGGACATATCCTGCTCTCCGCCCCCCTCGCCGTCATCCCGACCAAGCGGACCGCGCAGCGGGTCGCGCGTGGAGGGATCTTTGCACGAGCTTGATGATGATTCTTGCCGGAGCAAAGATCCCTCGACACGGTCGTCTCACTCCGCTCGACAGACCGGCTCGGGATGACGAGCCGAGGGTTTACGGGACATGCAAGGACCGTGCACCGGTAGCCCGCTTCGCGTTGGATGTTTCGCTGCGCTCAACATGACGTTGGAGATGAGCCGCAAGGCCCGGGCGGAATCGAGCTGCCGTAGCAGGAAAGAAGCCTGCTACGGCAGCTCGATCTCCACGGCGCCGGAGACCGTATCGCCCGTGTTGGTCGTGACCATGACCTCAAGCTCACCGAGCGGGAAGAAGCGGTCCTCCTGGCGAAGGAACTGGAAGGCGACGTACGCGGTCGTCATATCATCGTCGATGGTCGTGCGCATTTCCGCTTCCGGAACCTGCTGCCCGTCGATCGTCCAGCTGGCGGTGAATGTCGTCCCGGCCGGGACATTGCTGGCCTCAACCACGGCGACGATCGCCGGGGAGGTCGTGGTGTAGGCGGCGACCTCGTCGACCGGCTCACCGGTGGTCTCGTCGACCGCTGAGGTCCACACCAGGCGCTCGATCTGCATGGCATCGGGCAGCCCGGGAGTCGGGGTGGGCGCCACTTCCGGCCCGGCATCGCTGCCACAGGCGGACGCCACGACGAGCATGCCGATCATGGCCAGCACCAGGAACCATCGGTGTCGCACGGTCGTCATCCTCCCCCAGAGCATGCCAGCGGCACAGCGCGACCGCCCTGCCAGGAGACGATTGTACCCGCATGCCGGCAGCGAAACTGCGAACATGACAGCATTGACGGAAGGCCGGTAACGCACAGGACGACATCATGGCAGCATCTGACAAACGAGACGGCAAGCGCTATCGCGTCGACATGCCTCTCCAGCCACGCCCGACCACCGGAGGCGCCAAAAGCCGCTCCGGCTCAAAGGGCGCCGGCGACGACCAGGTCCTCACCTGGACGGAGGAGGACCGGAGGCAAGCGGCGGAGTTCACCCACAGCGACCCCTGGCGCGTGCAGCGCATCACGTCGGAGTTCGTCGCCGGCTTTGACGCCCTGGCCGACACCGGCCCGGCGGTGAGCATCTTCGGCTCGGCGCGCACGCCAGAGGACGACCCGTGGTACGAGAAGGCGCGAGACCTCGGCCGGCACCTCGCCGAGGCCGGCGTGACGGTCATCACCGGTGGCGGGCCGGGTCTTATGGAAGCGACGAACCGCGGCGCCTTCGAGGCGGGCGGAGAATCGATCGGGACCGGCATCGAGCTGCCGCACGAGCAGGGCATCAACGCCTACGTCAACGTCGGGCTCGAGTTCCGGTACTTCTTCGTGCGCAAGATGATGTTCGTGAAGTACGCCTCCGGCTTCGTCTTCCTTCCCGGAGGCTTCGGCACGCTCGACGAGCTGTTCGAAGTGCTGACCCTGGTGCAGACCGGCAAGATGACCAAGCCCATCGTGCTGATGGGATGCGAACACTGGTGCGGCCTGCGCGACTGGCTGGAGGGCGTGCTGGTGCGCGATGGCCGCATCTCGGCGCCCGATACAAGCCTCTTCACGATCACCGATGACGTCGCGGAAGCGGCCCGGATCATGGTTGAAGCGGCCCGGAACGGCCGAAAGATCGCCAACGGCGCGCATCACTCCTGATTTCATCGTACGGACGCTTCCGTGACCTCGCTGTCACCGCCGAATGCCGCGTTCGTACGAATACGGCAGGCTCTCCCACGTGTCTGTGCCGACCGGTCACGAGTGCTAGCGACCGGCGTCCCTCTGGGGTACTATGAAGGCCGCAGGCAGGAGTTGGCTGGTCTCGAATACGGCAGGGCCGAAGCCATGCCGTTAATCGCCTGCACACCAACGCTTGAAGGGGAGAATGTTGTCGCATGCGACAATTCAAGGGGCTGGACAATCGACTGAAACCTGATTCCCACGACCAGGTACCGCTGCTCCCGTTCCGCAAGGTGGTGATCTTCCCGCGGAACGTTGTGACGCTGCAGGTCGGTCGACCCCGCTCCATCCACGCCGTCGAGGAAGCGATGATGACCGGCGGTCTCATCGCCGTCACCGCTCACCGGGACGAGGAGATCGACGACCCTCGCCCGCAGGACCTCTTCGACGTTGGCACGCTCGGGAACATCCTCTCGGCGGACCGCCAACCCGGCGGCAACCTCCAGGTCGTGTTGGAGGGCGTCGGGCGCATCCGGCTGCTCGATATCCAGAACAAGCGCCCCTTCTTCATGGCGACCACGGAAGAGATCGCCGAGCCGCAGGTCGACCAGCATGAGGCGGCGGCGATGATCCGCCAGATCCAGGATCTGACGCTCCAGTACTCCGACATCAACGGCGACCTCTCGGCCGAGGTGCTGGACATGGTCCAGCGCGCGACGAATCCGGGACACCTTGCCGACCTGCTCGCGACGCAGGTGGTGAGCGAAGTGCCAAAGCGGCAGACACTGCTGGAGACGGCGAACCCGCTCGAGCGGCTGGAAAACCTCGGTGGCATCCTCTCGAACGAGATCGAGATCGCCGAGCTCGACCGCCGCATCAAGGACCGCATCCATAAGGAAATGGATGAGACCCAGCGGCAGTACTACCTGACCAAGCAACTGGAGATCATCCAGAGCGAGCTGGGCGGCGAGGAAGGCAACGAGTTCCAGCAGCTGCGTACCAAGATCGAGGAGCGCGGCTTCCCCGAGTACGCGAAGGACAAGCTCCTCCGCGAGCTGCAACGCCTCGAGCGCATGCCAAGCGTGTCGGCCGAGTCGACCGTCGTCCGCACCTATATCGAGACGATGCTCGCGCTGCCGTGGAACGAGCCGACGGACGACCAGATCGACCTCGGGGCTGCCGAGGAGATCCTCGATCACGACCATTACGGCCTGGAGCAGGTAAAGGAGCGCATCATCGAGTTCCTCGCCGTGCGCGCCCTGACCCAGGAATCCGGCATCAACACGTCCGCCCAGATCCTCTGCCTGGCAGGCCCTCCGGGCGTCGGCAAGACCAGCCTCGGCCGCTCGATCGCCGAGGCGATGGGCCGCAAGTTCGTGCGCGTGTCGCTCGGTGGCGTGCGCGATGAGGCGGAGATTCGCGGGCACCGGCGCACCTACATCGGCGCGATGCCGGGCCGCATCATCAACGCGATGAAGTCGGCCGAAGCCACCAACCCGGTGATCCTGCTCGACGAGATCGACAAGCTCGCCAGCGACTATCGCGGCGACCCGACAGCGGCCATGCTGGAGGTGCTCGATCCCGAGCAGAACAGGCATTTCACCGATCATTACCTCGACATGCCCTATGACCTCTCGCAGGTGCTGTTCATCTCGACCGCGAACTACCTGAACCAGATCCCCCGGCCGCTGCGCGACCGCATGGAGATGCTGGAGGTGTCCGGGTACACCGAGGACGAGAAGATCGAGATCGCGCGGCGCCACCTTTTGCGGCGCCAGATCTCGGCCAGCGGCCTCTCCGAGGACCAGCTGGAGATTTCGCCGGAGGTCTGGCGGCAGCTGATCCGCGACTATACCCGGGAGGCCGGAGTGCGCGGGCTCGACCGCGAGATCGCGCGGCTATCGCGCAAGGTCGCGACGATGATCGTGCGCGGCAAGACCGACCGCAATGGCAAGGTGGCTATCACCAAGGACCGGCTGGAGGAGTTCCTCGGGCCGAAGAAATACGGCTTCGAGCAGGACCTCGGCGGCAGCCAGGTTGGCCTCGCGATCGGCCTCGCGGCGAGCGAGCTTGGCGGCGAGATCATCCCGGTCGAGGTGGCGACGATGCCCGGCCGCGGCAACCTGACGATCACCGGCCAGGCCGGCGACGTGATGCAGGAGTCCGCCCGCGCGGCGCTCTCCTACGCTCGCTCGCGCGCCGAGGAGCTGAAGATCGACAAGGACTTCCAGGAGAAGGTGGACCTCCATATCCACCTCGCCGAGGGCGCGACGCCGAAGGACGGCCCGTCCGCCGGGATCACGATGGCGACCGCGCTGATCTCCGCGCTCACCCAGCGCCCGATCCGCAACGACACCGCGATGACCGGCGAGATCACCCTGCGCGGGCGGATCCTGCCGATCGGCGGCCTGCGCGACAAGTCGCTCGCGGCGCACCGGCACGGCATCCGCCGGCTGATCGCGCCGATCGACAACCAGCGCGACCTCCGCGAGATTCCGCAGAACGTGCGCGAGGAGATGGAGTTCATCTTCGTGGCGAGCATGGACGAGGTGATCCAGGAGGCGATCATGCTGGACGTCGAGCAAGCCGACCAGCTGCAGACAAAGCAGGACCGCATCTACACGACCATCCCGAAGATGCAGCCAGACGCCGTCGACGCAAAGGGCCGCGCGTAGTCGATGGCGCCGTCCCGGGACACGCTGGCGAACATCGTCGAGACGCTCTCGGCCTTGCCGCAGGTCGCCGGCATCGGGCTCGGCGGCTCGCGCGCGGCAAACCTCGGCGACGGTTCGTCGGACCACGATCTCTACATCTTCGGCACCGCGCCGGTACCCCTTGTGGTCCGGCGCGATCTTGGCCTGCGCTTCGATCCCACCCCGGAGATCGGCAACCCGTACTGGGGTGACGAGGACGCGTGGAGCGCTGACGGGACCTGGTTCGATCTCTCCTATTGGGACACCGCGGGCTTCGAAGCGGGTCTGCGCCAGGTGATCGAGGAGCATCGGCCCCGCGAACGGCTACTCGACTGCGTTCTGGTATACGGCGCGCAACCTGCAGCCGTTGTTCGACCGCGATGGATGGTTGCGGAAAATCAGCGAGCTCGCGGCACGCCCCTACCCCGACGCCCTGGCCGAAGCGATCATTCAGCTCAACCATCCGCTCCTGCGAACCATCCATGCCTCCTACCGAAACCAGGTGGCCCGCGCCATCACGCTCGGCGACCCGGTCTCGGTGAATCACCGCGTCGCCGAGCTGCTCAAGACGGCGTTCGACATCGTCTTCGCGCACTATCGGCAATTGCACCCGGGCGAGAAGCGGCAGCTGCAGATGCTTGCGACGCTGCCCGGCACCGAGCACCTCGACTCCGCGATCCGCGCCCTCCTCGTCGCGTCGGGCGACCCGACCTATGACGGGTTGATGGGACGTGTCGACGCGCTCTGCGACGCGGTCGACGCCATGCTGGCCTCCGGCACGGCGTGAGCCTCTCCTCTCCCGCACCGTTCGTCGAGCGCATGACGACGCGCGGGTATCGCCTCGCGCACCGGGTGCTCAAGCTGGCGTGGCGGCTATTCCAGCCAACGACAATGGGCGTAAAGATCATCGCCCGGGACCCGGACGGGCGCATCCTGCTGGTGAAGGCGCGTTATCTGGAGCAATGGACGCTCCCCGGTGGAGGCGTGCACAAGCGCGAGACACCGGAGGATGCCGCCGCCCGCGAGCTACGCGAGGAGTCCGGGGTCATTGTGAGTCCCGAGGAGCTTCGGCTTGTCGGCCTGCTTTCGTCGTTCAGGGAAGGCAAGAACGATTACGTCGCGGTCTACACCAGCGACACCGCACCGGGGGCGGTCCCGAGACCGGGCGGTGAGATCGCGGAGGCCGCGTTCTTCCCGGTCGACGTCCTGCCGGAAGCGACCTCGGAGCGCACACGCCGACGGATCAGCGAGTTCCTGGCCGGCGAGGTGATGCGCGGGATATGGTGACGGTTCTCTCGCCGCTCGATTGCGTGTAGTCTCGCCCCCTGTGGGCGAGACATCGGCCGCAGGCCGATAGACGCGCGGTAATTCCCGGCTGCACATCTGCCGCTTCGCGGCAGGTCTCGGGCACAGGGCCCGAGACTACAGGGTGTGGTCACGCCTCGATATGGCTGGCGGTGACGGGGCGGTTGAGGAGCGCGGAGGCGATGCGGGAGGCGTCCGACGCGTCGCCCGTTGTCAGCAGGCGGAACGTGCCGGGGCCGGATCCCTCGCGCAGCAGCCCCGATGATTGCAGCACGCTGAGGGCGCGGCGCGCGATGGCGGTCCCGCTGTCGATGAGGCGCACGCCCGGCCCGACGTAGTCGCTGATCGCCCGGCGCAGGAACGGGTAGTGAGTGCAGCCGAGCACGATCACGTCGCAGCCCGCGCCGAGCATCCGGTCCAGCAGCGGCTGAATCGTGGCGTCGACCTCCGGACCGGCGAGCGTCCCGGCCTCGACCAGCTCAACCATCCCCTCCCCCGCCACGCGCTCGACGGTCACGCCCCCTGCCCACTGCTCGATCAGCCGCTGCAGTCGACCGCCGATGACGGTTCGCGGCGTCGCCAGCACACCGACATGCCCGGTGCGTGTCTCGATGGCGGCCGGTTTCACGGCGGGCTCAAGCCCGATGAACGAGAGCTCGGGCCACGTCGCGCGCAGGTGGTCGATCGCGTAGGCGCTGGCCGTGTTGCAAGCGACGATGACGATCTTCACGCCCTGGTCGACGAGATAGCGAACGATGTCCTCGCTGCGGGCGACGATCTCCTCCGGCGTGCGCGAGCCATACGGCACATAGGCGCCGTCGGCAACGTAGACCACGTTCTCGAGCGGCAGCATCTGCCGCACCTCGCGATAGACGCTGAGGCCGCCGATGCCGGAGTCGAAGATGCCGATCGGGGCATCCGGGGAGACGGGACGCATCGGGATTACCCGCCGAGCCGCCAGCTCGTGAGCAGCGTCCAGTCGAGCGTCTCCCACCAACGCCCCTTCCAGTCGTCGCTATGGAACGCGTAAAGGTGGACGTACTCGGCGGTGAAGACCTCCGGGCCGATGCCCCCCGCCTCCTGGACGAATGACATCACCTCATCGAACAGGTCCTCGCGCAGGTCGGCCATGGCGAGCGTGAGGTGAGCGTGGAAGTTCTCCATCGCGCCCTCAATCATCGTGAACGTGCAATCCGGGTCGACGAATGGCTTGATCGCCGTCCAGCCCGACTCATGCAGGGCCTGCAACGCCTCGTTCCGCTCGCCGTCCGAGGTGTGCTGGATGTCGATGACGATCGAGCCCCGTCCCCAGCCAACCGGGCCACGATTGGAGACGGCAAACGGCTCGTGTCCTTCGACCGCCTTGCCGAAGGCGTCCGCGATCTCCGCGACGGGCGCATCCGAGCGGAAGAACCCCTTGAGGGTTGCATGCGGCATGAAGACGCCGCCGCCGATCAGCCCGAACTGGCGCCTGAGGAGATCGTGCATCTCCGCCTGCGCGCGGCTCATCTCGTACGAGGGGCGCAGATACCAGCCATATCGGATCGCGGGATTCGCTTCGATGGTCTCGGGCAGCATTACGGCCCTCCCTGCACCTCATGAACGTCGCGCCGGAACTCGTCCTGGTCGACGGCTTCGGCGCCTGGCGCGCGATGGCCGGGTCCTCCGGCGCGGAGGATCGGCTGCTGGGCGTCCGGCAGCTCCGCGAAGAAGTGTACCGGGCGCTCCGGGGTGCGTGGCAGCTCGCGACCGTCGATGAGCGTCAGGGTACTCGTGATGCGGCGATCCGTACGGCGCTCGTTCATGAAGACGTCGTAGTAGGCGAAGTCGCCCTCCTCAATGCGGAACAGCGCGATATCGGCCTTTTGTCCGACCGCCAGCGAGCCTGCTTCGGCCAGCCCGGCGGCCTTTGCCGGGTTCACGGTCGTACGAAGAACGATATCCTCCAGCGACATGCCGAGCATCAGGAACTTGGTCATCGTGGTCGGCATGTCGAACGCCGGCCCCTGCACCGCGATCTGGTGAATGTCCGTCGAGATAGCGTCCGGGACGATGCCGTCCGCGAGCATGCGCTCGGCGACATCGAAGCTGAACGCGCCCATGCCGTGCCCCACGTCAAGCAGCAGCCCCTGCCGCTGCAGGTCACGAATCTCCGGGCGGATGTGCCCGTCCGGCCCGCTGATGCCCATCGTGCGGCCGGTGAAGCAATGCGTCAGGATGTCGCCGGGCCGCAGGTACGGCACCAATTCCTCCAGCGTCGGCGGGCCATCGCCGATGTGCGTCATCAGCGGCAGGCCGACGCGGTCCGCCAGCTCGCGCGCATGCTTCATCGGCTCGATACCGACGCCGCGCGTGGTGCGGCTGTCCATGCGGATCTTGATGCCGAGGATGAGGTCGCGGTTGCGCTCGACGGTCTCCGCTGCGAGGTCAACGTCCCAGTAGTCCGGGTTCGAGAGCTCCCACGTCGGCGCGATGAGCCCGATCGAGGAAAGGTGCAGGAAGGCGTAGATGCGCGCGGTGGAGCGGTTCGCGATGTACTCGCGGAACCCCGCGAAGCTGTACCCGCCGGCGCTGCCGACGTCGATCCAGGTCGTCACGCCGGAGCGCGCGGCGATCGGATCCGGCTCGACGCCCCAGTAGGTTGCTCCCCAGTAGACATGCGTGTGCAAGTCCACCAAACCCGGTGTGACGATCTCGCCAAAGGCGTCGATCTCCCGGGCTGCCGTGCCGCCAAGGTGCGTCTCGACGGCGGAGATGCGGCCGTCACGGACGCCGATGTCGCGGACGCCCGAGGTGCCGCTGGCGGGGTCGATGACGTGGCCGCCGCGGACGATGAGGTCGAATTGCGTCGTGGTGTCTGTCATCGGGCGACCTCCGTATCGTCCCGCTCCTGGACGGACCAGCCGGCGGAGGCGCGTGCGGCCCAGCGGCCGTCGAACTCGTGGACGTCGATCGGGAAGCCGAAGCACTCCGAGACCAGCTCGCTCGTCAGCATCTCGCGCACCGGCCCCTTCGCGAGGATGCCGCCGTCACGCATCAGCAAGACGTGGCTAATGCTCGTCGGCAACTCTTCCAGATGGTGCGAGACCATCACGGTCGGAAGGTCCGGATAGGTCGTCGTCATGCGGTCCAGCGACGCCAGCAGGGCCTCGCGCGCCGGGAAGTCGAGCCCGGTCGCCGGCTCGTCGAGCAGGAGCAGCTCCGGCGCCTTGATCAGTGCCCGGGCGATGCGCACGCGCTGACGCTCGCCATGGGACAATTCACCCACCTCGCGCTCGGCCAGCGCCCCGGCCCCAACCGCGTCGAGCGCCTCGTGGGCGGCGGCGTATTCGGCCTCGCCCCAGTCGTCCCACTGCGGCCAGGTCGTGTTCTTCAGGCCGGTCAGGACCGCCTCGCGCCCGGTGAGCCAATCCAGCATGCGCAGGGCCGGGTCGACGCGGCCGATGCGGCTCCGCAGCTCGCGCATGTCGGTCTGGCCGAACGTCTCGCCGAAGATCGTGACCGTGCCCGCGCTCGGGTGGCGCTCGGCGGCGAGCACGGAGAGCGTCGTGGTCTTGCCGGCCCCGTTCGGCCCGAGCACGACCCAGTGCTCGCCCGGCGCGATCGTCCAGGACACATCATCGAGGATCCGCTTCTTCTCCGGCGTCCAGATCGACACCCCCTCCAGCTCAACGCTCCCGGTGCCAACAGTCATCAGCGCGGATTCCTCCCTCTTGGCGCAAGCCGCGAGCACGCGAATCGTGCACGCCATCATGCTGGTCATCATCCCCGAAATCGTCGGATGTTCAAGCAAGGATGATCATGCCTCCTTGCATAACCCCGTGCACTTAGTATGATGAATACAGCCGAAAGGGACCCTCAATATGCACGTCGTGCCTATGGACGCAGACCATACACGCGGACCGTGAACGATGTGCGGAGCAAGGGGGCCTCACGGCGGGGACCCACGTTGTTGCGGGGGTAATCGTGCCCCTGCAGGAGCGGATCGAGTGAATCAGGTCAAGCGAAGGAGCGCGATCATGATATCCAGGAAGATCAACCGTCGACGTATGGTTCAGGGCAGCGCCGGGCTGGCCACAGCGGGCGCCGTATCAACACGCTTCGCGGTCCCGATGGTCAACGCCCAGGAGAAGACGCCGGTCCTCGTCTGGACGACGCACAGCAGTGAGGACTTCGACGCGATCCAGAAAATCGTCGACGAGTTCAACGCCCAGAGCGATACCGTGGAAGCAACGCTCGAGCAGGTGCCCGGTACCGAGACCGATGCCACCAAGCTGATCACCGCTGTTCGCGGCGGCACCGGCCCCGATGCCTATATGCTCGACCGCTTCACCGTCGCCGAGCGCGCCGCGAATGGGCTGCTGCAGGACCTCTCGGGACTTCTCGAAGGCGCCGGCATGGATCCGGACCTGACCCAGACATACATCCCGTTCGCGGCGGAAGAGGCGACCTATCAAGGCAAGCCGTACGCCCTGCCATTCGATACGGACGCTCGCGCCCTCTTCATCAACAACGATCTCTTCGAAGCGGCAGGCGCCGACCCCTCGGCCTTCGACCCGGCCAACGGTCCGGCAACCTGGGACGCGCTCAAAGAAGCCGCGGCGATGGTGAACGTCGAGTCCTCGTCCGGCGACATCTTCGAGCAGATCGGGTTCGTGCCGTGGTTCAACCAGGGGTGGCACTACACCTACGGCTTCTCGTGGGGCGCTGACTTCTTCGACGAGGAGAATTGCGAGGTCACCCCGAACACCGAGGAGATGATCGCCGCCTCCCAGTGGGTTGCCGATTTCGCGGCGGAGTACGGTCCGGAGCGGCTCGCCGCGTTCGTCCAGATGAACCCCGGCGCGCCTCCGACCGAGAGCCCGTGGATCCAGAAGCGCCTCGGCGCAATGATCTCCGGCGACTGGATGATCGCGCAGAACGCGAACTACATCCCCGACACCAACTACACGATCACCTACGTCCCTGTCCCTGAAGAGGGCATGGATTCGGCCACCTGGGCAGGCGGCTGGTCGTTCGTGATTCCGCAGGGTGCCAAGCAGCCCGAAGCCGCCGCGGAGTTCCTTGCCTACGCATCCGGTGAGCCGGGCCAGAAGGTCTATCTCACCGATACGACGCACCTGCCGACGGTCATCTCGCTGCAGGATCAGACCGACCTCTACAGCGAGCGTCACCTGTTCTTCGCACAGGAGCTCCTCCCGATCGCCCATAGCCGGCCACCGCTGCCGGTTGGCGCGAAGTATTGGGATGAGCTGACCGCCGCCTGGGAGAAGATCTATCTCGGCGAGCAGGAGCCGGCGGACGCGCTGCAGGAGGCCAAGGACAACACCATGACCCTCCTCAGCCCGCTTTGCCCGATCAACTAGCTCGTACTCGTGCCGGGAGCGGTCAGCTGGCCGCTCCCGGCTTTCTCTTCCTTAACCGGGCTATCGGGATTCATGCACCGAACGGATATGCCCGGACGTGAGGGATGCGAACTCATGGCAACCACCAACGCGGTCAGCACCGCCTCACCCTCGCCACTGGTGAAACGACGACGCTTCTCCATGACCAAAGAGGAGAGAAAGAGGCTCTTCCTGGGGCTCATCTTTATCTCGCCCTGGATCATCGGCTTCCTCGCGTTCTTGCTCTACCCCATCTACTACACGGTCCACCTCAGCTTCACGCAGTACGGCGGCTTCGGGGACCCGGTGTGGATCGGGCTTGACAATTATCGACGTATGTTCGACGACAACGTCTTCCGCACATCGCTGTGGAACACCCTCTACTACACAGCGTTCGCGGTCCCGATCGGCGTCGTGGTGGCGATGGCGCTCGCGCTCGCGATGAACCAACCGGTACGAGAAATCCCGATCTACCGCACGATCCTGTTCCTGCCATCGGTGCTCCCGTTGTTCGCGGTGTCGTTTATCTTCATGATCCTGCTTGATCCCCGCCAGGGCATCATCAACGAGTTCCTGCGCCGCCTCGGCGCGAGTCCGCCAAGCTGGTTCAGCGACCCCGACTACGCGAAGCTCGGCATCGTGATGATCGCGCAGATGGGCGCCGGTCAGGTCGCCCTGATCTTCCTTGCCGGGTTAAGGGGCATCCCGACACATTTGTATGAGTCGGCCATGCTCGATGGCGCGGGTTGGTGGAACCGCTTCCGCAAGATCACCATTCCGCTGATGACGCCGATCATCCTCTATGACCTGATCCTCGGCATCAGCCTCGGGCTGCAGGTCTTTACCCAGTCCTACATCATTACCCAGGGTGGACCGGCAAACTCCACCAACTTCATGGTGTTCTACATGTACAACAATGCCTTCCGGTACGGCGGCCAGATGGGGTATGCCTCGGCAATCGGCGTCGTAATCTTCATCCTCACGTTCATCATTGCCGGACTCGTCTTCTGGACATCCAACAAATGGGTGAACTACGACCTCAACTAGCACGGGCACCGAGCGGGAAGGAGTGACTCATGGCGGTAACCACGTCGGCCCCAGAAAACGAAATCATTGAGGCCCACGGCGAGCACCTGTATCAGCCGAGGCGAGCGAAGAAGGACAAGTACGTCCGTATCTTCAGCCAACGATTCTTACCCAGGATCTTCCTCATCCTGATGTGCACGTTGTTCATGCTTCCCTTCTACTGGATGGTCGCGACGGCGCTGAAGGGGAATCTGGAGCTCGCGGCGTACCCGCCCACCCTGATTCCTCATTCACCGGACTGGAACAACTTCGTGCGCGCCACGGAAGCTTTCCCGTTCTGGCGATACGCCTGGAACACAACGTTCATCACCGGTCTGTCGATCCTGGGCGCGGTCATCTCCAACACGATCGTGGCGTATGGGTTCTCCCGTATCGATTGGCCCGGGCGCGACAAGGTGTTCTTCTTCGTGCTGGCGACGGTGTTCGTGCCCGCCCCGGTCCTCTATATCGCCCTGTTTGACATCTTTGCCCAGTTCAACATGATCGACACCTACTGGCCACTGATTCTCCCGCTCTGGTTCGGAAACGCGTTCTGGATCTTTCTTATGCGTCAGTTCTTCCTTCAAATCCCGAAGGATCTTTCGGATGCCGCGCGACTCGACGGCGCAAACGAGTTCCAGATATTTGGCCAGGTCATCCTGCCAATCGCCCGGTCGGCGGTCGGCGTGGTGGCGATCTTCGCGGCCGTCGGCGCATGGAACGACTTCATGGGCCCGCTGATCTACCTGCAGAGCGGGACGAAGTACACGCTCTCGATCGGCCTGACGTTCTTCCAGCAGGCAAACGCGCGGGACATCCAGTACAACCTCCTGATGGCCGCATCGGCGCTGATCGTGCTGCCCGTCATCGCCCTCTTCCTCTCGTTCCAGCGCGCGTTCACGGAGGGGATCTCGGTCGCCGGCCTGAAGGGGTAGGCTTCCTTCACAACGGATTCGATTGGGGGTACATTCGCCCCCGAAGCAGGGAGATGGCCGGTGCGAGACCGGCCATCTCCACGACGACGCACCGTTGCGTCAGACAGTCCGGCCGCGTGAAGGCTGGCGAGAGGAATTGGGTGTGGAAGACTTCCGCAAATTTGACGAACGACGACTCGAGCGCCAGGCCCGCTGGCTGCCGGAGCTCCGCGCCTGGCGCAACGCCATGGTCGCGCCGATCGACGCCTGGACGTTCACCGCGCCCGACGGCACGACCACCGGGCTGCACCGCGGCGACGCCTGGCCGATCGTGGAGCATCACCGGCCAGCGCGGTTCTCCGCCGAGGTCACGGTGCCCCAGGCGTGGGCCGGGTTGCCGGTCGAGCTCCAGCTTTGGCTTGGTGGCGAAGGCTTCTTCACCGTCACCCCGGGCAAGCAGTACGGCCTGAACCCGTTCCACCAGGATTTCCGCCTGGCGGACAGCGCCGAGGGCGGCGAAACCTACCAGATCGACGCCGAGGTGATGCCGAAGGGCATGTTCGGGACCCACGTTGATCACCCCTCCATCGGGCGCGCCTTCATCGCCGTGCCGCACGACGCGGTGCGCGAGCTGGAGATCGACCTTCACCTGCTGATCGCGACCGCGAAGGTCCTCAAGGACCACGAGATCATGCCGCACCTGCTCGATCTCGTTGACGACGCCTACGCCGTCATCGCGCCGTTTTGGCCGACGAGCACCGAGACGGCAAAGACTCGCCTGATCTCCGGCGATACGCTCGGAGGCAACAGCTACGCCACCGGCCAGGGCGACTACGGTCAGCCTGGATACAAGGGGCACCTCGTGCTCCCGCGCGTGCTGTGGCACCACGACGGTCCCACGGGCGAGCTCCAGATGCTGTCGCAGGAGGCGCTCGACGCCTGCGGCACGGCCCGCGAGATGATCGCCGAGCGGCTGGACGCGCTGCGCGAGAAGTACCCGCCGCAGGGCAACATCCTGCTCTCCGGCCACGCGCATATCGACCTCGCCTGGCTGTGGCCGGTCGCCGAGACGCGCCGCAAGGCCCGCCGTACGTGGTCGAACCAGCTCCGGCTGATGGAGAAGTACGACGACTTCGTGTTCAACCAGTCGTCGGCGCAGGCCTATGCGTGGATCGAGAAGGACGACCCGGAGCTGTTCGCGGCGATCCAGCAGGCCGTGAAGGATGGCCGCTGGGAGCCCGTCGGCGGCAGCTGGGTCGAGCCGGACAGCCAGGTCAGCGGCGGCGAGGCCTATGTCCGCCAGCTTTTCTACGGCCAGCGCTATTTCGAGCACGCCTTCGGCATCCGCAACGCGACCGCCTGGCTGCCGGACGTCTTCGGCTTCTCCGCCGCGGTACCGCAGATCCTGCTCGGTGCCGGCATCGAAAACTTCTTCACGATCAAGGTGACCTGGAGCGAGGCGAACGTCTTCCCCTACGACCTGTTCATGTGGGAGGGCATCGACGGCAGCAAGGTGCTGACACACACGTTCAACAACCCGGACGGCGGCTACAACGGCCTGATCGAGCCGAACGCCACCTTCACGACGTGGAAGAACTTCGTCGGCAAGCGCTGGCACGACCAGACCTTGCTCTCCTTCGGCTGGGGCGACGGTGGCGGCGGCCCGAGCGAGGACATGCTCGAGAAGTACGACCGCCTGAAGGACTACCCGGTGCTGCCGCGGCTGGAGATGGGCAAGGTCGAGGACTTCTTCGCCAGCCTGCCGGTCGAGGGCATCCCGACGTACGTCGGCGAGCTCTACCTGGAGCTGCACCGCGCGACGCTGACCACCCAGGCCGCGACAAAGTACCTCATGCGCCAGGGCGAGCACCGGCTCGCGGAGGCCGAGGCCTTCGCCGCGCTCGGCACGCTGGACGGCCGCGACTTCCCGTTCGAGACGCTCGACGCGAAGTGGCAGGACCTGCTCTACAACCAGTTCCACGACGTCCTGCCGGGCTCCTCCATCAAGGAGGTGTACAAGGACACCGTGCCGCAGCTCACCGAGGTCACCGAGACGGCGATGAGCGTGCGCGACGAGGCGATTGTCACCCGCGCCGGCAGCGGCGAGGGGGCCTACGCGATCGCCAACCCATCGCTGGAGGCCCGCCCGTTGACGGCGACCCTGCCGGGCAACGCCTCGATCACCGGGGTCCACCAGCAGGCGGTCGAGGACGGCATCCTGATCCACAACCCGGCCGAGATCCTCGGCGGGTTCGAGACGCGCGTCCTCTCGAACGCCGGTGAGGGTTCGCACTCCGAAGCGGCATCCGAGGCTGTCAGCGCGACGGCGGCCGGTAACGGCTACACGCTCGAGAACAGCGTTGTCCGCGTCGAGATCGGCGAGGACGGCACCCTGCACAGCGTGTTCGACAAGCGCGCTGGTCGCGAGACGCTGAAGGAGCGCGGCAACCAGCTCTGGGCCTACGTTGACCGCCCGCGTGCCTGGGATGCGTGGGACATCGACGAGACCTACGAGGAGATCGGCGAGGAGATCACCGCCGTCGACAGCATCGAGCTTGTCGAGGACGGTCCGCTGCGTGTCGCCGTCCGCGTGACCCGCTCGTGGCGCAATTCGACGTTCGTGCAGACCTACCGCCTCATGTCGCAGTCAAGCCGGGTCGATATCAAGACCCAGATCGACTGGCACGAGCGCATGATGCTGGTCCGCGCGGTGTTCCCGACCACGATCCGCACGCACGAGGCCGTCTTCGAGACGATGTTCGGCGTGCACAAGCGCGTGACGCACCGCAACACGACCTGGGAGCGCGCCCGCTTCGAGGTCAGCGCGCATCGCTTCGTCGATCTCTCCGAGCCAACCTACGGCGTGGCCCTGATGAACAACGGCAAGTACGGGCACAGCGCCGTCGATGGTGTGCTCGGCATGAGCCTGGTGCGCGGGTCGCTCTACCCGGACCCGACCGCCGACGAGGGCGCGCACGAGTTCACCTACGCGTTCTTCCCGCACACCGGTGACTGGGTCGACGCGGGTGTGACGTATGAAGCGAAGGCGCTGAACGCGCCGCTGATCGCCGTGCCGGTGGCCGAGGATGCGACGGCGTCCGCGCCGTTCGTCGAAAACGAAGGCGTCCGGCTCGGATTCGGGGCGCTGAAGAAGGCGCACGACCGCGACGGCCTGACGTTGCGCGTCTATGAGCCGCACGGCATCCGCGGCGAGGCGTCGCTGGTCTTCGATCGGCCGGTGAAGGCGGCGAACCGCACGAACCTGCTGGAAGAGGACGCCGAAGGCGCCGACATTCGCGTCGAGGGCGAGCGCGTCACCTTCGAGGTGCGGCCGTTCGAGATCGTGACGATGGTCCTGGAGTTCTAGGTTCCAGCGACAATCGCGAGGTGACCGAGGGGAGCGGCAGTACCGCTCCCCGTCCCGTCGGTTTCGCATGTGTCGCCGTACCGCCCGCCCTCGTGGCTGGCGTCGCGGTCAATAGCTCCTTCACAGGAGGCGGGATCACACGGTCGTTCCGAGCAGCGCCTTATCGGGCGGTGGTACCATCCAGGACAGACTGACCGTACGCCCTCACGCCCGGGACACCCAATGCCGCTCTCCCGTATCCCACGCCCGCGACCAACCTGGATCGAGCCCGAGCCGATCCCGGACGATGTCGGCCTGCTCGCGCTTCATCCGCACCGGCTGGTCGCCTCCCTCCTCTATCGGCGTGGCATCCGCACTCCGGAGGATGCGGCGGCCTTCCTCACGCGTCGCGAGCCGGATGCGCTGGAGCCGGACCTCCTGCCGAACATGCGCGAGGCGCTGACCCGCACGACGACGGCGATCAACAACGGCGAAATGATTGGCATCTTCGGCGACTACGATGCCGACGGCGTGACCTCGACGACGCTACTGACGCGCGCCCTGCGCTCCGCTGCCGGCGAGGACAAGGTCGTGCCGTTCGTGCCGGACCGCGTGGATGGGTACGGCGTGAGCGAGCGCGGCGTGCGCATGCTCGCCCAAACCGGTTGCGCGCTGATGATCGCCGTCGACTGCGGGAGCAACGACGTCGAAGCGGTCGCCCTGGCGCGTGGCTTGGGCATGGACGTCATCATCCTCGATCACCACGCGCTCAACGGCGACGGGCCGGAAGGGGCGATCCTCGTCTCCGCGCAGCTCCGCCCGGACGGCATCTACCGCGAGCTGACCGGCGTCGGCATCGCCTGGCTCTTCGTGCTCGGGCTGATGGAGCGCGGCTACGACATCACCCGGCTGGAGAACGGCGACGCGGGCAGGCTGCTCGACCTGGTCGCGCTCGGCACCGTCGCGGACGTCGGGGCACTGAAGGGGGCGAACCGGGCGCTCGTCGGTCATGGCCTCCACCGGCTGCGGGCGGCGGAGCGGCCGGGCGTCCGCGCGATGCTCCGGCACGGACAGATGGAGCCGGCGGCGATCACGGCGGATCGCATCTCGTTCGGGCTCGCGCCGCGCCTCAACGCGGCCGGACGCGTCGCCTCGGCATCCGCGGCGCTGGAGTTGCTTCTCACGGATGACCGCGACCTCGCCGACCGCCTCGCCATGCAGCTCGAGCAGTGGAACCAGCAGCGCCGGGAGCGGACGGACCACATCCTCGCGGAGATCGCGGCGACGATCCTCGCCACGCCAGGCTGGGCGGAGAAGCCCTTCCTCGCGCTCCATGGACCGGACTGGGACAAGGGACTCGTCGGCCCGATCGCGGCGAAGATCACCGAGCGCCTCGGCGTGCCGGCGGTCATCATGCAGGAGCAGGACGGCGTCCTCTCCGGCTCCGGCCGCTCGGTGCCGGGCGTGAACCTGCTCGAAGCGCTGCGCGCCGCCGACGGGCTGATGACGCGCTACGGCGGTCACTCCGGCGCGGCGGGGCTGACCCTCCCGCGCGAGCATCTCGACGCTTTTACGGCGGCGGTCACCGATGCCGTCCGCGCGCAGGGCGTACCCCTCCCGCAGCCCCCGGCACTCCAGCTCCATGCCTGGCTGCCCGAGGTGGCGCAGCAGGTCAGCATCGTCGAGGCGCTGGAGCACCTCGAGCCATTCGGGCAGGACAACCCGCTGCCGATGTTCGGCGTGCAGGGAGCGCGGATCCTCGACATCCGCACGATGGGCCGAGAGAAGCAGCACCTGAAGATCAGTGTCGGCGGACGGCGGCGCGGCCTGGACGCGATCCTCTGGGGCGGTGCGGCCCGCGCGGCCGAGCTTCGCGGCGCGGCCAATGTGGACCTGGCCGGGACGCTGAGCGTGAACACCTGGAACGGTGTCAAGCGCCTCCAGATGATCCTCGCCGACTTCCGCCGCGCGTCCTGAGCCATCGTCTCCTCGGATTGCTATGGTCTGAATCTGGCGTCATTCCCATCGGGATGGCCTGCCTGTGCTCGCTCGGCGCACCCGAATCAATGCGCGGGTATGGCGGACGTGTCTATCGCGACATCTTTGTCTCAGGAACACGACGTCACGTCTTGCAGAGACACAGACTCCTCGACCAGCTGACCGCGATGAACGTGTCAAGAGAACCATCGTACCGCCGCACATCGCGGCCGCGACCGGGTGCGGCGGTAGGAGCCAGAGCACGTGTTGGATGCACGCTGGTGAGCATCCAACACAAGACACGATAGAGACGACACCCAAGGACGACACGATCCGCGATGATGCAGGTCTGCGATCCCCGAAGCGCACTGCATGCAGAAAACACCCCGATAAACAGCGGATCGCGGCCCGGTATATGCGAAGGATGTGCTTACCATATATCTATCTGTGATGTCTGAAAGGGGGTTTCTGGGTTGCAGGTCTGCTCGTCGGATGTGAAAGGGTGGAGAGATGCAACAGGGGGTTGCGACGGCGCGCGCCGACGCGTCATCCCCGCAAGGGGAGAGGGAATTCACGCCGAACCGACGGTCGTTTGGCGCTCGCATCAGTAAACACCGGTTTGAGATCCTGATGGTGTTGCCATTCCTGGCATACATCCTCTACTTCATGTTCATCCCGGTGCTGCAATCGATCTACTACAGCTTCGTCGGAGAAGGGACGTCCAGCTTCACGCTGGACAACTACCGGACGATCATCGACCGGAGCCAGTTCAACGACGCCTTCGTGAACACCCTCGGCATCACGGCGATCGGCGTGACGCTGGAGATGGTGATCGGCCTCGGCATCGCGTTCATGCTGTCCCGCGAGTTCAGCGGGCGCGGCATCTTCCGCTCCATCGTGCTGATCCCGATGGGCGTGCCGACGATCGTTGCCGGCGCGGCGATGCTCTACATCGTCGGCTTCAACGGGTACCTCAATCGGTTCCTGCTCGATCTCGGGATCATCGATGTCCCGGTGTACTGGCAGCAGAGCGGTATCCGCGGCATGTTTGCCATCGCCCTCGCCGATCTCTGGAAAGCGCTGCCGCTGGTCGTGCTGATCCTTCTGGCGGGGCTCGAGAGCATCCCGGGTGATGTCTACGAGGCGGCAGGCGTCGATGGCGCGAACGGGTGGCAGAAATTCCTGCACCACACGCTGCCATTGCTGATGCCGTCGATCACGATGGCGCTGATCCTCCGCGCGATCGATGCGTTCCGCATCTTCGACATCGCGATGGTGCTCGCCGGCCAATCGATCCCGGTGATGAGCTCGTTCGTCTACTTCGACTACCGCGCAGGGAACACGAATACGGCATCCGCGGCAGCGGTCATCCTCCTGATGATGATCGTGGTCTTCGTGATCGCCTACTTCTTCCTTGTCGAGCGCCGGGGAGGTGACGATCGATGAGCTCCGCAGAGATCGCGGCCGCAACGCCGCAATACGAGGAAAAATCGCGGCTCCGAAAGATATTCACGCCCGGGACGGTGATCTTCTGGGCGCTGGTGGCCATCATCTCGGTGATGCTGCTGGTCCCGCTGTACATCCTGATCAAGGTCTCGGTGAGTTCCCTGGCGCAGGCCACCGCGCCGCGCCCAAGCTACCTGATCGAAAACCCGACGTGGGAGAACTGGAACCGCCTTGCGAACTGGGACACCGTCGGCCAGCCGCTGATGCACAGCCTCACGGTGGCGACCGGTACGGCAATCATCGCCATCCTGCTGGCCGCCCCCGCGGCCTACGTCATCGCCCGGTTGCCACGGAGCGCCCGGTATCCCGTGATCCTTGGCGTGCTCTTCACGCGCATGTTCCCGGAAGTGATTATCGCGACGCCGATCGCGATGCGCTTCTTCGACTGGGGCCTGAACGACACGAATGTCGGCCTGATCCTCGCGCACCTGATCCGCACGCTTCCGCTGGCGGCGTGGATCCTGATCGGGTCGTTCGAGGCGATCCCGCTGGATCTCGAAGAGTCCAGCGCGGTTGATGGTGGCAGCAAGATGACGACGCTACGCAAGGTGGTCATCCCCCTGGCGCTTCCTGGCATCGCAGTTGCGGCTATGTTCGCATGGTTGGACTCGTGGAACGATCTGCTCTATGCGATCTATCTCTTCCTCACGGAGGACACGCTGCCGCTGCTCACGTACTACTACGCGAACCGCGGGAACGTAACCGACGTGGCGACCTTCTCCGTCATGATGACGATCCCGGTCTTCATCATCACGCTGTTCCTGCAGCGCTACATCAAGAGCGGGACGCTCACCGGAGCGGTCAAGGGGTAACACGAACGCCAACGGATTCATCCGATCCGCGGAGCCCGGATGTGCCGGGCGACACGACGCATACAGCCCAAAGGAGGGTGTTGATGATCGAGCACGAAATGGTGAAGAAACAGCGAGACGATGCGAAGAGCCTGGTGTCCGAGTACCTCGGCGGGGGCATGAACCGTCGCGACATGCTGAAGAAGGCCGGCGCGCTCGGGATCTCTGTCCCGGTCCTGTCGGCGGCGCTCGGCGCTCGTGGCGCGGTCGGCCAGACCCCTATGGCCTCCCCGGCGGAAGAGGAGTTGTCGGTCGGCGACTGGTCGGGCGATAAGCTCACCATCTCGATCGCGATGGCCGAGTCGGAGATGGAGGTCTTCAACGACGTCGTCGTCTCCAAGTTCAAGGAGATGAGCGGCGGCGATGTCGAGGTCATCCAGATCGAGGCGATCGACCTGGTGAACACCCTGCGCGCGCAGGTCGAATCCGGCAACGTCGAGATCGACATGGTGACGCAGGACAACAACACCATCGCCCCGCTGGTCGATGGCGGGCTCGTCGAGGAGCTGCCGGACGCCGAGGATGTGATGCCGGCGTCGACGATCGACGCGCTGAAGCCGGTGCTGAAGTTCAACGACACCTACTACTTCCTGCCGGCGCGGCCGAACGTCCAGATCACCTACTACAACGAGGACAAGTTCAACGAGTACGGCGTCCAGCCGCCGAAGACGTGGGACGAGTTGATGTCGACGGCGAAGACGATCAAGGAGAAGGCCGGTGTCGGCCAGGTCTCCGTGCAGGGCGTCGCGGGCGGCGCGGTCGGCGTGACCGTGACCCAGTTCCTGTGGCAGGCCGGCGGCGACCCGCTGGAGATCAACACCGAGGCGGGTCAGCAGGCGTTCCAGTTCATGCAGGACCTCAAGCCGTACCTGACGCCGCAGTACCCGACGGCGACGTTCGACACCACCAACACCTACCTGCTCAACAACAGCGTGGTGCTGGCCCAGAACTGGCCGTTCGGCGTGAACGTGATCGTCGACGAGGGCGGCAAGAAGGAGATCAAGACGTACGCGGGCTGGGAAGGTCCAGACGGTAACGCGCTGGTGCTCGGCGGCGATGTCTTCGGCATCACCAAGGGCTCGCAGCGGCGCGACATGGCGCTCGACTTCTTCCGCGTGTGGGCGAGCCGCGACGTGCAGGAGGCCCTGACGGCCCGCAACGGCTGGCCGAGCATGCGCAACGACGCGCTCGGCGCAGTGGAGGACTGGCAGCAGTCGTACTTCGAGACGGTCACCGAGGCCCTCACCTTCACGGAGCCGCGCCCGAACGTGACGTACTGGACGGATGTCGAGAACATCCTGACGAGCGCGTTCAACGACATCGTGTCGAACGGCGCGCCGGTGGCGGAGACGCTTGACCGCTACCAGGGCGAGATCGACGCCCTCAAGGGATAATCTCCCCAGGCGTCAGCACATAGCGCAAACAGAAAGCCGGTCCCGGGCGTCATGCCCGGGACCGGCTTCTTGTATCGAGTTTTATCTCCGTAGTCTCGCACCATGTGTGCGAGATCTGCCGCGAAGCGGCAGCAAAGGGGCGATTACGACCTGCGGTCGATGTCTCGGACACGTGGTCCGAGACTACGCCGAGGTTGTAGGGGCCACGCAGCCCACCCGGTAGGGATCGCTACCCCTTCACGGCGCCAGCGGTGAGGCCGGCGATGATCCGGCGCTGGACGACCAGCACGCCGATCAGCAGCGGCACCGTGACGACCACGGCCGCGGCCATGCGGACACCGAACGGCTGCTCGTATTGCTGGTTGCCGGTGAACTCGGAGATGGCCACCTGCACCGTCTTGGCGTTTTCGGTGAGCGTGAACGACCGCGCGTAGAGGAACTCCGACCAGGCCTCGATGAACGCCAGCAAGCCAGTGGTCACCATCCCCGGGATGGCCAGGGGGATCAGGATCTGCCGTAACGCCATCAGTGGTGTCGCGCCGTCGACCAGCGCGGCCTCCTCCAGGTCACCTGGCATCGCGCGGAAGAAGTTCGTCAGCACCCAGATGGTGAACGGAAGCGCGAACGTCAGGTAGACGATCACGAGGCCCCAGAGGGTATTGAACGCGTGGAACTGGCGCATCAGCTGGAACAGCGAGCCGAGAATCGCCACGCCCGGGAACATCGTCATCGAGAGAATCAGGTAAAGGATCGGTGTCCGCCCGCGGAACTTCAGGCGTCCCATGGCATAGGCTGCCACCGTGCCGAAGAAGAGCGATAGGATCACAACGGATCCGGAGACGATCGCCGAGTTGCGGAGCGCCAGGATGAACGTATCGTTCTGGAACACCGTTCGGTAGTTCGCCCAGGTCAGGTTCTCTGGCCAGAAGGTGGGAGGCGTCCGCACGACTTCCTGGGTCGTTTTCAGCGACGACACGATGGCCCAGTAGAACGGGAACAGCGTATAGAGCAAGATCAGGATGATCAGTGCCCAGAAGCCAACGCGCCCGATCGTACGACCGAGGCTGAAGTTCGATTTCTTCTGGTAGGTGCTGCGGATACGGCCCAGTTCCTCGGGCGAGGTCTTGATCAGGGGAGAATGGCCGGCTGGCATCGTCTCCCGCTCCAGTGTGGTTGCCATGCTTATCCCTCCTCCACCCGGATCAGGCGCGTATAACCGATAACCATGAGGCCGATGATCAGGAAGATCACGACCGCGGCGGCGGAGCCGTAGCCTACCTTTGAAGACGCGACGACTTCACGGTGGGTGTACACAGCCACCGACATCGTTTCGGTCGCGTAGCCCTTGAGCACGTAGATCATGTCGAAGACGCGGAACGTCGCCATCGTGCGGAAGATCAGCGCGACCAGGAGCGCCGGGCGCAAGAGCGGCAAGGTGATGTCCCAGAACTGCTGCCACTTGCTCCCACCGTCGACCCGGGACGCTTCGTAGACGTCTTCCGGGATGACCTGAAGACCGGCGAGGATGAGCAGGGCCATGAATGGCGTCGTTTTCCAGACGTCGACGGCGATCACTGAGCCGAGCGCGGTACTGGTGTTACCTGCCCAGTCAAAGTTTTCGAAGCTGTCAACGATGCCCAGGTTCACGAGGAGGCGGTCGATGCGCAGGAACTTGAAGAGCTGGTTGACCACACCATAGCGGTCATGGAGCATCCAGCCCCAGAGCAACGTCGACACGACGGTCGGGATCGCCCACGGCACAAGCATCGAGGTGCGGACGAGACCGCGACCCTTGAAGTTCGAGTGGATGGTAAGGGCGATGATCATGCCCAAGACTGTTTCAAGGGTAACGGCCACGACAGTGAAGATTGTGGTGTTCCAGAGCGATGAGATGAAGACATCGTCCGAGAAAAGCTCGCGGTAGTTGTCCAGCCCCACGCTTTGGATACGATCCGGCCTGGTGATGCGGAAGTTCGTCGTGCTGTAGTAGAAGCTCATGATCAGGGGGTAGATCGCGATAAGCACGACGACCAGGACCGAGGGAAGCACCAGCAGCCAGCCAAGACGCTCCTGCTCCCGCCCGAACTTCGATCTCGGCGCCCGCCCGGGTCCCCGCTGGCGCGGCTTCGCATCTTCTGGTTTCACCGGGACCGGTGCAACGTCAGCTCCATGTACGCTCATGGGGTTCTCCAGACGGGAATCGCCGGAGGGAGCGATCACGCTCCGTCCGGCGACGGCCATCCCGTACATTGTGTGTGCCAGCCAGCGCCGGCACACACAAATTCTTCACCGGCGTGTGAATCCCTAGACGTCGGCCATGATGTCTTCGAGCTCACCGGCGAGGTCGTCCATCGCCTGAGAGATGTCGTCATGCTGGCCAGTCAGGATCTCGTTGATCTTCGTGAAGTAGGCGATCGAAAGCTCGCCGTAGAGGTCCTGCGCGACGTTCGACGGGCGGGCCACCGAACCCTCGGCGAAGACGTCGTACAGGCGCTCCATGAACGGGTTGACCTGGAAGACCTCGGGGCGGTCGTAGACTTCCTTGATCGTCGGGCTCTGGGAGCGCTCGATCGCGCGGGAGTACTGCTGCTCGGCCGAGCCGACCCACTTCGCGAAGAGGCGGCCACCCTCGACGTTTGCCGCGGAGGACGGAACGAAGGTGTTCCAGCCACCAAGGGTCGCGGCGTGGGAGGCACCATCGCCGTCGCCCATCGGCAACTGCGCGATGTCGAACTTGCCCTGCAGGTCGGAGTCGTCCGCCGCAGAGATGGAGTAGACATACGGCCAGTTGCGGTGGAAGGCGGCGTTGCCACCCTGCCAAACGCCGCGGGAGTCCTCTTCCATGTACCCGGTCACGGCGCTCGGGGCGATCGTGCCGACCCAGCCCTTGGCGCGCTCGATGGCGGCCTTGGCCTGATCGTTGTTCACGGTCACGGTGCCATCCGGATCGACGATCACGCCGCCGCCGTTGGAGAACTGCCACTCGAGGCCATTGCAGGTCAGGCCCTCGTAGGCCGCCGCCTGGAAGGTGAAGCCGGTGAAGGCGCTGTTGCCGCTGCCTTCGCCGTCAAGGATGGCCTGAGACATCTCCTCAAGCTCGGTCCAGGTCGTCGGCGGCTCGGAGTAGCTGTACTTCTCAAGCAGGTCAGTGCGGTAGTAGAGCAGTCCCGCGTCCGTGAAGAACGGGAGAGAGACGACCTTGTCGTCGATGGTGTTGTTGTCGAGGATGCGCTCGAAGAAGGTGCTGCCGACGTCGGCAAGCTCCTGGGCCTCCTGCGAGAGGTCCTCCGCCCACTGGTTCATGATACCGGGCCAGATCACGTCGATCTGCGCGACGTCGAAGTCGCTTGAGCCGGCGGAGAGCGCCTGCGTGTAGTAGGTCAGGCGGTCGGTCGCGGACTGCGCGCCCGGAAGGAAGTTAACCGTCGCGCCGGTCCACTTGGCGAACGCGTCGCACATGGCCTGGTCGTACGCGGCGCCGACGCCGTCGTCACTGCCCATCCAATTGATGGTCTGGCCACTCAGGTCCATATCGAGCCATTCCGGCTGCTCCATGGACCAGCCGACCGGCTGGTCCGCCGACGGGGATGCCTGCGAGGCCGCCGCCGCACCGACGGACGAGGCAAACAGGATCTTGTCCATGGTCACCGCGGCGAGGCCGAGGGCCGATCCGCGCTTGATGATCTCGCGGCGGGTTGCCCGGCCGGTGATCGCGTCCTGCATCAACTTATTGGCCGGCGTGGGAAGGAACTTCATGCTCACGGTTATGTCCTCCTGCTGCTGCTCCGCCTTTGGAGTGCAGCTGTATTGCGACGAACCTGAACTCGAGCTGAATTCGGCCATCTTTGCCCGGCCCCGTGGCCGGTATGTGCTGAATACATTGATCATGATGCAATTCATGAGTGTGAATCGTCAACCTGCAAGAAGCACCTGTGCGATTTCAAGAGCAGCGCCAATGCATGGTAAAGGGACGCCGATATGGCGCCCCTTTACGCGTTATGTGCATTCGTACGGTGATTCAGGCCGTCATCTCGTACCGCGCGGCCTCTTCGTCCGGCACTTCGAAGCGTCCGGTTTTGGATGTCAGCCGAATACGATACACGACATGCTCGGTGGGGATCGGCGGCACCTCGCGTCCGCGGAAGATGACCGAGAGACCATGGGCGCGCAGCATCGGGTCCGACAGCTCCTCATACGCGCCTTCCGCGACAACCGACTGCCAGCGGTCCTCCGCCTCGGCGGTATCGACCTCGAAGCTGACCAGCGGCTGCTCGCGCATGACACGGATCTTCTGTCCGACCGGGCCGACCGCGTAGATGGCATCGCCGTCATAGCCATACGCCAGTGGCACGATCGACGGGCGGCCATTGTTCACCGACGGCGACGCGTATGCGATGCGCCCGACGAGCGCCGTCGACAGCAGGCCCTCTATCCCCTCATCACCCATCACGAAGATCTTGCCCATGGGCTCCTTTTCCTCATCCCTATCCCTGCCACGCAAGGCGGCATGCGTCGTTACTGATAGATCACGATATCCGGCGCCGGCGAGAGGTCGAGCACCTCCTGCGGCGTCATCAGCGGTTGGTCCTGGTTGTAGAAGAGCTTGATGCCGTTGTATTCGATCGGCATCTGGGCAATCGTCGCGGCGTAGCCGGTGCGTTTGAGATCCGGCGAGCCCCAGCCGTCGAAGTCGATCACCAGCTGCACACCGGGAACGGGCGCGAGCTGGTCCTTGTTCGCGATCATCGAGCCGGTGAATTGGTGGACGATGAGCACCTTCGGCGGCAGCCCGAGCTCCTGCGTGAGCTCGACGAGGTACTGCTGTGTCCAGGTGATGTCCTTCGCCTCGACCGAGCCGATCACCGAGCCGGGGATCTGCCCCTCCTTCATGCCGAACTCGGGGTCGAGCGCGAGGTGAACATGCTCGTTCTGGAGCCAGCGGCGCAACCCCTCCACCTCCGTCTGCACCGTGCGACGGCCGATCTGGAGGTCGAAGAAGAGCAGCATGTCGTTGCTGGCCGTAAAATCGGTGTATTCGTCGAGCTGCGCGGAAGGCGCGTCCAGCAGGTAGCTGCCGTCCGCCTGCGGCTCGGGCTGCGCCACGGAGGCGATCACCTCGAAGGCGATCTTCACCGGGCGCGACGGGTCGGCGGCCTGGTACTCGGCGGCTTGCTGCTGGAGCAGCTCCATCAGCCGCTGCATGTCGTACTCGCCGAGGATACCCATGTTGGCGTCGCCGGGGAACCCGTAGAAGAGCAGGATGCGGTTCTTGGGGAGGATCGAGCCGTCGTGGACTTCCGGCTCGCGTGGCAGCTCCAGCGAGAGCTTCGGCCCCTCGGTGGGCGTCGATTCACCGCCTTCGGTGACGGTCAGGGAATCGGTCGAGATCGAGGTGTCGCCGTTGTCATCCTCGGGAGCGTCGTTGAAGACGAGATTCGGGACCGGGGTTTGCACCGCCGCCAGCGTGGGCGCCTGCCGCAGGGATTCGGGCCGACCCATCCACATGGTCGCGGTGATGAGGATCAGCACCGCCAGCACGGCCGAGACGCGCGCGCCCGGGACCCAGCCCAGCATGGCGACCAGGCGCTCGTTGACGCGCTTGCTCCACCGCTTGCGCGGCTCCGGCTGGGGCGCAGGGGCGTTGAGCCATTGCGATGAGAATGGCTTGGGACCCTCGTTCATGCAGGCAGACCATCAGGGCGTCTGGCAACGCCATACGAACAGCGAGAACGCCAGCCGGGAACCCCCGGCGACGATCCCGTTCCGCCTGCACTATGCCACGCCCGTCGCGACGGCACCAATGAACGTACGATCGCAGCGGGCACGGAAAGGCCATAGCCGAGTCCACCGGGCACTTCGGAGCGCTACGGCGCTCCTGCGGCCCGGTGCTCCCAGAGATTCATCACCGGGTCGCTCACGCAGCTCTGTATCGACTCCGAGCGTCGTCTACACCGTGCGGACGTAGACGGTCGTGCCGATGCTCGCCCAGTCCCAGAAGAACAGCGAGTCGTCCATCAGCATGTTGATGCAGCCGTGGCTGCCGGGCCGGCCGATCGTCTCCGGTGTGCGCCACCAGGCGTAGTGGAGCGCGTGGCCACGATTCGTGAAGTATTGCGTGTAGAGCACGTTCTCCAGCTTGTAGAAGTACTCCGCGCCGATCGCGCCGCTCGTCATCGTCTCGTTCTCGACGCGGGCGTTGATCGCGTACCAGCCCACGGGCGTCTCCCACTCCGGCATACCGGTGGTCACGACCGCGACGCGCACCGGCGTGCGGCCCTCATAGGCGACCATCAGCTGCTGGGTGAGGTGCACATCGATCCACTTGCCCTCCCACGGGGCGTCGTCCGGCGCGGTCGGCGCCTGCACCGGGGCGGAACGGCCGACGTTGCGGGCGAAAACGTACCCGCCGCCCTCGAGCTGCGCCCAGATCCAGGAGTTCTCGACGACCTCCTCGCCGCGCACCCAATCGATAACAACGATGGGTTCGCCCTGGTACAGCTCGCGGACCGTCGCGCTGGCCGTGGTCGGCTCCTGGCGCACGTTCGTAACGCCGAGGGCGATGCCCTGCCAGACATCCAGCCGCCAGTCGCTCGCGCCAATCGCGCTCTGCTGCGTCACCGTGCCGGGGTCGACCAGGAACTCCGCGGCCACCCAGCCGGAGTAGCCGTCGACGTAGCCCGGCACCCACGGCCCCTCGCTGCCAGCAACGGCGATGAACTCGGCATTGTCAGGCAGGACCACGATGATCTCCGAATCCGTGCCCGGCCCACTGCGCAGGCGCAGGCCACCCTCCGCCTGGACCAAGGCGGTCTCGCCGAGGTTCGGCGGCGCAGGAATGAACGCCTCGTCCTTTTCCAGCCCCTTGTCGATCACCCACTGGCGTCCAAGACGGCGCAGGCCGATCGAGCCGTCGGATCCCTGGTCGATCACGGCGTTCGCGAAGACCTGCGTCGTCGTGCCATTGCGGGACGCCGGCTCGGCAATCGGGCGACCAAGGATCAGCTCACCACCATGGCTCTGCCACCACGCGCCAATCTCACCCGTCGGCGTGCCAGGCGCGGTCGCCGGCGGCGCGCCACCGAGGATTTGGCGAACGACGCGATCTTCCAGCGCGAGCCCCTGGATGCGCTGCTCGTAGGGCATGTCCGGATCGTAACGAAGGGTCATGGTCTCGAATGTCTGGTGCGACTCGACCACATCGGCGATGTACCGCAGCTCGGAGATCGGCGCGCCGAAGACATCCAGCCCGCCGAGAGCCGTCCAGGTCTGGAGGAAGGGCTTGCCAAGGTTATGCCCGGTTTGCGCGAAGTACAGCTCTTCCTGCCCCGCCGGTTGCGGCTGCCCGCCCTGCCCTTCCGCGATCTCCGCCTCGGTCGGCGGCAGCGGCTGATCCGGCTCGATCGTGATTGGCTCCAGCGTCGATTCCGGCCCGATCGGCTCGATCGGCGGCGAATCCTGCGCGGCGGCGAGTCCTGCCCGGGAAGCGATCGCTCCACCGGCGGCGAGTGAGACGGCCGCACGGCGGCTGATGCGGTGGGCAAGCTTCGAGGTATGGTCTGCGGTCAAGATGGTGCTCCTTCATGCCCGGTGTTGCGCCGATTCGGCGGTACACTGGACGTCTGCGGTCGACGACGCGCCACCGTTCGGTCCGCGCGTCATGCATGGCCGTTCACCCCACTTAACGTCAGAACGGCCGGAAAGGTGTCTCTCCTCATGGAAACCGCGTTCGTTCCTTATTCCCGCGGCGATCGTCCGCGCCTCGGCGTCGTCTTCCCCCAGATCCGCTTTAACGGGACACCGGACGACCTGCGGACCTTCGCGCGGGATGTCGAGTCGCTCGGCTTCGATCATCTCCTTGCCTACGACCATGTGCTGGGGGCGTCGAAAGAGACCCGTCCGGACTGGTCCGGCGCGTATAACGCGGAGGACCCGTTCCTGGAGCCGTTCGTTCTGTTCGCGCACATGACAGCGGCCGCGCCATCGCTGGAATACGCGACCGGCGTGATCATCCTGCCGCAGCGACAGACGGCGCTGGTGGCGAAGCAGGCGACGACGCTCGACATGCTGACAGGCGGCAAGCTCCGGCTGGGCGTCGGTATCGGCTGGAACAAGGTCGAATTCGAGGGGCTCAACGAATCGTTCGGGGATCGATCCAAGCGGTTCGTGGAGCAGATCGACCTCATCCGCCAGCTCACGAGCCACGAAACCATCGACTACACCGGCCAGTATCACCGCATCGACCATGCGGGGATCCGGCCGCTCGGCGTCCAGCGCCCGCTGCCGATCTGGATCGGCGGTTCGGCGGAGGCGGCCGTGCGCCGTGGCGCGCGCATCGCGGACGGGTTCATGGTCAACGGGGCGACCGAGGCCGCCCAGGCGCCAGCGATGGCCGTGCTCCGCGACGAGCTGGCGAAGCAGGGACGGCCCTGGGAGACCTATGGCGTCGACGCGCGGGTGAACGTCGCGACGGACGACAGGGACGCGTGGAAGCGGGACTTCGAGCGGCTGCGCAACGAGAATGTCAGCCACATCACGCTGGTAACGATCACCGAGCCGTTCCCGGAGTTCGGGCAGCACCTGGAACACATGGCAGCGGCAAAGAGCGTCTGGGACGAGATGTAGGGCGCCCCGGCTTGTCGGGAGGACCCAGGGCCCTCCCCTACCCGTCGATGACCGAAAAGAAACGCGCCCTGCCCGGGAACCGGGAGGGCGCGTTCGTGTGTAGCTCGGTTCCGGAGCCGCTAGTCGTTGCTGCGGCTCATCCCCGTGACCATCATCACGTAGTAGAGCAGTTGCAGGACCGAGGCCGCGAAGCCGGCGATGTAGGTCCAGGCGGCGGCATCGAGGACGTTGTCCACGCCCTTGATCTCCTGCCCGCCCTGCACGCCGTTGTCGAGGATCCCGACCTGGACGAGCGCGAGCTTGGCCCGCTTCGAGGCGTCGAACTCGACCGGCAGCGTGATCAGCGCGAACAGCGTCGAGAGGCTGAACAGGGCCACACCCGCCCACGCCAGGCCGGTGAGCTGCATGAACAGTCCGGCCAGGAGGACGATGAAGCCGAGATTCGAGCCGATGTTCACCACCGGCACGATATTCGTCCGCGCGACCAGCGGCCCGTATGCGGTGGCGTGCTGGATCGCGTGGCCCGCTTCATGGGCGGCGATGCCGACGGCCGCGATCGACGGCACGCCGTAGACGCCCTGCGAGAGGAAAAGCGCCCGCTTGCGCGGGTCATAGTGGTCGGACAGCTCGCCGCGCACCGGCTCGATCGGCACATCTCGCAGCCCGTTGGCGTCGAGAATCCGCCGTGCCGCCTGCGCGCCGGTCATACCGGCCATGTTCGGCACCTTGGAGTATTTGTTGTAGTTCCCCTTGACCTTGCTCTGAGCCCAAAGCATCAGCAGCATGCCAGGAATGAAGAAGATGAAGTAGATCAACATGGCTGGGCTCAACCCCTGTCATCGATTGGGCAGGTACCGGGACGGAAGACGGGACGAACCCGGGGCCCATCCCTGGCGTCGATCGGCATGATTGTCCAGATCGCCTGCCTCATATACGCTATTCTACGTCATCTGGATGGGTTTCTTCGAGATATGTGGCTCCTTATCAGGCCACATATGCGCCGCAATCGGGGGCGCAGGCCAGTGAGAGGTCATATCGACTGTGCAGTCACGCCAGCAGCACCGCCAGGACAACCGACGTGAGGCAGAGCGCCACCACCTGATGGCCCTGCTGGACCGTGAGATCGACGCCTCGCTGGCGTCTCTGGAGGGTGACGCGCCGCTGATGTTGTTGATGGCGCGCTATCACCTCGGTCTCTCCAGCTCCTCCGGCGAAGCAACAGAGGCGGCGACGCGCGAGGTCGTGCGCGGAAAGCGCATTCGTCCGGTGATCGCGATGCTGACCGCGGAGGCCGTCGGCGGCTCGGCGGAGGATGCCGCCCCGATCGCCGCGGCAACCGAGCTCCTGCACAACTTCACCCTGATCCACGACGATATCCAGGACCGCAGCCCAAACCGCCGGCATCGCCCGACCGTGTGGCGCGTCTGGGGCGACGCCCAGGCGATCAACGCCGGGGACGCGCTCTTCGCCGCCTCCCAGCTCGCCATGCTGCGCACGCCGCATCCGACACATGACGCCGGCACGCTGCGCGAGCTCGCCGCCGCCTTCAACCGCACCACGATCGAGATCGTGCGCGGGCAGGTGCTCGATCTCGAGAATGAGGGGCGCGCCAACGTCACCCCGGACGAGTACCTGACGATGATTCGTGGCAAGACGGCCGCGATCCTCCGCTTCGCCGCCTGGGCCGGCGCGATCGTTGGCGGCGCCTCCGGCACGGTCGCCAGTCAGCTCGGGGAGGTCGGCGAATCCGTCGGCATGGGATTCCAGATCCGCGACGACATGCTCGGTATCTGGGCGCCGGCCGACGAGACCGGCAAGGATGCCGCGGACGATATCCGCCGCCGCAAGCAGTCGCTCCCGATCCTCATCCTGCGCGAACGCGCGAGCGAGGACGATCGTGAGCGGCTCACCGAGCTGTATAGCATGGAGGAGATCGGCCCGGAGGGCACTGACGAGGTGCTCGCCATGCTCGCCCGCTACGATGTCGAGGCCGCCACCATGGCTCACGTCACCGAGGCGCACGAGCGGGCTGACCGGGCGCTGACCGCCGCCCTGCCGGATCACGACGCCCCGGCCGCAAGGGCACTCCACGCACTCATCACCCAGCTGCAGGCCCGCACCTCATAGAAGGACGCTCCATGGACGATGTGACGCTCGACCGCGAGCTGGGACCCCGATTGGACTGGTCACCGGTGACGCGCCCGGCGCGCGAACCGCTCCGTGGCCGCTACGTCACGCTCGAGCCGATCGATGCCGATCGGCACGCGGAAGCGTTGTTCGAGGCGGCGCAGGGTGAGGGCGCCGATCCACTCCTGTGGCTCTACATGGGGAACGGCCCGTACCGCGACGTTGACGAGTACCGGGCGTGGGTCGAGTCGGCGAGCCAGTCGCCCGATCCCCTCTTCCACGCCGTCATCCCGGAGGGCAACAATCCCTCGGGACAGACGTCGTACATGCGCATCGACGAGACGAACGGCGTGATCGAGATCGGGCACATCTGGTTCGGCGGGCGCATGCAGCGTTCCCGTGCCGCGACCGAAGCGATCTTCCTGCTCGCCTCCCACGCGTTTGACGATCTTGGCTATCGACGGCTCGAATGGAAGTGCAACGCGCGCAACGATCGGTCACAAGCCGCCGCGCGCCGCTTCGGGTTCACGTACGAGGGCACCTTCCGCAACGCGATCGTCGTGCGCGACCGCAATCGCGATACCGCCTGGTATTCGATCATCACGGAGGAGTGGCCGGCGATCCGGGCGGGTTTCGAGGCCTGGCTGGACCCGGCCAACTTCGATGCCGAGGGCCGGCAGCGGCGATCGCTGGAGGCCTGCCGGAGGGAGCCATGAGCCCGTTCCGCTCGCGCCGGCGGCGCGATGACGACCAGCCGAAGGAACCCCCGAAGCCGGGCCGGATCACGGCGATCAAGGTCCAGCAGCGCGATAACGCCCGCGTGAATATCTTCATCGACGAGACGTTCGCCTTCGGGCTCCACATGGACATCCAGCTCGACCACCGCCTGAAGGCGGGAGACGTACTGGACGAGGCGGCCATCGCCCGGCTCCTGAAGGAGGACGAGGCGAAGAAGGCGATCACCGCGGCGCTGAACCTGATCTCGTACCGGCCCCGCGCGGCCGGTGAGTTGCGCACGAAGTTGCGCGAGAAGGGCTACGCGCCGGAGGCCGTCGACACCGCCGTCGCCCGCATGCAGGACCTGCGCTATCTCGACGACGAGGCATTCGCGGAGCGCTGGGTCGAATCGCGACAGTCATCCCGCCCGCGCTCGGAGCGGATGCTCAAGCGCGAGCTGGCCCAGAAGGGCGTCGACAAGGAGACCATCGAGCGCGCGGTGGAGGAAGCCGGTGTCGACGAGTACGGTGATGCGCTCGAGCTGGCACGGAAGAAGTACGAATCGCTACGTGGCCAGGACCGCGATGTCCGCTACCGTCGCCTCAGCGGGTTCCTCGGGCGGCGCGGGTACGGCTACGACATCATCCGCCAGGTGATGGAGACGCTTGAAGGCGCGGATGAGGAGTCCGGGGACGCCGTCCCGGACGACACGATCGACTAGACCAGCGTCCTTGCTTTCGCGCGCACCTGGCTTGCGCGTCTCTTGAAGCCAAGCGAGCTACGCGACGTGGATACGCATGTGATGGGGATCGTCTCCTGGTACGGCATCCCTGAACTCCGCTCGTGCTATCTCCGCTGGAAGGGTCAGGAACAGGCCGCGGGCGCGCCGGCCGCACCGCCAGCCACCTCACCGAAAGCCAGCAATGTTGGCGATTTCTTCACGAAGCTGATGATGGGCCGGACGCTGACGCCGGCGCAGTCGCCACCCGCACCGCCGGTTGACCAGCTGATGCGTAACCTGATCGGCGGCACCCCTGACGAGGTGCCGGAGATGGCGGACCGGGCGTCGCCTTTGCGTCGTGTGACGCCCTCGGCCCCGCCGACGCTGATGTTCCAGGGAACGCATGACGCCGTCGTGCCGCTGGAAAGCGCGCGCAAGCTCCACATAGCGCTGGAGAACGCCGGCGTGCCGGTCGTCTACGTCGAGCTGCCATGGACGGAGCATGCGTTCGACCTGATGTATCCGCCGCTGGGAAACCCCGGCGCGAAGGCGGCGCTGTATGACGTCGAGAGGTTCCTCGAGGTGGTCGCCGCGACACGGTAAACAGGTGGTCGCAGAGAATCACACCTTCTGGCGGGTTCTTGACGTTCTCACTGTCGTCTCGCCCACAGAGGACGAGACCTGTTGCGAAGCGGCGGAGGTGCGCCCGATCTCGTCGTGCACGTATCGGCCTGCGGCCGATGTCTCGGGCACAGGGCCCGAGACTACAGAAGCCTGGTTGCCACACTCCCCGCGTAGGTACGCGGGTGCCATGGCGTGGTATGATGAAAGAGGCGGCAGAAAGACATCCCCGTTTTTCAAACGCCAGACATACGCTTTCTCCCTCCCCGAGAACCTTCGTCCCATAACGCCCCGCAGCCCGCACCCGAGCGCAAACCGCTCGCGCGTGGCGATGTGGTGTTGTTTTTGCGTAGTGGTGGGGGCGCAGAGCGTTTCCTCGCGATCCCCCCGCTATCGAGGAGCATCAATCGACCCATGGCCGAGATTCGATGGTTTGGACACAACTGCTTCCGTGTCCGCGCGCGTGAGGCGATTGTCCTCATGGACCCGGTCGGCAAGAAGACCGGGTATTCGCCAGGCAAGCAGACGGCGGACATCGTCACCGTTTCCCACGGCGATCACGAGACCAGCAACACCCAGATGGTGAAGCCGGAATATGCGCTGATCGATGGCCCCGGCGAGTATGAGCTGCACGGCGTCTTCATCAGCGGCTGGCGCTCGTACCATGACAAGGCGAAGGGCGCCGAGCACGGCTACAACACGATCTTCGAGACCCTCATGGACGGCATGCGCTTCGTCCACCTCGGTGACCTTGGGCATCAGCTCGACGACGACACCGTTGAGGCGCTCTCCAACGCCGATATCCTGTTCGCCCCGGCTGGTGGCGGGCCGCATCTCTCTCCCGCGGATGTCGCCGAAGTCGTCGGCAACCTCTCGCCGAAGATGGTCATCCCCATGCAGTACCGAACGGCGAAGGGCGACGCCAAGCTCGAGGAGGTGGGCGCCTTCTGCAAGCATCTCGGCATCGAGATGCCGGCGTCCGTCGACAAGCTCACCGTCAAGCCGTCCGACCTCTCCGACCAGATGCAGATCGTGCTGCTCAACCCGGAATCCTGATCGATACGTTCGCGTCGTCTCGTCTGTCTCGCTCATCGAAGTGGCCCGGAGGACCTGGATGCCCAAGTATATTTTCGTAACCGGTGGTGTGGTGTCGTCCGTAGGCAAGGGCATCACCACGGCGTCGCTCGGCCGGTTGATCAAGAACCGCGGCGCCAGCGTCTCGATCATGAAGCTCGACCCGTACCTGAACGTGGACCCGGGCACGATGTCGCCGTACCAGCATGGTGAGGTCTTCGTCACCGATGACGGCGCCGAGACCGACCTCGACCTGGGGCATTACGAGCGCTTCGTCGACGAGAACCTGTCCAAGGCGTCGAACGTCACCTCGGGCCAGATCTACTCGGCCGTGATCGCCAAGGAGCGCCGCGGCGATTACCTCGGCGGCACGGTGCAGGTGATCCCGCACATCACCAATGAGATCAAGAGCCGCATCCGCCTCGCCGCTCGCCAGCACGACTCCGATGTCGTGATCGTCGAGGTCGGCGGCACCGTCGGCGACATCGAGGGTCAGGCGTTCCTGGAGGCGATCCGCCAGATGCGCCGCGAGGTGGGCCGTGGCAACAGCCTCAGCATCCACGTCACGCTGCTGCCGGAGCTCGGCGCGACGGGCGAGATGAAGACCAAGCCGACGCAGATGAGCGTCCGCGACTTGCGGGGCGTCGGTATCCAGCCGGATATCATCATCTGCCGCGCGGACAGCGAGATGCCGGACGACGTGCGCGACAAGATCGCCCTCTTCGGCGACGTTGAGAAGGAAGCCGTCATCGGCATGCCGACGGCCTCGACGATCTACGAGGTGCCGCTGATTCTCGAGCGCGCCGGGCTTGGCCGCTACGTGGCCCGCGCCTTCGGTTTGCCGGAGCAGGCGAACAACCGGGAATGGGAGCGGATGGTGGACAAGATCCACACGCCGCGCAAGCCCATCCGCGTCGCGCTGGTCGGCAAGTATGTCGAGCTGCACGACGCCTACATGAGCGTCTACGAGGCGGTGATGCATGCCGCCGTCGTGAACAACGTCGACGTCGAGATCGTCTGGATCAATTCCGAGACGGTGACGCCCGATGAGCTGGAGCACGAGCTGCGACGGGTCAATGGGGTGCTCGTTCCAGGCGGGTTTGGCCCGCGTGGGATCGAGGGCAAGATCGCCGGCGTGCAGTACGCGCGCGAGCACGGCCTCCCCTACCTCGGTCTCTGCTACGGCCTGCATATGATGGTGATCGAGGCCTCGCGCAACCTGCTCGGCCTTGAGGGCGCGAACTCGACGGAGATCGATTCCCAGACGCCGTACCCGGTGATCGACCTGATGCCGGACCAGAAGGACGTCGAGATGGGCGGCACGATGCGCCTCGGCCTGTGGGAATGCCGGCTGGAGCCAGGCACCCGCGCCGCGGAGGCGTACGACGAGGGCACCGTCTTCGAGCGCCATCGCCACCGCTTCGAGGTGAACAACGCCTACCGCGATCAGCTCGCGGAGGCCGGCCTGGTCGTCTCCGGCGCCTCGCCGGACGGCAAGCTGGCCGAGATCATGGAGTTCAAGGACCATCCGTTCTTCGTGGGTGTCCAGTTCCATCCGGAATTCCGCAGCCGCCCGAACCGACCACACCCGCTGTTCGTGGACTTCATCGCCGCGGCGAAGGACGTTCTCCCGGAGGGCGCGCAGCGCACGCTGCCGCTGGAGAAGGACGAGGCCGAGGAGCTGTTGGAGGGCATCCAGGCTCCCGCCGAAGAGGGCGTCGCGACCCAGGCGTAGCGACGATCACACCACACAGCAGCGACGCGGCCCGGGGATTATTCCCGGGCCGCGTCGCGTTTCGCCACTTCGAGGATCGCCGGCTCCCGTCGACAGGCGCAGATCAGTCGCCCTGCTCGTCCCCGTCGACGTTGGCGTCACGCGGAAGGTCGAGCGTGAAGACCGCGCCGCCCTCCGGGTCGTTGCGCACGCTCAGCGTGCCGTGGTGGGCCCGGACCAGCCGGGCGCTGATGTAGAGCCCGATGCCGAGCCCGCGGCTCCCGTCGGCGGCGGCATGGTGATCGTCATCATTGCCGTCGTCGAAGCGGTAGTACTGCTTGAACAGGCGACGGCGGATCGCCTCCGGCACGCCCGGGCCATGATCGCGGACCCGGATGCGCACGCGGTCACCGGCGAACTCTTCCAGCGTGATGTCGACCGGTGTGCCGGGGGCGTAACGGGCGGCGTTCTGCATCAGGTTGCTCAACACCTGATGGATCCGCGCGGCATCCCAGACCACCGGCATCTGCGCCGGGGCGTCGACGTTGAACTCCCGGTTCGGGTCCAGCCCGACGGCGGCGTTGACGACCTCGTTGAGCAGCGAAACAGCATCGGTCTCGCCGGGCGAGACGTCCAGCCGGCCCATATCGACGCGGGAGACGTCCAGCATGCGGCTGACCAGGTCGGCAACGCGGTCCACTTGCTGGATCGCGGTCTCGACGCGCTGGCGCTCGCCGTCAGCCTCCTCGTCTTCACGCTTTCGCAGCCGCCGCTGGAGCAGCTGCAGATTGCCCCGTAGCGATGTGAGTGGGTTACGCAGCTCGTGGGCGACGACGGAGATGAACTCGTCCTTGGCGCGGTCGAGCGACTTGAAGTCGGACCGGTTCTGGAGCACGGAGACGCTGCCGACGACCGCCGAGCGGACGTCAAAGATCGGCGCATGGTTCGCCAGTACCTCGATCTGGGTGCCGTCCGGCTGCGGGACCAGCAACGGCTCGCTGACGATCTGCTGGCCCGTGCGGATCGAACGCAGCAAGGGGTGATTGTCACCCTCCAGCCGGTCGCCCTCGGTGTTCATGACCGGGAAGCCCGTAACGTCCGCGCCCTCCTCAACATCGGTGCCCCACAAGCGGTTCGCCGCCTGGTTGGCCACGCTGACCGTGCCGGTCGGGCCATCGACGATCACGACCGCCTGCGGGAGCTGGTCGATCACGCCCACGAGACGCCGATGCGACGACTCGATCTGGTGGAAAAGCATCGCGGTATCGATCGCCTGTGCGCACTGACGCCCCCAGACAGCCGCGAAGATCTCATCCGACTCGTCGATCTCCGGATAGTCCCGGAAGCCGAGGTAGGCGACACCGATACGCTGGCCGCGAATCCGCATCGGAATGATCAGCACGTACGTGATGTCCTCCCGCACGCGCATCGCGGTCTCCGACCCCTGGAAGGTGTCGCAGGCGACGAGCACCGGCTTGTTGCGGGTCAGGGCGCCCTCCGCGAGCCTGAGCGCGCCCGGCGGATAGACCGCCTCGGCGACCTGCTCCCCATCGGCGCAGAACGACGACGCAAGGTGGTACTTGCCATCGCCACCGATAACCCAGAGCAACCCGGATGCGGCGTTGAACTCGTCGGCAATTCGGTCGATGGCGAACTGCGTCATGCGCTCGACATCGAGCGACGCCTGCGTTTCATTGATCTCAACGACGATATCCGAGATCGCCTGGGAGCGGCGCAGGGCATGCTCCAGCTGCTCGAGATAGGGCGAGTCGATGGCGGATCCGGCCCGCTCCTGCGTCACATCGCGGGTCACAGTCACGGAACCGGCCAGCTCGTCGTTGACGAAGACCGGGCGCGAGGTGGTGGACACATACCGGCGCTCGCCGTCCTTGTGCACGACGATCTGACGCAGGTCCTGCAGATGCTCGCCCCGCAGTGCGCGCATGATCGGGTTGTCGTCGACCGAGATCGGCTTGCCGGAGAGGCTGAGCCGGCTCTTCCGGGAGACAAAATCGCGCATTGGCTGGCCGAGCCAGACCTCGTCGGGCCGGAGGTCGAACATCTCCAGCTCGGCGTCGTTGTAGTAGGTCAGCCGGCCACGGTGATCGAACGCGGAGACGGCGCCGTTGAGGTCGTCGATCATCGCCTCGAGCTGGAGGCGACGACGCGTCTCCAGCTGGCGGCGGGCGACGTTATCGACTGCAATGGCGACCTGCTTGGCGATGACGTCCGCCACCTCAAGCGCCTCGCTGCTGATATCGATGGCCGAACCGCGCCAGTCGCCGAGGATCATCCCGATCTTGCGGTCCTGGTAGATCATCGGGGCAACGAGGATTGGCCCGTCGGCCAAGCTGGGCGAGTCACCATCCGGGAATGTGGCACTCACACGGGCGTTGAGGTCATCGATGATGTACGGGCGCGGGTGCGACGCGAACTCTTCCAGCACGCGAGCCGCGTCGATCGGCACCTCGTCCGGAAGGCGCAGGACGGCGTCCTCATACGTCCCCAATCGGCGGGCGACCTCGGCATCGAGGTCGAACTGCCACATCGACGCGCGGTCGAGATGCAGCGCCTCGGCGAAGCGCGAGGTCACGACGTCGGCGAGATCCTCAAGCGAACCCTCGGTGGCGATCTTGCCGATCAGCTCATAGAAGGTCGCCAGCCGGCGCACGAGCTCGAGGTGCTCGACGTCGATCAGGTGGAGCGGATCGAACCCACTCGTCGCGCGCTGCTTGCGCCGATATTTGCGCGGCGCGCGCTCCTTCATCGGCTGCCATTCCTGAAGGTCGGCCATGGAGATAAGCGCCATGCGCCCCAGGCGCAACACCGGGAGCTTGCCGCGACGAACCGCACGCGACACCGTGTGATACGAGACGCCCTTGAGCCGGGCAGCCTCCGCCATGGTGACGCGATCCGTCACGGCCTCGGCGCGGTGGTGCACGACGTCGCGGCCTTGTTCCTTATCGAAGTCACTGGACATATCTGGTCGCCTTGCCCACGATCACACGCCCCGCATACCCGCATTCCAGCCTGAGGAACGGGACAGCGCGACTTAGCCCCAATCGGGAAACACCCGCTTCAAGTTTACACAGTCCGGGAAACTTTGCTGGCGGAAGGGTCAAGATTACCGCGCAGGATCGCGCATATCGGGCGCTGACCGACTCATCCTTGGCTCGTACCCGGTCGTGGAGCTCGCGCTGGAACGTCTCCATGCGCGCCCTCAGCGCGTCGTCACCGGCGGCGAGGATACGCACCGCCAGCAGGCCCGCGTTACGCGCGTTCCCGATCGCGACTGTCGCGACCGGGACCCCGGCGGGCATCTGGGCGATCGACAGCAGCGCATCGACCCCGGCGAGGGCCGTGGCCACGACGGGCACACCGACCACCGGCAGTGGCGTCGCGGAGGCGACCATCCCGGGCAGGTGCGCCGCGCCACCGGCTCCGGCGATGATCACGCGCACGCCTCTTCCGGCCGCCGCGCGAGCGTACTCGAACATCTCGTCCGGCGTGCGATGGGCGGAGAGGATCCGCACCTCCAGCGGGATGTCGAACTCCCGCAGGGCGTCGATCGCGGCCTCCATGGTTGGCAGGTCGCTGTCGCTCCCCATGACGACGCCGACGAGCGGCGATGTCTCGTTGCTCATGCCTCGCCTCCTGTCTCGTGCTCGCCGGTCAGTTGGGCGACGGCCAGCTTCGCCCGCTGCTTGGCCTCTTCCCGTTCTTCACCGAGCACGGTCACGTGCCCGAGCTTGCGTCCGGGCCGGGCATCCTTGCCGTAAAGGTGGACGTTGGCCCCGCGCACCGCGAGCGCGGCACTGAGCCGGTCCGATGGATCGGAGCCGTCCAGCGGACCAACGATGTTCTCGGTCGCGACAACCGGCGCAAGCACCTGCGTATCTCCCAACGGCAGGTCCAGCACGGCGCGCAGGTGCTGCTCGAACTGCGAGGTCGCCGAGCCCTCGATGGTCCAGTGCCCGGAGTTGTGCGGGCGCGGCGCCAGCTCGTTGATGAAGATCTCGCCGCCAGCGACGAAGAACTCGATCGCCATCACGCCAACCGCCTCGGTGTGGCGAACGATCTTGCGGGCAAGCGCGACGGCCTCGGCGAGCAACCGGGATTCCGCCGCGACCGGCACGATGAGCTCGTTGCACATCCCCTCGCGCTGGACGGTCTCGACCGGCTCCCAGACGGCGATATCGCCGTTCGGGCGGCGCGCGGTGACTACGGCGAGCTCCAGGTCGAGATCCAGATGCTCCTCGGCCAGCAGGATCAGCCCGGCGGCATGCGCCTCGTCGATCACGCGCGCCGCCTCGTCGGCATCCCGCACGACCCAGACACCGCGCCCGTCATACCCGCCACGGATTGCCTTGAGGACGACCGGCCAGCCGTGCTCCGATGCGAACGACGTCACGTCTTCGATCGTCTCGACATCGCGGAAGGCGGGCACCGGCAAGCCGATCTCGGCGAGCTCCCGGCGCTGGCGACGCTTGTCCTGCGCGAGGGCCATCGTGGCCGCCGACGGCCAAACGACATGCCCGTCAGCCTCCAGCTCCGCAAGGGACGGCGGGTCGACCAACTCGTGGTCGAACGTGAGGACGTCGCAGGCCTCCGCCAGCTCGCGCACCTTCGCCGGGTCGTCCGGCGAGCCGACGATCACGTCCGGGACGACCTTCGCGGCGCCGTCATCCTCGCTGGCGGCGAGCAGGACGAGGCGGATATCGAGCGGGATCGCGGCCTGGGCCATCATCCGCGCCAGCTGCCCGGCGCCGACGACGCCGACCGTGCGACCGTGTGCCATGTGCTGTTCTCCTGCGACAGGCCGAACCCCCGGCAGCGTCATCAGGTGACGCGCTCCGGGGGCCCGATCTGGTCCATCAACCGGTGTCTAGACGTGCTTCGGCGCCTGGTAACGGTCCTGCTCGGTGAACGCCGAGGAATCGTTGACCTGGGAGCGGAAGCGGTTGAGCATCTCCTGCTCCTTGGCCAGCTTCGCGGCCTCGCCCTCGGCCTTCACCTTATCGACGAAGGCCATCGACTCCTGCTGGAGCTCCTCGCCACGCTTTGGCGCCATGAGCGCGGCCACGCCGGCGCCGATCGCCGCGCCGAGCGCGCTGCCCATGCTGAACTTGAAGACTCGCTTGATCGCTTCCATGCTCACTACCTCCCGTGTTCCGGTTCTCGCCGGCCGATGACGTTCTAGGACGAGCGGCGAAGCAGCTTCGACAGCAGCACAACGACCGCGCCGAACGCCGCCCCGAAGGCCGCGGCGCCCGCTGTCGTTAGCGTGCTGGTGACGTTGCCGCCCGCGCGCACGTAGTTGCTGAAGAGCATGAACGCACGAACGTCGCCATCGGCTTTCACCTCGCGGGCCTGGGCCAACGAGACGTAGGCACCTTCGTCGATCGTCATCTGGTCGGCTGTGGCGAACACCACGGAGCCCTTCTCCATCGAGAGCGACCCGGCCTTCGCCATCACCGCCGACGACTGGTGGAACTCGGCGGAATCGACGTTCAACTGCAGCACACCGGACTGGATCAGCTTCGACGACGTGCCGGTGATCTCCTTCGCGCCGGAGTTCGTCAGGAACGCCTTCTGCGCGTTGATGTACTCCGCGCCAGAGCGGTCCATCGTCACCTGCAGGGCGTTCACGCGCGACGCGTTGGCATCCATCAGGCGGGCATCCGGAGCGGCGTCGGCCATCTCCTCGTATGCATCGCCGAACCGGATGATGTCGCCGCCCTCGTCGATGAACTGTCCGCCCTGCTCGCGGGTCACGTTGTCGGTTGTGGACGCCGCGTACGCGCTGTTGCCCGTCATGGGCGTATGGTTCTCGGTCACTCGTTTCCCTTTCCAAGGATGGGTGAAGGCGGTCTGGAAGAACCGGGGCTGGTAGCAACATCGACGCGACATCGTGGCCCCGCGCCGGACCCGCCAGGTGGCGCGTCTGATCAAGGAAAGTGTAGCAAACCGCCCCTCCGGGCCATACCGGCGGTACACTCCAGCGGAGTGACTGCCACTGTCCGCCGAACAGGACCGCCAATGATGACACGCGACCCTCGCCTGCCTAACCATCAGCCGCTCGCCATCGCCCACCGCGCCGGGAACTCGCTGGCGCAGGCGCGGGCAGCGCTGGGTATCGGGGCGGACATGCTGGAGACGGACATCTGGCTCCACGACGGTCGCATCGAAGTGCGCCATATGCACCGTCTCGGCCCGATCCTCTGGGAACGATGGGGGCTGGCGCCCGGCTGGGGCCACCAGCTGGTGCTGCCGGAGCTCCTGGAGGCCACACCGGACGACGCGCTGCTGTTCCTCGACCTGAAGGGCGAAGACCCCGCGCTGCCGACGGCGCTGCTACAGGAGCTGGGGCGATCCGCGCCGGGACGACTGGTGGCGGCATGCGGGCGCGACTATCCGCAGCTCGATGCCTTGCGGGACCACGAGGACATCGTGCTCTTCTACTCCGTTGGCGAGGTCGAGGAATGGGCGGAAGCATGGCCTCGGCTGGAGGCGATGCGTTACCCGGCCATCTCCCTGCGCTTCTCGCTGGCGACGCCGGAGGTGTGCGAGCGGCTGCACGAGATGGACGCGACAGTCGTCTGCTGGGGCGTCGAGACGTGGCGGAGCTGGCAATGCTGGAGGAGATGGGCTTCCACGGCGCGACGACCGACAACGGTGCATTGATCTCAACGATCAACCAGCGCCGGCTGCAATCCATGTAGTTGCCATCGTCTTCATCACATGCTGCGGTAGCGTGCGGTGTCGCTCGGCAGGTGGCACGTCGCGTGTCTCCCACACCGTCACCGGGCACTGACGTCCCGGCGCTACCAAGGGTTGGATTGCGGCACGAGGGGCTCGGGGAGGCCATCACGGGACGGCGTATCAGCACATCGTGCGGGCAAGGGCCAACGCGTCGCCGAGCATGCCGGCGGCGGTGACATCGGCGCCCGCGCCAGGGCCGGAGATAACGGTCGGGTACTCGTCGTAGCGCCGCGTGCGGAAGGAGACGATGTTCTCCGGTCCTTGCAGCGCCCCGAGCACCGTCGAGCGCGGCACCGCCTTCAGCCCGACCGTGATCGAGCCGTCCTCCGGCAGCGAGGCGATGTACTTCAGCGAGGAGCGCTGCGATGCCGCCTGCGCCGCCATGCGCGCGATCTCCGCGTCGCTGATGTCGAGGTTGTCCATGAAGGCGTCGATATCAACGTTCAGCAGCTCGTCCGGAACCAGCGACTGCACCGAGACCACATCGAGATCGACCATCCGCCCGGCGGTGCGGGCCAGAATGAGCGCCTTGCGCGCCACATCGAGGCCGCTGAGGTCGTCACGCGGGTCCGGCTCGGTATAGCCGTTGTCCTTCGCGCGCTCGACGGCTTCGGAGAACGCCGTCTTCACCGCGACGTCGGAGAAGATGGCCCCCAGCGTGCCGGAAAGGGCACCAGTGATCTCGAGCACCTCGTCGCCCGTGTCGAGCAGCGTCCGCAGGGTGGAGATGACCGGGAGGCCAGCGCCGCAGGTCGCCTCATAGCGCAGGCGGCCACCGGTGAGAGCCTCGTCCCAGAGGATCTTCGTGCGCGGGTCGGACGCCGGCAGCGCGATCGGTGCCTTGTTCGAGAGGACGGCGCCGCCGCCCTGCTGGAGGCAACCGACAAGACAATCCGTCGTGCCATCGCCGGCCGCGGCGTCCATGACGATCACGACATCCGCGTCCTGCACCTGCGCGACGATCTCGCCGAGCGGGACACCAACGGCCGACGGTCGCTGACCGGTTCGCCGAGCGAGCCCGTGCAACACATCCGGCGCGATCTCGCCGTCGGACTCCATCGCAACGGCACCGCTGCGACCGGCGACGGCGGCGATGCGCATATCCAGGCCGAGACGCTCGCGCCATGCGGCACGCTGCTCCAGCACCTGCGAGATCACCGCGCCGCCGACGACCCCGTATCCGACCTGGACCAACGCTACCCGCTTCACTCGCGACTCCCTGCCTGCATGCTACTCATTCGTTCGATCACCCCGTCCGGCCCGCTCCAGCAACTCCTGCCGCAGTTCCTCGCGACGGGCACGGAGCCGCGCCGCGAGATCGCCGAGATCGGGCCGCTGGAACGAGAGCCGTGGTTGGGCCGAAAACCGGCTACCCACGCGCTCGCGCCATTCCTCCAGCGACTTCGCCACTGATTGTTGCACGTCCTGCCACTCGCGCAACTCGCCGCGGATCGCCGCGATCCCGGCCTCGGTCTCCTGCCCCAGCACGCGATGGCGCCGGCGGCGGGTTTCGACGAGGCGACGCGGCCCCACGCGGGACAACTCGGTTAGCAGGTAGTCAAGCTCGGCACGAAGCAGCCGGCCCGGCAGCATCGGGTCGCGCTGCGCCTCGACGGCAGGCACCTCGATGATGCTGTCGACCAGCCCCAGCCGCTCGCACTCGGTCGCGGACCAGTACTGCCCGGCGGCCTGGGTCGGGACCCGTCCCCCACGCGCGGCCGCGCTGACCGGCAAGTGCCAGAACGCCCCGTCCAGCATCAGGCGGCGGTCGCCGGTCATCATCACGCCGCTGGCCACGCCCTGGATGCGCCCGGCGGCCACGGAAACGACCGAGACCGGCAGCATCGCGATAGCGTCGGCGACGGCGGCAGCGGCGAGCGACTCGCCGGGGGTCACGCGCACCGGTCCGGCGTCGTGCGCGCCGTCGGCGACGAGGATCAGCGGCAACTCGAAGCGCCCGGCAAGCTGAGCCATGCGCTGCAGCTTGCGCAGCGCGATGCGGTAATCGGACGTGGTGACGGCGGGGTCCTGGGCGGCGACCATCACCACGTGATCGCCGAGGCGGCCGATACCGGCGACGATATGCCGGTCATCGCCACTCACACGGTCACCGCGCAACTCGACAAACGGATGGAGCAGGCGGGTGAGATAGATGCCCGCGCCGGTCTTACCCGCCTCTGGTTCCGGCGTCGAGGCGACCTCGTCGTTCCCGCCGCGTCGGGTCAGGAGGCCGAGCAGCACCTCCAGATGCGCCCGCAGCGCGGGTCGCTCAACGATCCCGTCAAGCCAGCCGCGCTCGACCAGCCCGGATGCGTCGGCGGCCCGCTCGACGTCGTCGATCGACGGGCCGGACGACCACGTCACGCCGACATGCGTGCCGGGCTCCGCGAAGATCAGGTCGGCATGGCTGGCCACGGTGCTGAACACGGAAGCCGACGTCGGGTGCGTCAGAATCGCGATCATCGGCACCCCGGCCTGGCGCAGCTGGGCGGCGAGCGAGCCGATGCGCGCGCCCTGCACCGCCGCCATCGGCCCCGCCTGCACGCTCGAGGCGCCACCAGCGACGATCGCGACCACCGGCAGGCGTCGCGTGTGGGCATGCTCGAGCGCGACGAGGATCTTTTCAGCGCCGAGCGCGCCGATTTGGGCGCTGACGTACTGGTCGTCCAGCGCGATGACCACCGCGCGGCTTCCGCCGATCGTCCCGGTACCGGTCACGATCGCCTCGTCGAGGATCGGGCGCTCACGGCGGTCGGCGATGCGGTCCAGCGCGGAGATCTGGGCGTTGTCGAGGTCCTCGATCGCGTGCGCCTCGCGCAGGTCGCGGAAGGAACCGGGATCGACCAGCCGCTCGACGCGCTCGCGGGCAGGCATGGCGAAGTGACGGCCACAGCTCCCGCACACCCGGTCCTCAATGAAGCTGGTGTCCGTCACAAGGTCGGCCCCGCACGCCGGGCATGTCAGCGACAGGTCGTCCTCGGCGTCCGCGTCGAGGTCCGGAAAGAGGCGGTCGGTGTCGGCATCCATGCTGGGTCCTCCAGGAAGCGGCGAGCGCACGCCGGGCGCCCGTCAGCAGTCTGCGATGTGTGGCTTCAGGATACCCGCTCTGGACAGGATCGCGATCCTGCCGGAAAGTGCCGGTATCGACCGCCGCAGCACATCAGGAGCAGGACAGATGCAGCCCGGACCCGAGACCTTTGCCTCCACCTCATGGCGCCCGACGCGCCAGTCGCCAGTCGCCCATCGCGGCATCGTCGGCGCCAAGATGCCGCAGGCCGCCGAGGCCGGCGCGGAGATGCTCCGCCGGGGCGGCAACGCGATCGACGCGGCCGTGGCCACAGCGTTCGCCGTCGGCGTCTGCGAGCCGTGGATGAACGGCATCGGCGGTGGCGGATTCCTGGTCGCGTGGCTGGCGAAGGAGCGACGCAGCGTCGTCATCTCCTATCCCATGCTCTCCCCCGCCGGCGCGACGGAAGACATGTTCCCGCTCGCCGAGGGTGGCACGAACGACGCCTTCCTCTTCGGCTGGCCGGCAACCGTCGACAACGCGCACGTGATCGGGCATCGCTCGGTGGCCGTGCCGGGCACCGTCGCCGGGTTGGCGATGGCGCTGGAGCGCTACGGCACGATGTCGCTGGCCGATGTGCTGGCCCCGGCGATCGCCCTCGCCGAGGACGGCTTCCCGGTGACGTGGCACGCCACCCTGACGATCGCCAAGGACGTCCACAACCTGCAGAAGTACCCCGAGGCGGCGAAGACATTCCTCACCGCGGCCGGGAATCCGCCCGGTCACGGCCGAGCAGCACAAGCCGGCGATCATCCGGCAACCGGACCTCGCGGCCACGCTTCGCGCGATCGCCGCGGATGGGCCGCAGGCGTTCTACGAGGGCGAGATCGCCCGCAAGATTGTGGATGAGCTGGCTGCGCATGGCTCGCCGATGACCTACGACGACTTCGCGGCCTACGAGGCCCGGGAAGAGACTCCGATCACCGTCGGCTATCACGGCGCGGAGGTCCACACGGTCGGCGGCGGCAGCGGCGGGACGTCACTCGCCGAGAGCCTCGTCATGTTGCACGAGCTGGAGGGCGCGGCACCCGAGGCGCGCACGACGGCCCAGTGGCATCGCATGATCCAGGCGTTCCGGCAGACGTTTGCCGACCGGTTCGCCTACCTGGCCGACCCGGAGCATATCGAGATCCCGCAGGACGCGCTGCTCGACCCCGAGTACGCGCGCGAAAGCCTCGCATCGTTCCCGGACGATCGCGCAGAGACGCCGACGCCCGGAGAACGATCCCGACTGGGCGTTAATCACGACATGCCAGGCTCGGTGCCGGAGTACATCCGCGACGGCAGCACCACCCATCTCGGGGTGATCGACGCCGAGGGCAACGCCGTCTCGCTCACGCAGACGCTGCTCGCCGCCTTTGGCAGCCGGGTGATCGCGCCCGGGACCGGCGTGCTGCTCAACAACGGGATGATGTGGTTCGATCCGGAGCCGGGCCGGCCGAACTCCGTCGGCGGGCGCAAGACGCCGCTCAGCAACATGGCCCCGGCGATCGTGACGCGCGACGGAGAGATCCTCGCCAGCGTCGGTTCCAGCGGCGGCCGTCGCATCCAGAACGCGAACGTGCAGCTGATCGCCAACATCGTTGACGCCGGGATGACCGCGCAGGAGGCGGTCGACGCCCCGCGCATCGATACGTCGACGCCCGCATTGGGGATCAGCGCCCGCATCGATGAGGGCATCCGCGACGAGTTGGCGGCGATGGGGCACCCGGTTTCCGTGCGCTACGAGCACCTGATGACCTCGGACTTCGCCTCCCCGGTCGTGCTTCGGCGCGCCCCGGACGGCACGCTGGACGGTGGCGCGGACCCGTACTACTTCCCCGCGACGATCATCGCGGAGTGACGAGCACTACGCCCCGGATACGGTGCACTGTCGACAAATATCCATTCGGAACCAGTTTCGTATCCGAACGTGACACACAGGGGTGGTCCTGGCGCGGGATCATTAGGTAGTTCCAAAGAGACGCGGGGCGTGCACGACACGGCCTCACGACCACGAGAACATCTCCATCGCTGCCGTGGAATACCGCTCCTGCGAGCGGGCCCCCTGTTCACCGACACGGCGACGAGGCGGCCTTGGCTACCCCTTCACCATGTCGCGGTGTTGATGCGCCGTGCCCAAGTGTTCTCCGGCATGGCCCCCTCGACGCCGGATGAAAGGATCTCCCGATGCCACTCGCCGAGGAATTCTGTGAAGCGTGCCAGCCATCCTCACCCGCCGTGACGGACGACGAGCGCGCTGACCTGAAGCCGGAGATCCCCGACTGGGAAGAGACCGAGGTCAACGGGGTGCCGCGCCTGCGCCGGACCTTCCGTTTCGACGGCTGGATGCCGGCGGTCGAGTTCACGAACCGCGTGGCCGCATTGGCCGAGGACCAGGGCCACCACCCGCTGATCCGCCTCGAATGGGGCAAGGTCACCGTCTCGTGGTGGACCCATGCGATCCGCAACCTGCACCGCAACGATTTCATCATGGCCGCCCGCACCGACGAGCTCTACGAGCCGCGCGGCAAGGACATCTAGACCATGGCGTTACGTCGCTGCAACGCTCATACGTTGAAATGCGTCGCGAATGACATTCGCACTGCCCTATGCTCGGCTAACCGGACATCTCCCGGGCGTTTCCCATAGGGGAAGGCCCGGTGCTCGTGACGTCACACCTGCGGAGGGCGCACGCCATGTACTCCCGACTCCAACCCCTGCTCGGCAGCCGTCTCCTCGCCATGTCCCACCCGATCACGCCTCATGTCGAGGGCGAGTCTCCCCTCGCCGGCACGCGCGAGCGCACGCTGCTCGACCTCGTCATGCCGGACTATCACTTCCGTGGAGGGGCACAGGTCACCGTCGACGCCACGCCGGACGAGACGCTTCGCGCGCTGGAGACCGTCACGCTCGGAGATATGCCGCTGGCGTACGCGATCGGTTCCCTGCGGTACCTTCCCGGACGGCTGCTCGGCAAACAGCGTCCACCCGACGACCAACTGACACAGCCGTTCCTCGAGGTCGCGAAATCGCTGCGACTGGGCGAGGATCCCGGCCGGGAGATCGTCATCGGGTCGGTTGGCAGATTCCACAACATGCTCGATCAACAGATGGTCGACCTGCCGGATCTCTTCACCTTTACCCGGTTCAACGAGGCCGGGTATCAGAAGCTGGCGATGAACTTCCGGGCTGTTCAGGAGCCGGACGGCACGCGAACGATCCTGACATCCGACCACCGCACCCTGGCCCTAAGCCCGTCGTCCCGACGGAAGTTCGCCGTCTACTGGTATCTGATGGTGGGGTGGGGCGGGAACTTCATGCTGCGCCAGCTCCTCAAGGCCGTCAAACGTCGGGCGGAGGCGGACCACCGCGCGGCCACCGCCGGCGCGTGAGCCGACGCACGAGATCCACTTTCCGAATGCGCCGCAAACGGTGATGTAGCGCCACACCCGGATTTGCCGCACGGGGGGTGCTGTGCCAGAATGCCTACAGGTTTTTCAGCCAACGTGCCAGCAATGACGCTGCGAGGACGGCCCCGGACACGGGAAAGTCGTCCGCCCTCGACAGCAGCGATCTGGTGTTCCTGGCACGTCACCACGAGGAGCTGATATGTCGACACGACATGAAACAGACCGTCTTGCCGCGATCCAGGGCCTGATGTCGATGCATCAGGACCGTCGCTCGCTCCTGAAGGCCGCCGCGGCCGCCGGGCTCATCCCGGTTCTCACCTCCACCGAGGTGTCGGCCCGCGCCGCCCGCCAGGATGCCCAGCCCGTGCAGGGTGGCACCTTCGTCACGATCAGCCAGGACTCCATCGAGTCCCTCAGCCCCGAGGACACGGGTGAGACGGCCCAGTGGGTCGCCATCATCCAGCTCTTCGAGGGCCTGTACATGGTCAACGAGAACTACGAGCTCGAGCCGGTGCTGGCGGATTCCTACGAGGCGTCCGAGGACGGCCTGACCTACACCTTCCGCCTGAAGGATGGCGTCACCTTCCACAACGGTGATGCCTTTACCGCCAAGGACGTGGTCTACACCTACGAGTGGATCATGAACCCGGACAACGCCTCGACGCACCAGGCGAACTTCGAGCTGGTCGACACGGTCGAGGCCCCGGACGACCAGACCGTGGTTGTCACCCTCTCGTCCAACGACGTGACCTTCATGGTCAACGTCGCGACGACGCTGATCCTCCCCTCCGGTGACCACGCCGAGAAGGGCGAGGACACCTTCAAGGGCGAGCCGGTCGGCACGGGCCCGTTCACCCTCGGCGACTGGAACCCGCAGCAGCGCGTCGTCCTCAACGCCTATGAGGACTACTACCGCGGCCGCCCGAACTTCGACGCCGTCCAGGTCGACGTCGTGCCGGAGGCCGCCGGCCGCTTCAGCGCGCTCGAGAGCGGCCAGGCCGACAACTCGATCTGGGGCCTGAACGCCGAGGACAACGACACGCTGAAGGAGTCCGGCGACTTCACGTTCTACGAGACCATGCAGATCGCCGTGAACCACTTCCCGCTGAACAACAAGCACCCGTTCCTGGGTGACAGCAAGGAAGTCCGCCAGGCGCTGCTGATGGCGCTCGACCGCGAGCTCTTCGCTGAGGCGATCTTCCTCAACCAGGCCGTGGTCGCCCGCCACAACCTCTCCCCGGCGGTCGAGAAGTACTACAACGGCGATACGGCGACGTACGAATACGATCCCGAGGGCGCGAAGGCCAAGCTGGAGGAAGCCGGCTGGACCGAGGGCAGCGACGGCATCCGCGAGAAGGACGGCACCAAGGCCGCCTTCACGATGATGGTGTTCCAGGGCGACACGCAGCGCCGTCCGGAGGCCGAAGAGGCCCAGCAGCGCTGGAAGGAGATCGGTGTCGACTGCCAGCTGCAGGAGGGCATCGCCTCCGACGTGCTCGCCGGCCTGCCGAAGGGTGAGTACGACGCCGGGCTCTTCAACTGGGTCTACGGCGGCGGCAACGGCGATCCGGATGCCCGCGGCACGCTCGACACGGGCGCGGCAAACAACTTCTTCCAGTACTCCAACGAGGAAGTCGACCAGCTCCTGCTGGATGGCATCCAGGAGCTGGATGAGGAGGCCCGCATCCAGATCTACAAGCGGATCCAGGAGATCATCGCGGACGAGCTTCCGTTCCTGCCGCTGCTCCACCTGCAGAACATCACGTTCTACAACGATCGGGTGAAGGGGCTGCCGGAGACGATCCTCCAGGCGGACAATCTCTATCCGAAGCTCTACCAGTACTGGATCGAAGAGTAGACACTCCAGACGGGAGGCCCGGAGTGCTCGCGCTCCGGGCCTTTCGCGTCACATCAACGGGTAGGCAATGGCGGCATATCTTATCAAGCGGCTGATCCAGGGCGCCCTCGTGCTCGCGATCGTGAGCTTCCTCACGTTTACGGTGATGTTCTTCATGCCCGGTGACCCGGCGCGGACCATGGTTGGCCAGGCGCGCGTCACTGACGCACAGCTGGAGACCATCCGCGAGAAATGGGGCCTGAACGACCCCTTCCACGAGCGGTTCCTGAGCTGGATCGGCAATCTCCTGAGCGGCGACCTCGGTACCTCGATGATGCGGCCCGGCCAGGCGATCGGCGACATGATCAAGGATGCGTCGCTCATGACGCTCCAGCTCACGAGCATGTCGTTCGTGATCTCGCTGGCGATCGCGATCCCGGTCGGCGTGCTGGCCGCGACCAAGCGCAACTCCCTGCTCGATTACCTCACCACGATCGGCTCGACCGCCGGCGTGGCGATCCCGAACTACTGGATCGGGATCATGGGCATCGTCATCTTCTCCCAGAAGCTGGGCTGGCTTCCGGCCTACGGCGCGGATTCATGGCGCGGCTACATCATGCCCGTGCTCGTCCTCTCCATCGAGGAGATGGCGGCCGTCATGCGCCTGATGCGCGGGACGACGATCGAGGTCCTCGGGCAGGACTATGTAAAGACTGCGCAATCCAAAGGCCTCTCCCGCTACGCGGTGCTGTTCGGCCATGTGGTGAAGAACGCCTTCCTGCCGGTCATCACCCTGATCGGCTACCGGATCGCCTTTATCCTCAGCGGCACGATCGTGATCGAGACCGTGTTCGCCTGGCCTGGCCTTGGCCAGCTCTTCTTCGACGCCATTTCGAACCAGGATCTCCAGGTCGTGCAGGCGATCGTGATGCTGCTGACGTTGATCGTTGTCGTCATGAACATCCTGACCGACCTGACCTATGCCCTGATCGACCCGAGGGTGCGTGTGCAATGAGCGACGAGAAAGCGACCCTCACCAACCCGATGCCGGAGACGATCGAGCCGGCGGACGCGACCGAGCGCCCCGCGCCCCGCGCCGGGACCACCCTCTCGACCGCGGACGATCTCGGACCGGTCCACAGCCCGCGCAAGCGGCTCATCCGCCGCTTCATGCAGCACAAGCCGGCGGTGTTCGGCGTCGTCTTCATCATCTTCCTGATCGTCCTCGCGTTGTTCTCGCCGTTGATCGCGCCATATGATCCGGTCGCCAGCAACCTGCGCCTGCGGGGGGCGCCGCCGTCGGCCGAGCACTGGTTCGGCAACGACGACATCGGCCGCGATATCCTCTCGCGCCTGATCTACGGCACCCGTATCGCCCTCATCGTCGGCCTCGGCGCGACGTCGATCGCCGTCATGATCGGCGTGCTGGTCGGCGCCACGGCCGGCTACTTCGGCGGCAAGGTCGACTTCGCGCTTTCCCGCCTGGTCGACGCGCTGATGGCGTTCCCGATCCTGGCGCTGCTGTTGACGCTGTCGTCGATTTTCGGGCCGAGCCTGCGCAACGTGGTGATCGTGATCGGCGTGACGTTCTGGGCCTCATACGCCCGCGTCATCCGCGCCGAGGTACTGAGCCTGCGCGAGCGCGACTACGTGCTGGCGGCGCGCGCCTCCGGGGCGTCGAGCGCGCGGATCATCCTGCGCCACATCGTGCCAAACGCGATCGGGCCGGTGATCATCCTCGCCAGTCTCGCGATCGGTAGCGTGATCATCTTCGAGTCGGCCCTGTCGTTCCTCGGCATGGGCATCCAACGCCCGACGCCGTCATGGGGCACAATGCTCTCGGACGGGCGCGAGTACATCCGCAACTACCCGCATATCGCGATCGCCCCCGGTCTCGCCATCGCCTTTACGGTGCTGGCCTTCAACCTCGTCGGCGACGGTCTGCGGGACGCGCTGGATCCGCGCGAACGGGCCTAACGCCACCGTGCCATACCGGCCGGAGGATTCCTCGTCGTGACATCATCCAGCACCCCATCCCGTGGCATGCGCATCGGGATGATCGTGGCCGCCGCCGCGATCATCCTGGCGCTCACCGGTACCGCCCTCTGGTGGTTCTTCCTGCGTGAGGAACCATCGGCCGGGCATACCGACGCGATCACGCTCGTCGTCCCGGCAGTCGCGGGCCAGCGCCATGCCTCGGAGCCGGAGTTGCTGGCGTCGATGACCATGACCGGCGGCACGCCGGACTCCGCCGCCTTCACCTTCAGCCTCATGGACCCGGATGGCGCGTCCCTGCCCGTCGACGGCGGGTACACCTTCGACGCGGCGCTGACGAACCTGAACGATGGCGCAAGCGTCGACGCGATGGCCCTGGAGCCGGTTGATGGCGAGCGCACCCCGACGTGGCGCGGGACCTCAGACGGCGTCGACACCGCTGGCTGGTGGCGCATCCGCGCGGAGATCGGGCAGCCGGACGGCGACCCGCTCCATGCCGAGTTCTTCCTCCTGATCGAAGACCCCAACATGCGCGGGTTCAC
>CAVUJM010000008.1:0-127289 GCA_963741795.1 uncultured Chloroflexia bacterium
GGCCAAGCCATTTGATGTACTGCACCGGGTACGACTGGTCGAGCCCATACGCACGGCGGATGTTCTCGATCTGCTCGGGCGTCGAGCGCCGGTCGGCCCCAAGCAGGACCTGCACCGGATCGCCCGGAATGAAGCGGACGATGATGAACGTCACCAGCGAGACCCCGAGCAAGACGGGAATCATCAGCAAGATACGCCGGAGGATAAATTTCAGCATGGCGGGACGCCTGACGGTAACATGGTGATGATCCTGGGTCGGACAACGGGAAGAGAGAACCGGGCGGGGTGTGGCGCCCGCCCGGCCAGATTATCGCAATTCGGGTGTCCTGAGAACAGGTCCTCTGGCTACTGCTCCAGCCAGGTCTCCCGCAGGGCGGCAAAGCTGCCACTGAGGCTGTGCGTGTAGCCCTTGACGCCGGTGGTCATGCCCTCGAACGTGTTCGAGGTATAGAGCATGATCCACGGCACATCTTCGATGATGAGCTCCTGGACCTGCTGGTAGATCGCCTTGCGCGCCTCGCGGTCCGGCTCGAGGATGCCCTGGCGCAACAGCTCGTCCATCTCCTCGCTGGAGTACCCGGCGGCGTTCGTGACCCCTCCGGTGCCAAGCGACTGGCCGAGGAAGTCGTCTGGGTCGATGTACCCACCGGCGCCCATCACCGCGATGTGGAAATCGCCGCTGAAGTAGCGTTCCAAATAGGTCGCGTTCTCCTCTGGCTCGATCTCGGCGGTGATGCCCATCGTGTTGAACTGCTCCTGCACAACAACGGACGTGCTGGACAGGAAGTCGTACTCGCCCCAGGTCAGGATGCCCGGTTGCCAACCATCTGGCAGCGCGAGGTTCTCGATGGCGTCCGCGGCGGCCTCCGGGTCGCCCTCCGGCACATCGCCCTCGTAGCCGGCCCAGTAATCACTCGGGTAGATCCCGTGGAGCGGCGTGCCATACCCGAAGACGGCCGTATCGATGATCGCCTGGCGCTGGATGCCTTCGGCAATTGCCTGGCGCAGCTCCTTGTTGTTCAGCGGCTCCTCGCGGACGTTGAAGACGATCCAGCGCAGGTTCGTCGCCTGATCGCCGGCCAGCTCGATGCCGTCGGCCTCCTGCAGCGTCGCGATGTCCTTATGCGGCACGGCCTCAATCATGTCGACCGTGCCGGAGATCAGCGCCGTCGTGCGGGAGGTGTCGTCCGGGATGATCTGGAACTCGATACCATCAAGGTATGGCTGGCCCTCGAGCCAGTAGTCCGCATTCTTCTCGAGCGTGACAACCGAGTTCGGGACGTAGTCGACATACCGGAACGGGCCGGTGCCGACCGGGTTCAGCTTCAGGTCGCCGTTGGCCTCGACCTCCTCCTGCGGCACGACCGAGAGACCGCGACGGCAGAGGCTGGCGAGGAAGGAGGCATCGGGGTTCTTCATCGTGAAGACGACGGTCGCGGAGTCCGGCGCCTCGACCGACTCGACGCTCGACGTGTACTCCTTCCATGGCGAGGCGGTCGCCTCGTCCATGACGCGCTTGATGCTGTAGACGACATCGTCGGCCGTCATCTCGCGCCCGTTGTGGAAGGTCACCCCCTGCCGCAGTGCGAAGGTGTAGGTCATGCCGTCGTCGCTGACCTCATACGACTCGGCCAGGCGTGGCTGGGGAACCAGGGACGGGTCCTCGTGCATGAGGCCCTCGAACACCTGGTCGATGATCAGCGAGGCGGCGTCCAGCACGACCAGCGCCGGGTCCAGCTCGACCGGATCGCCCTGCACACCAACGCGCAGCACGCCACCGGATACCGGCTCGGGCGCGGGCGTTGCGTCCTGCGCAGCGACCGGCATGCGGGACGCGATGGTGGCGACGGTGGCGCCGACGACGGCGGTTCGGCGCGAGAGGGCGGTGTCGAGGAGGGACGTCAGCGTGGGCTGGTCGGTCGTCATGATCTGTTTCCTTGCCTGAGTCGAACCCGGTTTGTGGCAATACTTTACTACGGGAAGGCATGGGGAGACCCGCGGCGGTCGGATACGCGCGGCTGGTCAGGTGCAAGCTGGTACGCGATCCCCAGGTACTGCCAAGCGCTGCGACACTTCTCCGGCCCAGGGCTACCGAGGGACGCGTTCGCCCTGGTAGCGCCGACCCGCAGTGGTCGGGGACCGCCGGGAACGGACGTGTAGCCTCGGCCCTATGGTGGCCGAGGAATCGGTGCGTTGTCCGGTGTAACGGAAACGGCCGCATGCGAGATGCACGCGGCCGCCTCCATGTTCCGTGTCCGGTTCGGGACTACTGGTTGGTCAGCCAGGAACGCTTCAGGGCGATATTCGAGCCGGTCGGGATGTGCTCGTACCCCTGGACGTAGTCCTTCATCGCCTCGTACTGGTTGGCGATGAAGAGGTTGATCCACGGGATGTCCTCCAGGATGATCTCCTGGATGCGCTTGTAGATCTCGGCGCGCTCGGCCTGGTCGGTTGCGGCCATGCCCTCGGCGATGAGCTGGTCCATCTCCTCGTTGGAGTAGCCGATGCCGTTGTTCGACTCGCCGGTGCCGAAGTTCGCCTGGACGACGTCGTTCGGGTCCACATATGCGCTTGTGCCCGTCACCGACATATCGAAGTTACCGGCGAAGTAGTTCTCGAGGTAGATCGCGTTCTCCTCGAAGCGCAGTTCGGCGTTGATGCCGACCTGCTTCAGCTGCTCCTGGATGACGATCGCCGCGTTCGAGAGGAACGGGTACTGCGCCCAGGAGTGGATCTCGGTGTCGAAGCCGTCCGGGAAGCCGGCTTGCGCCAGCAACTCCTTGGCACCCTCGATGTCCGGCGCCGGGATCTCCGACTCGAATCCGGCCCAGTAGCTCGCCGGGAAAAGGATGTTCGTGGCGCGTGCCGGCGCCGAAGACGGCCGAATCGACGATCGGCTGGCGGTCGATCACCTTGGCGATCGCCTGGCGGACCTCCAGCTTGTCGAACGGCTCACGAGACACGTTCAGCGCCATGTAGCGGATGTTCGTGTTCTCGTCGCCGGTGACAACGATCGTGTCATCCGACTCGTAGATCGGCAGGTCCTGCACCGGGGCGTACTCGATGAAGTCGACCGTGCCGGAGGTCAGCGCCGTGGAGCGGGCTGTCTGGTCCGGGATGATCTGCAGCTCCATGCCGTCGACGTACGGGATGCCCTCTTCCCAGTAGTCCGGGTTGGCTTCGAGGGTCACCATCGAGTTCGGGACGTACTCGACGAACTTGAACGGGCCGGTGCCGACCATGTTCTGCTTGAGGTCGCCGAATTCCTCGACAGCCTCCTTCGGTACGATCGAGAGGGAGGAGCCCATCAGCTTGGCGAGGAACGACGAATCCGGCGCCTTCAGGGTGATGACGACGGTGCTGTCGTCCGGCACCTCGATGGTGTCGACCGAGGCGAGCTCGGAGGCGTTCGGGGACGCCGGGTCGGTCAGGATGCGCTCGTAGCTGTACTTCACGTCCTCGGCCACGAGATCGCGGCCGTTATGGAACTTCACGCCCGAACGGAGCATGAATGTGTAGGTGATGCCATCATCGGAGATGGTCCAGTCCTCGGCGAGCGACGGAACCGGCTCCAGGGCCGCGTTCGTCGTCACCAGCGTGTTGTAGACGAACTCGATGACGTGCCAGGCGGCTGTCAGCGAGGTGAGGTGCGGATCAAGCTCGGCCGGGTCGGCGGAGAGGCCGACGCGGAGCGTGCCGCCACGGACCGGCTCACCGGCCGGCGTCGCATCCTGGGCGGCAGCCGCGCGCGGGCGGTTGCCAACGGCGCCGAGCGCCATCATGGCTGGCAGCGAGAGGCCAAGGGCGGCGCCGCGCTGCATCGCCTGGCGGCGGGTCAGCGTGCCGTCCATGACCTGGCGGGCCAGCCGCCACATGGTCTCGGACTGGTTCGTTACATCTTTGTCGGACATCGTGGTGTACTCCTGAAACCGCGGTATTCGCGCTTCGCGACATGAGGAAAGACCCGGTGCTGCGCAACCCTGTGGGTGGCACAAGCCACCCTCGCCGCCGAGCAGGCGGAGGGCCCCAGCCAAGGTGCGCGCCGTTGCGCACTGCAGCATCCCGGAACGGGAGGTGGTTGCAGTGAGTATAGGGGCGCCCGGGAATCGGCACAATGCACGGACATAACGAATATGGCAGAACGTCCCGATGTACCCCGAATCCGGACGCATCGACGGCACGGTCGGCGAATTCTGGCACAATAGGGTGAGTGTGCCGAGATGAACGACCGCGGGGCGCCAGCGATGGCGCGACCGCGCCCGAAGGAGAGCGTGACCATGGAACTGACCGGCGAGCACATCGTCCCCGCCTCGCGCGAAGCGACCTACGACGCGATGCTGGACCCGGAGGTGCTGAAGAGCGCGCTGCCGGGTTGCGAGAAGCTGGAAGAAGTCGGGCCGAACGAGTACATCGCGACGATGACGATCGGCGTGGCGATGATCAAGGGCAAGTACGAGGGGCGCGTTCGCATCGCGGACGAGAACCGGCCCGAGAGCTTCACGATGCACATCGAGGGCAAGGGCCCGCAGGGCCAGATCAACGGCGTCGGCAAGCTCCACTTCGAGGAGATCGACGCTAACTCGACGCGGGTGACGTACCAGGGTGACGCCAACGTGCGCGGCATGCTCGCCCGCATCGGCAGCCGGGTCATCCAGCCGGCGGCGAAGATGATCGTCGGCAAGTTCTTCGAGGAGATGACCTCGTCGATCAAGACCGCCTAGGTCCAGACGCGACAGCGGCCGGTGGGGTGTCCTCGCCGGCCGTTTTTCATACGCGCTGGTCAGGCAAGGCTTCATACACAAAGAAGAGCCGTCATCCCGAGCCGATGGCCGAACGGAGTAAGGTCATCGTGTCGAGGGATCCTTGCTCCGGCCAGTTGCGTACCTGACAACAGGAACGTGTACTCGATGACGTTCACGGCATGGCAAGAGTACCGGTCACCCGCTTCGCGTAGGATTCTTCGCTACGCTCAGGATGACGTCCGTTTTGTCTCGTGCGCAGGCCGATTGCAGGGGGCTGCAGTGATCAATCCAGCGGGAGGTTGCCGACGGCCTTGACGCGGATGCGGGTGGCGTTGCCCGGCAGGTACGCTAGGGGCACGTCCTCGACATCGACAATCGTCACTGTTGCCGGGTCGGCGCCCGCCTCGACCGCCCGGGCCACCGCATCCGCCGTCGCATCGGCGATCGCCTCGTCGCGAGAGCGTGTCGACAGCGAGTAGATGCGGTCCGTCTCGCCAGAGATCTGGGCGATGGCCGCGCCAACCGCGTTGGCCGCCTCGAAGTGCTCCGGCTTCACCAACTCCGACGCGCCGGCGATCTCCCGGGTGATCAGGATGCTCCCGCCGCCCACGACAATCACCGGCACCGGCGCGGCGCTGGTTTTCATGCGGTCGACCAGCCCCTCGACCATCTCCTGGATGCGATCGACAGATCTACGGACGTCTTCGGCGGGAAGCTCTTCTACACGCGTCGGGTCCCCAATGGAGGCACTGCCGGCCGCGACCACCATGTCGGTCGCCGTAGCAACGTCGCCGCCGAATACGAGCGCCCGCTCGGTCAGCCGATACCCGACGCTCCGTGGCCCGACGGTTCCCCTCGCGAAATCGACAATGGAGCCGCCGCCAAGGCCGATCGAGGTGACATCCGGCATGCGGAAGTTGGTGCGCACGCCGCCAACCTCGACGGAGACGGATGCTTCGCGCGGGAAGCCATGCGCGAGCATGCCGGCGTCGGTAGTCGTACCGCCGATATCGACGACGATCGCGTCCTTCAGCCCGGAGAGGAACGCCGCGCCGCGCATGGAGTTCGTTGGGCCAGACGCGATCGTGAGCACGGGGAACTCGCGCGCGTACCCGGCCAGCATCAGCGTCCCGTCGTTTTGCGTGAGGTAGAGCGGCGCCTCGATCCCGAGGTCGGTGATGGCGTCCTCGAAGGCATCGATCATCCTCGTGGCGAGGTTGCGCAGGCAGGCGTTGAGGATCGCCGCGTTCTCGCGCTCCAGCAGCCCGATCCGGCCGATCTCGCCCGAGCGGGTGATCAGGGCATTCGGGATGATGCCAGCGACGATCTCCGCCGCGCGCGCCTCCTGATCGTCGTTGACTGGCGAGAACACGCCGCTGATGGCGACCGCGCGGATACCCCGTGCGACGAACTCCTCCGCTGCCCGGGCGACCTCGTCCGCATTGAAGGGGGAGATTGGCCGCCCATCGAACTCGTAGCCGCCGTGGACGATGAAGGCGGCGTGCGGGATCGCGTCGACCAGCTCCTCCGGCCAGTCGATCAGCGGCGGATAGCCCTCTGTCGCCGGCCGACCAATGCGGATGATGCCGACGGGCTGGAGATGACGTCGCTCGACAATCGCGTTGGTAATGTGGGTGGTGCCGATCATCACCGCGTCGATAGATGCCGTCTCCGATCCCACCTGGTGGAGCACGCTCCTGATCGCGGTCGTGATGCCGGTGGTGATGTCGCCGGTCGTCGGCGTCTTGAGCTTGGCGACGACCGTGCGCCCGTCCATCAGCACGGCGTCCGTGTTCGTCCCGCCGACATCGACCCCGATTCTCCGGCTCATCACCCCTCCCCTTCCTTCGCATCCACGCCATTCATGCAGGGCATCATATGCGAGTCACTTGCCGTCGGCACCTGCCGTCGCCCGTTCCGTGACCCGCCGGGCCTATGTACAATGGCGCCACTTCTTCGATTACCTTGCCCACCTGACCTGGAGCGCTGAACGTCCCATGACCCTCGCCCCGCTGGACCGCCTCACCTACGCGCATCTTGACCCGCTGGCGATCGGCGCGGGCATCCTTGGCACCGGAGGTGGCGGCAGCCCGTACCTGAACAAGATCTTCGTCGCCGAGATCATGAAGCATGGCGTGGAGGTGCCCGTCGTGAGCCCGCGCGACCTGCCCGACGACGCGCTCGTGGCGTCGACCGGTGGCGTCGGCGCGCCGACGGTGGGCATCGAGCGGCTGAAGCAGGGCGAGGAGCTGCTCCGCGCGCTTCGGGCACTGGAGCGCTATACCGGGCAAGGGGCAACGCACATGATCTCAGCCGAGATCGGTGGCGGTAACGCGATCTCGCCGGTAATTGTCGCCCTGCAGGCCGGGCTGCCCGTCGTGGACGGCGATGGTATGGGCCGGGCGTTCCCCGAGATGCAGATGGACACCTTCAGCATCTACGGCGTCGCGCCGACCCCGGTCGGTGTCTCGGATGTCCGGGGCCATACGGCGGTCTTCGACGGGATCGACGATGGGCTGGAGGTAGAGCGCTACGTGCGCTCCCTCGCGGTGCAGATGGGCGGTGGCGCCGCCATGACCGGGCCGTTGATGAGCGGGGCGGAGATCCGCCGGACGGCCATCGCCGGCACACTTTCGTTCGCGGTGCGGTTGGGCGAGGCGGTGGTCGACGCTCGCCGGGCGCATGAGGATCCGGTCGCGGCCGCCTCGGAGATGTCCGGCGGGCGGGTACTCCTGAGGGGCAAGATCACCGACGTCGAGCGACGCTTCGCCGCCGGGTTCGCACGCGGTCACCTGGCGATCGACGGTGCCGGGGAGGACGCCGGGCGCGGGGCCAGCATCGAGTTCCAGAACGAGAACCTTGTGCTGCGCGATGACGCCGGCGAGGTGCTGTGCTCGGTGCCGGACCTGATCTGTGTGGTCGACGCGGAGAGCGCGGAGCCGATCTCGACCGAGTCGCTCCGCTATGGGCTCCGTATCGCGGTGATCGGGATTCCCGCGCCCAGCCTGCTGACCACGCCAGAGGCGCTGGCCGTCGTCGGGCCGGCCGCGTTCGGCTACCCGGACGTCACGTACCGGCCGCTGGAAGGCACGTACGGCGGCAAGCTGGCCGGGTTGATCGGCAGCTAGACGATGCACGCAGGTATCGAACTTGGGTGATGGGCGGCGAAGGGTCGCTTCCGCTTTTCGCCTGCCTTGCAGGCTCACCCGGGCCTTCAGCCGACCGCCCCTACGCAGGAATTCGTACCGTCGCCCATCGTGTGTGGCGCTCGGCGGCGGAGACCAACTCCGGCGGTACGATCGATTAGCCGCTACCCCTCCTCGGGCTCCCAGGTCATCTGGCGGCGCTCAACCTCCTCGTCGGTGAGGTCCTGATGGGCGTGCACGAGCATGGCCGTCGCCATCTCCTTGCGGCGGAAGAAGAGCCGGATCTCCTTCCACAGCTCCGGATCGGTCCGGCCCAGCTCCATCAGGCGGTCGGAGAAGACGATATCGCCACGGGCGCGTTGCTCGGTCATGAACTCGGTGGAGAGTAGCTCGGCCATGTAGACCGGCCCGATATCGCGGAACTTCTCGCGATAGTATGCGATGAGCTTCGCGATGCCCTCGATATCGATCGGGACGCCGTCGTCAGTGCCGAAGGCGGTCCGCCAGTCGACGCAGGCCAACAGCTCGTCGATAAGGCGGATCTGCTCGCCCTTCCGCACGCGCTCCAGCAGCGCATCGACCTTTGCGCGATCGTAGGGCAGCTCGTGTGGTGTCTCGGGAAAGCCCGCGCCGGGCTGTGAGGTGGGGGATGACATGATGTTCCTGATGAATACGGCCGTGGCCGCCGGACACATTCCTCTGCGTTGTATGGTAGCCCGTTCCGCGGGGAGTCGACCGGGCGTGCGGTAGACTTGGACGATACGTACGCGCCGCGCGAAACGCGCATCCGGCGCGGATCGTTCCAGTGACGAGACCCGCGCCCGCCTTGGCGCGCCTGGATATCGCACCAACCAGTCAACCACCCGGACCCGCCCTTCCATCCGCCCAGCGCACCGTCGCGGCGTCCGGCCAGGAGAACACCGCATGAGTCAGGGCCGCCTCGGGCGCTCGACACGCCGGTACCCCGGCACCCAACGACGTTCCACCAACTTCGCGAACTCCCGCTACGGCCATCGTGGACGCGGCCTGCCGCCGCACCTGATGCCCGGCGTCTCACGCAACACCAAGAAGCAGGAAACCGTCTTCTCGCGGCGGAACTTCATCATCGGCACGTTCCTGCTCGGCTCGGTGCTTATCCTGTCGTTCCTGACGATCACGATCTCCTCCAGCATCGCCGCGGCGTTCGGCGTCGTCCGCCAGTACCGCGAGGTCAACAAGAGCCTGCCGGATGCCGCGAAAATCGCCATCAACACCTTCCAGACCACCCGCATCTACGACCGAAAGGGCTCGTTGCTGCAGGAGATCGACCACCCTGACTACGGTTGGCGCACGTTTGTCGGCATGGACAAGATGACCGACGACTTCATCAACGCCACGGTATCCGCCGAGGACGCCACCTTCTGGAACAACCAGGGCATCGAGCCGGTCGCGTTCATGCGCGCCGGGTTGATCATGTTCAGCGGGGCGGGGTCTTCCGGCGCGTCGACGATCACGCAGCAGCTTGTCCGCGCCGTCTACCCGGAGCAGATCAGCGCGAACGATATCAGCATTGGCCGTAAATTCCGGGAGGCCCTCGCCGCCGTCGCCCTGGCGCAGGAGTACTCCAAGGAAGACATCTTCACGATGTACGTGAACCAGATCTATTACGGCGCGCGCTCCTACGGCGTCGAGGCGGCGGCCAACACGTTCTTCGACAAGCACGCCTCGGAGCTTACGCTGGCGGAGTCGGCGCTGCTTGCGGGGCTGCCGCAGGCTCCGTCGTACTACGACCCGACGACGCCGGAGGGGTTCCAGCAGGCGAAGATCCGCCAGCGCTACGTGCTGGAGCAGATGCGCAAGTACCGCTACATCACCCGCGAGCAGCTGGAGTCGGCATGGGCCGAGCCGCTGCAAATCCGCGAGGAGCCGCGCACGAGCATCCTGCGCGCCGCGCCGCACTTCACGCTCTTCGTGCAGGAGCATCTGCGGGAGCAGTACGGCGACAACGCCATCTACGCCGGTCTCGAGGTCTACACCTCGATCGACCTCGACCTCCAGGCCGAGGCGGAGGCGATCGTGGCGCAGGGCGTCGAGGAGATGCGTCAGTACGACCGCAACAACGCGGCGCTGGTCGTGCTGCGGCCATGGAGCGGCGAGGTGCTGGCGATGGTCGGCTCGGCCGACTTCAACAACGCGTCCATCAGCGGGCAGGTGAACTTCACGACCGGTCTTATCCAGCCGGGATCGTCGATGAAGCCGATCGCCTACGCGGCCGCCTTCGAGCAAGGCTGGCACCCCGCGACGGTGATCATGGACGTGCCGACGGCCTGGGAAGTGCCCGGTCAGGCGGACTACAAGCCGAACAACTACACGAAGCAGTTCTACGGCGCGGTCCCTGTTCGCAAGGCGCTTGGCAACTCGCTCAACATTCCGGCGGTCAAGGCCGCCGAGTACGCCGGCGTGCAGCATGTCATGGACGTTGGCAGCCGGATGGGGCTGAAGAAAAGCCTCGGCAATGACGCCTCCTTCTACGGTGTGTCGCTGGCGCTCGGCTCCGGCGAGGTCCAACTGCTGGAGCACACGAACGCTTACGCGACGCTCGCGAACAACGGCCGCTATATGCCAGCCAACCCGATCCAGCGCATCGAGGACAGCCAGGGAAACCGGGTATTCGAAGTCGATGCCGACTGGGTTGAGGAGATCTCCGAGCAGGCGATCAACCCGGGCAATGCCTACCAGGTCACCTCCATCCTGACGGACAACGACGCCCGCTCCCGACTCTTCGGCGAGAACAACGTCTATCAGCGGACGGTCGAGGCGATCAGCCGGCCTGCGGCCGCGAAGTCGGGCACGACAGAGAACTGGCGCGACCTCTGGGCGATGGGCTACAGCACGGCCGTCGCCTGCGGCGTCTGGGTGGGGCGCACCGGTGATGCCGGCACGGCCGCCCTGCTCGAGCTGGACGGTACCGAGGCCGCCGGCCCGATCTGGCAGGACATGATGATCCTGCTCCACAACGACGAGCGCTTCCGCGACCTGCTGACCGGGCCGGATGGCTCGCCGGTGCCCGAAGAGTTCGCGACGCCGGACGAGGCGCGTCGGATGGAGCTCTGCGCCGCAACGGGCCATCTTCCCGGCTCCGGCGATACCGTGCGCGACTGGGTTGTGCGTGGCCAGGAGCCGACGCTGGACTGCGACGAGGTCGATACCTACGAGGCGAAGCAACTGGAGTCGGCACTTGAGGAGCTTCGTAAGGGCGCCAACTGGGCAAGCGGAGCGACCGACAGCATCAATCGCTACGCGCGCATCGTGGGCCGGTCACCTGTCCCGGTCGAGTCCGACTCGACGGACAGTGGCAGCGATAGCGGCGGTGATACCGGCGGCGGAGAAACGTCCAGCGACCAGGAGCAGCCGCCAATCGAACCCCTCAACTGACAAAGAGCGCCCCCGACAGGAGACTCCTGCGGGGGCGCTTCGGGATTCTGCTCGCTCTAGGCCTCGGTCTCTGCTGCCTCCTGGGGCTCTTCGGGACGAGGCGCCTCGGCGGCACGGGTGCTCCCACCGCGGCGTCGACGGCGAGAAAGCCGCGTGCGCTCACTGATCGTCCCCTCAGGCGGCACAATCGGCGCGCCGATGATCGGGGTCGAGAGCACGATGTTGGTCGAGCACTTCGCGCCGACGTCCTGCAGATCGTCCACAAGGGACTCGAGATCGTCGGTCGAGGCGACGTGGGCCTTGACGATGAAGGCGAAGTTCCCGGTGACGCGGTGGCATTCCTCGACGGCCGGCTCCGAGCGAAGACGGTTCAGGAACGCGTCGTAGTGACGACGGTCGAGCTCGACGTTGATCAGCGCCGTCAACGGGCGGCCGATCGCGTTCGGGTCCACGATCGCGCGATACCCGGCCAGCACGCCGCGCTCCTCGAGCCGGCGCACCCGCTCGATCATCGCCGGCGAGGATAGCCCCACGCGCTCCGCGAGGGCCTTCATGGTCAACCGGCCATTCTGCTGGAGTTCCAGCAATATTCGCTCGTCGAGCGTATCCAGGCTCGGCATCGATTCTCCTGATTCCTTTACAGACCGACATGCTCCGCGGCACCCGGCCCTGAGCGACCAAAAGGGTCACCCCGGCAGCCGCGCACTCCGCAAGGTCCCGAGCGACCCGCATGCCTCGTCTTCGGATGCCGGACCGTCCGCGGGGAAGTATACGAGATTCTTCCTACGTATGGGCAAACCACTCGTCGATGTGGCCGCGCATCTGGACAAAGTCTGGCATGGCGAATGGCGGATATCCAATCAGCCCTGGCGCGTCACCTTCGCCCGCTCGATCGCCCCGCGATGCGCCTGCTCCTCGATGCCGTCATCGATGGGCTCGAGCTCGGCCGTCCCGTACCGCCGGCGCAGCCCGGCCTCCAGCAACCAGTCCGTGAGGCGCGGGTTCTTCGGCAGCAGCGCGCCATGGAGATAACAGCCGATCGCATTGTGGACCACCGCGCCCTCGGTGCCATCCTTGCCGTTGTTCCCCCGCCCGACGACAACGGAACCGAGCGGCGCCATGCCATCACCGAGGTGCGTCAGGCCACTATGGTTCTCGAATCCGACGAGCGTACCGAACTCCGGCGATTCGATGACGACATTGCCGATGAAACGCTCAGGACCGGCGACGGAGACGGCATCGAACAGGCCGATGCCGGGGAGTGGATCGGCATTGTGTGGGCGATACTCCTTACCGAGGAGCTGATACCCGCCGCAGATGGCGAGCATTGCGGCGCCGTTCTCGACCGCCGCCTTCAGCGCCGCGCCCTTCTCGCCCTGGATATCACGCGAGACGGCGACCTGCTCCTGGTCCTGACCGCCGCCCCAGAAGAAGATGTCGATATCGTTCGGGATCGGCTCGCCGAGGCCGATCTCGCGCACCTCAACGTCGATGCCGCGCCAGCGCGCGCGCTGCTCCAGGGCCATCACGTTGCCGCGATCACCGTAGATATTCATCGTCGCGCCATAGAGCCAGCCGATCACCAGCTTGCGGGGTGTGGTGGTCCTCGTCGTGTCAGTCACCGCTCGCTGCCCTTCCCTACTGTTCCCAGAACGCCGTCACCGCGCCACGGTCTGACAGCGTCTTGCGCAGCGACAGCATGGCGGTGTACGTGGTGAGGATATAGCCGCCCTCACCTTCCGGCACCGCGTCGACAAAGCGATCAAGCGCGGCCGCGAGGTCGTTCGGCAGCGGATGGATGCGCTCCGGCGCGACGTCGGCGTACTTCAGCCGGTTGGCCATGTCCGGTCCGCGCAGACCCGTCGTGAACAGGTCCCCCTCGCCCGTCGCCAGCAGCTCGAAATCGACGTCCCACAGCCAGGAGACATCCCGGCCATCGGCGTCGAGATCATTGATCGCGATCATCGTCTGCAGCTGCAGGCCGCCCGTCTCCGCGGTGAGCATGCGGAGTACCTCGTTGAAGCCGGTCGGGTTCTTGACGAGGGCGAGGGTCAGATCTCGACCCCGATACGTCAGCCGTTCGATGCGCCCGAAAGCGGATTTGAACGCGGCGAAGGCGCGAGTAATGACATCCCACTCGATGCCCATCTCGCGCGTCGCGGCGGCAGCGGCCAGGGCGTTATAGGCGTTATAGAGGCCCGGCACGCCGACCTGCACCTCGTGCGAGATGCTGTCCGGCCCGGTGATCGTCATCCCCAACGACGTCACGCCATGGAGCTGGATATCGCTGCCCGTGTAGTCGAGCGCAGGACGCTTGCGGCCACATCCGGCGCATTCCCATTCGCCGAGATGCGAGACGTAGAGCGCCTTGTAGCGCAGGTCGGCGCCGCAGACCCGGCAAACGGCAGCGTCGGCGGCGTGCGGCAGGGCATCCAGCCGATGGCGCTGCTCGTCGAGCCCGAAGCAGACGCGCCGGGCGCGAAGATCGTCGGTGATGGCGACCAGCGTCGGATCATCGCCGTTCACGATGACCGTGGTCGAAGCCGGCAACTCCTGCAGCACGCCGCGCCAGGTCTTCGCGATAGTGTCGAGCTCGCCGTAGCGGTCGAGCTGGTCGCGGAAGAGGTTATTGAGCAGGATCATGCGCGGCTGGACGCGCCGGATAAGCTCCGGCAGCGCCGCCTCGTCGGCCTCGATCACGCCCACGTCGCCGCCGATGCGCCCGGTGGCCGAGGCGCTCTGGACGAACGCCGCCATCACGCCACGGACGAGGTTCGAGCCCGAGCGGTTGTGGACGACCTTCCACGGCACCGCCTCGAAGACGTCCGCCATCATGCGAGTGGTGGTGGTCTTGCCGTTGGTACCCGCGACGGTCACGGCGCCGTGCGGAAGCTGGGCAGTGAGCTTGGTCAGGAGCTGCGGGTCGATCTGCTCGGCGACAAGGCCAGGCGCCGCCGTGCCTCCGCCCCGCCCGAGACGACGAATGACGCCGGCCGCGATCTTCGAGGCGGCGAGGGCGGTGATCAGGCGCGGATCACGCGATTCGCGCGCGGAGCGGTTAAGAGTCTCAGTCATTGGCCACCACGATCCATACGGTTTCAAGGTTGTCGAAGTCGGCCGCCGGTTGGACGGTGATCTCCAACTGGTCGCTCTGGGCGTTCAGGCGCGGTTCGCCGATGACGATGCCGATCAGGATGTTCGACGGCACACGCGCGGTCGCGGACTCCGACACGTCGGAGGTCATGATCCATTCCTGCTCACCGGGCGCGACGTCCTTGTCGACATGCTCCATCACGAGCAGATGCTCGGCGCTGCGCGTGCCGTAGACAACGCCATCGCCGCGCGAGTCGTAGAGCACGGCGCCGACGCTGGCGGTCGGGTCGGTAATCAGCAGGACCTTCGAGCGGTTCGCCTCGACCTCGATGATCTGGCCGACATAGTAATCCGGGTCGACCACCGCCATGCCGACGCTCAGTCCGTCGTTCGAGCCCCGGTTCAGGATGAGCACCTGCTGCATCCCGTCCGGGTCGCGCCCGATGACATTCGCCGACAGGAACGAGAGATCCGGGCGCTCCTGCTCGATGCGGAGCTGCTCACGGAGCGTCGAGAGATCGTCCAGCTCGCCCTTCAACCGCGCGTTCTCGGCGCGCAGCGAGTCAACTTCAGCCTGCGCGGTCGCGAGCTGTGTCGCGACTTCGGAATCGCTCGGGGCGGCGCGGCCGATCTCCTCGAAGCGAGCAACAACGGGTTGCATCACTTCCGCCATTCCCTCTCGCAGGGGGTCGAGCAGCCCGCGACGGTCCATGACCAGCACCACCACGCAAATCAGCGCGAACAGGCCCAGCGAGGTGAGGACGCGCCGATTCGGCAACGTCTTCACAGGCCGATTCCTTTCGCGGCAGGCATGACGAGCCGGGTCATGAGTCACATCTCCAAAGTCGGTTTCGTGCGATCAGCGCCACGACGGCGCTAGCCGCGGCGAAGCTCCTGCCCGCCGGCGAGCGCGCGCTGGTACAGATGCAGCGCTTCAGCGACGCGCCCGGTTCCGCGCGCGACGCAGGTCAGCGGGTCGTCGGCGCGATGCACAGGCATGCGCAGCTCGCTTTGGAGCCGGCGATCGAGTCCCATCAGCAGCGCGCCGCCCCCGGCGAGGGTGATGCCGTGCTCCATGATGTCCGCGACCAGCTCCGGCGGCGTCTCCTCGATCGAGGTCTTGACCAGCTCGATGATGGTGTTCAGCGGCTGGGAGATCGCATCGCGGATCTCGACGGAGCTGACCTCGACGGACTTCGGCAGGCCGGTCAGGAGGTCGCGGCCGCGCAACATGACGCGGATCTCCTCCTCCAGCGGGTACGCCGAACCGGCGGCGATCTTCGCGTTCTCCGCGGTGCGCTCGCCGATGACGAGGTTGTGGTCGCGCCGGGCGTAATGAATGATCGCGTCGTCGATCTCGTCTCCGGCCACCCGCAGCGAGTGGTTCACGACAATGCCGCCGAGCGAGATCACGGCGATCTCGGTCGTGCCGCCGCCGATATCCACGATCATGCTGCCGATGGGCTCATTGATCGGGAGGCCGGCACCGATCGCGGCCGCCATCGGCTCCTCAATCGTGTAGGCCTCGCGGGCTCCGGCGGAGAGCGCGGCGTCCTTCGCGGCCCGCTTCTCGACCTCGGTCACACCGCTCGGGATGCCGATCACGACGCGCGGGTGCGGGGCCATCAGGCGCTGCATGTGTACCTTGCGGATGAAGTGGTGCAGCATCATCTCGACCGTGTCGAAGTCGGCGATCACGCCGTCCTCGAGGGGCCGCACGGCGATGATGGACTCCGGCGTCTTGCCGACCATCGCCTTCGCTTCCATACCAACCCAGAGAGCCCGCTTGGTGTACTTGTCGATCGCAACAACGGAGGGTTCGGAGATCACGATGCCCTTGCCCCGCACATAGACAAGGGTGTTGGCAGTGCCGAGGTCAATGCCAAGATCGCGGCTAAAGAATCCGAACAAGGTGGAGAGAGGGCGGAACAAGGACGTAGACCTCCGGGAGGGACCTGCGGGAACGCACGCAGCCAGCCTTGGTGCCTGCACAGCAGGTCAGGACACCGGTGCATCCTTAGTTATAACGTATCGGGTTGCATGGGCCGATGCGGTCGGCATGGGGAGATTGATCGGGGTCGACCTCATGCGGGACCGGACCAGCATCATCGACCAGGCCGCATCCCCAAAGACGGCCGGAGTATAGCACGCCCTCCACGCCGCTTCCCTGCCCCGCGCGGGACAGCCATGAATGGCATAGAATGCTCGCGATGTGTTCGCCGCAGGATCAAAGGGGTACTCCGCCATGACGTCTTCACCGCTCGCCGCGTGCCGGGATGCGGTTCACCGCATCCATGAGAGCCGCCCCGACGGCACAACCGTTGGCATTGCGATCCGCGACCTCGGCACCGGCGAGACGCTGGACCTCAACGGCGAGCACGATTTCCCGTCGGCCAGCACCATCAAGGTCCAGATCGCGATCGCGCTGGCCCGGGCGTTCGACGACGGGCGGCTCTCCCCGGACGAGAAGCGAACAGCGCCAAAGGCGATCCGCCTCGAGGGCAGCGGCGTGCTGAACTGGCTGGATCCGGACCTTGCACTGACCTTGCGCGACCATGCCTGGCTCATGCTGGCGGTGTCGGACAACTCGACCTCGAACGTCTGCATCGATGCGGTGGGGATCGACGCCGTGAACGCGGTTGGTCGGGATATCGGCGTCGGCAAGACCCGGTTGGGGCGGCGCTTCATGGGAGCAGACGCGCCTCCGGGCCCGTCGCAGAACCGCGCGACGGCGAACGGGCTGGTCGCGGCGCTGGTGGCGATCGAGGAGGACCGGGCGGCGTCACCGGAGCGCTGCGCGTGGCTTCGCCGCTGCCTGGACGACCAGCAGCATCTGGACCGCATCCCGCGACACTTGCCGGAAGGCGTCCACTATCGCGGCAAGACGGGGACGATCTCGGAAATCGCGCACGACTGCGGCGTGCTCACCGGCCCGCGTGGCTCGGTTGCGCTCGCCGTTCTCACGCACGGCTTCCAGAACCCGTACGACGCCGACCGCTTCATCGGGCGGATCGGGACGGCCGTCGCACAGACGCTTCTTTAAGGGAGTCGGGATCGATCCAGCGGGCGAACGACGCTGCCAACGCGCCACGGGGCAAGCGGCGAGGACGCACCGCCAACGGGCACGCCGTGGGACGCGACCGCGTTCATGAAGCGCACAGCGGGGCTCGCCTCCCGCCCCGGTGACATCGCGTCAGGCGCGAGGTCGAACGCGATGTCGTAGCGATGACCCAGGGCATCGCGCACGCCGACGGCGATACGGTCGCCAGCGCCATCGCGAACGCACGTGATCTCCGAAAGCGGCAAGCAGTTCACACCGCTCTGCGACGCGCCGGCCCAGATCAGCGCGCGTGACGTCAGCCAGATTCGGCAGGCGTCGTGCCGCTCACCGTACCAACCGCCGACGGACGCGAGCCCGTTGCCAGCCCACAGGATATCCTCGGTCGCCAACGCGCCAGCTTCGTCCCACGAGCAGTGCAGCGCAGGCGCAAAGCGAGCATCCGCCGCAGCCACGGGTGCCACCCCACGGTCGACCAGAAACGCCAGCACCTGCTCGGCGCGACGCATGCCGGAGAGCCCGCGATCCGTGCCGCGGAAGCGCAGGAAGAACGACGCGGTGGCGTCGCCGTCGCGGTACCAGACGACCAGCCCGTGATTCTCGCGGCGATGCGGGCGCATGGCGCACGCGGCCAGGACATCGCGCATCGGGATCGCGAAGCCGTACGCGTTCCCCTCGCCGACGACGAGATAGCGCATCGTCGCGATGACGCGGGAGCCATCGAGCCGGTTCATGGTGCGCAGGGAACCGGGAAAGCCGCCGATCGCGTCGGCCGGGGCGTCGATACGCGTCTCGCCGCGCTCGATCAGCCAACGCGCGGGAACACGAGACGCGACACGGGGCCGAGACGGGATCTGCGGGAGGGCCTCCACGGCCACAGCGAGCAGGCGATCCACCCCGCGCAGCATCTGTTCCGGCCGCCGTGCGACATTGATATCCATTCCCGAACTCCCCCGCCCCCAGGTGAACGTACAGCGATGTGCGTAGTGTGCCAAAGAGTCACCCCGGCGTCTATGCGTTGCGTACGGACATTCCTTACACGGGTAGACGGAACACGTTGCCTGGAGGACTGGGAACGCTGATACTGGCCAAATCGCCATGAAGAAGCCACGCTCTTGACCGCTGTAGTTACAATTGTCGTTACACCGGGGTGGAGGGAATGGAGATCGAGTTCGAGTGGGACGAGAACAAACGTCTCGTCAATATCGAGAAGCACAAGTTTGACTTCGAGGATGGTCAACCTGTCTTCGATGACGGTCACGCATTAACCATTCTTGATCCACGCCATAATGAGCCCCGATTCAAGACCACTGGCAGGGCAGGAACAAGGTTGCTCACAGTTGTCTGGACGCCCAGAGAAGCGAAGATCCGTCTAATCTCAGTAAGGAGCGCGAGTCGTGCAGAAAGAAGAGCATATCGTGACCTACACAGCCAGTGAACTACGAGAAAAAATCGCACGAGGTGACACGCTGACCGATTGGGATGCAGTTGACGCGATGACGGATGAGGAAGTCGAGCGCAACGCCCGGGAGGACGACCTGGAGCATGGACCGTTCGATCCGAACGGACCGATTTGGGTCGGCACGCTGCCTCACATGGGCGGAATACCCAAGCTCCAGATCACCTTCGTCTCGATCAGGACATCATCGACTGGTTCAAGGGCCAGGGAAAGGGCTACCAGACCCGCATGAACGCCGTCCTCCGGCAGTTCATGGAGCACGAGAAGGAGCGCGCCGGGTGACGGCGGCTGGCCTGGTCGCCTCCCCTGGTCGGCCCACTTCTCGTCACCGTCACAAATGGTGCCCTGCGCGAGCTGCGCTTTGTCGATGACGGTTTCCGCCCGGAGGTTCCACCCCTTTCCGGGCCGGTCGCCGACGAACTGCAGGCGTACTTCGCGGGTGAGCTGACGTCGTTCTCGCTTCCCATTAACCTCTCCGGCGTATCTCATTTCACGCGCAGGGTGCTCGAGGCAACGGCAACCATCCCCTATGGCGAGACGGTCAGCTATGGCGAGATCGCGCGCATGATCGACATGCCGGGCGCGACGCAAGCGGTCGGGAACGCGCTTGGCGCGAACCCGGTGCCGATCGTGATCCCCTGCCACCGCGTCATCCGCAGTGACGGATCAATGGGTTGGTTTACCGGTGGGCCGGGCATCAAGCGCGCTCTGCTCCGGCTTGAGGGCGTCGCGTTCCCGGAGCAGACAACGCTGCCGTTGTAGTCGCCGGCCGGGTGGACATGACGGAGAACCTGGGCCCTCAACACACGCCTGTAGCAGAGGACGTTCGACCGCCGACCGCGATCTCAACCACGATGACGCTGGCCGAAATATCCTCCGTGTCGCGGCAGGCCGAAACGGTGCATGTTTGCCCAAGGAGGATATCGATGCGCATGCGCTCCGGTCGATGGACCGGACATTCCAGTCCGGTCCTACTGCCGGGTGGAACCGAGCCAGCGGCGGAGTTCGTCGGTGACCAGGTCGCGCAAGAGCGGCCAGCCGTCGAGCCATTCCAGGGGCATGTAGTGATCGCCGGGAAGCTCCCGGTAGACGATCTGACCCCCAAGCTTCATCGCGAACGAGCGCGTGTACGCCGGCAGGACGACGCGGTCGTCAATGCCCTGGAAGATGGCGGTCGGCACCGAGAGCCTCGGCGCGACGCGGCGGACATCGACCAGGAGCGCGCGCATCTCGTCAAGCATTCGCGTCGAGAAGGCCGCCTCCTCGCGAAAGAGCCGCTGCGTCTCGGGGTCGCGCGTATCGATATCCGGCCGCACCTTCGCATACCAGTCATGCACGCGCTCGTCGGACCAATCGATGTTGCCGTAGATGTTGACATCCTTCAGGACGTACTTGCCGACCGGCAGCAGCGAGATGCCGCGCACGGCGATGCGCGTCAGTGGCGCGATGAGGATCAGCAGGTCCGGCGGTCGGTCGATCGCCGCGAGCGCTGCCAGCGCCCCACCGAGCGAGTAGCCGACGAGCACCGTGCGTTGGTAGCGCGCGGCAACCCGCTCCCATTCCCGGTTCACGTGCTCGCGCCAGATCGCGCCGGTCATCTCGTTCAGGCGCGTGATGTCCTGCGCCATGCCGGGCAGCATCAGGCCGTGGGCGTCGATACCCAGCTCATGGACCGCTTTCCCAAGCGCCCGAACGTCGTATGGGGAGCCGGTGAAGCCGTGGACCAGCAGTGCCCCGGCCCGGTCGTTGCCATCGTGCGTGAACGCGAACGGCTCATGGACCGGGTTCGCGTACCAGGTGTGCACGCGCGGCGACCTAGGACCGCGATCCCGCGCCGGCACGCTCGCGGAAGCCGCGTCGGGTTGTCGCGAAGCGACGATGGTAGCCGCCGTTGCTGTTTGGCGAGGCGACGTCCTGGCTACGGTCGGTCGTGAACGCGGTGCTCTCCGGATCCTCGAAACCCTCGGGCTCAACGTCCTCTTCGTCGGTCTCGTCCAACTCGCCCTCCTCACCGCTGAGCGCGCGGATCACCAGCGGATGCTCCAGGTTGAGCTCGGTGGTGACCAGCTCCTGGCCCTGACCGTTGATCGTCTGGCGCTTGGAGAGCACGTTCTTGCGCAGGAACTCCATGACCTTCGCCTCGATGTGCTCCGACGGCAGCAAGGTGCGATCAAGGAACCGCCAGAGGGTGCGACTCATATGGCTCTGGGTCGGCACGAAGCCCTCATGGAGCTGCTTGATGTAGGTGTCGATCGCCTGGATCACCGCAATGTCGATGTCCGCGCTCTGGGCCATCTCCAGCGGGTCCTCCTCGCCGGCCGCGATCACGAGATCGGGGCTCACCGAGCCGGGCACGCCACAGATGATGACGCGCTTGCCGAGCCGATTGCGCAAGGTAGTGACCAGGCGGATGAAATCCTTGTCGCCGGTGAAGAGCAGGAAGGTGTCGATGTCCGGGCGAACGAGCGCCGTGTTGATGATGTCGACGACCAGGTTGAGGTCGGAGCGGGAGGCGATCTTCTCGCGCCCGGAAGAGTCCGAGGTGCGCTTGACCGGGTAGTGATGGAGCTCGAAACCAGCCACGTCGAGCCGGGTACGCATCTGGGGCGGATGCTGATCGAAGTCGGCATAGGCCCGCGCGACAGACATCAGGCCGTACTTCAGCGCCTTGTCGCGCCAGGCCAGCGGATCCGGCTCGCGCCCGAACGAGTTGATGGTGGAGTAGCGAATATTCTCAAAATCAACGAAGACGGCAAGCTCTTTCGCCTCACCGGCCACGCGCCCACGGGAGCCATTAACCATATCGATTTTCCTTCCAGACGGCACGTCTCATGTGGCGGCGCCGCTGTGGGCTGGACCAATAGGAGATCCGTATCCAGATGGAGGGACCAATGCCCAGCAGCACACTTATCCTGAAACCCGAACTATCAAACCCTGACGTGCGATGCACTCACCGCATCGCTTCTCCGGGGAATCGACCCGGCGCAACATAACAAAAGAGACGCTTCCCATTCCTTTTGTTCATGAGTGTACCGCAAAGTCCGCAAAATGCCCCAAATCTCGCCTAAAACAGAAGGAGCCGGGTGGCTGGCACCCGGCTCCCACCGCCTACATGCCAGCGGCGATGATCGCCGCGCCGATGACCCCGGAGTAGTCGCCGAGCTTCGACTTCACGATTTCGACCTCCTCCCCCGCTTTCGGCAGCGCCTCGTGCCGCGTCCAGTAGTCCGCCTGCTCGAACAGGAGGTCGACGGACTCGATGACGCCTCCGCCGAGGATGATCCGCTGCGGATTCACGAAGTTCACCATCGAGGCGAGCCCGAGTCCAAGGTACTTGCCGGCCTCGGAAATCGTCTCGACGACGACGGGGTCCTTCTCCTTGACTGCCTTCTTCAGCACACCGGAGCGGATCGCGGCGTGCTCGTGTGTCGGGTCGAGGTCCTTGACAAGGTCGGTGACGACCGACTTCCGGCCGCGACGGAGCTCGCCCAGGATGGTCTTGGTGATCGCCGTGCGCGAGGCGTAGGCCTCGAGATGGCCACGCGCGCCGCAACCGCAGATGCGCCCGTGAGCGTCGATCGTCGTGTGACCGATCTCACCGGCATTGCCGGAATAGCCAGAGATCAGCTCGCCGTTGTGGACGATCGCGCCGCCTATGCCGGTGCCGACGAAGATGCAGAGGAAGTCGTCGCAATCCTTGCCGGCTCCGAAGCGGGCTTCGCCGATCGCCGCGATCTGGACATCGTTGCGGAGCGCCGCCGGGACGCCATACTTCTCCTCCAGCAGCTCGGCCATGGGAAGATTCACCACCGAGCGGCTCAGGTTCGCCGTGCCAATGAGCAAGCCCTTCTGCGCGTCGACCTGCCCGGCGATGCCGACTCCGATGCCTTCAATGTCCTTTGGCTTCTTGCCGGCATCCTTCAGTGCGCCGTCAATGACCTCGTAGATCCGATCCATCAGCGCGTCGCCGGAGTCGAACAGGCTCGTGCGCACCTTGGCCTCGCCGACGACCTTGCCCTTGTCGAGATCGACGACCGCCGCGAGCACCTTTGTGCCGCCGAAGTCGACGCCTACCGCGAATTTCCCCATCTGCTCCACCCTTCCGTTGGTGCCGGACCCGGCATCAGGCCGTCGCGTCGAACGCCTCGATCACGCCGCCGAACGCCTCGATTGTCGCCGGCGTGCAGGGGTCCAGGCCACAGACATAATGGGCGAGGCCGAGATCCCGGAACTCGCCGAGCCGGGAGGCCATTGCCTGAGCCTCCCCCTCAACCGGGTTCGGTCGCCGCCCCAAATACCCCTCCATGGCGAAGTTGCCACCGGCGGTGCGGATCAACGATTCACGCGGGCGGCCCGCCGCATCCAGCGCGGCATCGACCTTCGGCATCAGGGCGGCGACCTTCGCCGGATCGCTGTGCCAGACGGTGTTCCAGGCGTCGGCAAACTCGGCGACGAGGCCGAGCATGCGGTCGCCGCTGGAGCCGACGAGGATCGGCGCCCCCGTCTCGCGCGGCCCCCGAGGCAGGTTCACGGCGTTGTTTGCCTGGAAGAACTCGCCCTGGTAGTCGGCCTTGCCGTCACGCAGAAGCGGATGGATGATGCGGATCGCATCCTCGAAGCGGCTGACGCGGTAGTCGAACGGGAAACCGAATTGCTCATACTCCGGCTCATGCCAGCCGGCGCCGAGCCCGAGGATGAACTTGCCGCCGCTGATCTCGTCGATCGCCTCCGTCATCTTGGCGATGACGCCGGGGTTGCGGAAGCCGGTGCAGGCGACCAGCGACCCGATCTGGACGTCTGGCACCGCCGCGGCGACGGCGGCCATCATCGTCCAGGCCTCCCAGACGCCACGCACCTCGTCCTTTTCGGTATCGGTGAACGAGAAGTGATCGGCAAACCAGATCGCCTCGAACCCGACGTCGCGCGCGACCGTCGCCATCTCGACCATGTCGGAGAAGCGTGGGGTCGACCCGAAGTGCGATGCTTCGCCGATCGGCAACATCAGCCCGAGGCTCATCGGGCGGCTGGACTCGAACCAAATGGGGGTCATCTTCTGCTCGGGCATCAATCTCTCCTGCGTAGGTACGGATATGCTGCCATCCGTTATCGCACAGAGGGTGCCCGGCCGAAAGGGACGGGCGTCGCTCCTGCCTGGGGAGCGACGCCCAACGACGCTATGCGCTCTCCTCCCCCTGCTCTCGGGGGTCGCAAAGACAGAACGGGTGTCCCGCCGGATCGAGCAGGACGGTAAAGCTGCCGCCGGGATTTGGATCCGCGACCGTCGCGCCGAGGCTGGTGGCGCGTTCGATCATGGCGGGACGGTCGTCAGCGTCCAGGTCGAAATGGCTCTGCTGCCCTCGCTCCTGCGTCGGCCAGGTAGGCGGCTGGTAGTTCTCCACCTGCTGGAACCAGACCTCAAGCCCGTCTCCGATCATGAAGGCATCCGGAGACGAGCGCTCGATACCCAGCAGCTCGGTATAGAAGCCGCAAAGCGCCTCGGCGTCCGGGCAGTCGATGGCGATGGCGGAAATACGCGCGTTTGGCATGCTGTGGGTCCTTTCGGTCGTCCCCTACTCGGGCGAGGACATTTGGGCGAGGCAGAAGGGGTGACCGGCGGGGTCGAGCATGACCTTCCAGAATGGGCCCGGCTGCTGCTCGGCGAGGGTGGCGCCAAGCCGCTCCGCCTCCGCGACGGCGGCGTCCAGATCGGCCACCCGGAAATCGAGATGCATCTGCTGGCCGCGCTCCTGGGTTGGCCAGGTCGGCGCCACGTAGTCCTCCACCGGCTGGAGCAGGATCGTGATGCCGTTCTCGTCTCCCAGGTAGTACCAGCCGTCCTGCTCGTGCAAGGGCAGGCCGGCAAGATCGCGGTAGAACTCGCCGAGGCGCTTCGGATCCGGGCAATCGATATTCACCGCGGCGAAAGTAGCAATCGACACGTGTCGCTCCTTTATGAATCTTTCAGGTGTTCCTTGTCGGCGCACCAGGACGCTCCCTGATGCCTTTAGAAGGCTACCGCGCGGACAGGTCAGGATGTGTCCGCGTTGGCGCTCGTGGAAAATGTCCGGTCAGGAACGGGCGTCGACGCGAGCGATGATCTCTCCGGAGAGCTCGACCGTGTCGCGGGTGCGCGGTTCCAGACCACATACGAGGTGGCGCAAGCCAAGCTCACGCAGGGCGACGATCCGGGTCGCCATACTCGTCTGGTGTGCCGGCGATGAGGCCCGGGCGCTTCGCGGCATCCGCGTTCATCGCAAACCGCGCGCTGCCGGTCTTGATGAGGGTGTCGCGCGGCCGGCCGATCGCGTCACAGGCGGCGTCGACTCGGGCGATAAGGTCGCGCATTCGCTCCGGGTCGCCTTCCCAGTCGCTGTTCCAGGCATCGGCAGAGTGAGCGACGGTCCGGAGAAGACGCTCGCCGTTGGTCCCGATCAGGATGGGGATATCCATGCCATGCGGGCTGCGGGGGCGATTGACGGCACCGCGCGCCTGCCAGAAACGCCCCTCGTGCGTCGCCTCGCCATCGCGTAGCAGCGGCTGGATGATGCGAACGGCCTCCTCCAGCCGGGTCGCGCGGTAACTGAAGGGGATGCCAAGCTGGCGATACTCCACCTCGTTCCAGCCGGCGCCAAGCCCGAGGATGAAGCGCCCCCCGGTTACCTCGTCGATCGCCTCCGCCATCTTCGCGATGACACCGGGGTTGCGGAAACCGGCGCCACTCACCAACGGGCCGATATGGATGTCGGGAACGCGCGCCGCAACGCCGGCCATCATGGTCCACGCCTCCCACGCGCCGGACATGGCGCCGCCCTGTCCCATCGTGACGTGGTCGCCGAACCAGACGGCCTCGAAGCCGGCGTCGCGTGCCGTCGTGGCCATCGCGACGAGGTCGTCAAAGCGTGGCGTCGCCCCGCCCATCGCGCCTTCCCGGATCGGGATCATCAGGCCAAGGGACATCGGCCGGGGCGATTCGAACCAGCGGGGCGCGATGCTATCCCACGTCGGGTGATCGGTCATGGAGCAATCCTGCATATCGTCGGGAACCCGCCTCCATCGTACCCGACAGGACCGATGCGAAGCCGGGACCTAGTCGATCGCCATGGTGCGCAGGCGCCAGGTCGCGAGGATGAGCGACGCGAAGACGACGATCGCGACGGCGAGAAAGATCGTCGTGCTGGCAGAGGGGTTGTCGATGCCGATGCGGCGGTCGTCCAGCATGCGGACGAACGTCGAACGCGTGTAGTGGCTGATGCTGATCGAGCGGATGCCGGGCAGGAACCGCGAGAGCGTCGTCTCCCAGATAAAGACGTAGAAGACGCCGAACAGCAGCGCGCGGTTCATCACGAGGCTGAGCGCCATGAACAGCGAGCCAAAGCCGAGAATCCCGACGAGCGAGGAAACGAGCATCGGCCACAGGATGTCCTGCATGTCGCCGTAGTAGCCCCAGGAAACGACGGCCCAGATGATCGCCAGCGCACCCCAGACCACGACGGTGGTGACAGCCACGACCGCGAGCCACTTCTCGAGCACGATGCGGGCGCGGCTGAGCGGCTTCATGGCGAGGTAGTGCAGTGTCTTGTCCTCGACCTCGTCGCCGAGCGCGGCGGTCGCCAGGACCAGTGTCGCGAGCGGCAGTAACGTTGCGGCAAACAGGTCGAGGTAGATGTTCTGGGCCAACAGCCAGCGCATATCACGCAGGCCGTAGTCCGGCAGCACCCGCGGCAGGATCGCGAACAGGATCGGGATCAGCGTGATCACCGCGACGACCAGCAGCGATCGCGAGCGGGAGAATTGGCGGATCGTCAGGGCCGTAATCGTCACGGTCGGGTACTCACTTCCACGCGCCGACGCCACGCCGGGCTATTGCTTCACCAGGTACGAGAAGACGGAGGTCAGGGAATCGTCGGTTGGCTGCATCTCGAACAGACGCACGCCCCCATGCTGCGCCGCCGCCGGGACCATCCGGTAGAACGAGCGCACGTCCGTGGTCTGGACCACCAGGCGCCCCTGCCGGTCGATGCTGATCCCGCTCACCATTGGCTGCGAGATCAGCAGCGAGCCAAGCTGGCGGACATCCGAGGCGCGGATGCGGATCTCGTGGTCGTGCGAGTCGATCCGGTCACGGATCGTACGGAAGTCACCGGCCGCGGCGAGCTTGCCATTGATGATGACAAGGATGTTGTGCGCGAAGCGCTCGACCTCGACGAGCACGTGCGATGAGACCACGACGGTCTTGCCGGAGGCACCGAGCTCGCGGATGAGCCGGATAATCTCCGCGCGCTGGACCGGGTCGGTGCCGTTCAGCGGCTCGTCCATGAGGATGACGTCCGGGTCGTGAACGAGCGCGCCGGCGATCTTGATGCGCTGGCGCATGCCCTTGGAGTACCCGCCGACGCGCCGGTTCGCGGCGTCCTGCATGTTCACCGTATCGATCGCGCGCTCGACCGCCCCCTTCACATCCGGCAGCTTCTGCAGCCGCGCATTGAGGGTGACGAACTCGCGTCCGGTGAGGAACGGGTAGATCAGCTCGTGCTCGGAGACGAGCCCCATCTTGCGGTAGGCGCCGACATCCCCGCGCGAGGGCTTGCCCATGACGAGAACCTCGCCGGACGACGGCGGGAGCAACCCGGCCATCATCTTCAGCGTGGTCGACTTCCCGGCGCCGTTCGGCCCGAGCAGCCCGGTCACGCCCGGGCCAATGTCGAAGCTGATGTCACTCACCGCGACGATATCGCCGAACCAGCGCGAGACGTGATCCAGCGCGATCGACGGCGTCGCGCCGCCGGCGGTCATCGGCAAGTCGGTGACAACCGGAGCGTCATCCTGTGCCTGTTTGCGTCGTCCGAAAACCATCATTGTCTCCTACAGCAGAGTCAGGTCGGCTGACTTCGTACCGCCGGAGCTTGTCTCCGGCGCCGAACACCGGTCGCAGCTGCGAGGTGCGGCGGTACGTGGGTGAAGGCCTAGGCGTCGTCGCGCGGGGCGTAGCGCCAGCGCAGGATGGCCCACGACAGCACCGTCAGGATGAGCATGTAGGCGACCGTGCCGGTGAAGGAGAAGTCGGCCTGCTCCACGAAGCGGTTCGGCGTGGTGGCGTCGTCGAAAAGGTGGATGCTGAGCGAGTTCACGACGGTATTGAGGTCGCCGAGCAGGAACCAGCGGCTCCAGCTGTAATCTTCGAGCGCAATCGAGAGGGCCTGCGACGCCCCGGTCAGGACGAGGAAACCAATCAGGATCACGGTGATCGCGACGCCCTTGCGGGTCGTGAACGATGAGATCGCGAGCCCAAGCGTGCCGAGCATCAGCGAGGTCAGGATGCCGAGGAAAAGGATCTTCCCGAGATCGCCGATGTTGTCGACCATCGCCTGGCGAATGTTGTCCGACGTGAGCTGGCGGCCAAGCCAGAGCAGCGCCCCGGGCAGGCCGGTCATCGTCATCGTCAGCAGCGCCATCGCGACGACCTTGGCGAAGACGTAGTCGCCCCGGAAGATCGCGCGGGAGAAGTACAGCGGCAATGTCCGCTCGTGGCGGTCAACGCAGATCATCTCCGGCGCCGCGATGGCGACGAAGAGACCGACAAGCGTGAAGATGCCGGAGAAGTAGTCGGTGTACGACGCGAAGGGGAAGTCCGGCACGATCGCGGTGATGCCGATCATGATGATCAGGGGGATGCTGGCGGAAAGGTAGAGCAGGAACGGCAGGATCTTCGCCGTCCAACTCTTGCGGATGCCCATCGCGCGCTTCATCGAGTAGCCGATGAGCGACGTGATGGCCCCACGCCGTCCGCGGCGCGGACCATCGTAGTGGGCATAGCCACGATCGAAGACCTCGCCGTAACGCTGCGGGTCGGCGTCCGGGGCGGAAGGCCCGGGGGCGGTGTTAGTTGCCATCGATCTCCTCGCGGCTCGCGCCAACGTGCGACAGGTAGATGTCTTCCAGCGAGCGGGAGCGGGAGCGCAGGTTCCGGACGAGCGCGCGCTGCTCGACGGCCACGTCCCGGATGTCGTCGTAGATCCGCTCATCATGCACGTCGACAACCAGCAACGGCTGCCCGGTCACCTCGGAAACGATCTCGCGGACATTCACGCCTCGACCCGCGAGGGCGGCCTGGAAGCCGGCGCGGTCGCCGTCGACCTCGACCGTGACCTCACCGAGCATCTCGTGTTCCTGCGCGAGTGGCTGGGACGCGACGACATGGCCGGCATCGAGAATCACGACATAGTCGCAGACGCGCTCGATATCCTCGAGGATGTGCGACGAGAAGACCACGGAGATGCCCATGCGCTTGTAGATGCGCTCGACGAGCTCCAGCATCTCCTCGCGCCCCTGCGGGTCCATGCCGGCGGTCGGCTCATCGAGAAAGACTACCTGCGGATCGTGGACGATCGCCTGGGCGAGCTTCACGCGCTGGCGCATGCCGGTCGAGAAGCCCTTGATGAGCCGGTAGCGCTCCTCGCCGAGACCGACCTGGTAGAGGACGTCGGCGGCGCGCTGGCGGGCCTGCCGCGGTGGCAGGCCGCTCATCTCGGCCATGTGCCCGACGAAGTCGGCGGCCGTGGTGGACATCGGCAGGGCGTCGGCCTCGGGCATGTACCCGACGCGCTCGCGCACCTTGATCGCCTGGGCACGGGTGTCGAACCCGACGACCTTCGCCGAGCCGGCGGTCGGCTTGATGATGCCGAGCAGACTGCGAATCAGCGTCGTCTTGCCGGCGCCGTTCGCGCCGAGCAGACCGACAGACGCCGGGGGAACGTGAAGGTTCAGACTATCAAGGGCGAGGAACTTCCCATACCGTTTGGTGAACCCCGACGTCTCGATAATGGCGTTCCCCGTTGGAGGGGCTGACGGCGCGACGGTGCCGGGTGTAGGTGCTGTCGCTGCTGCAGGTGACATGATCGCGGCAACCTCTTTCGCGCGGGCGGGGATGATCGGCGTGTTCCATGGACAACGTCCCACGGGCACGGCCGGTTTCATGAACCTTTCGCAGTGTACCATCGGGGTATTGGCCTACATGTTGCGGAAGTTCAACGGTATGGGCATGGTTCCGTTCGAGCCGCGTGCACGAGCGCCGGGCAAGGTTGGGCGCCGGGTATCATCGAAATTGGACGATACGTACGCGGGTTTTCTATTGACTTTCCTTTGCGCAGGCAATATCCTGAGGATGGTCAACGGTACTGTTTTCTCCGATACAAACAGTGAATACCCTTGTCGGGTGGCGATGGGTATCAGTACCGTCCAGGAGGGTCGGAAATGTCTCAGTCTCACAAGGAACACGAGGGCCAGCAGGACGAGCGTGTTATCTCGCGCCGTGACGCCCTCAAGGGCGGCCTGGCCGCCGCGGCCGGCGCGTTCGCCACATTGATGGCGGCCCGCCGTGGCTCGGCTGCCGTCACGCCAATGGATGTCAAGCGCGGTGGGTTCACCCAGAACGCGGTGACGCCGATGGACCGCTTCGAGAAGTAGTTTTCTCGAAAACGTCCGGTTTTCAGGAACGCCCGTGACGGTTTCGTCACGGGCGTTCCTGTGACCGGCGACATCACGCGCCGATCCCGGGCGCCGGGAGCAGCACCAGCCGCAGCGACGACGGGCGACCGTCCGCCCCGGTCTCCGTCCCGTCCGGCACCACCGCTTGCACCCATGCCGGGTCGGGCCCCTTGGAGAGACGAAGCCGATACCAAACCCGGTACGCTTCCGCGCTCGTGCCCTCCGCATCCTCCGGGCCGATGTCGACCTCCATCACCGGGTATTCCTCACCCGCTACCAACGCCAGCTCGCCCACCGGCGCATCGCCACCCGGCTCAGACATCACTGGCACGGGATTTCCCGCTCCCTCGGCGACCACCACGCGCGCGTCCTCGGCACCATCCGGAAACGCTCGCGCGAGAATGGCGTGCAGCGGATTCAGCCACCCCATGGCGACCGGATGCTCCGGCGCGTCGATCGGCCAGTAGCCGGGGCCGGGCGGGCAATCCGGCCCGCAGGTGAAGCCGTAACGCGGAGAGGGACCGTTGACCTCCGGCTCGGTCAGGAAGCGGCGCACCTCGAAATGCAGATGGCTCGGCGCGCGGTCATCATCGCGGTCGAGCACCGTGCCAAGCACCTGCCCCCGGCTGACCAGTCCGCTGTCGACGCGGAGCGCCGGGTCCAGATGCCCGTACATGGAGAACAGGGCCTCGTTGTGCCGGACGATCACCACCCGGCCGGGATAATCGTAGTCCGCGTAGACGATCTCGCCATCCGCCACGGCGGAGACCTCCGCGCCGGCGGTCGTGCCGTCGAGGGCATACCAGTCCTCACCGGTATGCCAGCCGTCCGGATAGAACCATGTGTTCTGCGTGGCGAAACCATGACCGATCCGGAAGCCATCTCCGGGCACACGGCCGGGCCAGCCGATCGGCAACGACCAACCGCCTCCCGAGGCCGGAACCGGTTGCAGGCGATCGAGCGACGGGGAGCGATAGCGTGGTGGCGATGAGCGCGCGTCGAGTGGGCATGGCGTCCTCCTCTTTGCTCCATGATAGCGAGCGTTGACCCTACCCTTTGTGACGAGTTTCACGCGCATTCCTAGCCGCTGCTGGACCCGCACCCTACAATGCAAGGCAGGCGGAATTTCCCGTCGGCTCCTGCCGCGCGCATCGCGGAACACGGACCCGGCTCACCAGAAAGCGATGGTTATGGCCGCTTCAGGAACGTCTTCGACACGCACCATCGGCATCATCAACAGCGGCGGCGACTGCGCCGGGATCAACACGGTGATCGCGTCGGTCGTGACCGCTGGCACGCAGCTCGGGTACCGGTTCTACGGCTTCGAGCTTGGCTGGGAAGGGTTGCTGGACCGCAAGTTCCGCGAGCTCACGCTGGAGGACGCCGCGGAGATCGCGCACCTCGGCGGCACGATCCTGCATACAACCAACCGCGGCCGGTTCGCGGCCAAGCGCGGCATGGGCGAGACGGTCGGCATCGATCCGGAGGTCCTCGCCGAGTGCAAGCGGGCGATGGAGGAGCTCGGCGTCGAGGGCCTGATCGTCATCGGTGGCGACGGCACGCTCTCCGGCGCGCTGCAGTTGGCGGAGACCGGCGTCAACATCGTCGGCATCCCGAAATCCATCGACAACGACCTCAGCGCGACAGACCGCACCTTCGGGTTCTCGACCGCGGTGCAGGTGGCGGTCGATGCGGTCGACAAGATCAAGACGACCGCCTTCAGCCATAACCGGACGTTCTTCGTCGAGTGCATGGGGCGCAACGCGGGTTGGCTTGCCCTCTACACCGGCGTGGCATCCGGCTCGGCGGGCATCCTCCTGCCGGAGTTCCCGACTACCCCGGACAGCATCGTCGAATTCCTGCGGGAGCGTCGCGACCGGCATCGCATGGCGACGATCATCATCGTCTCGGAGGCATTCCAGCTTGACGGAGAGGTGGTGACGCGCGGGAACGAGTACACCAACGAGGTGATCTTCGCCGGCATCTCGGATCGTCTCATCCGGCGTATTGAAGACATCGCCCCAAACGAGTTCGAGATGCGCAACGTGGTGCTGGGGCACACGCAGCGCGGCGGCTCGCCGATCGCCGATGACCGGATCCTGAGCACGCGCTTCGGGACGAGGGCGATGGAGGCCTACGAAAACGGGATGTTCGGACATATGGTCGCGTTGCAGAACGACCGCATCGTGACCGTCCATCTGGAAGACGCCGTCAACCAGCTGAAGCTGGTAACGCGGGACGACATGATCTTCCAGTCGGCGATGCAGATGGGCACGTTTTTTGGCGAGCAGGTCCCCTACAACCACAAGCGTATGCACCTGTTCGACACGCAGTAGATTAGGCCGCCAACGCGCACATCACGGCGAAGGGGCGATCCAACGTGGATCGCCCCCTTCGCCGTGATGTGCCGATACTCGCGGACCTAGCTCGTCTTGCGCGGGTCGAGGGCGTCACGCAGGCCGTCACCGATGAAGTTGATCGAGAGCACGGTCAGGAAAATCATCGTGCCCGGGATCACCGCCTCATGCGGGCTGAACTGCAGGAGGTCCTTCGCGTTGTAGAGCATGGCGCCCCACGTCGGGACGTCATACGGGAAGCCGAGGCCGAGGAACGAGAGCGACGACTCGGTGATGATCGCGGAGCCGACCTCGAGGGTGGCGGCGACGATGATCGGGCTCATCACGTTCGGCAAGATGTGCTTCAGGATCAGCGAATTCTCGCGAGCGCCGATCGAGCGGGCAGCCTCGACGAACTCCTTCTCCTTGGTGGAGAGGAAGCTCGCCCGGACCAGGCGGGCGGTCGGCATCCAGGCCAGCACGGCGATGACGCCGACGATAAGGAGGAAGGTGCCGACCTGGCCGGCTCCAAAGACCCTATCCGCGAAGTCGACCATCGACGCCTTGAACAGGAAGGTGATCAGCAGCAGGAGCGGCAGCTGCGGGAGGCTGATGAACAGGTCCGTGATGCGCATCAGGGCGCTGTCGACGAACCCGCCATAGAAGCCCGCCGCGGCACCAATCGCGGTGCCAAGACCGATGGCGATGAACGCGGCCACGATACCGACGGAGAGCGAGACGCGGCCGCCGAAGAGGATGCGCGCGAGCATATCCTGGCCCATGGAGTCGGTGCCAAGGATGAAGGTCTTCGTTTCGTCCTGGGCCGTCTCCATGTTGAAGAACTCTTCGGAGGCCCCAGGCGAGAGGCTGGTCGGGTACTTGAACGGCGAGAAGTACTCCTCGCCGTAGAGGAGAGGCCCGAGGAAGGCGATCAGGACAAACGTCACGAAGATGATAAGCCCGATCATCGCCAGCCGGTGGTGACGGAACTGGCGCCACGCGTTACCCCAGAGGGTGCGCGTTGGGCGCACGCGGGCGGCTTCGGCGGTTTCCAGTGCCGAGACCGTTGCGCCCAACGCTTCGCCCGATTCGGAGGCGGCGGAGATTTTCTGTGACATGAATCCGTGACTCCCCGTATGGATGCGTGCCGCTGGCGGCGCGCTGTCCCCAGATGTCCTAGCTGTACTTGATCCGCGGGTCCATCATCGCGTACAGGATGTCGGCGATGACGTTGAAGAGCACCACGAGGACGGCGATACCGAAGGTGATCGCCATCACGACCGGGATGTCCTTCGACTGCATGGCGCGAATGAGCGCGCTGCCGATGCCCGGGATCAGGAAGATCTGCTCGGTGATAATGGCGCCGCCGATCACGGCCGGGAATCTGGAGGGCGATGATCGTGACGACCGGGATCATCGCGTTGCGCATGGCATGGGCAATGATCACGATCCGCTCGCGCAGGCCTTTGGCGCGGGCGGTCCGCACATAGTCCTGATTGATCGTCTCCAACATCGACGACCTCATATAGCGGGTTAATTGTGCCGACGAGAACATCGCCAGGACGGTGACAGGCATGATCGATTGTTTGACGATCGCCCCAGAAACTATCCACGTTCGCGTTATAGATAAAGGGTAACCACCCCAGCTTCACGCTGAAAAGCAGGATCAGCAGTAGGCCGGAGAAGAACGTCGGGATCGAGTAGCCGATGAAGGCAAACGTCGTGGCGATGTTGTCGAAGGCGGAGTACTGCTTGACGGCTGAGACGACCCCGACGGGTATGGCGATCATTAACCCGAGGATAAATGCCGTGCCCGAAATCGAGAGCGACACACCGATGCGGTCGAGCAGGTAGTCCTTCACCGGCATGCGCGAGGTGAAGGAGGTGCCCCAATCGAAGTCGATGAAGTACGACTTCGCCCACTTGAAGTACTGGATGTACAGCGGATCGTCCAGCCCATAGCTCTCGCGGATGCGTTGGCGCACCTCGGGCGAGACGTTCGGGTTGGCCGCCAGCTCGCCCAGCGGGTCGCCAGGCGCCAGGAACAGGATGGAGTAAATGATGGCGCTGATAGCGATCAACGTGACAATCGAGATGATGCCTCGACGAATGAGGTAACGGCCCACGGCAGGCTCCTTTTAGAGTCGGAGACGTTCAGAACAGGCAAACACCGCGATACGGCGCGTGCCATTTCGCAACCAATCATGACGATCCGGCCGTACGCGCGAATTGCCCAGCCAAGGATGCAATTCCAGGCGACATCCCTGCCGTCGCACGCGCATCGTGCCGCACCTGATCCCGCGAGGCGCCGTTGCCCCACCTAGAGGAATTTCGTGAATCCTACGGGCGAGCGCGATTCTCCGTCAAGTGAACCCCGTTCCACCCTGCACGTTTGACACGCCGCAATCCCACGAACACCGAGAGGATTGTGCCGAATTTCACATGGATCGTAAAGGGAATTCGCGCGTCGTTGCACGACCGGATGGCGCGGGTTGCGGCATCGTGCAGAATTGCGCCAGAACCGATGACGACAGGAGATCCGCACTATGAGCACCCGTCCAACGCCCCCGGAACGCCGGGAGATTCCGCCAGCCATGCAGCCATTGATCGGCGGCATCGTCGTGTCGTGCCAGGCCACGGAGGAGAACCCGCTGCATGGCCCGGACACCATGGCACGAATGGCGCGCGCCGCCGAGCTGGGTGGCGCCGTCGGGCTGCGCGTGAACGGCCCGGCGGACACTCGCGCGGTGATGCAGGCGACATCACTGCCGGTGCTGGCGATCTACAAGGTCGATTATCCGGATGCCGATGTGCGGATCACCCCAACGGTGGCGGACACCCTGGCGATCGTCGAGACCGGCGCCCCGTTCATCGCGCTGGACGGCACGAACCGGCCACGTCCAAACGGTGAATCGCTCGCCGAGAGCGTCAGGGCCATTCACGACCATGGCGCGCTGGCCTTTGCCGACCTCGCCACCCGGGACGACCTGGAGGGCGCGCTCGCGGCCGGGGTCGACGCCGTCGGCACGACGCTCAGCGGCTACACCGCCGAAAGCGCGACCGACTCCGACGAGCCGGACCTGGACCTGCTCGCCTGGCTGGTGACGTACTCGCCGGTGCCGGTGTTCGCCGAGGGGCGCTACTGGACGCCGGAGCAGGCGAGCGCCGCGTTGGAGATCGGCGCGTCGTTTGTGGTCGTCGGCACGGCGATCACGAACCCGATGAAGATCACCGAGCGCTTCGTGCGGAAGACCCGCCGCGGCGGTGAGGCATGAGCGCCGGACGCGATCTGCTCCTGGCGATCGATGGCGGGCAATCGAGCACGAAGGCCCTGATCGCCGATCGTGAGGGGCATGTCGTCGGGCGCGGAACCGGATCGCCATGCGACCACATCACCGGGCCGCACGGGTACGAGCGCAACCGCGCCGCCATCCACAGCGCAACGAATGCCGCCCTGGCCGATGCCGGGGTCGACGCGGCCCGGATCGTTGCCGCCGGCATGGGGCTGACGAGTTGCCCGCCTGAGCTCGGGCTCCATCACCTGTTCGAGAAGATGCTGCGCGAGATTGCCGATCCGGACGCCCTCTGGATCGACCATGACGTGGCGAGCAACCTCGCCGGGGCCTCGGCCGGAATGCCGGGCATCGTCGTGATCGCCGGGGGCGGCTCGGTGGGCTATGGCGTTGCCGCGGATGGCCGCGAGGCCAAGGCGGGCGGCATGGGCTACCTGATGGGCGACGACGGCAGCGCCTGGTGGATCGGGCTGCACGCGATCCGCGCGGCCGCCGCTGCCGTTGACCGGCGCGGTCCGGAGACTGCCCTCCTCCCCTTCGTGCTCGAGCATTACGGCATTCCCGGCATCCGCCATATCGTCGGGATGCTCTACGGGCCGTCGTTCACCCGTGACCAGGTCGCCGGCATCGCGCCGGACGTCGTACGGGTCGCCGAACATGACGAGGTTGCGCGGCGCATCGTGACGGAGGCGGGCGAGCGGCTCGCCAGGCTGGCGGTGGCGGTCGCGAAGCAGCTCTTGCCAGATCATGCGCAGATCGACGTCTACCCAACCGGCGGCGTCTTCGGCGCTGGCCCGCTCGTGATGGACCCGTTCCGGGATGACCCTCGGCGAAGGATGGCCGGAGGCGACGATCCGGGAGCCGCAATTCGCACCGGTCTACGGGGCGCTGTTCCGCGCCTGCCAGGCGCTGGGCGAGGACATCACGCCGGAGCTGTTGGCGAACCTGCGAACGGGCGCCTGAGGGGCAGCGACAGCCCGGGCGAGAAGGCGATGACGAGCTCGCTGCGCTACTCGCGCATAGCGCTCGGCCGGGCATCGCCCCTACGCAAGGATTCGTCGTCATCCCGACCAAGCGGACCGCGCAGCGGGACGCGGTCCGCTTGGCTCGGGATGACGGTGCGGACAAGAATTGAGCGTATGCTACACTCCCGAGGTTGCGCGCCAGGTTGGCGCGGTGGTTGTGGTGTGCCCCGACATGGCGTCTCCAACCGCAAGCGTTTCAGGAAGTAGGAGTCCACTCATGGCTAATGAGCTGGTTCTGATGGCCGAGCCGCGGGAGATTCACGGCAAGAAGGTCAAGCGCCTTCGTCGTGAGGGCCTCGTGCCCGGCGTCGTCTATGGCCCGGTGGTCGACGAGACGGTTTCCGTCTCGGTTAACGAGCGCGAGTTCCGCAAGTTCTACATGGCCCATGGCCACTCCACCATCTTCACCCTCAAGTGGGACGGTGGAAGCCAGCCGGTGCTGATCCGCGAGGTCCAGGTCGACCCGGTGCGGCAGGACATGCTGCACATCGACTTCTTCGCGCCGAACATGATGGTTGTGCTGCGCCAGTCGGTCGCGGTATCGCTGCACGGCGCGTCTGAGGAGATCGAGGCGGGTGGTGTGCTCCAGCACGCGCTGAACGAGATCGAGGTCGAGGCGCTGCCGGCGGACCTGCCGAGCGAGATTGTCGTCGATATCTCGGGCCTGACCAGCATCGGCGACTCGCTGCACGTCCGTGACATCACGGCGCCGGCGAACGTCACGATCCTGACCGACCCGGACACCACGGTCGCTTCCGTCATCCACATGGCCGCCGAGGAAGAGCCGGCCGAGGAAGAGGAAGGCGAGGAGACCGAGGGCGAGGAAGCTGCCGAGGGCGAGGCCGAAGAGGCTGCCGAGGGCGGCGAGGACGAGTCTTCGGAGGAGTAATCCTCCCCTCTCCCCGAGACAGATGCCGCACGGGCCGGTGGGACGATGTCCTGCCGGCCCGTCGCGTTTTACACTGGCCCCAGGCGCCGACGCCGGCGCGCAGGAGGCGACATGGACTGGTTCAGGAAGCAGGATCCCCAGGTGGTGAAGTGGCTGGCCCTGGCGATGTTCGGGCTCGCCTTCATCTTCGTCTACTACGCGAACCGCACGACCTCCCCGGTCGACATCATCCTCATCGTGCTCGGCATCGTGTCCGGCGTCACCGGCTTCGCGCTCTGGCTGATGTACGGTGACATGGTCGACCGCGGCCCGCGCCGCTGACCGTCACCCAGGCGACATTCCGCACCAGGAGCTCCCGTCATGTCCCAACCATCCCCCCGGCAGATCAACCGCATCCCGCAGATCGTGCTGCTCAGCGCCGCCGGCGCGCTGGTGATCTTCCTCATCCTGCTCGGCACGAACACCATCAATCCCGGAGACGGGCCGACGCTGATCATCGGCGGGGCGCTGTTCACGGTCGCGCTTGGCGCAATGGCCGCCGAATTCGAGATCAACCGCACGGGGTTCAGCCAGCCGTCCGCGTCCGCCGAGGATCGCGACGAGCGGTAAGCAAACATCCCCTTGTACGCAAAAAGGCCGACCCACACGGGCCGGCCTTTTCGCTTCGGTCACCACGACCGGTTTTCGCTACGCGAAAACCTCCGTCGTGATGCCCGTACTGTCGCTACTCATGGGCATCACCTCCTTTACCCTAATCGGTGGGGGAGTAAAGCCGTCGGACGGGCATGTGCCTGTCCTGCAGATAACACTACACGCCGCATGCCAGCGCGTCAACCGTGATGGTGCACAAATGTCCTTGTCACCCTTCGCGGTAGAGGTGTGGCATGCGGTTCCGCAGTGACGGAATCTGCCCGCGAACCCGGGCGATCTCGTTCATTTCCAGCGTCGCGGTGACCACCGTCGGGATGTCGCCGGCCTGCGCGAGGACCACGCCCCACGGATCGACAACCATGGAACGGCCGTAGCACATGCGCCCTGGCGGGTGCGGCCCGACCTGCGCGGCGGCGACCATGAACACGGTGTTCTCGATGGCGCGGGCCCGGATCAGCGGCTCCCAGTGGTCCTTCCCGGTCATGAGCGTGAAGGCGGCGGGGAGCATGATGATCTCGGCGCCCTCCAGCGCCATGGCGCGGAAGATCTCCGGGAACCGAAGGTCGTAGCAGATCGCGAGGCCGACGCGGATACCGTCCATGTCGAACGTCACGATACGGTCACCGGGGGCGATGGTGTCCGACTCGCGGAACGACGCCTGCCCCTCGATATCGACGTCGAAAAGATGGATCTTGCGGTACGACGCGACGATCTCGCCCGAAGGGTCGAAGACGAGGGTGGTGTTCGCGAGCCGATCCTCGCCCTTGACGCGTTCCAGCACGCTTCCGGCGTGGAGCCAGATGCCATGCTCGCGCGCCTTCCCCGCCAGCGCCTCGGTCAGGTCGCCGGGAATGGTGGTGGCGGCATTCGGGGCCCCGGCACCCTCGCCGAGGTAGTTCCATGTCTCCGGCAGGGAAACGAAGTGGGCGCCCATGTGCGCGGCACGGTCGATCCCGGCGATGGCCTCGTCGAGATTCGCCTCCGGGTTGTCCTGGGAATTTGTCTGCACCAACCCGACGACGAGCTGTCGCGGGCGGTTCGATGCGGTCTGGTCGATCATGGATGTGTCTCCTACGGGCGTCGTAGCGGCCGCCAGCGTAGCCGCGCGGCTCATCTCGGCTGGGAGCCGGCCACGAGGGCCGGCTGTACGGGGTGAATTAAAGGCCAAGCATAGCGCGCAGGTCGGCGACGGTCCGAGGGTGACCAGCGATGACGCAATCGAGCTCCGGGTCCGGTGACCAGTACACCTCGCCCCCGGCCTCCTCGACGATCAGGATGCCACCAAGCAGATCCCACACCTCGTTGCGATAGGCGATGAACGCGCCAACATGCCCGGCGGCGATGAGCCCCCAGTCGACCGAGGGCGACCAGGTGCCGAGCATGCGCCTGGCGCGCGCCTCCAGCGTCCCGACGACGTGCTGGCGGAAGGGATCATCGTGGGCCACGCCATACCCCTGCGTCCACGAGATCGTGGCACGCTCCAGTGGTGGCGGGTCCGGCAGGCGCACGGGGTGGCCGTTGCGCCAGGCGCCTTCGCCCCGGATCGCTGAGGTTGTGATGCGGCGAACGCTCTCATGCATGACCGCGACAACCGGGCTCCCGCCCTCCAGCACAGTGATGCAGACGCCGAACATCGGCATGCCCATCACATAGTTGTTCGTGCCGTCCAGCGGGTCGACCAGCCAGCGCACCGGCGCCTCGGGGTCGCCGACGAGTCCGCTCTCCTCACCGAGGACCGCATGGTCGGGCCAGGCACCGTGGATAGCCTCGATGATGCGTCGCTCGGCTTCGTGGTCGACGAGCGTCACGACATCGCCGTTATCGCCCTTGCCGCGGATGCCGTTGTCCTCGTCGAGCTGGGCGACAGCGTAGTCGCCCGCCTCGCGCGCCATGCGCACGGCCAGGTCGTGCATCTCCCGATACCCTGAGACCATTGCAGCTCCTTCCCGTCTCGGCCCCCAAGGATACCCCGCGCTACCCTCGCGTACACTGCCAGTGGAAAGGAGCGGGTGGGAACGCACATGCAGTTTCTCTGGATCGGGATCGGCGGCTTCCTCGGGGCCAACGCGCGCTTCCTGCTCGGGCAGGAGATCGGGCGGCGCCTCGGCACATCGTTCCCCTACGGCACGATGACGATCAACATCCTCGGGTCGCTGGTGATCGGCGTGGTGTTCACCCTGCTAACGGATCGCATCGTCGCGGATCCGGTTTGGCGACAGCTCATCGTTATCGGCTTCCTGGGCGGGTTCACGACGTTCAGCAGCTACGCGATGGAGACGATTACCCTGCTCCAGGACGGGCGCTGGTCATCCGCGCTGTTCTATGTGATGGGGAACAACGTGATCGGCCTGCTGGCCTGCGCCGCCGGAGTGTCGATCGCGCGGGCGCTCAGCGTCTAGCACCGAAGCTGTCGTCCTCCGAGTCGCGGTCCGTATGCGGCTGGTAGCGAACGATGGTGACCGGGTCGGTGGTGATCAGGCCACCCTGGATCATCTCCTCGACCTTGGGCAACAGCTGCTCAACGCGCTCCGGCGAATCGATCCACTCCATGAGCATCGGCAGGTCGGTCGAGAGGTCAAGGATCGAGGCCGCGTGGATCTTGCTATGCGCGCCATACCCGGCGACCGCGCGAGTCACCGTCGCCCCTGCCGCGCCGTTCTTGCGCAGCAGCTCCAGCAGCGCGCTCCAGAGCGACGTGCCGCCATGACGATCACGCTCCCCGAAGTAGATCCGGACGCGAATGGCGTTCCCGTTGAGCTGCCCATGGTCCATGATGCCCTCCTGCGTTGTGCGGGCGAGACGAGGTCTAGCCCGATCATACACCTCGCGAACATGCGATATTTGCCCTATGCGGAATCCGCCCCCGGTACATTCAAGGAGACCTCATGGATCTTCGCGCCCTCCCGAAAATCGAGCTCCATAGCCACCTCGACTGCGCGCTTGGCTTCGACGCGGTCCACGCGATCGATCACCGCATCTCGCGTGACGAGTACGAAGACCGGTTCGTTGCGCCGCGACAGACCGAATCGCTCGCCGAATACCTGACCTATACCTTCGAATTACCGCGGCATTCTCCAAACCGAAGCTGCCCTGCGGATCGCCGTCCAGGACGTCTTCGCGCAGATGCAGGAGGAGAACGTTATCTACGGCGAGCTCCGCTTCGCGCCGCTGGTGCATACCGCCGGGGACCTGACGCCGGAAGAGGTCGTGCGCACGGTCGCCGACGAGACGTCGACGCAGATCGCGATGACGGGCATCGAGGCGAACGTAATCCTCTGCACGCTGCGCGACTTCACCTCGGCGCAGAGCATGCAGACGGCTGAGCTGGTGCGGCACTTCGCGCCGACCACCCCGGTATCAGCGTTCGACATTGCCGGCGACGAGGTCGCACACCCCCTGGAGCGGCACCTGCGCGCGTTCCACACCGTGCGTGCCGCCGGGTTGGGTATCACCGTCCATGCCGGGGAGGCTGGCGGACCGGCGAGCATCCGCGAGGCGCTCGATCATACCGGCACGCGCCGGATCGGGCATGGTGTGCAGTGCATCGAGGACGCGGCGCTCGTCGATCGGCTCGTGCGGGAGCGGATTCACCTCGAGATCTGCCCGATCTGCAACGTGCAGACGCACGCCGTCGACGCGATCGAGCATCACCCCGTCGACCAGCTTTTTCGCAGGGGTGTGCGCCTCGGGATCAGCACGGATACGCGCGGCGTGACGGCGAACTCGCTCACGGAAGAGTATGAGACGCTGCAGCGGGTCTTCGGGTGGACGTTGGATGATTTCGGACGGGTCAACCGGGACGCGCTGGCGGCCGCGTTCATCGATGACGACGAAACGCGGGAGGCGCTCGCCGCGCTGCTGGATGAGGCGTACCCGACGACGCGGTAGGCCTCTCGCACTTTCCACCTGATCGTCATTCCGAGCCGGAGCGGGAACGGAGCGACCGGCTACGTGTCGAGGAATCTGTGCCTGACCCGAGAGGAGTTCAGGCTGGAATCGGGTCCCCCGGCCGAGAAACGGGAGCGGGCCTTTCACACAAGTTCCTCTGCGCGGGTGCCTTGGTTGGCGTGACGCCTGGTCTTTTGGTCGTGGACGATAAGGCCGCGCCTGGCTATCGACCTGTGGTCGATCGGCTTCGCCGGGAGATTCCTCCCTACGGTCGGAATGACGGTGGCAGCTTTGCCGCGTCAATGATGGTGGCCGGCGCTCGGTGAGTGGACGTGCTGGCCAGCGCGGAGGGACGCGATGCAGGCGTCTCGGGCCTCCGTCGTGTCGAGGCTGCACCCCTGGATCGTGACGTGGGTCCCGTTACACGACTCCGGCTGGAGCGTGACGTGGGCAATGCCGAAGCGCTCGCGCATCCGGTCCGTCAGGTCAACACAGACGTCGTTCCAGGGACGCGAATCGTTCACCTGGACGTGCGCGCTCATCGACTCGAGACCGGATGTCACCGTCCAGATATGCAGGTCGTGCACGCCGCAGACGCCGTCGACGTCTGACAGGGCGTCACGCACCTCCTCCGTCTCGATGCCGCGCGGGGTGGCCTCCAGCAGCACATCGACGGAATCCTTCAGCAGCATCCACGCGCTACGCAGCACCAGCAGGCCGATGAGAGTGGAGAGGATCGGGTCGGCGAGGTACCAGCCGGTCCCCAGCATGATGAAGGCAGCGATGATCGCGGCCACGGAGCCGAGCATGTCGCCAATAACGTGCAGGAAGGCGCCGCGGGTGTTCAGGTTGTGCTCGTGGCCGCCTCCGCGCGAAAGCACCCACGCCGAGGCCGCGTTCGCCGCGAGGCCGGCCACAGCGACGTACAGCATCGGGATGCTGTCGACTTCAGGCGGCTCCCCGATGCGCCGGAAGGCCTCAACAAAGATGAAGATCGACATCACGACCAGCGTCGCGGCGTTGACCAGCGCGGCCAGCACCTCGGCGCGCAGGAATCCGTAGGACCGCTCGGACGTGGCGGGGCGCTTCGCCAGCCAGATCGCGAACAGCGACAGGCCCAGCGCGGCGACGTCGGTCAGCATGTGCCCGGCGTCGGCGAGCAGCGCCAGCGAGTTCGTGACGATGCCGCCGATGACCTCGACGACCATGAAGCCGGCGGTGATCACCAGGGCGATCAGCAAGGGGCGCGAGGAGACGCGCTCCTCCATCAGCGCGCGGTCGTGACCATGCTCATAGCCGTGCCCGAGATCCGGATCGGCCAAGTCGGCAGCGGGCGCGGCGTGGTTGTGCTCGTCCTGCTGGGTCATCCCTGGGTCCCTTCTCTTGCGGGGGCAGCGTGCTCGACGTGGGAGATCGCGAGATCCAGCAGCGACCGCACATGCTCATCGTCCAGGCTGTAGTAGCGGCGCCGACCGTCCCTCCGGTCACGCACGATCCGCTGCTCGCGCAGGTGCCGAAGCTGGTGTGAGATGGCGGATTCACTTTGGCCGACGACCGCGGCGATATCGCAGACGCACAACTCGCCGTTCCGCAGGGCGGCGACGATCCGCAAGCCGGGTCGGATCAGCGATCGCCGCATAGAGCGCCGAGGCGGTCGCGACGGCCTGGCGGGTTGGCATGGACGCCCGCGCGGCGCGCACTTCATCGATATGGACCACACGCTCGAGGCACGTATCGTCGTGGGCGCCATCGAGTTGGTCGATCTTTCGCGGTCTCGGCATCCTCGCTCCCGGTTCATATCACCCGAATATCTATTCATCTATTCTCCGACACTCCCGCTCCAGGCGTCAACATTGCCGCCCGTTTGCGGTTTTCTTCACAACTTTGTGACATGGTGCCAAGAAAACCCTTACACGGACGGACTCGGCACGGTATACTGTCAACGTCCGCACAATCGAATCGTCTCTTCTGCTGCCGAGGGCCAACCCCACGCACCATCCGCCGAGGGTCGGCGGAACGGCGCCGGTGAGGTCCCGCGCTGCATGGCCAGCCGGGGGCTGTTCGTCGTTGCTCTTTCCAGGGAGACAGGTGGATTAGTCTGGATCCCCCGCGAGGAAGCGGAGGGGCTGGGCCTCCAGTATGGAGGCGAACCGCGCGCGCATCACGGCGATCGCGTCGGGGTTCTGGTCCACCAGCACGAAGCGGCGGCCGAGCGTGGCGGCGACGGCGCCGGTGGTTCCGCTGCCGGCGAAGAAGTCGAGCACCCAGTCGCCGGGCTGGCTGCTGGCGGCGATGATCCGGCGCAGGATCCCTTCCGGCTTCTGGGTGGCGTAGCCGGTCTTCTCCTTGCCGGTCGGCGAGACGATGGTGTGCCACCAGACGTCGGTCGGGAGTTTCCCTCGCTCCGCCTTCTCCGGCGTCACGAGCCCCGGTGCCATATACGGCTCGCGGTCGACTGCCTCGGCGTTGAAGACGTAGTTCCTGGGGTCTTTCACGTAGACGAGGATGGTGTCGTGCTTGGCGGGCCACTTCCGCTTCGTGCGCGCGCCATAGTCATACGCCCAGATGATCTCGTTCAGGAAGCAGTCGCGCCCGAAGAGGGCGTCGAGGAGGACCTTGGCGTAGTGGACCTCGCGATAGTCCAGATGCAGATAGAGCGTGCCGTCCGGCGCGAGCAGGCGCCACGCCTCCACGAGCCGCGGCTCAAGGAAGGCCCAGTAGTCGGCGAAGGCGTCATCGTAGCCAAGGACGGTGCCGCGAATCGTCTCGTAGGCCTGCCCCTGGAACCCGATGCGCGACCCGGTCTCGGAGCGGACGGATTTCGTCGATTGGCGCTTCTGGGCGCGACCGGTGTTGAACGGCGGATCGAGGTAGATCAGGCGGAAGGCGCCATCCGGGAGCCGCGGCAGGACCGTGGCGTTGTCGGCGTGGATGACCAGGTTCGGGCCGTCGGGCGTCCAGATCATGGGGACAGGTGCCTCACGCCTTGCCTGACCCTATCCGTCATCCCGAGCCGATGGCCGAACGCAGTGAGGGCATCGTGTCGAGGGATCTTTGCTCTGGCGGGAATGGTTTTCAGGTTGGAGCAAAGATCCCTCCACGCGCGAACCGCTACGCGGTCCCCTTGGTCGGGATGACGTCTTTGTGTATTGCGCCCGCTGTACCGCATGTCTAGTTCACAAAGGGCTGGAGCAGCAGGAAGACGCAGATCATCAGCACGATCAGGATCAGGATGACGATGATCGCGAGGCACGAGCGCGACGTGGACTCGATGTCCTCCGGGCGGACGAGCGCCTCGCCCTCCTCGTCGTGGGATGCGCCGGGAACAACGATCCGGCGTGGCTCCGGGGTGTGCTGCTCGCTCATGCGTCCTGCTTCGCCGCGTGAATCTCGCCCTCGGCGCTGGCCAGGCGATAGACGTGGACGATGCGCCAGATCGCGGTGATATGCGTCAGGATCGCGAGAATCCAGAGCGCCCACATCGGCTGCTTGATGATGAGACAGAGCGCGAGCAGGATCACCCGCTCCGGCCGCGCCACCAGCCCGACCGACGCCTTGTAGCCCAGCGCTTCGGCGCGAGCCCGGGCGTAGCTGATCATCATCGCGCCGGTCGCGGCGACCAGCGTCAGCAGCGAGCCGAGGTGGTCGTCCGTCGTGGTGTTCAGCCAGACGAGCAAGCCGACGTAGACGACGACTTCTGAGTAACGGTCGATTGTGGAGTCGAAGAACCCGCCGAACTTGGAGACGGTGTTCGTGGCGCGGGCGATGGAGCCGTCGACCATGTCGAAGGCGCTCGCGAAGAGGAGCAGCACGCCGGCGACGATCGGGTGGCCGAAGCCAAGGATGACCGCGACGATCACGTTCAGGCCCAGGCCGATCAGCGTCGCCATGTTCGGGGTGATACCGAGCTTCGCGAACCATGATCCGACATGGAGCATATAGTGCCGGACCCAGGTCCCGATGCGCTCTGAAATCATCCTCGCTCCCCTACCCCGTGATCGTCGTCGTTAACGGAATTCGCGGCGCCACGCCGCACCCTTGGCGCGCTCGGCGGCAGCCTCATACTCCTGCAGCACCCGCGCGGCGACACGCGGCCAGGCGTACTGCTGGGCGTCGACCATCCCCTGCGCTCCGAGCCGCGTCTGGAGCTCCTTGTCGGCAAGCACGCGCACCAGCCCGAGCGCCAGCGCCTGCGGGTCGCGCGGCTCAACGAGAATGCCGTTCCGCTCCGAGGTCATGACGCTCGCGTACCCCGCGATGTTGCTCGCGACGACCGGTTTCCCGGCCGCCATCGGCTCCACCACGACGTAGCCGAAGCTCTCCTTGCCGGTCGAGGGCACGCAGGCGACATCGCAGCTTGCATAGTAGCGTGCCTTGTCCTCGTGCGACACGAAGCCCTTGAACTCGACGCCACGGATGCCATAGCGCTCCATCAGGCCCTCGAACTTTTCAGGGCGTCCCGCGCCGATGACGATCAGCTTCGCCCCGGGGAACTGCTGCTGCACCAGCGGCAGCGCCTTGAGAAGGTACTTGAAGCCCTTGCGGGACTCCTCGAAGCGCCCGACGAACAGGATGCGCTTCGTGCCATCGTTCGCCCATGGGAACGGCTCGACGTGCGGGCCGTAGGCATCGACGTCGATCCCGTTCGGGATGACGGTGTAGTCGCCCTCGAAGTACTTGTTGGCCAGCTCGCGCGCGGGCGGCGAGACGGCGATGCGGCCATCGACGCGGCCAAGCACGAACGACATGTACGGCTTGAAGGCGGAATACCACGGCTGCGAGAGCGTGTAGGCGTGGAACGTGGCAACGTTCACCGCCGGGGAGTTCAGCAGCACCATGTACGGCAGCACGGGCATCAGCGGCTCGTGGAGATGGACGATGTCGAAGCGCTCGCGCTTCATGATCGCCTTGACGTCGGCGTAGAGCGTGACGTCGAAGGTCAGGCGCATCTTGCTGCCGTTGCCGGGGATCGTGATCGCGCGGCCAATGGCGTAATAGTCCTCGCCGACCTCCAGCCCGCCCTTCGGGCCACGCGGAGCCATCACCTTGACGGTATGCCCGAGGCGCTGGAACTCGTCCTGCAAATGGCCAACATGCTCGGCGACGCCACCGGGTTTATGCATGCTGTATGGGGAAACAAGCGCGATCTTCACATGGGGGATTCTAGCAGGTTGTGCCGTTCCCGCAGGAATCATGGGGAATTGGGCTCCATAGGCAAGCCCCTACCGTTTGGCGCGACGGTTCGCCCGTTGCATGACCAGCATCCCGGTGAGGGCGAGCGCCCCGCCGACAAGCTTGAGCGGGCCGAACGCCTCGCCAAAGAAGATGATGCTGAGGATGCCGGCGACGACCGGCACGAACAGCGTCAGGCCGGAGATGGCGACGCCGCGCTTGCTGATCGCCCAGCCCCAGGCGATATAGGCCAGGTACACCGGGAAGATCGACATGTAGAGCAGCACCAGCCACGACTGGGCGCTGATTGCTCCCCAGTCCTGGCCCAGCGCCTGCGGGGTGGAGACGGCAAGCAGCGGGATCGCGCCGAAGAGCGTCGAGTACGCCGAGTAGGTCGCTGGCGGATAGGCGCGGATCAGGCGGCGGTTGAACACCTGGTACATGGCGAATGATGCGCCACCGAGGAACGAGATGACGTTGCCGAGAAGCTGGCTGCCCCCTTCGCCGTTGAAGAGGAACATCGCGACGCCAGCGAGCGCAACGAGCGCCCCGAGCCAGACCCACAGCCCCTGCCGCTCTCCAATGACGGTGACGATGACGAGCACGACGATCGGCTGCAGCGAGATCATCAGTGAGCCGGAGAACGGCGACGTGTGCTCCAGGCCGAGCATGAACCCGAGCTGGTAGAAGGTGTAGCCGCAGAGCCCGGTCAGGACGAAGAGCGGCAGGTCCTCGCGCTGGATGCGCCACCAGTCCGGCCGGTGATGGCGACGAGCCTGGAACGCAAGCACGGCGAACGCGATGAGCGTGATGGCGATGAAGCGCACGAAGCCGAACGCCAGCGGCTGCATCTCCTCGTAGACGGACTTGGTGAGGGTAAAGGTCGAGCCCCAGACGATCACGACCGCGAGGGCAGTGAGCTCGGGCAGGAACCCGCCGGCGGAGCGACGCGCAGCGTCGACATCGGTCGCCGGGACGGCGTCGACGGGCGTCTCCATCGCCTCGGTCGGCGCGGTGATTGGTGAAGTTGCCATGGTCAGGAACAGAACCTCGTCACGGGTGCAGGTGATCGTCGGGGGACTCGCGCGTTGTCGGGGTCCACGTGACGATCATACCCGGGAACGGTGACAGCGCGTGTCCGGATTCATGCGGTTGAACCCTCGCTCGGGGCTGCCCATGCGCCTCGGGAGACATCGTCATCCCGAGCCGGTCCCTTGTTGCTAACCACGGGTGCGCTCCTGGAGGCCACGGTAGAGGCCGGTGCGCAGCTCGACCGCGTATGGCTCCAGCTCGGGCATGCCACGATCACGCGCGAGGGCTATCTCGCGTTCGATGTCGTACGGAACGCGGACGATCTCGTGCCGGATTCTCGCGCCATCCGCCGAAAGATCGACGTAGGAGGCCGTAGGCTCGTCCAGCGGGTTGCCGACGCTCCCGGCGTTGAGGAGGGTCTTGCCGTCGATCGCCTTCGCGTAGGCGCTATGGATGTCGCCATAGACGACAAGATCCGGCTCCGGGCCATTGCCGGTCGCGCCGGTGTTCCGGAACATGCCATGGAAGTCGTCATCGCTGTGCCGGCGATGGACGCGATGCCCGACGCTGTCGGCGGACGCATGAAAGAGCCGCACCGGCACGCCATCCAGCTCCAGATCAACGGCGAACGGGAGGCCGCGCAGCCAGGCGCGGTCCTCCGCGGACATCTCCTCCAGCCACCATCGGAGCGGCGGGCTCGCCTGCTCCAGCGGGACGTTCACCAGCTCGTCCCAGTTGCCGCGCACCGTCGCCTCGCAGCGCTCGCGGGAGAGGGCGACGGCGTCGGAGCCGTTGGGGCCCTTGCCGAAGACGTCGCCAAGGTTGAAGACCCGACCGATGCCGCGCGCGTCGATATCTGCAGAGCACCGTCTCGAAGGCGGTCATGTTGCCATGCACATCCGAGAGGATCGCGATGCGTTCACTGGCCATGGTCATCCTTCCGCGTGCCCGTCGTTCCTCGTCAGGCGAGAGAGAAGATACTGCACGACGCGCTGCAACACGGCCAGGAGCACCACCATTCCCAGCGCGAGCAGGAACAGATGGAAGTTGGAGGCCGCGCCGGACCGATAGGCGAACGTCAGGGAGGTGCCGATCGCAGGCGGGTGGACGACATCACCGATCACCATCAGCAGGATGGTCAGGACCATCGCGATGCCCGACGCCGTGTAGCCGTACCCGATCATGTGCCCGACGACGATCCCGGCCAGTGCCCCGCCGGTGTGGGAGATCGCGAGGGCGCGCATGGTGTTCGTGCCGTGGAGCGGATCGAGGTAGATCAGGAACGCGCTGGAAGCAGAGCGCGGAGAAGAGCACGCGCTGGTCGGCGAAGGCCTCCACGGTCCACAGCACGATCAGGATCGTGAGCGTGGGGAAGAATGCAAGCGTCAGCTCGCCGCGCAGGCTGAGCCGCTTGCGTCCCTGCCGCTCGCTCGAGCGCGGAGGGCTGGATGGAGCGCTTGTCGCCGTCGGCCATCATCCCTCGTTGCGCGCGTCCATGGCGGCCGGGGCTTCGCGTTGCCACGGCCAGCGCCCCTCGAGCTCCATCTCGATCTCGATGCTGAGGAAGGTCCGGATCAGGATCAGCAGACCGAGCACGCCGAGGCTCTGGAAGGTTGGTGTCGTCGCGACCGTGTGGATGATATCGGCGGCGACCAGGATCTCCAGCCCGAGCAAGATGGAACGGCCGATATGGCGGCGAAACTGCTGGTAGGCAGTTATGCCGGACCCATCGCGCCTGGTGGTGAAGTAGGTCATGCCCGACCAGGCGATCCCGGCGACAATCGCGAGGATGCCGACGCCTTCGAGAATCCGCGCAACGCCCTCCGCGATGCTCTTGTAATCCACTCCCGCCCCTTTCCCGCGTCATTGTTGTCCTCGGACGTGCAGGCAAAGAGCGTGCCAGTGGGCCTACGACGTCGTCGTCGCGGGAGCGGACCACAAGCCCATCATGGGCGAGATGGACGTGGTCCGGGAGCAGGCGCTCGATGTCGGCGTGGCGGCCCATCTCGTGGGCGACGTGCGTCATGTAGGCACGGTTCGGTGCCAGCCGCTCGACCATCTCCAGCGACTCCTCCAGCGTCATGTGCGCCGGGTGGTTGAACTGGCGCAACGCCGTCAGGACGAGGACGTCGAGGTCCTGGAGCAACGGCATGGACTCGTCCGGGATGGTCTTGACGTCGGTGAGATAGGCGACGTCGCCGACGCGGTAGCCGAGGATCGGCAGCCGGCCGTGGATTATCGGTACCGGCTGGACGCGCACGCCGTCGACGTCGATCGGCTCGGTGCCCTCGATCGTGTGGAGGTCGAGGTCCGGTTTCATGCCGAAGATCGGGAAGGTGTCCTCGAAGGCGTACCCGAACCGGGCGCGGAGGTCCTTCACGGCGTTCGCCGGGGCGTAGGCCGGGATCCACTCCTGCTGGAGCGCGTTGAAGCGGCGCATGTCGTCGATGCCGGCGGTGTGGTCGGCGTGCATATGCGTATAGAAGAGCGCGTCGACGCGACGATTGTCGCTGCGCAGCATCTGGTAGCGGAAATCCGGCGACGTGTCGAAGAGGAGGGTGACGTTGTCGACGCGGATCAGCGCGGAGGTGCGGAGTCGAGTGTCGCGTGGGTCCGGAGAGCGACAGACCTCGCAGTCGCAGCCGATCACCGGCACGCCGGTGGAGGTGCCTGTTCCGAGGAATTCGAGCTCGATCACGGGTTCGGTCTTTCTGCGTGGGCGGTTCGGTTCGCTCCGGAGAGTATAGTTCGCGGTCAGCGGCGGACATCGAATCTTGTGGGGTCGACCATGTTGCACCAGGACTGGCGCGCAGCGGTATCGCGGGCCCCGGTAGCGCCGACCCGCAGTGGTCGGCGTGGAAGCGGCACGAGGCCAAGCATGTATCTGCCAGGATCCCTCGGCCACCATGGGACCGAGGCTACCGTTGACAGGTCATGGGCTGCTAGAATGCGTGGTCGGTACCTCTGATTCGCCTCACTCGCTGGAACCACCATGCGCAGGAACCATTGCGCTCACCTGAGCGCCACAACCGACTGGATTCCGTTCTACGGATAGTCGCCGCTACCCCTCCTCTGTTGGCGCTTTTGGGTAGCGGGAGAGCAGGCGCCCTGATCTCCCCTCTTGCAGGGAGTCGTTCCTGTGCACATTCGAACCTCGTTTCGCTCGGACCGCCCGACGCTGTGGCGGAACCGGGATTTCCTGAACCTGTGGACCGCTGAAACGATCGCCCAGCTCGGGACGCAGCTTGGCCTGGTCGCGATTCCGCTGATCGCCGCGCTGACGCTGCACGCGACGCCGCTGGAGATGGGCATTTTGGCCGCCGCCGGGCAACTGCCGCGCCTCGCCGTCGGCTTCTTCGCCGGGGCGTGGGTCGACCGCATGCGGCGCAAGCCGGTCATGATCTGGATGAACCTCGGACGGGCGCTGACCTATGCGGCGATCCCGCTCAGTGCGGCAATGCTCGACGCCCTCTCCTTCCCGGTCCTGCTCATCGTGGCGCTCGTCGCCGGGATGCAGGCGGTGTTCTTCGACGCCGCGTGGTCAGCGTTCATTCCCCATCTCGTCGAGCGCAAGGAGCTGCCGGACGCCAACGGCAAGCTGATGGCGAGCATGTCGCTGGCGCAGGTGACCGGCCCGGCGCTCGCGGGAACGCTGATCGCCTGGCTGACCGGCCCGATGACGATGGGCATCACGGCGGCGACGTTCGGCGGCGCGGGATGGATCCTCACGCGTATCCGCAAGGACGAGGTCCGTCCGGCACGGGAGGACGGCGCGCGGTCGGACCTGCTCGGCGAGATCCGCGAGGGCTTCCACGAGCTGTGGCGCTCGCGAGTCGTGCGGCCGCTCACGACGAGCATGATCGTGCTGAACTTCGGCGGGTACATGTTCCTCGCCGTCTACGTCCTGTTCATGACGGACGATCTCGGGCTGGGCGAGCGCGGCATCGGCCTCGTCTTCGCGTCCGGCGGCGTGGGTGCGCTGATTGGCAGCGCGATCGCGGCACCGCTGGCGAAGCGGATCGGCGTCGGGCGCTCCGTGCTGTTCAGCGCGCTGGCCTTCGGGCTGGCGAACTTCCTGGTGCCGACGGCGATCATGGTGCCGGATCATGCCCTGCCACTGGTGGTGGCGTCGGAATCGGTGTCGTGGCTGTCGCTGCAGGTATTCAACGTCAACCGCTTCAGCCTGCGCCAGGCGCTGACACCGAATCACCTGATGGGCCGGGTGACATCGTCGACGATCACGCTGGTCGGCGGGGCGCAGCTGCTCGGGTCGTTGCTGGGCGGGGTCATCGGGCAGGCGTTCTCGGTGCACACGGCGCTATACGTGTCGGTCGTGATCATGCTGCTGTCGGCGTGGTGGGTGTGGGACTCGCCGGTTCCGGCGATCGTCACGATGCCGGAAGGGCCGGAGGAGGCCCTGCTTGTGGAGGCAGAGGCATCTGCGGCGGTGTCGTGATACCCGGTTCACGCTATAAGTGCCGACCGATTCCCCATGCACATTGCCCATCATCCTGAGCCGGTTCGTCGAGCGTAGCGAAGTCCCGCTTGCGCTTCTCGCCCTATCGGGCTCGGCCGGGCGACGCCTGTCGAAGGATCTTTACGCCGGCATGACGTGATTGGGGCTAACGCAAGGATCCCTCGACACGCGGCCCCTCCCTGCGGTCGGGTCACGGCTCGGGATGACGATTCTTTCAGGCGGCCCGAGACCGTCAGATCGCGGATGCACGAGAACCGGGGCGGCTGCCTGGCCGCCCCGTTGCTCGTTGCGTATCGGTGTGGTGAAGGGACCCTATTCCTTCGGCGGGTACTCGTCGCGCGGGCGCTCCGGCTGCACCTTGTCCGGCTGGGAGTAGACCTCCTCCGAACGCTCGGCGATACCAGCGGAGGTCGGCTTCGCGGTCGGCTCGCCAGCCTTTGCCGGGCGATCGACGTACTGGATCCAGTTCTCGCGGAACCACTGCGCCGTCCACGGGATGGCGACGCGGTTCTCGTGGCCCCGGAAGTCGACGAGATAGAGCGGGATGTTGTGGGTGCCGTCCGGGTCGATGTCAACGATCGTGCCCGTCGCGCCGTCGAACTTGGCTTCCGGAGAGGTCGTGAACATCACGTGGACGCCCATCACGCCGCGCGAGTTGCGGCCGCGCGGCATCGCGACCCGAACGGTGTCTCCAACCTGAAAATCGGCCATGGTGCGTCGTTCCTCCGGAGCATCCGGCCACGTCGCGAGCGCGCCCGCCATCGCGGTGACCATCGAGAGCGTTCTGAATTCTCTTGCCGAGTATAGCCCGTTCCCGCCCGGTTTCGGCGTTCGAGACGAGCGGAACGGCCAACGGACCGGGTCAAGGGCACCACCGTGGCGACGATCAAGTCGGATATTAATATTATCAATGTCTCTATTGACTTTCTTGATACCGATCTCTATGATGTGGCTACAGCAGGACAGGGACAGACGTCCGGTCCCGCTGGAGACCGGCGCCCGCCACCACAGGTGGTGACCGGGAGCCGGAGCTGGACCATGGAGGACACCGTGACCGATTCGATTCGACCATCGCGCCAGGCGCGCTTCGCCCAGGGGGATTGCCCCGTCTGCGGCGAGACCATGCACATCGCGCGGCTGGAGTGCGACAACTGCGGCACGGCGATGGAGGGCCACTTCCTCCTCAACTCGCTGTCCCGCCTCTCCGCCGACCATCTCGACTTCCTCGAGTCGTTCATCCGCAACCGCGGCGTGATCAAGGACATCGAGGTGGATCTCGGCATCTCGTACCCGACGGTGAAATCCCGGCTCGAGGACGTCATCAAGTCGCTCGGCTATTCCTCCGCAGAGGACCGGCTGCGACCCAGCCAGGTGCGCGAGGAGCGCCGGACGATCCTGGAGCAGCTGCGCACGAAGAAGATCTCTTCGGAAGACGCTGCGCGCAAACTGATGAGCCTGGGAGAAAGGAGCACCCGATGAGACGACCTCCCGGCGATCCCGTTGATTCCAACGCCGAGCGCATCCAGATCCTGCACATGGTCGAGGAGGGCACCATCTCGCCCGAAGACGCCGCCCGGCTGCTGGAAGCGATGGATCGTTCGGACCGCAAGCGCGCGCAAGCACCGCCGCGCATCGTGGGACCGCGCAATATCCGCGTCCGCGTCGTCAGCACCCGGACCAACCGGGCCGATGTGGACCTCACGCTGCCGCTCGGGCTCGTGAAGACCATCGTCGCGATGGCCGACCGATTCGCCCCGGGCCGCGTACCGGACCTGACCGAGCTACAGACCCAGATCGACGAGGGGTTCGTTGGTCCCCTGGTCGACATCGAAAACGGAGAGGATCGCGTGCAGATCCTCGTCGAGCCGCGATAGCACCACGTACCAAAAGGAGATCGCTCATGTCACAGGACAGCATCGTTCCCGTCGATTCCACCGCGACCTTTACCTTCGATATCGACACCAGCACAGCGCTGCACCTGACGGTCAGCAACAACGACGGCGAGATCAATGTCCGCGGCACCGACGGCTCGGCCGTGAAGGTGGTCGCGACCCGCACGCACTCGCGCCGGGGCAATGGCCAGGGCGATCCGAAGGACGACTTCGTGGTCGAGCACACCGGCAACCGCATCTCGCTCCGCCCGAACTGGCAGGTCGGCAAGACGGCCCAGGATATCGCCCAGAAGGTGAAGACCCAACTCAAGGAGGGCTTCCGCGTCCGAGGACTGGGACTTCAAGAAGATGCGCTTCGCCGGTGACGCTTCCTACGACCTCACGGTCGAGGTGCCGGCGTCGATCACCGGAGACTCGCACCTGAGCTTCCGCACCTCCAGCGGCGAGATCAGCGTCACCGGCCTGAACGCCGCCGTTTCCGTCGCCACGGCGAGCGGTGACGCGAAGGTCGAGCGCACCGAGGGCAAGGTGTCGGCGCACAGCGCGAGCGGCGACATCAGCCTGCGCGACATCACCGGCAGCGTCGAGTCGAACACCGCCAGCGGCGATATCTCGCTGAACGGCGGCGACGGCTGGACCGCGCTCCGCTCGGTCAGCGGCGACATCACCATCCGCGACTACACGCTCAAGAACGCGCGCGTGACGACCGTCAGCGGCACGGTGAACGCCGACGTGACGGTCAACAACGCCGCCGACTACTCCTTCGACTCGGTCAGCGGCGACATGCGACTGAAAACGGCGATCCCGGCCTCCGGCGCGACGCTCAGCTTCCGCTCGATGAGCGGGGACGCGGATATCGAGGGCGACTGGACCAAGGGCGACAGCAAGCGAAGCTGGACGCTGCGTGGCGCGGCCGGCGGGCCAAAGATCGCCGTGAAGACCGTCTCCGGTGATCTCCGCGCGAACGGCGTGCTCTCCGGCGATCTCGAAACGCGCAGCGAGACCGTGCCGCAAGACGTGCAGGATGAGGAGAACGCCCCGCACGCCGAAACGATGGGCGCCCACGCCGAGCCGCATGGCGAGCACGGCAAGCACGAGATCACGGTCGACGCCGACTGGGAGAAGGCCAAGGGCTGGCTGAAGGACATCGCCAAGCGCGTCTCCTTCTTCGTCGAGGATCTCGACAAGGCCGGCGACGACCGCTACAAGGCGCGGACCGGTGAGGGTGAGGGCGCTGACCAGGGCAAGACCGAGCCGATCACCATCGAGCCGCTCTCGGCCGAGGCCGCCCAGCCCGACGCGACCGAGCCGATCGTCGATCACAGCCCGACGGAGCCCCTGTCCCCGGTTCCGCCCGTTCCGCCGGTGTGCCCCGACCGATCCCGTGCCGCCTGTCCAGCCGGAGCCGGCTGGCGAGACCACGGCCCAGCGTCGCCTGCGGCTGCTGGAGGCGGTCCAGCGCGGCGAGCTGACGGTCGACGAGGCACTCGCCCAGCTCGACGGGTCGGACGAGGCCTAAAACTCTCCCGGGTGCGGCCGGAATGCGGCCGCACCCGGAACCCGCCCTCTTCATTCCATACAACATGCGTACCGGATCGCCGCGTCACAAACGCGCGCGGCGATCCGCCGGGGGTCCCTGTCTCTTTTTCGCCTGTAGCTTTCCAGGAAGCGAGGCAAACACCATGTACCCGATCCATCCCGACGACGCCACCACCTCCGTACAGCTCCGCCAGTCGATCGTCCGCCAGGGCATCTCGGCCGCGCGCCGTCCAGGCGACCTCGGCGCCATTCGCGAGAAGGTCGGAGAGGCGCTGATCTCGCTGGGCACACGCCTGCAGGGCCGACGGACGGCGCTGCCGACCCCGGCCCCGCGCCAGGTGATGCGGCCTGCACGCCAGGTCGGCTACTAGCCTCACCCACCTGATTGAAGGAAGGGCACCCGATGGGTATCGCACAGGCGCCGGCCGCCACCGCCTCCCTGTTCTCGCGCGAGAAGCGACCAGTCACCTCAATGGTGACCACGACGTTCCTCTCCGCGATCGGCAACCAGATGACCTCCATCGCGGTGCCCTGGTTCGTACTGACGCTCACCGGCAGCGCCGCCCAGACCGGCCTCACCGCCGCCGTCACGCTGCTGCCCTCGGTGTTCATGTCGTTCTTCGGCGGCGCCATCGCCGACCGCATGAACGCCCGCGCGCTCTCCGTCTTCGCCGACGTAATGAGCGGCGTGACCGTCGCGCTGGTGCCCCTGCTTTACCTGTTGGACGCCCTCTCCTTCCCGGTGCTGCTCCTTCTGATGTTCCTCGGGGCCGTGTTCGACACGCCGGGTGGCACCGCGCGCAGCACGATGCTGCCCCGCATCGCCGAGCGCTCCGGGATGCCGCTGGAACGCGTCAACTCGGCCTATGGCGTCAGCTTTGCCATCTCCGGCATCATCGGCGCGGCCGCGTCCGGCGTCCTGATCGGCGCGGTCGGGGCGACGAACGTGATGTGGTTCAACGCAGCAGCATTCGCGATCTCGGCACTCGGGATGCTGCTGTTCGTGCCGGATCTGGGCGTGAACCCGCCCAGCGGCGAGTCGCTGCTGTCCGATATCCGGACCGGCCTGCGCTACGCCTGGAACGACACGCTGGTGCGATCGTTGATCCTGACGGCGCTGGTCATCAACTTCCTGTACAACCCGATTTTCGGGGTGGCCATGCCCTACTACGCGAAGACAGTGCTCGACTCGGCGACCGCGCTCGGCATCATCGCGGCGTCGTTAGGCGTGGGGTCGTTGGTCGGTTCTGTGCTGTACGGGATGGTGGGCGAGCGCTTCTCGCGGCGGCACCTGATGATCGCGAGCGTTGCGCTGCTGAGCTTGCCGATGGCCGGGCTGATCACCGTGCCGGGCATGTGGACAACGGTCGCCATCATGTCGCTGTGCGCGGTCGGCTCCGGGCTTGTGAACCCGATGCTGAGCACGATGATGATGAAGCGCACACCGCAGCACCTGCTCGGGCGGGTGATGGGCGTCATCCAGGCCGGGGCGCTGGTCGCGACGCCGCTTGGGATGATCCTCGTCGGGCCGGCGCTGGACGCGCTGGGCCTGCGCGGCACCTTCACGATCGTCGCGATCATCCTGGGCGTCGTGTTCCTCTCCGTACTCGTCAACCCGGCATTGCGGACCATCGATCAGTTGGCACCGTCACCGGAAGAGCCTTCCTAAGGGAACGGTCACAGCCTTTCCGCCGCACCTGTACCATCCGGGAAACGCGAAAACGCCCCGGCGGATCTCAGCCATCCGCGGCGGGGCGTTTTCGAGTCAGAAGGTCAGATTGTCCGGGGCGGATTATAAATCCTACATAGGATATACGGCCAGCCCCATCCCGTCGACGACGCTCCAGAGCTGCTGGAAGGTGCCCCAGTCGTAGAACTGGGTGGTGCCCTTGGCGGGGTCCATCACGAACACGCCTTCGTCGTTGTAGCCCGTCACCGTGACGACGTGCATGCCGGCGAACACCGAGTACGTGCCCTCGTCGTGCAGAACGTCGCGGGTGTCGCCCCAGAAGCCGAGCCAGGTCACGACCGGATGGCCGGCGTCGAGATGCGCGATGAGAGGCCCAACATCGCCTTCGGTGTACATCACCTCACCCTGGAAGCCGTTCGCGTTCAGGGTCGGAACCAGCGCCTCGGCGTAGATGCCGTAGTCGTCAGTGTTGCCCCACCAGCCATCGATATTGCCGCGGTAGCCGTAATGCGGGTTCGAGGCGAGGGGGATGCTGTCGATAAAGGTCTGCTCGGAGACGCCGGCGCCGAAAGCCGTCGTCGCGGCATGGGTCGCGGCGTACTCGCAGCTGAGGTTGCGCGATTGGCTATACTGCACGACCGGCACGTTCACCAGCGGGTTGCCCCACGGCGTCGTGTTCATCGTGCTGTCCTCACGCTCCCACGGGATGAGAACGCGCTCGCCGGGAATCAGCTGCGTCGGCGACATCTGCTCGTTGAAGCTGATGAGCGTATCCGGGTTCACGCCCCACTCGGCGGCAATGCTGTTGTAGGTGTCACCGTACTCCACCCAGTGCGCGCCCATCACCCACGGGCTCGTGCCCTCGAGCTGCGCGGCCATCTGGGCGGCGTCGGCGGGGCTCTGGCCGGGATCCGGGATCACGATGACCTGGCCCGCCTGCACGGACCAGCCGTTCGGCATGTAGCTGGAGCGGAAGATGCCCTCCGGGTCGACGCCGAACTCGGATGCAATCGACTCGATCGTGTCGCCCGGCTGGACCTCGTAGCGCTGCTGCGCGAAGGACGCCGTGGCGGCGCTCGCGACAAGCACGAAGGCCATCAGCGAAGCCACGATGGCACGGCGAGGCGCCTGCAAGCGGCGGGCGTTGAGCGTGCTCTCCCACGTCGCGCGCAACCCCTCGGCCATCGCGGACGGTTCGAAGCGGCGAAGCGCCTGGCGCATGGCGGACGTTTCCGCGGACATCCTCATCGAGATCCCTTCCCTCAACTCCCCTACCCCGGAAACGTTCCGGGATGGATACAGACGCGCGTAATGATCATCACAGCCACGACCGATAGACCGTGTCTCCCGCCGGATCGCGCACGGGCCCGCCGGGGCGGTCGTGCGGCGGCCGGTTTCGAGGCGGCGCGCTCGCTGCGCCTCGATGCGGCTGGCGTACATGCCGACGAGACCGTCTTCCCGCGAGCAACGTCGCGGGGCTCTCAGCGTATCTACGTCCGGCGCATGCAATCGGACCTCCGCGAGCGGCACCGGTGCCGGGGCAGCATCACCCGGCATCTGGTCCTTGCGCGCCGGGTGACGGAAGTGCTGGATCCAGGCGGCCTTTCGCGCAGACAACAGGTCATCCTGCTCGTTTGTCGGACGCTGTCCAAGCACAATCGTCATGACGCCATTCTCCGCACCCAGGGAGGCGGCGGGAAACGCCCTCAGGGAGAGTTACGGGATTCCGGCGGGAGGAATCCGTTCGGTCTATCGCTGGTGGTACACATGTTGTGTACGTACACAACGATCCTACCCGAGCTGTGACACTTTGACAAGCGACCTGGGTATGAGTGTACATGCATCTGTACGTTCGCGGACCTGTCGACGCGCCGAGCCGCGCGTCGACAGGCGAATCTTCCGCTCGCCTATATCCCCGAATCCGTCATCCCGAGCCGGTCCGTCGAGCGCAGCGAGACGACCGTGCCGAGGGATCCTTGCATTGGCCGAATACGTGTCATGCCGGTGCAGAGATCCCTCGACACGCGGCCCGTCGCTTCGCTCCGGTCGCGGCTCGGGATGACGGACTCGTTCCTGGGGTTAGTTCGAGCCATCTCTCGAAAAAGCCGTCATTCAGAGCGAAGCGACGAATCCCACACGAAGTGAGGAAATCCGGCGCGGGTTGCGGTTCGCCCGGTGAACCCGATATAGTCATTCGTAATCACGCTTTCATCCGCAACGATGCGCGATGAGCGGTCTGGGACCGGCATTGTCACAGGCCGGTCCGCCTTACCTTTGTCGTCGTCACGAGGTCCTCATGGCCGTCGCCGGCGCCGCCTTCAAGCGCGGCACCCGATTACGATCACTCCTGAGCACCGGGCGCATCTGCGCCTATATCCCTCCCTGCGCTGCGGAAGTCCCTACCAGCGCCTGATCGGCCTGCCCTCCAGGCACGGTCAGGGCGCACCCGACCCCGCACTCATCGCGATCACATCCGCGCTATCCCTCGCAGGGGGATGCTGCTCAGGAGCACACCACCATGGTTCTCTCTACCGCAAATGACACCGCTATCCGTTCCCTTCAGGAGCGTCTCGCCAACCGTACGAGCGTGCTCGGCACCTCGATCTGGACGGACATCCTCCGCCAGTTCCAGCAGCATCCGGATCCGGTCTACTTCGGTGACGGCGCGCCGGCCCCGGAGATGATGCCGGTCGAGCGCCTGCGCGAGGCATCGATGCGGGCCTGGGACGATGCCCCGGGCGCGCTCGCCTACGGTGACCAGCGTGGATACGGCCCGCTGCGCGAGCTCATCGCCGAGCGCGTGGCCGCACGCGGCATCGAGACGACCGCCGAGAACATCCTCATTACCGGCGGCGCGACGCAGGGACTGGATCTCGCCGCCCGTACCTTCCTTCAGGAGGGAGACGCGATCATCGTCGAGGTGCCAACCTTCCTCGGCGCGATCGAGATCTTCGAGCTCTTCGGCGTGGAGCTGATCGGCGTCGGCGGCGACGATCACGGCATGGACATGGATGAGCTGGAGCGCGCCTTGGCCGCGAACCCGCACGCCAAGGCGATCTACACCATCCCAACCTTCCAGAACCCGTCCGGCACGACGATGCCGCTGGATCGGCGCGAGCGGATGGTGGCGCTGGCGCGGGAGCACAACGTCGCGATCTTCGAGGATGACCCGTACGGCGAGCTGCAATACAGCGGCGAACCGATCTCGCCGATCCGCGCGCTGGACGACCGCGTGATCCACTTCGGGACGTTCTCCAAGACGATCGCCCCGGGCATCCGCACGGGCTACATCATCGCCCCGGACGACATCATCGGCACACTGCTGGGCATCCGCGAGATCACGGACATCAGCAACGACCGGATCATGATGCGCACCGTCTACCACACCGCGAAGGACTTCCTCGACGGGCATGTGGCGAAGGCGAGCGAGCTGTACAAGCGACGGCGCGACACGATGCTGGCGGCGCTGGAAGAGCACATGCCGGAGGGCGTGACGTGGTCAAAGCCGGATGGCGGCTTCTTCGTCTGGATCACGCTGCCGGACGATGTGCGCCACGAGACGGTATTCGACGACGCGGCGCGCAACGGGGTGATCTTCTTCCCGGGCAAGTGGTTTGACCCGGCCCAGGAGGCGGCGCATACCGTCCGCCTGAGCTTCTCGACCGTCCCGGAGGACCGCATCCGCCTCGGCATCGAACGGCTCGGCGCGACCTTGCGCGAGGAACTGGCACAGAACGGGTAGCGATCGATCGGACGCATGACCCGGTAGCACCGGGCCGCAGGAGCGCTGGGGCGCTTCGGAGTGCCCGGTGTCCATGCACGCAGGACGGCCCACGTGCCGGTTTTCCGGTATCCTTCGACGTAGCCTTTTCGGAGGCTGGCGGATCGCGATGCGCGCTGCACACCGCTCCTATCGATCGCCATCCCGCCCCGACCCTCACGCCCGACGTCATGGGACACGCCTGCCTTGTTTGATTTCAACCTGGATTCGATCCCCTCCGGCCCCTTCGACACCCCGCTCTGGTGGGTGCTGATCGGGGTCATCATCGCGCTGCTGTTCACGCTGCAAGGGCTGGAGACCGCCGTCGAGGGCGCCTGGCCGCACCAGCGGCGGGACAACGAATATGTGCCCGGCACCCGCGGCGTGAAGCCGGCATGGGCGTTTGCGGCGATCCTGCTGGTGCCGGGTGGCCTGGCGCTGATCGGGATCATCATCGTGATGATCTGGCAGGACATCGCCGCGCCGGACGGCGTCAACCTCGGCGGCTGGCTACTGGGGCTGGGCTGGCTCCTGTTCCTGCTGTTCGGGCTGAACATCTTCGGGCTCGGGCGCCTGCTGGGCACGCTGGGCATGCTTGGTCCGCTGGCGATCGGCTTCGTGCTGCTCGTGGCCGACGCCTTGCTGCTCGTCACGCTGCTCGATGTGCTGCCGGACTGGTCGACCATTGTCGATGGCATCCAGACCCTGATCGAGCACCTGCTGCCGTTCGTGGAGTTCGACGACAAGTCGTAGCGGCGGTATCCCGCGCTCAGGGGCCCGAGCCGAGCCGCATGATGCTACAGTGAAGCAGCGTGGCCCCGACCCTGCGATGGGGCCCTTGCCAGGAGGCTGGCGTTTCCGGCCCGGGATCCATAGGGGACGCGCCGAGCGATGAGCGACTTCGAGCCGCGAGAGCAGCAGACCGCACCGGCACGGAACACGCGAGGTGCCCGGTCTCGCATGCCCGCGCGCACCTCACGACCGTCCAGCCGCCCAACCGCTCGCCCTCGCCGCAAGGCCCGCATCACGACCCCATCGGCAACCGAGCATCTCGATACCGTCGACCACCAGAAGCAGACCGTCAGCATCGAGCTGCGGCCGGTCAGCAGCCTCTTCGGCCGCTCCGACACAGTCGAGATCACCGGCGAGGAAGAGCCCTCCAGCCGTTTGCGCCTGCCTGCCAACCTGCGCCGACGGCGAGGTGAGCGCGAGGAGTCTCTGCTCCAGAACCCGGACTTCCGGCTGCTATGGTGGTCGCGCTTGCTGTCGCAGACGGCGCAAGGGGCCCTGCTCTACGCCTTGATGATCCTCGTCATCGACCTCTCGAACCGCTCGTTCTACAGCGCCCTCTTCGTGGCCTCATCGAACGTGCCGTCGATCGTGCTCGGGCCTCCCGGCCGGGATGGTGGTCGACAACATCTCCCGCAAGCACCTGCTGGTGTTGCTGAACGGCTTCCGCTTCACATTCATGCTGTTCATGGTCGCGTCGCAACCGTCGCTGGCCAGTGTCTTCGCGGCCACGATCGGAATCTGGATCATCCACCAGTTCTACTCGCCGGCGGAAGCCTCGATCCTGGCGGACCTCGTGCCGCCACACCGCTACACCTCCGCGCAGTCGATGTTCAACCTGGCGCTGACGATCTCGCAGGCAGCCGGGCTGGCCCTGCTCGCCCCCTTGATGCTGCGGCTTGGCGGCGCGGAGCTGGTCTTCGTCATGGCGGGGTCGCTGTGGCTCATCGCCGGCGCGCTGACGCTACTCCTCCCGCGAATCACCATCGACCACGCGGCGACGCGGCCACCTCGACGCGGGCTGATGGATACGCTGACGGCCGGCCTTCAATTCGTGCGCAAGGACCGGCCGACGCTGGAGGCGATCCTCGATGATGTGCTCGTCAGTGTCGGGATGAGCGCGCTGGTGGTCATCATCCCGTTCTATCTGGAGAACGTGCTCGGGACCTCCAAAGAGAACACGGTGTTCGTGTTCGCCCCGGCGGCGGTCGGGCTGGTGATCGGGCTGCGGGCCGCGCCCGTCCTGGCGCGGATCATCGGCGAACGCTACTCCGCCTTCCTCGCCGTGGCGACCTTCGCCGCCTGCATCTTCGCGCTCGGGTTCATCCAGCAAACGTATGACGTACTGAACGACACGATGCGGCTGCCGCTGGATAACCTGACCGACTGGCTGTCGATCTCCCCGAACATCTTCCTGACCATGCTGGTGTCGATCCCGGCGGGCATGGCGATGTCGGTGGTCAACGTCGCGGCACGGTCGATCCTGCTGCATCGCACGCCGGGATACGTGCGTGGCCAGGTGATCGCGACGCAGGGGTTGATCGGTAACGTGATCGGGCTGGGACCGACGTTGCTCACCGGTCTCGCGGCAGACCTGTTCGGCGTGATCCCCGTCGCGGTCGGGTTGGCGGTGCTGATCTTCACGGGTGGCCTGTTCGCTCGGACGATCGGGCGCTCGGAGCCGCCGCGCGAGGAGCTGGTGCCGCAACCGGCGGTGTAGCGCACACCGGGCACTGCGGAGCGCCGAGGCGCTCCTTCGGCCACGGTGCTACCAAAGGGCCGATCTACGCTTCGCCGTTGACGATCAGCGATTCGAGCTCGCCCGTGTCGACGTTGTAGACGGCGTTCCAGAAGCATGAACCACCGTCCGCGACCTCGATGTAGCTCTCGGTCCAGCCATCAAGCTCCATGCACATGCTGTTGACGACGATCTTGCGTTGGCCGTCCTCGATGATGCCGACGTACTGACGATAGCCGTCGATCTGCGGTGCCCGGTCACCTGCCGGCGCGGCGAGAACGGCGTCCTCCGCCTCCTGCAGGTCGGCTTCCGTTGGTGTCCACCCCTCGACGTCATGCCGGTACGTCGCGACGTCGAGAATGACGCCCGGGTGCCCGTTGATCTCGACGAGGGATGACACGGTGGGTGGTGGTGGCTCGACGCGTGTTGGCCCCTCCACGCCGAAGAGGAGAAAGCCGAGAAGGATAATGAGGATGATCCAGGCGATACGCATATGCGGGTGTCCTCACGCGAGGGTGCGGAAGTCGGGGACCCATACAGAAAGAACGCCCGGCACGGTGATTTCGTGCCGGGCGTTCTCGTTGCGAACCGAGCGTCCTATCCGCGCGAACGACGTCCGCTCGAAGGTGCGGGACCGGTAGCGCGGGCGTCGTCGACGGCCGTCAGGGCCTCACGCAGCCGCGCGATCCAGTCGCCTTCATGGTCACCAACGAGGCGCACGCACCAGGCAAGCGCATCGGAGCGCGAGCGGGCGACGTTGGCGGCGACGAGGGTGTCCAGCACCTGTCGCTCCGGCTGTCGCAGGCGCGTCATGACAGGGACAGAGAGCGTCGTGAACAGGGCGGAGGTATCGCCGCATTCCGCACCCCATGACACCTTCCGACCGAAGCGCCCTTCCATCTCGTCCGCGATCTGCATGCGCTGACGCCGGGTCTCCTCGCGGAAGCGGGCGATACGCGCCTCCTCGGCAACGCCAGCGTGCTCGCCCTCCCCTGCCGATGCCTCAGGCAGACGTCCGACGACGGTGATCTCCTCGCGATCAACGGTGACGGTCGGCGCGCCCTCGAACCAGCCGTCTGGCAAACGATTCTCGACCCAGGTGGTGATCTCGCTCATGGGAAGATCCTATCGATGATGACTGCGAGACAGGATGCTCGTGCAATATGAATTACAAGATTACAATCATCCTGTCAAGTTCTGACCTCGGTGAGGAGTCGGTCGTTGTCGAAGGCTCGGAACACAAGAAACGAGCCCGGATCTCGCGGGGAGATCCGGGCTCGTTCGTCGTTCGTGCAGTGTGGGAGCCGTCGATTACTTCTCGGTGATCGTGATGTCGAGGATCGTGATCGTCGCGCCCGGCTTGGAAAGCTCGCCGCTCTCGTTCGGCGAAACCGGAACCTCGGCGATAGTCTTCACCACGTCCATGCCCTCAACCACCTGGCCGAAGATCGTGTAGTTCTTCTGCAGGTTGTTGGTGTTGTTCTTGTGGTTGATGAAGAACTGCGAGCCGTTGGTGTTCGGGCCGGCGTTCGCCATCGCCACGGAGCCCTCGACGTAGTTCAGCTCCTCACCCGGCAGCTCGTCGTTGATCTGGTACCCCGGGCCGCCACGGCCGGTCGCCGTCGGGTCGCCGGTCTGGATCATGAAGTCGCGCATGATTCGATGGAACACCACACCGTCGTAGTAGTCCTCGGTGGCGAGGCAGACGAAGTTGTTGACGGTGTTCGGGGCGACGTCGGCGTAGAGCTGGATGACGATGTCGCCGCGGTTCGTCTCGATCGTCGCGTAGTAGGTCTTCGCCGGGTCGATCTTCATCTCCGGCGGGCCGGGATACTGCGCATAGCCCATCGTCGAGCTATCGGGGGCGGCGGACCAGCAGCCAAGATCGTCGATCGGCGTGCCGAGATCGGCCACCGGACTGGCGACCGGGCTCGCGGACGGGCTCGCCTCCGGCGTGCCCTGCGCGCCGGCATCGACCGCGGAAACGACCGCGCCGAGCGTGATGAACGTCGTCAGCGCGGCAGCCCGCGCGGAACGAAGAAGCGGAGCGTAATTCACGACTGGGAACCTCCATACAACAGATCAGTGCCATGCCCCTGTGGGGTCTGCGCGCCTAGCATGCCACATTAAGCGTCTGGTGGCTGGAGCGACAGCAACCCGCGCGACGTGAACGGTGGATAGGCGGTATACGCGCCGAGCCGCGTGGCTACAGCATCGTACGCGTGCGGATGGAACAGCACGATGACCGGGGCAGCGCGCTGGACAGCCTCCTCGATCAACGTATACCGATCGCGGCGGAAGGCGCGGTCCTCCCGCAGGATCGCGCCGCGGATAAGCACATCCACCTGCTCATCGGCAAACCCGGAATGATTGGCGACGCCATCGGACGCCAGCAGCGGCCGGACCAGCTCGTGCGGATCCCGCCACGGCTCGGTGTAGGCGGCGAGCAAGTCGAAATCGCGCTCCCGGACGGCGTTCTCCAGCGCATCGTCCTCCAGCAGGTTGACGGAGAGGGCGATGCCGCACGCGGCGAGTTGCTCCTGTAGCACGATCGCGGTGTTGGCCAGCGTCGCGTCGGCGTCATCGGTGAGCAGCCTCAGTCGCAGGTCGCTCGGGATGCCGAGCGCGCGGAGACCGTCGCGGACCGTATCCGCGTCGAGCGGTTCGACCTCGTCGACCTCCTCCCGCACCCATGAATCACCCGGGAAGAGCAGCCCGGTCGGTGTCCCCTGCCCCGCCGTGGCGACATCAACGAGACGCACCCGGTCGATCGCCTGTGAGAGCAGGCGACGCAGGCGGGCGTCAGCGAGGGCCGGCGCGTCCAGATTCAGCTGCAGGTGGCAGACCCGATTCGAGGGCCCGCCGGCGAGGGAGACGGTCGGGTCATCGCGCAGCATCGGGATATCGAGGAGCGGCACGTTCGGCAGGACGTCGATCTCGCCCTGCGCGATGGCAGTGGCGCGACGCGCGTCGTCCTGGATCGCGCTGCACCTGCACCGTGTCGATCCGGGGTCGCGCGATCTGCCAGAAGTACGGGTTGCGACCGTAGGTGATAACGCCAGTGCCGAAGGCATCGAGCACGAACGGACCGGAGCCGCCGTCGATGTCGACCGGGGCGGTCCCCGCCGGGAGAATACCCATCGCCTGGTGCGCCAGCGACGCCATGAGCGAGGCGTCCGGCCGGGCGAGGATCATGCGCACGGTGCGCGTATCAACGCTTTGGAGGCGGTCGACATGCTCAAGCCGCCATGCGTGAAGATCGCCGCCGCTGCCGTTCCGGATCCGCTCGAGCGAGTAGCGCACATCGTCCGCGAGCACCGGACGTCCGGAGTGGAACATCGCGCCGGGCCGCACGACGAGATCGATCGCATCGTCGCGGTCTGGCACGGACGCGCGCGTGGTGATCGCGGGGACCACGGAGCCGTCCGGCGTCCAGCGGTTCGGCGCGTCCAGCGTCAGCGTGTCCAGCCAAAGGTGGTCGGGCAGGACGGTGTTTGTTGGGTCGAGATCGTCAGGCAGGCGGCCGACAGCGATCCGCAGCAGCGGAATGCGCGGGACCGGGACGGGCGTCTGAGCCGCGCCCGTGCGACGGACCACGAACGCCGCACCGCCGCCAAGCAGAAGCTGGCGGCGGGTGAGCGTGGGGCGCATCGATCCGTTCCGGCGTGACCCAACCATAGGGTGCTGCCTACTCCCCGAGCGAGGCCGCGAGCGCCTCGACGAGGGTGTCGGCGTGCTGCTTCTCCCAGATCATTGGTGGCAGGAAGCGGATGACGAGCGTGCCGGCCATAAGGGCGAGCACGCCGTTCTCCTGCAGCGCCTTGAGCGTCGGCGTCGCCTTCTGCTTCAACTCGATGCCCAGCATCAGGCCATGGCCACGGACGGCACGGACCTTCGGGTGCTCCATCGCCTCGATCTGTGCCTTGGCGTAGGCGCCGACCTCGGCCGCGCGGGTGTAGAGATCATCATCGCGCATGATGCGGAGCGTCTCGGTCGCGCCCCGGGCCACGAGCGGGTTCCCGCCGAACGTCGAGCCGTGCGCCCCGCCAGGAATCGCCGCGCTGATCTCCTCGGTGACCATCGTCAGGCCGATCGGGAGGCCGTTGGCGAGCGCCTTCGCGGTCGCGAGGATGTCCGGTACAACGCCCATCGCCGGCCCGGCGAACGGGGCGCCGGTGCGGAAGCCGGACTGCACCTCATCGAACATCAGGAGTGCGCCATGATGGCTCGCCAGCTCGCGCGCCCGGGCAAGCCAGGCCGGATCGGCCAGGTGGATGCCTCCCTCCCCTTGCACCGGCTCGAGGATCACCAGGGCGGTCTCGCCGTCGATTGCCGCTTCCAGCGCGTCCATGTCGTTGAACATGACATGGGTGGCGGGGAGCGCGAGCGGCTCGAACGGCGCGCGGTACTTCTTCTCGGCGGTCGCGGAGAGCGCGCCGAGGGTGCGGCCATGGTAGGCGCGCTTGGCAGCGACGATGTTCGTCTTGCCGGTCGCGGCGCGGGCGAACTTGATGCCGGCCTCGATCGCCTCGGTGCCGGAGTTGCTGAGGAACGAGCGCGTCAGCCCCTCTGGCGCGATCGATGTGATCTCGGCCAGGAGCTCCGAGCGGGCGTCGTTGAAGAAGCTCTGGTGACAGGTCGTGAGCTTGCCGAGCTGGTCGACGAGCGCCGCGGTGAAACGTGGATGGGCGTGGCCGAGCGAGGCGACGCCATAGTTGCTCATCGCGTCGAGATAGCGGTTGCCCCCGCTGTCGTACAGCCAGGCGCCTTCGCCCCGCACGAGCGCGATATCGCGCTTGGCATAGAGCGGGATCTGCGCGCTGGTATCGAGGCTGGCGATCGATTCGGTGGTGAGGGCGTCTACCATGCGTTCTTCCTTGTTGCGATGGCTACCGGTGTCGTAGTCTCGCACCATGTGTGCGAGCGATCGACGCAGGCCGATATGGGCGCGTCATGCCCCTTCGGGTCATGTCCCGGACACGGTGCGTGCGGTCCGGGACTACGAGACGTCTTTGTTCAGCTTGTGCACGAGGTCCGGGATCTCGGCGAGGGTCTCGACACTGTGGCGGATGTCCTTCATCTCGGGCCAGGCGGTGTGAAGATACCCCCACGGGCCGCGTCGGATGAAGACGGCGTGCATGCCGACCTCCTGCGCCGGGAGGATGTCGTTGTCGAGGCGGTCGCCAACGTACATGACCTCCCCTGGCTCCATCCCGAGCTCGTCGGCCATGCGCCGGAAGAAGGCCTGGTCCGGCTTCGAGAGCCCCCAGGCGGCCGACGAGGCATTCAGCGTGAGCGGCAGGTCCATCGCGGCGAACTGCTCAATCACGCCGGAGGGCTGGTTCCCCGCCACGCCGAGGACCAGGCCGTCGTGCTTCAGGCGCTTCAGCGTCGAGACGACGTCCGGGTAGAGATCACGCGGCTCGATGCGGTAGCCAATGATGTTCGGGTCCACCGACTCGATCTGCATGACGTTGAAGATGCTGCGATGATTCTCACGCCGCTCGATCAGCCCGCCGAGCACGCCGTGGAGCGTGAACTCCGGCACCCCGGCATAAGCGGCGACAGAGGACCAAAAACGGGTCTCGTTGACGAGCGTCTCGCCCTGGTCAAAAACGACGGCCCGGATCGTCATGATGCGTTTCCTGCCCGCACAATGGTGCCCTCTCCGGCCAGCGCCTTCGACACCGGCCTCTCGACGCGGGCATCGGAGAAGATGACCATCCCGACGCCCTTCTCGACGGCCTTGACCGCCTGCTCGACCTTGACGACCATCCGGCCCTCGGCGGCGGCGAGCGCGCCTTCGGGGTCGGACGCGTCGATCTCCCGGATCAACGTGGCCTCATCATACCGGTCCTGCAGCAGGCCCGGGGTATCAGAGAAGAAGAGCAGCCCGCGTGCGCCCATCGCCTCGGCGAGACCGAGCGCGAGCTTGTCGCCGTCGAAGTTGATTGGTACGCCGCCCTCGGAAAGACCCGGCGGCGAGACGAGGACGACGAACCCGGCGTCCATCAGCGTCGCGATGACGGTCGGGTCGAAGTCCTTGACCGACCCGGCGTGATCATCACGCAGGACCTTCATCTTGCCGTCGATGTCGGTGCCGCGGATCTCGGCCTTGCGCGTGCCGAAGGCGATGCCGCCGTCGATGGCGCTGAGGCCAACGGCGTTGACGCCCTGGGCACGGAAGTCGGCGACGGCGTGCTTGTTCACCTTGCCGCAGTAGGCCATGAGCATGGCGTCCATGGTGTCGGCGTCGGTGTAGCGGCTGACGCGGCCGGACTTCGACGTGATCTTGCGCACGGGGAGGCCGAGGCGCTCGCAGAGGTCGCTGAACTCGGCGTTGCCGCCGTGGACGATGACGGCGGGCTCATCGAGCGTGGCGATGTCCTTGGCGAAGCGGGTATAGACGTCCGCGCCGATCCCGGCGCCCCCACCGATCTTGATAACGAGCATGCTTTCTCCTGTGCCTTGGTTCCTACCCCGAAGACGTCATCCCGAGCCGACGCGCGAACGGAGTGAGCGTGTCGTGTCGAGGGATCTTTGCGCCGGCCGCATCCGGTTCAATGCTGGTGCAAAGATCCCTCCACGCACGACCTGCTACGCGGCCTGCTTGGTCGGGATGACGTTTATGGATTTGGGTGTCAATCGCGAAACTCGTTCTCCGACCAGTCGAACAGCTCCATGGCGAGATCTCTCCACCGCGAATTCTCTCGCACGATCAGATCGATCTTCTTCTGCCGAGACCACCCCTTCAGCTGGCGCTCACGGGCGATGGCGTCGTCGGCGTGGGCGAACTCCTCGACGTAGACCAGCCGGTCGATGTTGTATTTCGATGTGTGTCCGGGCGTCGCTTTCGTCCTATGCTGCCATAGCCGTGCTTCAAGATCGCTCGTCAATCCGATGTAGAGGCGCTGGGTGTAGCTGGCGAGGATGTAGACATAGAATCGCTTGTCCACCTGTCACCTCTGTATCGAATCGTCATCCCGAGCCGGTGAGACTGCATCAGCAGGCGATCCGTGTCGAGGGATCTTTGCTGCAACCTGAAGACCGTTTCTGCCGGGACAAAGATCCCTCCACGCGCGTCCTGCTACGCAGGCCGCTTGGTCGGGATGACGGCCTGTTGGGTAGAAGCCGTTGGACCCGGCCCCACTCATCCTGCGCCCTAAATCGGATGGAGGCCAGGGAACTCGAGGCCGGTGCGTTCGTTCCAGCCCATGCGGATGTTCATCGCCTGCACGGCCTGGCCGGCGGCGCCCTTCATCAGGTTGTCGGTGGCGGCCATGACGACGACGCGGTTCGAGTGCTCGTCGCGCTCGAAGCCGACGTCGCACCAGTTCGAGCCGCTGAGCAGCTTCGGCTCCGGATAGCGATGGATGCCGGTGTTCTCCTTGACGAGTCGCATGAACGGCTCGTCCTTGTACGCCTCCCGATAAATCTTGCGGAGCGCCTTGTCGTCCAGATCCTCGCTCAGGAAGACGTGCGACGTGGCGAGGATGCCGCGGACCGCCTCGATCGAGGTCGCCGAGAAGCTGATATGCGGCGTCGCGTCGTTGAAGGTCAGTTCCTGGATGATCTCGGCGCTGTGGCGGTGGCCGGTCGGCTTGAAGGAGCGCATCGAGCCGCTGCGCTCGGAGTGGTGCGAGGCGAGGCTCGGGGAGCCACCGGAGCCCGAGGAGCCCGTCTTGGCCTCGACCACGACCGGCATGTCGAGGTCGACGACGCCGGCCTCGAACAGCGGGTACAGGCCGAGGATCGACGTGGTGGACATACACCCCGGCGAGGCGATCCAGTCCGCGTGGCGGATCTCCTCGCGGTGCAGCTCCGGCATGCCATAGACGAACGTGCCGAGCGCCTCGAGGTCGTCGTGCTCGTGGCTGTACCACGTCGGATAGTCGTCCGGGTTGTTCAGCCGGAAATCCGACGAGAGGTCGATGACGATCGGCGCGAGGTGCCGCACCTCCGGCAGCTTCTTCATCGAGATGCCGTGCGGCAGCGCGAGGAAGAGGATGTCGCAGGGCTCCAGCTTGTCGCTGGACACGAACTTGAGGTCGGTGACGCCCCGCAGGTTCGGGTGCGTGCCGCGGACGAACTTGCCGGCCTGCCGCTCCGAGGTCACCTGCTTCAGGTTGACCTCCGGGTGGAACAGCAGCAGCCGTACCAGCTCACCACCGGCATAGCCGGATCCACCGATAACCGAGACATCGAGTGCCATTTACAAGATCCCTTCAACCTGTCGCTCGCGGGCGGCGCGGCTCTCCTCGCCCACCCGGATCACGTAATCGATGATCTTCGCCGGGATATCGACCCCGGTTGTGTGGATGGAGTTGCGGAACTCCATCGTGTAGTTCACTTCGTTGACCTGCAGGCCACTCTCGGTCTCGAACAGGTCGATCGCGACCACACCTCCGCCGACGGCCCTCGCGGCCCGGCGCGAGAGCTCATCGAGCTCCGGCGTGATCGGGCAGTTGCTGGCCTGGGCACCGCGCGCGGTGTTCGTGATCCAGTGATCGGACTGGCGGTAGATCGCCGCGATCGTCTCGTCGCCGACCACGAACGAGCGGATATCGCGCCCGTGCTTCTCGACGTACTCCTGGATGTAGAACGCCCCGTGGTGGAACGACCCAAGCGTCACCTTGTGCTCCAGCAACGCCTCGGCCGCGTCGCGGTCGTTCACACGCGCCAGCAGCCGTCCCCATGATCCCACGGCGGGCTTCATCACGACCGGGTAGCCGAGCTCCTCGATCGCCTCGATGGCCGATTCCGGCGTGTAGGCGATGCGCGTACGCGGCACCGGGATGCCGTCCCGCACGAGCGCCTGGGTGGTGAGCAGCTTGTCGCCGCAGATGTGCGCCACCTCGAACATGTTGACCGTCGGGATGCCCCAGTCGTTCAGCGTGCGGATCGTGTAGAAGGCGCGCAAGTGATTGATCGCGCGCTCGAGCACGACGTCGCAGGCGGCGAACTCCGGATCGGGAGCGGCCGGGTCGAGGGAGATGGTGCGGTCGTCGAAGCGGACGACCTCGACGTTGCGTTTCTCCAGCTCGGCCAGCAGCAGCTTTTCCTCGACGCGCACGCGCGACATGAGGATGCCAACCCGAAGCGGAGATGATGCGAGCACCATACGGAGAGATCCTTCCGGAGCGCGACTCCTGCGCTCCCCTATCCTGAGCAAAGCCCCATGACGGGGAGAGGACGGGGGCTTTCTCCGTGGTACCACCTCTCTGCGCGACGCCCTCGCGGGTCGTCGCCTCACCGGGTGCGTTTCCGATACGCATCCGTGCCCGCTAACGGGGGCATCCGACCGGTTCTACTGCCTGGGCCCAACGGCCCGGGGTTCTTCCGGTTGCTCAGGGTCTTCCCCGTATCAGCCGATCCGCGACGCTCACACCGTCCGTCGCTCGCTGGGGCCGGAATTCGATACGGCATTCCCGTCAACGCAGGTCTTCGGTTGTTTTATGCGTAGTCCCGGACCATGTGTCCGGGACATGGCCCGCAGGGCCATGACGCGGGTTATCGACCTGCGGTCGATGTCTCGCACAGGTGGTGCGAGACTACGAATGCTATCCGGCGGACGCCGCCGTAAGGGGGTCGAGGACGCGCTCGCGGGCAACGTGGGCGGCCTCCTCGACGATCTCGCCGGCGATATCGCGGTCGGTCGTGGTCATAAGGCCCTTGAACTCGCCTCCGGTATTGATCTCGATGACTTTCAGACCCTCGTTGGTCTCGATCAGGTCCACGCCGGCCAGGCGCGCGCCGACGACCTCGCATGACCGCAGCGCGAGATCCTCGATTTCCGGCGTAACCGGGCACGGCACCGAAACGGCACCGCGCGCGGCGTTCGTGATCCAGTGCTCCGACGTGCGGTATGACGCGGCGACGATCTCGCCGCCGATGACGTAGGCGCGGATATCGCGGCCCGGTTTCTCGACGTACTCCTGGATGTAATAGATCTCGTGGTGATAGGAGCCGTGCTCGGACTTCTGCTGGATGATCGACCGGGCCTGATCCGGGCCGTTGACCTTCGAGATCAGGCGCCCCCACGACCCGGCGACCGGTTTCAGGACAGCCGGGTAGCCAAGCTGCTCGCAGGCCTCCAGCGCGGACTCCACGGAATAGGCAACGAACGTTTTGGGAGACGGGATCCCGGCGGCCTCAAGCACCATGCTGGCGCGGGCCTTGTCGTCGCAGATGGTGACGGCCGCCGCGCTGTTGAGCGTCGGGATGCCCCATCGGTTCATCGCCCAGAGGGTATAGCCGGCCCGGGAGTGGACGACGGAGCGGTCCAGCAGGACATCGACTTCGATACCGCTCTCGGCCGCCGTGGGGGCGGAAAGGTTCAGCGTCAGGCTGCGATCGAAGATCGGCGTGACAATCATGCCGCGCGCGCGGGCGGCGGCAAGGATCAATTTCTCTTCCTGGCGGAGGTAGGAGACGAGCACCCCGAGCCGGAGCCCCGCCCCACGTTCCTGTGACATATCTTGTCCATCTCTCCCGGATTTTCGCCGGTTGCGGTCTTAACGGTAGCCCCGGCCCCGTGGTGGCCGGGGTTTGGCGCCGCTCCCCGGCCACCACGGGGCCGGGGCTACCGGCACACGATCACGAAAAGGAGGCGAGGACCTCGCCCAGCACGCGGACGGCTTTCAGGTATTCGTCCAGCTCGATGCGCTCCTCCGGCGTGTGGTCCAGCGATGAATCGCCGGGGCCATACGCGACGATCGGGCAGCCCCAGACGGGCCCGACGACGTTCATGTCCGACGTGCCCAGCTTCAGCGTGAACGACGGCTCACCGCCCTCCGCGCGAATGTTGCGCAGGAACGGAGGAACGAGCTTCGAGCGTTTCGTCGTCCGGTAACCCTCCTGGATGCCGTCGATCACGATCTCCGCGTCGCCGGCAAGGTCATGGATCGTGTGCAGCAGGGCCTCAACGTCCAGCTCCGGCGGCAGGCGCAACCCGATCGAGAGCGTCGCGGTGTCCTGCAGGCCATCACCGGTCGTGTTGAACGAGCGCAGGCTATCGCCGATCGACCAGAAGTTACCCTTCGCGCCCTCGTTGCGCCGGGCGACCTCCCCCTGGAGCGCGTTCCAGAATCCGACCGCCTCCTGCGCGACGGACTGGCCGGGCCCGGCCGTATGCCGGGTGCTTCGGCGCAGGGTGTAGATAAGCGAGAGCGATCCGCGATAGCCGAGGCAGACGGCATCCCAGCCACTCGGCTCGCCGATGATGCAGAAGTCTGGCGCAGGCCAGGTTGCGACCTCGTTCGCGCCGGGCGAGCCGATGATCTCCTCACCAACCGCGCCGACCACCGTGACGGTCGCGTTCAACCGGTCGGCCGCGAGGCTGGCCGCGGCGACAAAGGTCGCCAGCGGTCCCTTGGCGTCGACCGCGCCGCGCCCCCAGAGGACGCCGTCGCGGATCTCGACCGGGATGCGGCCGGGCACGGTGTCGATGTGCCCGAGCAGGACGAGGTGCTTCTCGCCAGAGCCAATGCGCCCAACGGCATTGCCGGCAGGCGAGTCGAGAATCTCGAACCCACGCGAGACCATGGCGCCGCGCAGGTACTCGACAGCGGCGGTCTCATCGTTGGAGAGGCTGGGGATCGCGACCAGCGCGCGGAGCAGCTCGATGTCGGCCTGCTCCTGCGCGGTAAAGGTGCCGTCAGGCGCTGAGAGCGACGACATGTGGCACCTCCGTTCCGGTCGCGCTCCGGCCTGCCCGGCGCATGGCCAACGCGGCAATGGCCTCCCCTACTGACGTCGCGCCGAGGGGCGTGCTCTTGCGGAAGTCCGCTGCCGGGAGCGCGTCCCAGACGACCATGCGGCCGCTCACGAGCGCGATGTCGATCGCGACCACACAGGCGTCGATGGCGTCCGCCGCGTGAACGGCGAGGCGCAACGCCCCGTCCAGCAGGGTCTCGCCCTCCCAGGCGATCGGCCTGTCCATCGACGACATGCACGCGCACCAACTCGGCGGCCGAGGGCGCGCCGGCCTGGACGAGCACGATCGCCTCGTCAGCAGTGCCGAGCACGACACGGTGCTCGATCACGGCATCGGCGGTGTCCTCGTCCAGCAGGATCGTGGTCGCGGCACTATGGATCATCGGCAGCAACGTGGCGGGATAGCCCACCATGTTCGCCGCCTCGACGCCGGTGGCCTCCGAGAAGCCGATCATGGTCGTCGGGCGTGGCAGGCCGGCGGCCTCCCAGGCAGTGGCGACCTCCTGGCGGTTCCGCGTGGCGGCGAGTCCGGCGTCGATCACATCGACCCCGGCGCCGCGCAGGATGCGGGCGAGCGGACGCGCAACCTGGCGATTGGTCACCCGGTCCACGATCACGCCCGGCATCGCGGTCGTCTCCGCCGCCTCGGAGGAGCCCAGCGCCGCAAGATCGTGCAGCGCCGGGCGAGGAGGCAACGGCATGCTCGTGGGAGGGACAGGCATGCCCATCGCCCCGGCGTCGCCGAGGGCGGTGAGGACCTGTTTCTCTTCCACACGAACGCGTGCGCAGAGCACGCCGATAGCCGTTGTCATGTCGATGTGACTCCTCCAGCGAGGGCCGTTACCCCCTCGTAGCCCCGGACCATGTGTCCGGGGCATGCCGCGAAGCGGCATATCGGGCGCCCCGATATTGGCCTTCGGCCGATGCCTCGCACACGTGGTGCGAGGCTACGAACTGCGCCAAGCGGGCGATTACTCGCCCCAGTCCTCACCCTCTTCCGGCGCGAGGGCGAGCTCCACCGGGTCGGTGCTTACAACCTCGAGATCGGCGCCGCACTCCGGGCACGGCAGGATCTCGCCAACCTCAACGCCTTCGACCTGGATCTCGGCGTCGCACTCCGGGCATGTCGCAACTGCAGCCATCTGTTCTTCCTCCTGAAACGTCGTCGTTCAACAACCTGATCGTCGGTTCATGCCGTCCGGCCCAGCGCCCTCCGGCTATCCCTTCTCCATGACGGGCTCGCGCTCGTCATGCAGCACCTGCAGCAACACCGCCTTGTGAACGTGGAGCCGGCCTTCGGCCTGGTCGAAGATGATCGACTGGGGGCCATCCGCCACCTCTGGCTCCACCTCCTGCCCCCGGTGCAGCGGCAGGCAGTGCATGAAGACCGCTTCCGATTTCGCCCGTGCCATGACCTCCTGCGTCACCCGGTATGGCGCCAGCGCCATCAGCTTGCCGGGGTTCACCTGCTCGCCCATGCTCTCGTGGACGTCCGTGTAGACCGCGTCAGCGCCGGTCGCCGCCTCGAACGCCGAATCGACGAACTCGAGCGTGGCCCCGGTCTGTGCCGCGATCGCCTGCGCCTCAGTGACCACCTCGGGGTCCGGCCCGTACGCTTTCGGCGTGGCCACCGCCATATCGATACCACTGGAGACCATCGCCAGCATCAAAGAGTGGCACATGTTGTTGCCGTCGCCCAGATAGGCGAATTTGAGCCCCTCCAGCGACCCGAAGTGCTCGTACAGCGCGTAGACGTCGCTCAACGCCTCGAGCGGATGGTCGTGTTCGGTGAGGGCGTTGAAGACCGGCACGGACGCCCCCTCGGCGAAGGCCACGAGATCGGCCGGGTCGGCGATTCGCGCCGCGACGGCGCTGACGTAGCGGCTGAAGATTTCCGCGGTGTCGGCGATCGTCTCGCCGCGCTTGAGCTGGAGATCCTGCGCGCCAAGGAAGATCGCCTGGCCGCCGAGCTGCTCCATCCCGGCCTGGAAGGCGGTGCGCGTGCGCGTGCTCGGGTGCTGGAAAATCATGCCGAGCGTCTTCGTCGGCAACAGGCGATGCGGCACGCCGGCCGCGCGCAGGTTCTTGAGCACATGGGCGGTCTCGACGATCGCCATGCGCTCGTCCGGCGAGAGGTCGGTGTCGCGCACGATGCTCTTGCCGTGCAGCGACGGCATCAGCGAGAGCTCGTACTGCTCGCCGTTGTGGGAGTACATGATGGTCCGTGGTCCGTTCGTGATCGGCATCGTCGAGCTCATGCGTCTCCCTAGCACATCGTGTGCACAAGGAGGGCCTTGTGCATGTGGAGCCGGTTCTCGGCCTGGTCGAAGATGACCGAGCGCGGCCCATCGGCGACCTCCGTGGCGACCTCCTCGTCCCGGTGCATCGGCAGGCAATGCATAAAGATCGCGTCCGGAGCGGCGTCAGCCATGATCGACGAGGTCACCTTGTACGGAGCGAGGGTGACCGCCCGGTTCGCGGCGTCCTGCTGGCCCATGCTGACGTGGACATCGGTGTAGATGGCGTTAGCGTCCTTCGCGGCGGCATGCGGGTCGTTCGTGACCTCGATCGTGGCGCCGGTCGACTTCGCGATCCACTGCGCGTGCCGAACGACGGCCGGGTCGACCTGCAGCGAATCCGGAGCGGCGACGGAGACGCTGACGCCCATCGAGGCGCCGGAGAGCATGAGCGACGACGCCATGTTGTTGCCGTCACCAAGGTACGCCAGCTTCAGGCCCTGCAACTCACCGAAGTTCTCCTGCAACGTCATCAGGTCGGCGAACGCCTGCAAGGGGTGGACGAGGTCCGAGAGACCGTTCATGACCGGGATCGTCGCCGAGGTCGCGAGCTGGATGAGGTCGTCGTGGTCAGCGACGCGGGCGACGAGCGCGTCGACGTACCGGCTCAGGATCTGGGCCGTGTCGCCAATCGTCTCGCCCCGCTTCATCTGGAGGTCATTGACGCCGAGGAAGATCGCCTGGCCGCCGAGCTGGGCCATGCCCGCCTCGAGCGAGACGCGGGTCCGGGTGCTGGGGTGTTGAAAAATGAGGCCGAGGGTCTTGCCGGCAAGGTAGTGATGCGGCTGGCCGGTCTTGGCAAGCCGCTTCAGGCGAACGGCGGTATCGATCAACTCGCCGATCTCGTCCGGCGTGAGGTCGGTATCGACCAGCACATGACGCCCCCGCAGCCGGGTGCTGACGGAGAACGCCGGGAGGACCTGCGCCTGCGGGCCGCCGAGCAGCGAGGTGCGGTCCGACGCCGGGCCGGAGGGCTTCTGGCTCACGGACGGCACGGCGCGGAGCTCCGGCGTCACGTGCGGCAGGGTCGTTTCGTCGGTGGTGATGATCTGGTCTTCCATGTCGGTGGTCTCCCTTTGGCCGAATCCGGCGCGTTGCAGACGCCAGGCCGACCGGCACGATTGCCGTGTCGGACCAAAGGGGCGAGAGACGTCACTTCCCGCGGTACCACCCTTCTTGCGCGACGGGTACAGCCACCGCGCATCTCTCGGCTGTTGCCTCCATGGGAGCCACCCATCCGGGCCTACTTGCGAACAATCGCTTTCTTCGGCCGGCCGCTCCTGGGCGCGTTCGGCGGCCTGGCGCATATCCCGGGCTTCCACCCTCCCCGGGTCGCTAGAGCGCATGGGCCGCGTACTGTTCCCAGTCATCGCGGGTGATGTCCCGCGATCGGGACACCTGGTTTGGATTGTGTGGGTCGGGTCTGGTGTTGGCGCTAACGGGCCACGGCCGCTAGCGCGTCGTACGGTCGCGACGCGCAAGCGGCCCCACGGGAGAGCGGGATGGCTCTCCTGCGGACAGGTTGGCGTTGGGTACGACGGGGGTCATCATGCTGTGATTGCTCCGGTCTTGAAGGACAAGGGATCGAACGGTGCGCTCGCGGGGATCAGGCGCGGGGACGAGGGTCCTCGGCCGGTTTGGTGCGATCGCGACGGTCGTATCGACGGAGCATGGTCATGATAGAAGAAGAGCTTTCGCTATGCCGCTGAGTTTCACAAACGGCGATTCGGCGTCCACGAGACACCCCACCCGGTGCACCGTGATGTTTCTCACGAGCACGTGGGCAGCATACGGGACGCCGCGCGCATGTGTCAAGCACGTACAGGCCAGTAGCGTCGCACTGACATGCGCGATGCATCGACCGGAGGTCGATATGCGGGGCGGGTAAGGACTCGCATGTAGGCGGGCAACGCGTCGTTATCGACGCTCGCGGCACCTGAAGGTACCGCTGCGCGCCGATTCCGGCCACCATCGGGCCGAGGCTACCCGTTCGCCCCGGTAGTCCCGTGGCTGGAGGAGCGCGCAGCGCTCCGGAATGCCCGGGGAGCGCGACCAGTGCCCATCTGGCCCGGCGTCGTTCCCTTCCGCCGACCATTGCGGTCGGAGCCACCGGGGCAAGGTGGTCGCCTGCCAAGCTCCCCGGACACGAGGTCCGGGGCTACGAAGGCACGTCTGCGGACCGGCTCCGGGGTCAATCGGTGTCGGCGAGGGCGAGCTTCCACGTCTCGTGGTTGATCTCGGTGTCATGGCCCGACGGGCGGAGGACGAGACCACCGCCGTTCGTGGTCGCGACGGGAACCGTTTCGTCCAGCAGGATCTGCTGCACGGTCCCGGCGTATGCCCAATCCTCGGTCAGGCGGTCCTCGTCGACGACGATCCACGCGTTCGGGTTGTCACGGAGGAACTGCCGGATCTTCTCCGGGTTCACCATCGCCGGGGCACCGACCCAATAGTCGATGAGCTGCCCCTCGCCCGTGTAGCGCGTGTATCGCCGCGCGCGGGACTGGTTCTGCTCGCCGGCAAGGAAGTAGATGTCGTCGCGGTCGCTCGGCGAGACGGCCAGATAGGCGATGGCCGGCAGGGCCGAGACAATCGGCTCACCAGGCTTGTGATGGGCGACGACGTACTCCATCGCGGCATTGTGGTCCGGATGGACGACCGGGTTCTCGATGCGCCAGTTGGTGCCGCCGACGAGGGCGAGCGCCATCAGGATCGTGAAGCCCTGCGCCAGCGCGGGCGGCAGGATGTTGTACTCCGGCCGCACGTTGCGCCAGTGGTCCAGCGCGGCGATGACGATCACGGCCGCGAACATGAACCCGAGCAGGTGGGCATTGAGGACGTACCGCTCTTTCGGTGAGCTGGTGAAGAGCCCGACGCCAAGCATCGGCACCCAGTACATCGCCAGCGCGACGACCGCGCCGGTGCGGGCGAGACGGTTGCCGTTCCGCAGCATCTGGCGCGCGCCGATGACGGTCGCGAACGCGACGAGGATGCCGGGCACCAGGTAGAACAGGTTGTCCGGGCGGATCAGCGCCGACCAGTCCCATTCACTCGGGTCGAGCGCGAAGGGCTTGAGCAGGTTATCGCCGACAAAGGAGACCGGCTTCTGCGACGAAGCCGCCTCCTGGTCGCCGACGCTGGACGAGCCGAGCACCCGGTTGAGCAGCATCAGGCCCGCCGCGCCCGCCGCGGAGGCGCCGAGCGTGAACAACGTGCTCCAGGCGCGGACAATGCGCGCGCGGTGCACCCAGAGTGCGGAGAGGAACATCCCGATGCCCAGCAGTGCGGCGCTGCCCAGATGCGTGCCGACCGCCGTCCAGTAGACAAGGACGACGGCGACCGCGCGCGGCAGGGATGGCCCCTTCGCGAGGAAGAGGCTCCAGGCCAGCGCGAGACCGAAGGTAATGGCCTGCATCAGGCCATACATGCGCAGGTGCCCGCTCCACTGGATGCTGAGCGGATCGAAGGCGACCAGCGCGGCCATGACGATGCCGATGCGGAAGTCGCTCGTGACCGTCGAGGCGAAGCGATAGGCGAGGTAGATGGACAGGCTGCCGATCACCACCACGACGGTGCGCAGGTAGGTGAGATCGGAGAGTTGGTCGAGCCCAAGCCGCACGAACGGCGCGGTAAGGTACGACAATGTGGCGCCCTGCGTGTAGACCGTCCCGGAGGGGAGGATCGGCACGCCGCGCTCGGCAACCGCGTGGGCGGCCAGCAGGCTCGCGCCCTCGTCGACATGCGGGGTGAGGGTGTGCGCGGCGATCAGGCGGAGAATGCCGCCGAGGCCGACCAGCACGAGGAAGATAACGGGAACCCAGCCAGTATAGGTGGGACGGGACCCGATCGACGTGCGGATGTCATCGTCGACTTCCGCGGAATCTGGCACTACTGACGGAGCAGCAGGACGCAGACGCTCGATCATGAAATACGTAGCTCCTACGACAATACAGACCCATGCGCTCGCGCGGGGAATATCCGCCGGCATCGTGCCGTAATGGCGCGGTTGCGCGTGCGCATTGGTGAGACCTCCAGCCAGGTCTCGCCAACAGTTCGCAAGCATGTTGCCAACGACGCATACACAGCAACCGGCCGGGCACTGATGCCCGGCCGGTTGCGAGATCGTTCTTTGCGTCTTTATCAGGCCTTCCGGATCCAATCCTGGGCGACCCAACCGGAGCCACGACCCGTGTTCACGCTCCACCACGTGTAGCCGCTGGCCGACTGCGGTCCGCCCGTGACCGTGCCGGTCGTGCCCGCCGGGAGCGTGGCGACGAGGCCATTGCCCGTGCCTGCACCGGAGCGCATGTTGAGCGTCTCGGTCACGACGAAGCTATCGCCAGATTTGAACGCCGGCGTGCTCGCGGTCACTGCGGCGAGCCAGTCCTGGGCGACCCAACCGGTGGTGCCGCCGCTGGTGCGGATGCGCCACCAGGTGTAACCGCTCGCGGAGGTCGGCCCCTCCAGCACCGTCGCAGTCGTCCCGGCCGGGAGCGTGGCGACGAGGCCATTGCCGGTCCCGGCCCCGGAGCGCATGTTCAGCGTCTCGGTGACGCGCACCGACGAGTTGATCGCGAACTTGCCGGTCGACGGTGCCGGGGTCGGGGTTGGCTCCGTAGGCGTCGGAGTCGGCTGGTTCGGCGTGCCGGACGATGTCTTGGCCAACCAGTCCTGCACCGCCCAACCGGTGGTGCCACCGCTCGTGCGGAGCTGCCACCAGGTGTAGCCGGAGGCATTTGTCGGCCCACCGATCACCGTGCCGGTGGCGCCAGCCGGAAGGGTCGTGACGATGCCGTTGCTGGTGCCCGCGCCCGAGCGCATGTTGAGGGCTTCGGTCACCCGGTAGCCGTCACCGGTCGTGAACTTCCCGGTGCTCGGCGGCGGGGTCGGCGCCGGCTCGGTCGGCGTCGGGGTGGGCTCAGTCGGCGTGGATGTGCCGGTGAGCACCATGAAGTCCTCGGCGACCCACCCGTTGCCATAGCTCGTGCGGACGTTCCACCACGTATAGCCGGAGGCCGTCTTCGGCCCGCCGATCACGGTGCCGTTGGCGTTGGTCGGCAGCGTCGTGATGATGCTGTTGTTGGTGCCCGCGCCGGTTCGCATGTTCACCGCGGCCGACGTGCGGAAGGTGTCGTTCACCTTGAACTTGCCGGTCGGGGGTGGCGGTGTCGAGCCGGCCGTGCCGGTCTTCTCGATCCAGTTCGTCACGACCCAGCCGCTACCGTAGCTGGTACGGACCTGCCACCAGGTGTACCCGGACGCGCTGGTCGGGCCGCCGGTGACGGTACCGGTCGCCCCGGCCGGGAGGGTTGCGACAAGCCCGTTCCCCGTGCCAGCGCCGGAGCGCATGTTCAGCGTCTCGGTCACGCGGAAGGTGTCGTTCACGGCCGTGACTGGTCCACCGGTTGAGGGCTGGGAGGTCGACGCCGCCTTGATCTGCGTCTCCTCGATCCAGCCGCCGCCGGACGAGGCACTGTAGACGCCGTACCAGGTGCGGTCGGTCACGGCGATCGGCGCGTTGGAGACCACGAATCGCTCGCCGACGGCCGCCTGGCCGGACGCTGTCTGCACGATGCCCGGGCGCACGCGGATCGCGGCGCTGGCCGTTGCCTCGACCTGCGAGCCGACCGCGAACTTCGGGTCCGGGTTATAGACCGGGGCGATGATGAAGCCCTCGGTCGCCATCCAGCCGTCACTGCTGATGCCCTCGACACGGAGCTGGTACCACCGGTACCCGTTCGCATCGACGGGCCCGGCCATGATGAAGCCCCACTTGCCGTTCGAGGCCGTCGCGATCACGCTGCCCGAGGTCGAGGGCTTCGAGCGCAGGTACGCCGAGCCGGACACCTGGATGTTCGTGCCGAAGGCGTAGGCGTCCGGCGGGAGATCGAGCTCCGGCGGATCGACGACGAGGAAGTCGGCGGCGACCCAGCCGACGATGGTCGACGTGTCCTTGTTATCGGTGTTGGCGTCGTCGGTGACCTCGTACCAATTGTAGTCGGCGTCGGAGATCGGGCCCTTGCGCACGAGCAGGTAGCTGCCGTTCTCGACGGAGCCGATCACGGAGCTGGCCATGCCGGCGCCCTGGCGGATGTTCAGCGGCCCGCCGTCCTCGGTGACGACCTTCACACGGTCGCCTGGCACGATGCCGCCCGGGTTCCCCGTGTCGAGCATGCCGGCGTCGAGCGTCGCGGCGACGGTGTCACGCAGCCACGGCAGGTCGTCGTAGAGATAGTCGCCCGGGCACTCCGACTCAACCACGTCGCGGTGCCCACAGATCGTCGGCAGGTCTGGCCGTTGGTGGAACGTCTTGGTGGCGTAGGTATCGAGATCGCGCGTGACGTAGGCGAGGATGTACGCCAGCGACGCCTTGGCTGCCTGCGGGGCATCGGTATACGAGAAATCGCCCATCACGCAGATGCCGGAGCTGCCGACGGCGTACTCATAGGCGTGGCCGCCGATGACGTTCGCGCCACCGACGCGGCCCTCGAAGATGTTGCCCTTCACATCGACCACATAGTTGTAGCCAATGTCGCCCCAGCCCTGGGTGACCGCGTGGTAGTAGTAGATGGAGCGGACCGCATTGTAGCCATCAGAGCCGTAGTTCACGGCGGCATGGTGGACGATCGCATGCTCGACCGGCGCGTACTCCGGCGGCCAGATCTCCATGCCATCCTCGAAGCGCAGGTTCTCGTTCGCGCCCCATTGCGCGCGGGTGATGATCGACGGCGGGACATCCGTATCTTCACTCTGCGCGGTGATCGACGCCGTGCGCATCACCATCTGGGGACGATCCTCGTCCCAGGGGCCGTCGGTCGGATCAATGTAGGTGATCAGGAAGCGGTCGAGATCGACGAGGTTACGCTCGCCGTCGGTCGTCCGATAGCGGATGAACGTCTCGCCGTTCGTGAAATAAAGATCGGAGTAGACACGGCCATCCTTCGGCGACGGGCCGCCATCGTCGCGCATGGTGAGGTTGACGATGTCCTCGTACGTGACCCCATCCGGGCTGACCTGCAGCTCGACGACGGGCCAGCTGCCGACCTCAGCGTCCCATCCGACGCCAACCGCCCAGAACGGGAACTCCGCCTCGAACGAGACCCATCCGTCTCCCTCGTCGACGCCGCTCACGCCAAGCTGCTCGCTCTCGACCCATTCGCGAGCGCGAACGCCGTCGGCCTCCTGCGCGGTGGCGACAGGCTGGCGAACAGGCGCAACGGTAGCCGCGGTGCCGGCCGCGAGCGTCGCGCTCAGGCCAGCCGCGGCCTTGAGCACGGCGCGCCGGTTCAGCGGACGGCCCGAGATGTTGCGATACCTGGGCGCGGTCCCCCGTTGAGACGCGGAATGGTGGTCTGATGCCATGGCGTGATGTCTCCCCCCTCGTTGGGACGTATGAGTCGGCTCGCACACGGATATGGACAGGAACCCCTCCATTGCCCTGTCCTGTGCGTGAACCCAATCGTTCTCGATTCTACATTAACGAACAACTCTCCCGGTCGAGCGGTTTCGACCGGGAGAGCGTTTATTGGTCAATCACCACGGCCGCAGCCGCATGCTTAAGGACGCTTGCCCACCATATCCGGGCTGACCTTGTACTGGTTGCCGCGACCCATGAAGGGCGTGAAGAACTCGCGCTGGCTGATGACTTCGCCGCTCGCGTCGGTCACCGTGCGGGTAAAGCCGACGTTCAGGCCGGGCAGCGGCGATGCCGTGTGCTCGATCGTGCCCGGCGGCAGGCTCGCATCCGGGAACCAGGCGTCCTCCCCGACCTCACCTTCCTGCTGCCACTGGTTGCTGATATCGACGTTCCAGCCCATGTCGGTGCCGAAGATCTCGACGACGTGATACGGGTACGACACCCACGACTGCACAAGGATCCAGGCGTCCGTCGTGTTCGTGAACTGGAAGTCGGCCCAGTTCGCCGGGTTTTCGCCGAGCTGGAGGATCGAGGCGTCGAAGCCTGGGCCCCAGCCGTCGCGCTCATAGCCCTCGAGACGGTAGCTGTGCGGGTACCACTCCGCCATCGGGAAGCCGCCCATCAGCGCCGCGCGGAAAACGGTCGTCGAGACCTGGCAGATGCCGCCCCCAACGTCGCGCCCAATCTGCTCGCCGAGAATCACGCCGGCGACGGTGTAGCCCTTCTCCTCGGTAATCGCGCCGACAGCGCCGTTGAACGAGAAGTTCTTGCCAGGCGGCACAAGTGTGCCGTTGACGGCGGCAACGCCGGTGTAGATGTTCTGGTCGCGGTCAGCGTTGCCGCCGGCGAAGTTCGAGTCGCCCCGGCCGATCAGCGTCTGGATGCCGAGGGCGTCAAGGTTGTTCGAGTCGACCTTTGGCTTGGTGACGAAGACCGGGACCTCAACGCGCTCGTGACCGCTCAGGAAGCTCTGCTCGACCGCGTTGGCGAAGTCGTTGGCGAGCAGGTTGACGCCATCCACGCTCTCCGACGTCGCGTAAAGGCCGCCGTCGAACGCGACGGTCGCGTCGACCGGCAGGCGGTTCACCTCGCCGGAGTACGTCTCGCGGAGGTAGCCGCTGAGGCCGGCATGATCGAACCCGATCTCGAACGTCGGCATGCCGTCGACCATCTTCGAGTCAACGCGGATGTACGGGGAAATGACGTCCGGCGCGATCGCCCACTTCTTGCCTTCGAAGACGATCTCGACCGGCGTGCTCAGCACCTGCTCGACCTCGGCCTTCCCGGCTTCGAGATCGGAGGTACGCAGCTCCGGCTCATCGACAACCGTCGGCAGCTCGGCATCGATCGGCTGCAGCGATGTCAGCGACTGCATGATCGCCGCCTTGGCCGCCTCACGGTCAACCACGATACCGGTCGAATCCTGCGTAAAGGAGACGGACGTCCCTTCGACGACGATGGTCGCGTCAATGGCCGGGTTGCCGATATCGGCGTCGACCTTGTCGAACCATGCGTCCAGGCGGGTAGGGTCGATACGCGTCTCCAGCGGCACGGTCTGGTCCGACTGGAGGATGTTGCTGGTGAAGGCCACGCGGTCGACAGCGTTGTCGTCGCGCCCCATCTCCAGCGCGCGGTTGACCGAGCCCTGGGTATCGATGGTGGCGCCAAGCTCGGCGAGCGTCGGCGTCCACGTCTGGTCCTGGTAGGTGAAGGTGACGGTGTTGCGGTTCAGGGCGGCCGCGCGCTCCTCGATGCGCTGCGTCGCCTGTTCCGCCGTCAGCCCCCCGACCGGCACATCACCGACGACCACCGCCGGGTAGATCTTGTCGTCGAAGGTGACGCGGAAGGCGAGGACCCCGATGGCGAACAGCAGGAACAGCACACCAGCGCCGGCCACCAGGCGGGGCGCGACACGGCGGAGGATCTGCGCCCAGTCATCAGCATGTGGCGGTTCCCAGGCCAGGACATCGCGGATGATTCCCTGCCCCGGTGCTGTGCGCTCCGCGGTATCGGATTGCTGCGTCATCGATTCGTGATTCTCCATACTGCCCTGTACAAGGGACTCCCCATTGGATCGCCGCCGGCCGCGAGGCCCGCGCGACGCCCACCCCCGGACCTCGTCAGTCTGCTTGTTGCGGTGAGGGATCCCGGATTGCCACCACGCCGGGGCCAATGCCCGGGGTGCGAACCCCTCACAAAGTACCATACGACCCATGGCAGATAACAGATGCATACGCGCGGAGCAGATTGCAGCGTCCACAGAATCGTGACAAACGCGCCGCACGTTCCCCATATCCCGCCGCCATACTGGGAACCAGGACACAGCGGAGACGCGGCGCAGCGGACCCAGCCATCCGGCCGCGCTCCCGATGTTCATCCCCTTCCCCATGCGAGGCGCGGGCGGCACCATAGCGGTGCTTCCGCGCCTCGCCCCCTGTTCGGGGGAAGGCACACGCCACTTCCGTATAATTCGGGCGTGACGATACCCGCGGAGAGAAGGGCGAGAGAGCACGACGTATGGCACACATTCTGGTGATCGAGGATGAACAGGAGCTGGCACGACTGGTCGCGTCGACGCTCCAGGCGGACGGCCACACCGTGGAAGTCCTCCGTGACGGCCAATTCGCGATGGACCGTATCAACGACGCCCAGGCGAAGGAGCCGGATCTCTACATTCTCGACCTGATGCTGCCCCGCGTCGACGGCCTGACGATCTGCCGCCGCATTCGCCAGTCGCGCATCACGCCGATCGTGATGCTGACGGCCAAATCAACCGAGCTGGACAAGGTGCTCGGGCTGGAGCTCGGCGCCGATGACTACTTGACGAAGCCGGTCTCCCTGCGCGAGCTGCAGGCCCGGGTTTCCGCCATCCTGCGGCGCGTCGAGATGATGGCTGCATCCTCGCAGACGAACGAGCCCTCCACGACACCAATCGAACACGGCATCCTCCAGATCGACCCGATGGGGCGCAAGGTCGTGATCGACGGCAAGGACGTCGCCCTGACCGCCAAGGAGTTCGACCTGATGTACCTGCTGGCATCGCATCCCGGGCGGGTCTTCAGCCGGACCTACCTGCTCGATCGCCTCTGGGGCGAGACATACGGCGGGTTCGAGCGCACGGTGGACACGCATATCCAGCGCCTGCGCCGCAAGCTGGGGTCGGAGAGTGACGTCGACCAGTGGATCGTGACCCTCTGGGGCGTGGGCTACAAGTTCGAGCGCCCGGACGCGGCCGGACCGGCGCAGGCATGACCGCGCCGGAGCCGCGGAGCTCGTCGTTCCGCGCACGAGCCTGGCGCTGGACAACGACACCCTGGCGCCGGTTCCAGGAGCGCACGAGCGTCCAGCTCATCGCGAGCTACGTTGCCGTGGTGCTGCTGGTGATCGTCCTCTTCGAGGTCACCGTCATGGTCTCCCTGCTCTGGGACCCGGCGGCCAGCCCCTTCCTGCCGCAGCAAACCCTCGTCGACCCTTATCTTGGCGAGCGCGCCGGCGCCTACGTGCAGTGGCTCGACCCTGACACGGTTGCCGACGTCGCGACGAACCGTACCCCGACACGCGACCAGGTCGACGCCCTCAGCCGCCGGCTGGACATGATCGCCTCTGGCCAGGTGCCGGGGTTCGCCGGGCTGACGCCCCTCTCCGACGGGGACGACACCACCCTCGTCGCGATCACGGACCCCTCCGGCACGGTCGTGGCCGGGTCCAGCCACGCGCCGCTCCCGCGACAGTCGATCGACGACCTGCCAAGCGACCTCCTGATCGACGTCGCGACACGCAACCGCCTGCTCGCCGGGGCCGTCGACACCCGCTGGAACGCCCTCTACTCGCTCAGCGCGGCGGACGGGCATACGGCGGTGGCGCACCCGATCATTACCGACAACGGTGATTGGGTGGGCACGCTGATCATGCAGGGCGGGGCGGCAACCTCCCCAGCCGTCGGGACACGGGGCGAGATCTTCCAGGAGGTCTCCCTCACCTTCCTCCAGTCGCTCTGGATCTTCGCGATCCCGGCCGTTATCGTCGCCGTGCCGTTCGGCGTCTGGCGCACGCGCTCGGTCACGCGGCGGCTGCAACGCCTGGCCGGGGCGGCCGAGGCGATGGCGGCAGGGAACCTCCGCACCCGCGTGCGCATCCACCGGCGAGACGAGATCGGGCGGCTGGCCGAGAGCTTCAACGCCATGGCGGAGCATATCGACCAGTATGACCAGAGCCGGCGCGCGTTCGTCTCCAACATCTCCCATGAGCTACGAACGCCGGCGTCGATCATCATCGGCACCGCCGAGCGACTCCAGCAGCAGCCCGAGGGCCAGCAGGCAGAGGTCGCCGAGGCGCTGCGCGTCATCCAGCACGAGGGCGACATGCTCGTGCGTCTCACGGACGATCTCTTCACCATCGCGCGGCTGGAAGAGCACAACCTTCGAATCACCCGGCGGCCCGTGTCGCTCCAGGCGGTTGTGCAGGAGGTGGTCGACGGAGTGGCCCCGACCGCATGGTCGGATCGGAAGATCAGCGTCGAGAACCTCGTCTCGCCGGACCTGCCGTTGGTCTCCGCCGACCCCCAGCGACTGCGCCAGATCGTCAGCAACCTCATCTATAACGCCCTGCGGCACACGCCGGAGGGTGGGCTGGTCGTGGCCCAGGCGCAAGAGATCGGCGATGGCAGGATCGACGTTGCGCTCAGCGACACCGGTCTCGGCATGGACGCCCAGACGCGGGCGAGCGTGTTCGACCGCTATTACCAGTCGGAGCGCAACCGCCGCCATGGCGAGGGATCCGGACTGGGCCTAAGCGTTGTACAGCAGTTGGTCGAGGCCCACGGTGGCGGGATCACCGTCGAAAGCCAGCCGGGCGCCGGCACCACATTCCGCTTCACCCTGCCGATTGCCGACTAACGCGTACAAGAAGTGACGTTAGCAACGTATTCCTGGCAAACCCGGGCTCCTCCCCGATCCGGTCTTCGGCCAAAATCCCCGATATATGCGATGTTCGCCCGTGGCATCACTTCTGCTCTATAGTGGTTTTGAGCGGACCTCCCCATATGTCATCTGGCTCCTGATGGGGAGAGAGATCGACGTTGTCGCTTCTGGGAGGACTCGCCGCTCGACGCACATCTACGAGAAAGGAACGGCCATATGGCTCCCAACTCATTCCTCTATCGTTCCCTGAACCGACGCCGTCTCGTCGGCACGGGCATCGCCGCCGGCGCAGCCGCCTCAACGACCTTCACGGCACCCGCGATCCTGCGTGCCGGAGCACGCCAGGCAACGCCTGGCTCCGCCTCGGGCGAGTTGGTCGAATGGGGGTTCGGTATCCAGGAGACCAACCCGTTGGCCCGAGCCCGCGTCATGGCCTTCCAGGAAGCCTACCCGGACGTTGATCTCCAGATCGTCGAGTCGTTCGATGAGCAGAAGCTGCTGACCGCTGCCGCCTCCGACACGCTCCCCGACGTCATCTGGCTCAACCGCGGTCAAACGGCCACCTGGGCCGCGCCCGGCGTCATTCGGCCGTTGACCGAGTTCATCGATCGCGACAACTACGACGTCTCCGCCTTCTACCCGTTCGCCATCGAGGAGACCACGTACAACGGCGATGTCTACGGTATCCCGGGCGGCGCCGATGTCCAGGCGCTCTTTGTCAACCTCGATGACCTTGAAGAGATCGGCGTCAGCATCGACGACGTGGATACATCCGACTGGGACCAGTTGAGCGACCTCGGTGCCCAGCTGACCAAGGCCTCCGGTGACAAGGTCGAGCGCTGGGGCTTCGACACCAAGATCCAGGCCGGTGGTATGTGGCTCTGGGGATATGGCAACGGTGGGCAGTTCCTTAATGAGGATGCCTCGGAGGCGACGTTCAACGACCCGAAGAACGTCGAGGCGCTGCAGTGGGCGGTCGACGCCTATGAGGCCCAGGGGGGCTACCAGCTCTACGAAGGCTTCGCGAGCACCTTCCAGGGCGACCAGCAGTTCGCCCAGGGCTTGGTGTCCATGTCGATCTACCAGCAGTGGATGCTCAGCGCCGCGATCGCCACGGTCGCGCCGGACATGAACTTCCGCTTCATCCCCATTCGGCAGCGAGGGAGCGGCCCGGACGGACCAATCAACACGTACTCGGGCGGCAACGGCTGGTACATCACCTCCGGCGCGAAGAATCCCGACGCGGCCTGGGAATACATCAAGTTCATGCACACCGACGACACCTGGCACATCGGCGCGAAGGCGGTCAAGGCGCTCCGCGAGGAGCAGGGCAACCCCTACTTCCCGTCGCTCACCGGCAAGCCGTCGGTGGACCAGTGGCAGATCGACGAGCTCTACGAGCCGGTCGGCCCGGCGTTCGACCAGGCGGTCGAGCTGATGCCGAAGCTCCTCGAGGAGAGCCGGCAACGCGAGCTCTACCTCTCGCCAGTTGGTGGCCAGCTCGACGACATCCTCAACCAGGATGGCGTCTTGCCGGCGCTCCGTGGTAACGCCACGGCGGAAGAGTCGCTGGATACCGCCAACCAGAACGCGCAAGACGCGATCGATATGTTCTAGGCAACTGCCGGCGAGCAGATTGCCCTGGCGGGGTTCGCCCCGCCAGGGCAGCCGGTCAAGGCTTCGCTCGCGGTTCCCTGCCGGGGTCGCGAACGTTCTGGCACCACCTTCCTGCTTCGAGATCGGATCGAACTATGGCAGTCATCACCGATGCCGCCAAGCCCGCCACCCGGCCTGCCCCATCAAGGCGGCGTTGGATATCGGAAGAGACGGTCGCCGGCTGGCTGTCCGTCACCCCCTGGATCATCGGTTTCCTCGTCTTCACAGCGGCACCGTTCGTGGCATCGTTGTACTTCAGCTTCACGAACTACAACGTCCTGCAACCTCCGACATGGGTGGGGCTGGACAACTACCAGCGGCTGCTGACCGGGGACCGGCTCTTTCCCCTCGCCCTGAGGAATACCTTCGTCTACGCCCTGATGTACGTGCCGCTCCACATCGTGACGGCCCTCGCGGTGGCGATGCTCCTGGAACAGGCGCGGCACCTGAAAGGGTTCTTCCGCACCGCCTACTACCTGCCCGCCGTGACGCCGGCGGTCGCCACCGCCTACCTGTGGGTGTGGATCCTGAACCCGAACGATGGCATCGTGAACCGGATCCTGCGCGCATTGCACCTACCCGCACCCGGCTGGACGGTCGACCCCTTCTGGACCAAGCCCACGATCGTCATCACCTCGATCTGGACCATGGGCGCGGCCATGATCATGTTCCTTGCGGCGCTTCAGGGCGTCCCCCGGGACCTCTATGAGGCCGCGAAACTGGACGGCGCCAACGCCTGGCAACGGTTCCGGGACGTGACCTTCCCCATGATCTCGGGCGTCACGTTCTTCGTCGCGACGATCAGCATCATCTCCAGCCTGAACGTCTTCACCCAGGGCTACGTCATGTTCGACGAGAACGGCGGGCCGGAAAATTCGGCGCTCTTCGTGGTGATGTACCTGTTCAAGCGGGCGTTCGCGAGCGGCTATTTCCAGATGGGATACGCCTCCGCCATCGCCTGGATGCTCTTCCTGATCATTCTCCTCGTGACGGTCATCCAGTTCAGATTATCCAAGCGCTGGGTCTACTACGAGAACCAGACCCGCTAAGCCAGGAGGTGGCCATACTGTGACTGCGTCCACGTATGCAGAGCCGCGTCTGCAAAGCACGACCCGGGTTGAATCGCTTCACGAGAATCGAGAGAAACCAGCCCGGAGGATCAACCTCCGGACCATCCTGCTCTACGTCGTCTTGACCGGGCTCGCAGTCCTGTTCTCGCTGCCATTCGTCTGGTTGATTACGGCGTCGCTCAAGCCGCCGGCAGAGGTCTTCTCCGACAGCCTGATCCCGAGCCGATGGACCTTCGAGAACTACCGGCAGGTGTTCCACCAGGCTCCCCTGCTGAAATGGATGCTCAACACCCTTTTCGTGACGACGCTCGGTGTGGTTTCTGTCGTGATCTCCAGCTCGATCGTAGCCTTCGGGTTCGCTCGCCTGCGGTTCCCCGGACGCAACATGATGTTCGCGCTGCTGATCGGCACCTACCTGCTTCCCGGCTCGGTGACGATGATCCCGACCTTCCTCATCTGGAAGGAGATCGGCGAGCGGACGAACGGCATCATCGGCATCAACACGTTCTGGCCGCTCTGGGCCGGGAACCTCTTCGGCTCCGCCTTCTACGTGTTCATGCTCCGTCAGTTCCTGATGACGATCCCGCAGGATCTGATGGACTCGGCACGGGTCGACGGCGCCAGCTACTTCCGGATCTACTGGAACATCATGCTGCCGCTGGTGCGGCCAGCCCTCGTCGCCGTCGCCATCTTCGAGTTCAACGCCAAGTGGAACGACTTCATGACGCCGCTGATCTATCTCAACGACCCTGACCGCTACACCCTGGCGCTCGGCCTGGCGACGTTCAAGAACAATTTCCAGGAGCTGGGCACGCAGTGGTCGCTGCTGCTGACGGCATCAGTCATCTTCACGATTCCGATGGTGATCATCTTCTTCATCTTCCAGCGCTACTTCATGGAAGGGATCGCCCACACCGGCATCAAGGGATAGCGGCGCTGAACGCGCCTGTTCGATCTGGCCGCAACGGCAAGAGGCCCGCACAGCGCTGTGCGGGCCTCTCGTCATGTGCGGTACTGGCGGGGTGATCTACTCGGCGAAGGCCGGAATGATCTCCTCGTTGTAGCGCTGCATCGGCTCGTGGTCGTAGGCCACGCCCGGGATGTAGTTGATGATGTAGTCGATCCCGGTCTCGCGGAGCTGCCCGATGCGCTCGATGATCGCCTCAGACTCGGCGACCATGAAGCCGTCATTGAACTTCTCCCAGGAGGCGTTCTGCAGGTTCTTGCGGACCTGCGCCGTGGCCTTCTCCGGATCCGCGCCCTTGGCGAGCGGGTAGACGTTGAGGCTCGTCGAGCGACGAATCTCGTTGAAGTCCCGCCCCTCCTTCTCGCAATGCTCGCGCAGGATGTCGAGCTTCTCCTGCGTCACCTTCGGATCGCCGCCACCGACGTTGCAGGCGTCGCCATACTGCGCGACGAGCTTCAGCGTGACCTTCGGCCCGCCGCCGCCGATCCAGAGCGGAATCTTGTAGCCGGGCTTGTGGCTCTTCGGCTCGTTGATCGGCTTGTCGATCGTGTAGTAGTTGCCCTCGAAGGTCGGGTAGTCCTCCGTCCACATCTTGTGGAGGATCTGGACGCCTTCCTTGAAGGCCGCCATGCGCTCCTTCGTCTCCGGGAAGCCGTAGCCGTACGCCTTCCACTCATGCTCGTACCAGCCCGCGCCGAACCCGGCGTAGAGGCGGCCGTTGCTGGCGACATCGACGGTCGAGGCGATCTTCGCGAACAGCGCCGGGTTGCGGTAGCCGTTGCAGTTCACCATCTGGCCGATGTTCACGCGCTCGGTGTCGCGCGCCAGCGTCGCGGAGATCGTCCACGACTCGAACGTGGTGTTCATCGTCGGCTCGGGCACGGTGTGGAAGTGGTCGAAGACCCAGATCGAGTCCCACTTGCCCTTGTCGGCTTCCCGCGCGACGTTCGTCATCGCCTCGAACTGCTCGACCGGATCGTCGATCTCGGTCAGGTCCATGCGCCATCCCTGCGGCACGAAGACGCCAAAGTCCATCGCCATGGTGTGTCCTCCAACGGGGCCAGACCAACCGGTCCTTCGCCCCAAATCCCTCCCGGGCCTCGTTGCGCCGGGGTGCCCTCTCCATCGGCGGGCCACCGATTCGCTGACCGCTGTCGCGGTACATCAGGGGCATCGTACGTCTGTTTTCACCAACGCGATACCGGGGATGGTGCACGCAGGTTCCATTCCGGGGCTGCGCACCGGCCGGGAACGGAACCTGTGCGTCCCTTCCCGACGTAGATATACTTGAGCGGAGCACAACGGCCCGTATGCGGGTCTTTTTCCATGCGCGGTCACGCGGCAAGCGATATGCGACACCCCTCCCATGACACACCCTCGCAACGCACGACCATCTGAATCACGCGACCCCGAGTCGACCTGGCCGGATCATGACCAGGCCGAGCCTGGCGTTGGCGTCGATTTCGGGTACCTCGACGAGCCGCCGATCCTCCCGACGCCGAAGCAGCCCCGGTTCCGCCGCATGATGAGCCGGCGCAGCCTGATCGGGCTGGGGGTGGCCTCGATGGCGGGTGCCGCCGCGGTCGCCGTGCCGATCCTGACGGAGGGCGCCTTCTACCCCGGCACCGCCGTGAGCGGAGTCGATATCTCGCAGATGTCCCACGGCGAGGCCCGAGCACTGCTGCAGGACCATTTCGCCGCCTTCGAGAACACGGCGGTCGACTTTGTCTACGGTGAGCAAACGTGGAACGCCAGCCTCGCGCAGCTTGGCTTCTCCATCGACTACGACACAACGCTTGAGATGGCGTTCCAGCACGGCCGCAGCGGTGACATGCTCGACCGCTACACGAGCGTGCTGATTTCGACGGACAAGCGCTCGTTCCCGCTGGTGTACACGCGGGACGAGACGCGCCTGCGCTCGTTTCTCGAGCAGATCGGGACGGAGATCATCGGCGCCGCGCGCGATGCCCGCCTCTACCGCTCCGGCACGGCCGTCGAGATCCTGCCGAACCGCGACGGGCGGCAGCTGAACATTGACCGGGCGATGGCCGACACGGCGAATATCATCGAGTCGTCCGCGCGCGGCACCGTGACGCTGCAGGACGTGACCGTGGTTTCCCAGATCACCGTGGACGACCTCGAGCCGCTGCGCCAGCTCGCGCAGACGATGATCTCCGCGCCGATCACGATCCAGGATGGCTCGTCGACGTGGACCGTTGGCACCGACATGCTGATCGACGCGCTGGTCTTGCCGGCGGAGGGCGAGCTGACCGAGCCTTACCTGGACGAGGGTTCCCTTTCGGCGGGCCTGCAGGTGATCGCGGACGAGGTCTATGCCGCCCCGCAGAACGCCGTGCTCGGCTGGAACGGCGGCCTGGAGGTGATCGAGAACGAGGTCAACGGCTACCAGGTCAACGTCGAGCAGCTGACAGCCAACCTCATCGAAGCAGCGAAGCAGGAGAGCCAGCGCGCGGTGCGCCTGCCCTTCAACGAGCTCCTGGCGGATGTCCGCTCGGACAACCTGGATGAGCTGGGCATCGACGACCTCGTCGCCGAGGGCACGTCGAGCTTTGCCGGGTCATCCTACGAGCGTGCGGAGAACGTGCGCGTCTCATGTCGCAAGCTCACGCATACCCTCATCCCACCGGGGAGCGTCTTCAGCTTCAACGACTCCCTGGGCCGCATTTCGCTGGACAACGGGTTCGTTGAGGGCAAGATCATCCAGGGCGACTGGGTGGTCAGCGATATCGGCGGTGGCGCCTGCCAGGCGTCGACGACGGTATTTCGCGCCGCGCTCTATGCCGGGTTCGACTTCGAGGAGTGGAACTACCACAACTTCCGCCTGGGGTTCTACGAGCAGGACGGCACGCCCCCGGGTCTCGACGCGGCGATCTACCAGCCGAACGACGATTCGGAGTGGGAGCTCGACCTGAAGTTCTCGAACCCGACGGACCGGTGGATCCTGCTGGAGATGGGCTCTGAGAACGAGGTCGCCTACACCCGCCTCTACGGCACCCCACCGGGCTGGGAAGTCGACGTCTCGGTGCCGTATATCAGCGACCCGATCGAGCCCGACGGTCCGCTGGAGAAGGAAGACGACAAGGTGAAGCCTGGCGAGCGGACAAAGACGCAGTCGGCCGCGCCCGGGTACGTCGTGAAGATGGTGCGCGAGGTCTATGATAACGGCGAGCTGATCGATACGGACGAGTTCGTCAGCGAGTACAGCCCGCAACGCGAGACCTGGCTGATCGGGCCGGGCACCCCGCGCAAGTTCGACGAGAACGGCGAGGAGATCAAGCCGACCCAGGCACCATAGCGGGCCAGTGCGAAACCAGACACACGACGAGGGCGGGGATTGCTCCCCGCCCTCGCTGCGTTCGATGTCCAGCGTACCGCCGACACAAGGTCCGGCGAAGCGGTACGCCGCCAGGTGGACGTTATTTCTTCTGGAGGTCGATGGCGACGGAGTTCATGCAGAACCGGGCGCCGTTGTACTCCTGCGGGCCGTCGTTGAAGACATGGCCGAGGTGGCTGTTGCAGCGGGCGCAGCGGACCTCCGTGCGGTGCATGCCGTGCGAGCGGTCCTCGATGTACGTCACCGCACCCGGAAGCGCCTCGCCGAAACTCGGCCAGCCGCAGCCGTGGTCGTACTTCGTGCTGCTATCGAAGAGCGGATTTCCACAGGCGGCGCAGCGGTAGGTTCCCTCTTCCCAAACGGCGTTGTAGTGGCCGGTGAAGGGGCGCTCGGTGCCCGCCTGGCGCAGCACCGCGTACTGCTCGGGGCCAAGTTGCTGCTTCCACTCATCCTCGGTCTTCGGCAGCGGCTTCAGGCCGGGATCGGTCGCGACGTCATCGCCACCGGAGACCGGCGCGGGCTCGTCCGCGTCGACCTTGACCGGGTTCTGGCCGCCGATGGCGCAGGTGACGCCGGTGCCGGCAAGACCGCAGTAGCCGTTCGGGATCTTGTGCAGGTACTGCTGGTGGTAGTCCTCGGCGTAGTAGAACGGGCCGGACTGGACGATCTGCGTCGTCAGCGAGCCGTACCCCGCCTTCTTCAGGGACGCCTCGTACTGCCGGGCGAGACCCTCGGCGATCGCCTTCTGCTCATCGTTGTGATAGTAAATCGCGCTGCGGTACTGCGAGCCGACGTCGTTGCCCTGGCGCATGCCCTGGGTCGGGTCGTGGGCCTCGAAGAAGGCCTTGACCAGCTGCGCGTAGGTCACCTTGCGCGGGTCGAAGACGACCTCGACAACCTCGGCGTGGCCGGTCCGCCCGGTGCAGACCTCTTCATAGGTCGGATACGGGGTGAACCCGCCGCTGTAGCCAACAAAGGTGCTCCAGACGCCGTCCATCTGCCAGAAGAGGCGCTCGGCGCCCCAGAAGCAGCCGAGGGCGAAGGTCGCGACCTCCATGCCTTCCGGGAAGGGCGGCTGGATGCGGTTGCCGTTGACGGCGTGGTGCTTCGGGATCTCGAACGCGGGAGCGTCGCGCCCCGGGAGGGCGGTCTCCGCGGTGGGCATCTGGGCCCGCTTGCTGTTGAAGAGCTTGTCAAAGACCATGGTGCGATGTCTCCAGTGATGATGCACGGCCCCGATGAGCCGCCCCTCTAGTTTACCGAACGTAAGCAACTCACGCAGGGGTAAGGCAGCACGGGAGAGACATCGAGCACGTTGCCTGCCACCAAGGCAAGCGCCTTTACCCCCAACAGGACGCGCAGTTTGCCTTCAGACTGTCGTCATCGCGACCAAGCCGACCGCGCAGCGGCCAGCGCGTGAAAGGCCCGCTCCCGCTTCGTGAAGGCGTTGCCTTCTCGGCCGTGGGATCATTGCGGCAGGCTCCGTGCTTCCATGCCAGAGCCAAGATCCCTTGACACGATACCCTCACTCTGTCCGGCCATCGGCTCGGGATGACGTCCTGGTATTGGTGGCAACAAGACCGCAAGGGAGGACATTGGACGCGATCTGCCTCCGGCACATGCGCGGGTGCTGCGTCCAATGTCCTCCGCTACAGGTGATAACTGCGACGCCGTGCTTACGAGAAGGCCGGGATGACCTCCTCGGCGAAGCGGTGCATCGGGTCGGTGTCGTAGGCGAGCCCGTGCATGTAGACGATGGTGTAGTTGATGCCGGTCGCCTGGACCTGGTTGATGCGCTCGATGATGGCATCGGCGTCACCGACCATGTTGCCGGCGGCGAAATCCTCGTACGACATGCCGCCGGGGAAGGTCGCGCGCACCTTCGCGGTCGCCTGCTCCGGATCCGCGCCACGCGGGATGATGTAGCAATCGAGCCCGGTGGACTTCACGATCTCGTCGTAGTTGCGGCCGACATCCTCGCAATGCCGCTTCAGGATGTCCAGCTTCTCCTGGCAGACCTGCGGGTTGCTGCCGCCGACGTTGCAGGCGTCGCCGTACTGCGCGACGAGCTTGAGGGTGACCTTCGGCCCGCCGCCCCCGATCCAGAGCGGGATCTTGTAGCCGGGCTTGTGGCTCTTCGGCTCGTTGATCGGCTCGTCGATGCTGTAGAACTCGCCGTTGTAGGTCGGCTTGTCCTCGGTCAGCATCTTGTGGATGATTTCGACGCCCTCGCGGAACATGCGCATGCGCGGGCCGGTTTCCGGGAAGCCGTAGCCGTACGCCTTCCACTCATGCTCATACCAGCCGCCGCCATAGCCGAACAGCAACCGACCGTTGCTGGCGACATCGACGGTCGAGGCGATCTTGGCGGCGAGCGACGGGTTGCGATAGCCGTTGCAGGCGACCATCTGACCAATCTTCACCCGTTTCGTGTCCCGCGCGAGCGTGGACGTAATCGTCCAGCACTCAAAGGTCGTGTTCATCGTCGGCTCAGGGACGGTGTGGAAGTGGTCAAAGACCCAGATCGAATCCCACGCGCCCTTGTCGGCCTCGCGGGCGACGTTGGTCATGGCCTCGAACTGCTCGACCGGATCATCGATCGCGGTGAGGTCCATCTTCCAGCCCTGCGGAACGAAGATTCCGAACTGCATCGTCATGACTGTGCCTCCTTGCACGCATGCGGGTCGTTAACGTCAGTGTATGACGGCTCGCGGATTCTGGGAAACGGCAGGAATGGAGAAACGGCGACCATGCCCGAGGCGGTACGCTATGCTCCATGGGCACACCATCCCCGTCGCCATGTGACGGATCATCGTTCCCTCAAAGGGTGTTCAGCATGACCAACTTCCGATCGCTCCACGAGCGCATCCTGCAAGCCATCACCACGATCGACGTCGACGCCGCGCGCGAGCGGCTCGCGCGTGACCATGCCGCCGTGGTCGACGTCCGCGAGCCGGACGAGACGGCGCAGGGCATCATCCCGGATGCCGTCGTCATCCCGCGCGGGTATCTGGAGCAGCAAATCGAAGGCGCCGTGCCGGACAAGGACCGGCCGGTGATCGTCTACTGCGCGTCTGGTGTGCGCTCCGCGTTCGCCACCAAGACGCTGCACGAGCTGGGCTACACCGACGTCGTCAACATGGGCGGTGGCTTCGACGCCTGGAAGGGCGCGGGGCTGCCGTGGATCCAGCCGCGGACGCTCACGTCCGAGCAGGCGATCCGGTACAGCCGGCACCTGCGCATCCCGGAGATCGGCGTCAGCGGGCAACAGAAGCTGCTCGACGCGAAGGTGCTGCTGATCGGCGCGGGCGGCCTTGGCTCCCCGGCGGCGCTCTACCTCGCGGCGGCCGGTATCGGCACGATCGGGATCGTCGACGACGACGTAGTCGACGCCTCCAACCTCCAGCGGCAGGTCCTGCATGGCACGGAGGACATCGGGCGCCCGAAGGTGGAGTCCGCGCGGGAGACAATCGAGGCATTGAACCCGGACGTGCGGGTGATCGCGCACGATCTCCGACTCACCAAGGAGAACGTGCTGGACGTCTTTCGCGACTACGACCTGATCGTCGACGGGTCGGACAACTTCGCGACGCGCTACTTCGTGAACGACGCCTGCGTGCTGCTCGGCAAGCCGCAGGTGCACGGCAGCATCTTCCGCTTCGACGGGCAGGTGACAACGTTCGACCCGCGCCAGGCGGAGAGCCCCTGCTATCGCTGCCTCTACCCGGAGCCGCCACCACCGGAGCTGGCGCCGAACTGCGCCGAGGCCGGGGTGCTGGGCGTCCTGCCGGGCACGGTCGGGATGATCCAGGCAACTGAGGCCGTCAAGCTCATCCTCGGGCTCGGCGAGCCCCTGACGGGACGATTGTTAATGTACGATGCCCTCGGTATGACCTTCCGCACCTTGCGGTTGAAGCGGGATCCGCACTGCCCGATGTGTGGGCCCAACGGACCGGACTCGCTCGAGGGGATCACGTACACCGATGTCTCCTGCGCGATCCCGGTGGGCATCCAAATGTGACCGCCAATCCCTGAATTCCCTTGATCCTGGCTTCGCGCCTGCCTCCTGCGCGTGTAATCGCCCCGGTAGGTAACCGAGGGTCCATGCCATACGCAGGCGATGCCGAGCATCGCCCAATGATCGCGCCAGGCCTGCAATGAACGCTCCCATGGATCATCCGGATCGCTGGCGTCCCACTTCTTCGGCACATTGACGCGCTTCGGTTATAGCGTCAGTTGATGAAAGCGCCCTCCCGGCATCCCACGCCTTCGCAAAGGCATCATGCCCCAGTGACAAGCGAGCCACCGCCTCTGACCGCTCGTAGAGCTTGCGCTCCGGCAAGCGAAGCTGCATCCCGCCGCGTTCCCGCAATGCGCTTGCAGCACCGAGCAAACGAGCGGTTCGTACCGGCTGATGTCCTGCCTCCAACGTCGCGATGCTCGCCAGCGCATCGACAATACCGGGCTGGAACCCTAACTCATCCACAATCTCCAGCGTTTCGCGATAGAGCACGGCGGCCACTCTCAGATCTCCCTCCGCCTGCGCTATGTGTCCGAGGTAAATCTGCGAGAGCGCCCTGCCCCACTCATGACCGATGTGCCGCTGCGCTTGGCGAGCCTCTTCCAGCCTGCTCTTCGCAGTCTGCAGGTCACCTTGTCCCCAGGCAACGATGCCGAGGTGGTCGAGAGTGATTCCTACCCATACCGGATCCTCAAGGGCCCTGAAATGCTCCAAAGCGTCCAGGAAACGCTGGTTCGCCTGCTCGTATCGGCCTTCCCCTTCGTACGAGATGCCCAGAAAGAGCAATCCGGATGCGATCCCGGCGCGCTGCCTCAGCGATTCCCATACCGTGACCGCCCGCTCCCCGAAGGATATGGCAAGATCCTTGTCACCCTGCCAGTGCGCGAGATGTGCGGCCGCGGTAAGCGCCTCCGCACGGAGCGCGGGATGCGCGTCTGAAGCGAGGGTGATCGACCGATGGAGCCACTCCAGCCCTTCGCCGATGAATCCCCGACTGAGCCAGAACGTCCAGAGAGGAATGGCAAGCCGAAGCAATCGCACCGAATCTCCCCGTTCATGGAGCGATGAGAGCGCAGCGCGCAGGTTCGGGTAGTCGTTCTCCAGGCGGTCCAGCGTCGCCAGTTGACGCCCTCCCTGCAGGTCGGGCGCCGCTCGCTCCACAACATCGAGGTAATGCTCCGCATGACTGGCGGTGATATCCTGCATATCCTCGTCCACGACACGCTGCTCGAGTGCGAACTCTCGAATCGTCTCGAGCATGTGGAATCGTGGAGCGTTGTCACGGCTTCCGGAGCGCAGGAGATTCTTATCGACCAGCGAGGTTACGGCAGCCAATACGCTCGTTTCAGAGGTCCCCGGCAGGATCGCCTCGGCCGCGTCCATGTCGAAGCCACCAACGAACACCGAGAGGCACCGGAAGGCATGCTGCTCCTCCGGCGTCAGCAGTTTATAGGACCAGTCAATCGCATCCCTCATTGTTTGCTGGCGCACCGGAGCATCGCGGGGACCCTGGGCCAGAAGGGAGAGACCTCGATCGAACCGGTCGAGGAAATCGTGCGGCGTCAACACATTGATCCGGGCCGCCGCAAGCTCCAAAGCCAGGGGTAGGCCATCCAGCCGTCGGCAAATCTCCGCCACCGCGGAGGCGTCTTGATCATTCAGCTCAAACCCTGGCCGCACCTCGCGTCCGCGCTCGATAAAAAGCTGCACCGCGGGGACTGATTGGAGATCGTGGACCGACGCAGGAACGTGAGGATCCGGTACGGCGAGCGGCTCCACATCAAATACGCGCTCATGACGCACGTTCAACCACTCGCGGCTGGTCACGAGTACCTTGATATCAGGACAATGCGAGACGAGGCCGGAGACAAGCGGGGCGGCATCCAGGACGTGCTCAAAGTTGTCGATGACGAGAAGGGCCTGTCTCGAATAGAGATAATCGCGAACGACCTGGGCGACCGGCTGGCCTCGCATCTCCCGCACACCAAGGGCCTTTGCCACCTCCAGCGCCACGAGCATGGGATCGCTAACAGGAGCGAGGGAAACAAACGCGACCCCGTCCGGAAAATCTCCGATCATCTCCGTCGCAATCGATACAGCCAGGCGGGTCTTCCCTACCCCTCCGGGTCCTATCATGGTTACCACTGCTACGTCATCTCGCCGCAGGAGATCACGCAATGACTGCAGCTCCCTGGTGCGACCAATGAGTGGCGAATGGGGACGTGGAAGGAGCGGCGGACCAGCGTCGGACAGCGGAGAAGACCGTGCGGCCGCAACAAGCTCGTCACGCTGTTGCGGGTCCAATGCCAGTCCATCCGCTAAAAGGCGTACCGTCTCGAAGCGGGGGCTCGTGCGTTCACCGCGCTCCAGGTCGCTGATCCCCCGTAGGCTGAGTCCGGAGCGTTCGGCCAGCGCTTCCTGCGACAATCCAGCCGCGAGGCGATAGCGACGCAAGACCGCACCGAAGGCTGAACCGCTCTTCGCATCCATGGTTCGTCCTGGCCGCGTTCGATTGGAATGGTGACCCTATTCGAGCCAGCGTATCACCGAGGAGTGTCGCGGTGTCACCACACTGTCCCATTTGGGCTGGAGAGGGATCGTTGTCTGCTTCCTGAGGCAAGACCGTCGCCGTTACCCGGACCGCGCAAGAGAGAAAAACACCTCCTCGGCATTGGACAGGACGTGATCGCGCCGATGCACGAGCCAGAACTCGCGGGCGCATGTCCAATCGGTGACGTCGAGGAGGAGGATATCACCGGCGCGGACGTCGACGTCCAGCGTCTGCTCGGAGAGGATGCCGACGCCGAGCCCGGCCGCCACGGCCCGTTTCACCGCCTCATTGCTACCGAGCTGGATCACCGATCCCGCCATGAAACCCTGACCCGCGAGGCAATTGAGCATGAACTCCCGCGTCGCCGAGCCGGGCTCGCGGAAGACGAAGGTTTCCTGTGCCAGGTCGGCCAGGCGAAGCGAACCGCGTGCGTGAAGCGTATGGTCGTTCGCGGCGAAGAGGCGCAAGGTATCCCGGAAGACGGCATACGCCTGCATGTCGGGGTCAGGATCCAGCCGTCCAATGACACCGAGACCGACCCGCCGTTGCCGGACGTCGTTCAGCACGCGCTCGCTGTTCCCGATGCTGACCTCCAGCTCGATATGGGGATGCTTTCGCCGGTAAACGCCGAGGATTTGCGGGAGCCATGTCTCCGCTACCGTGGCGCTGGCGCCGATAGAGAGCCGGCCCCGGCGCAGGTGATGGAGGTCCTCCACCGCGCCATCCAGGTCGTCGACGATGGCCAGCACCTGGCGTGCGTAGCCTGCGACCAGCTCGCCAGTCGGGGTCGGACGCACCCGACGGCCGCTGCGTTCGAGGAGCGCCACGCCGAAGTACCGCTCCAGATTCCGGACATGAGATGAGATCGCAGGCTGGGCAATACCCTCGACCTCCGCAGCATGGGTCATGGTCCCGTGGTCCAGGACGGCGACGAACACCGCCAGGGCCTGGATGGTGGGCCGCTCCTTCATCGCGAATCCCGATCACGTCCATGCGATTCATGTATTGGACATTATAGGGAGCGCTCCATAACGTATGACGTACGGACCGGTCCCGAACTTCCTGCCATCGCTGACCACGAGGAGACCGCTACCATGTCCAATGAAACGACTCTCGTCGGCATTCCGGTGCTCTTCGTCACGGCGCTGACGATTCGTTGCCTGGCATCGCCTTCAGGCGCTCGCGATACACGGTCGACCGGCTCCGGACGGGCGCAGGTCGTGGCCCGGCCCACATCTGCACCTCGCCACGGGCACACGGCTGCTATCTTCGTAACCCCGCGCTACAAGCCGCTGATTAGTGAAGCTCCTGATTCGGCGAGGCGCGAAGCTCGCCTGCGAAGCAGGCGAGTTCGGCCTCGCCAGCCACGGCACGTACCTTCGTCTCGCATTCCGTTGAGGAGGTGTCCGCGGTCAAGCGGGCGGTCACCAGCAGCGACTCCGGAACACGCCGCTGTATAGGCACCTGAGCGAGTTACCGGAACGCTGCTCACGCCAAACACACCTTCAGGGGCAGGATGTATGGTTCGCATCCTGCCCCTTATCGTGTTGCCCACGGCAAACGCGTTCCGTACCATGATCCCGATCGGGGCGAAACGCATTCCATCGGGAGCATCTGACGTGGTATCCGGGTATCAATTACGGCCATATGAGGCAAGCGATGAAGCGGGGCTGCTCGCGGCGTGGAACAGCGCGATGTGGGCCGACCCGCTCGATGTATTTCGGTGGCGGTCGACGTACCTGCTGGACCCGAACTTCTCGCCGGACGAGTGCCTCGTCGCGGAGGACCCGGAAAACGGCGAGATCGTCGGCTTCGTTCTCGGGTTCAGCGACAAGCACGGTGACTCCCCGGACGCATGGATCGTTGGGTTCGGTGTCGTGCCGGAGCACCGCCGGAAGGGCATCGGCACGGCGCTCTTCGAGCGGCTGAAGGAGACCTGGCGCGCCAAGGGCGTGCCGACGATCCATGTCGGGCCGTACATTCCCAGCTACCTGACGCCTGGCGTCGATGTCAGCGCGTACGCCGACGGCATCGCCTTCCTGAAGACGGTCGGCGCTACTGAAGGCGGTCGCCCCGTGAGCATGAAGGCGAACCTGACGAGCTACAAGGTGCGGGACAGCGTCGCGCCGCTGACGGAGAAGCTGGGCACGGAAGGCGTTGCGTTCCGACCGGCCACGGCGGATGATATCCTGCCGCTGCTGGCGTTCATGCAGGAGCACTTCGCGCACTGGGTGCCGGATGTGCGGCGAGCGCTGCAGGGCATCGTGCGGGGCGACGCGGCAACGACCACGCTGCACGTCGCGACGGACCACGGCGCGATCATCGGATACGCGCAGACGGACAGGGAGCGCTTCGGGCCCTTCGGCGTGAACGAGGCGTACCGTGGCCGGGGGATCGGCGCGGTACTGCTCTCCCTGACGCTGGTCGCGATGCGCGCGCAGGGCTATCACAGCGCGTGGTTCCTGTGGACCAGCGACCGCACCGCGAAGCTGTACGGCGAGCACGGGTTCGAGGAGGTTCGCCGGTTCCAGATGATCGATATTCCGTTAGGGTAGAACTCGGCATACGCCGCTACCAAATATGGTCAATCGTCATCCCGAGCCGTGATCCGAGCGGGGCGAGGAACGCGTGTCGAGGGATCTTTGCCTGGCCTGACGTATGTTGTAGCGGGAACAAAGATCCCTCGACACGACACGTTCACTCCGTTCACGCGTCGGCTCGGGATGACGAAGCATCTTTATTCAGAGGGAGAAACATGTCCGACACGAACAACCAACCTTGCATCATGGTGATCGGGGCGCACGCGGCGGACGCGGAGCTGATGGGCGGTGCGGCGGTGCTGGCGCACAAGGCGCAAGGCTGGCGCGGCGTGCTGGTGCACATGACGCTCGGCGAGAAGGGCAGTAAGACGCTCAGTGCCGAGGAGTACGCGGAGGTCAAGCGGGGTGAGGCCGCGAAGGCGGCGGAGACGCTGGGCGCGGAGATGGAGGTCCTCCCCTACCTCGACGGCGAGCTGCCGGTGAACGAGGAGGTCCAGTGGCAGATCGCGGACCTGATCCGCAAGTACCGTCCAGACGTGATCCTGACCCACTGGAAGGGCAGCATCCACACCGACCACACGAACACGTACGAGAACGTGCTGGCGTCGCTCTTCTTCGCCGGACTGAAGACGTTCGTGCGCGAGTACCCGAACCACTACCCGAAGGCGATCTACTTCGCGGAGAACTGGGAGGACCAGGAGGACTTCGTGCCGGAGGTCTACCTCGACACGACGGACGGCTGGGACACCTACCACAAGGCGGCGTCGAGCTACTCGCTGATCAGCGGGCCGGACACGCCGTTCCGCTACCTGCAGTGGTACGACGGCGCGAGCCAGATGCGCGGCGCCGAGCGCGGGATGGATCGCGCGGTGGCACTGATGCCGTACCGTCCGTTCTACTCGCGCCGGAAGAAGGTTGAGTCGCTGGCGTAGGTATCGCCCGTGGTTATCGACAGGACGATGGCCTTTTAGCCCCGTCCTGTCGATCGGGTCGACACGCGGTCGACCCCTACGAATGAGAGCCGGTCCAGGATCTCTCCCGGGCCGGCTCCCTTGTGTCTACTCGACGACCTCGATGGTGGCCATCATGCCTGCGTCCTCATGGACGAGGATGTGGCAGTGGTAGACGAACTTGCCGGTGAAGTCGGCGAAGTGCGTGCGCATGACGAACTCGCCATGCGGAGGGATGAGCGTCGTGTCTTCGTAGTGCGGGTTCACCGCCCGACCGTTGACGGAGATCAACTGGTAGTCGTTGACGTGGATGTGGAACGGGTGCCACTCCGGACTCTCGTTGCGCACCGTCCACTCCTCGACAGTGTCGAGCTTCACGGTTTGGTCGACGCGGTCCTCGACGAACGCCTTGCCGTCGATGTTGAACGCCGGGGCGGCGCTTTGCTCCATGAAGGTGATCACCCGCTCCTGGGCGATCTCGGCATCGCTCAGGTCGCGGTCGAGCGGGATGAGATCGGTCGGGATCGGCTGCGGATCCATCGCCTCACCGCCGACGATCATGGTCGCGAGCTTGAACTGTTCCTGCGCCTGGCTCGGGATATCCGGCGACCACGCCAATGAGCGCAGCTCGTAGATGCCGGCATCGCCCGCCTGCACGAGTACCTCGGCGCGCTCGCCCGGCCCGAGCAGCAGGACGTCCTTCGTCTCCGTCTTCGGCAGCGGGTTGCCATCATTTGCAAGGTGATAGAACGAATGCCCGGCAAGCTGCAGGTTGTAGAACTGGTTGGCACTGATGTTGGCGATGCGCCAGCGCTGTGTCTCGCCCGGCCGGATCGTGACGACCGGGTTCTGCTGGCCGTTGACGAGCGTCTGCCCGGCGCGGTCCTTTCCGGTGAACGGTCCCTGAAGCAGCAGCATGCGCTCGGTGAGCCCCTTGATGCCCTCCAGCTCGTCCAGCCCACCCGTGACCACCATCGCGCCGGCAAGCCCGTTCAGCACCTGCATCGCGGTGTGCCCGTGCGGGTGCGGGTGGTACCAGTAGAACCCCGGCGGATGATCCTCCGGGATGTCGTACTGGTAGTTGAACGTCTGGCCCGGCTCGATATGCAGGAAGATATTGTCGCTGTTCCCGCTCGGGGAGACGTGCAGGCCGTGGACGTGGAAGTTCGTCGGCTCGCTCATGGCGTTGACGAGCGCAACCTTCACGGTGTCGCCGGGCTTGAAGCGCAGCGTCGGGCCGGGGGTCTGGGCGTTGTAGCCGAGAATCGTCGTGCCCGCGGTCTCGTCCCGCATAGCCTGCAGGGTCGTGACGAGGAGGCCATCGACACTCTCGATCACCTGTGGCTCGACCCAACTATCGTCCGCGGAAACAGCAGGCGCGGGCGTCGCCGCCGCCTGCCCGGAAGCCGGCGCGGGGGCATGCAGCACGGTGGTGGCGATCGCGGCGGTGCCCACGGCGGCCGCGCTGGCGCCGACGAGCTGGCGCCGGTCGAGCATGAGATCGGCGAAACGTGCGGTCATCGGCTGCTCCCTTCCCGGGTGGTGTTGGCGTATGCGTGCGGGAACCCGGGCGGCATGGTGATGGCCTCGCCCTCGGCCAGGCTGATGCGGATGATGCTCCCCATCTCGCCGTCGGTGGCGATCGCCGGCAGGGAGACGTAGACGCCGCCATCGGGCCCAAGATCCATCGAGATCGGGTAGTTCAGCCCCGTGACCACCGGCTCAAGGCTGGCCGGGCCGGTCTGCCGCACGATGCGGCCGGTGTTCGGGTAGATGTTCGGCGGTTCGGCCGTGTTGCCAGTCGACATCTCGAGCGCGTAAAGCGTCCCGTCCGGCGTCGTCATCAGGCCGGTGACCATCGTCACGCCCGTCCAGTAGTCGTAGAAGGTGCCGTCCGGCAGGACCTTGATCACCTTCGAGGTACCGTCCAGATGCGGGCCCGCGCCGAGGAAGCCGACGTAGACGCCGCCGTCCGGGGTCTTCGCGATCGCGGTCGGGACCGGGTGATCGAGCGAGATATCGGCGATCACGCGCAGGTGACCGTCCGGCGTGATGCGCAGGACGAGCCCCTGATTCGCGTCCAGCACCCAAAAGCCGGTCCCCTCATCGTCGGGAACCATCGCGAAGGGCTCGCCGAGGGAAACGACGTGGTAGATGTTCTCCGCCGGATTGACGCCGACAAAGGTCGTGACGCTGCTGACCATCCGCACGTCGCTCTCGCGCTCGAGGGCGTAGAGACCGTTCGGGAACGAGAGCCCGACGTCCTCGACCTCGCCGGCAGCGTCCTGGAGCACGAAGAGCTGGTCGCCGAGGAAGCCGACGTCAACGGGGCCCATCACGTCGCCGTATGGGTCCTGCATCGAGGGCAACCCATGGACGACCGGGGTGACCTCACCGTTCTCGATGCGCACGACGCTGGGTGGCGCGTCCGGCCGAGGCGGGGTTTCCATCGCGCCTTCCGCCGGGGTGGTGAGGCCGTCACCGGCGAGGGCGACGTAGAGCGCGCCGTCCGGGCCCCAGGTGAAGCCGCGCGGATGGTCCAGGCCGTCAGCGACGACGGTCACCGCCTCATCGCCGGTTACGGGCGTTGCCTGCATGTCGATCACGTCCTCGGGCGTAGCCGCGCCGGCGGGGGTGCCGCTCGCCGGTTGGCCGTGGCCGGAATGGTCCTGTCGTGTCACGGTGTGTCTTCTCCTGAAGATGCGTCGATATCGACCTACGGTCGATCGGGCCGGCTTCATGCCGGCCCCTACAAGTACATGCTGCCCGGCGGTTACTGGACGACGACGCTGGCCGTCATATTCGGGTGGAAGCTGCAAACGTAGTTGAAGGTCCCGGATGCGCTGAAGGTAAAGGTGAACGTTTCGCCGGGGCTGATCGTGCCGGAGTCGAAGGCGCCATCCGTCGAGGTGACGGTATGCGCGACAGTGTCGTTGTTCGTCCAGGTGACAGTCGTGCCGGAGGTGATCGTCAGCGTGTCCGGGTTGAACGCGAAGTTCTCGATCGAGACGGATGCGCCGCCGGTCGGTGCTTCAGGCGTCCCGGACGATGGCGTGGCGGCACCGGCCGTCGCGGTCGCCGTTGCGGACGGCGTCGGGGTCGGCTGGACAACGCACGGGCTATTGGCGAGCACGCTCTCGGCCATCGTCATGACGCGGCCCTGGGCGAGATCGAGGCGAAGCACGGCGCCCATCGCCGGATCACCGGTGATCGCCGGGGTCGCGACGTAGAGCATCTGGTCCGGCCCGAAGGCCATCGCCAGCGGGGTATCGATGCCGACCGCGATCTCCTGGCCACTGTCCGGCCCGGTCTGGCGAAGCACGCGGCCGGAATCCGACGCGACGCCAAGCGCCTGCGAGTCGTCCGGCGTGCCGTATTCGAGAGCGTAGAGGGTGCCGTCCGGGCCAACGGCGACGGAGGTCGCCGCGGTCAGGCCGGTCCAGACGTCAGTGACCGTGCCATCGGCAGCGACGTTGACGATCTTCGCGGCGCCCTCGGCATAGGGCTCGGCGGTCTGCATGCTGACATAGGCGCTGCCGTCCGGCGCGACGGCAACGGCGCTCGGCCGCATCCCGCCGTCCGATAGATCGGCGACGCGCGAGATCTGGCCATCGGTCGTCACGCGCAAGAGCTGGCCATTGGCCATCTCGACGACGAGCAACGCGCCGTTGGACGGAACCATCGCGACGAGATCGCCGTCGGCATCCGACGACGGGTTCGCGACCGGGTTGTTCTTCACCCACGTGCCGATATCGGCGACGAGACGAACGCTGCCGCTGCCGTCGACGGCGTAGATGCCGTCCGGCGTGAGCGGGTTGCCGTAGGCCGCTCCCCCGCCCTCGTCCAGCACGAAGATCTGGCCGTTCAGGATCGCGACGGCGGCGGGGCCAAGGTCGATCCCGCCGGTGCCGCCTGCGGAGGGCAGGTCGTCCTGGAAGACGACCGGGCAGCCGGTGGTGATGCGGGAGATGTTGCCGGACAGGTCGCCGATCCAGTCGGCGTCGGCCGCGGCGGGCGTGGCCCGGGAAACCGGATCGCCACCGGCCTGGGTGACATACAGCGTGCCATCCGGCGCCCAGGCGAAGCCGCGCGGATTCTCCAGTCCACTGGCGGCGAGGCTGATGCCGTTAGTCGATCCGACAGGTGTGGCGGATTGGGCCACGGAGAGCGCCGGCATACAGGAGACGAGCAGCGCGATCAGGCTGAACATCGAGCGGGTCCGGAAGCGTGACATTGGCGTTTCCTGCATAGATCGCGACCACGTCGCGAGGCGAACACACAGAAACGCGCGCGACAACCGGCGCGCGATCCGTCATTGTTGGGACCCGGTTGTAGTGCAGCGTACGGGGAGACCGCGCGTCCGTCAATACGCGATCGTTGCCGATCCGGCATCACGTATCGACCAGCGATAGCGGGACGCGTCAGGGACGCGTATCCAGGCCGACGATGTCCATGAGCACCCGATGCGCTTCCTGGACGATCCGGTCCAGTGACCGGTCCGTTTTTCCGTCTCCGGAGGGGGCTGGAGGCGCGTCTACCATGGCTCGCGCGCGCTGCTCCGCCGTGTCGTAGACCTCGCGCTCGGGCAGGTCCTGGACGGCCCCGACCCGGCCGCGGAGCTCCGCCGCATCGGTGAACAACCTCACCGCGGCACGATGATCGCCAGACGCCTCGCCCAGGACGGCGACCCGGCAGAGGGTATCGGCGATGCGCTCGATGCTCCCGATCCGCGTGAAGAGCGTCAGCGCCTCGTCCAGCGCATCTGCCGCCGTAGAGAGCGCCCCGTTGCGCCAATGGACCAGACCGAGCTGGGCGAGGGAGACCGCCGTGCCCCACGCGTCGCCCATCCGCTGGCTGAGCGCCAACGCATCGCGACAGCGGGCTCCTGCCTCGTCGGCTCGTCCCTGCCCGAAAGCGACCACGCCCAGGTGGTAGCCGGTGATGGCGACGTTGACCTGGTCGTCCAGCTCCATGAACAGCCGGTTCGCCTCCGCGAAGTAACGCTCGGCGTCCGGATAGTTCCCGGAGTCTTCCGCCCAGTTGCCGCGCACGGAGAGCGCGAACGCGGTCACCGTCGGCTCGCTGATCTCCCGCGCGAGCGCCAGCCCTTGCGTGAGCCAGGCCAGCGACCCCTCCTCGTCACCCTGGGCGTGGGCCAGCGTCCCGAGGCCCACCAGCGCCATGGCGCGGTCCGCGGTCCTGGCTTCTCCCACCGCGGCCACCGCATGCTCCAGCCACCAGCGCCCCTCCGCCAGGTGGCAGTGGTAGTACCAGAAGAGCCACAGGGAGCTGGCCAACCGCAGGGCCAACTGCGCCGAGTCGGGGTCCTGTCGCCGGAAGAGGGTCCAGACCAGCGCGTTCCGCAGGTTGCCATGGTCCAGCTCCAGCCGGTCCAGCCAGGCGGATTCGACCTCCCGGAGCAGGTGCTCCCGCATGCGCACGCCGAGGTCGACGTACCAGGCGGCATGCCGGGCCAGCATGTCGTCGCGCTCCTCGACGTCCGCCAGCTTGTCGAGCGCGAACTCGCGGATCGTCTCCAGCATCGTGAAGCGCATGGGCGAAATACCTGCTCGCTGGAGCAGGCTCTTGTCGACCAGCGACGCGATGATCTCGATCGGCGGCGTGTCAGCCGGCCCACGATCGAACCCGGCGATCGCTTCCGCCGCCTCGAGATCCACCCCACCGATGAACACGGCCATCCGTCGGAACATTCGCTGTTCGTCCGGGGTCAGGAGCTGGTACGACCATCCGATCGTGTTGCTCAGCGTCTGGTGCCGCTCATCGGCATCCCGGGGACCGCGCGTGAGGTAGGGAAGCGGCGTTTCGAGGCGTGCAAGGAGCTCCTCCGCCGAAAGGACGTGGACCCACGAGGCCGCCAGCTCGATCGCGAGCGGCAGGCCATCGAGACGGGCACAGATAGCGGCGACGGCCTCCCCGTTCCCGTTCGAGAGGGAGAAGCCCGGATCGACCGCCTGGGCGCGCCGCAGGAAGAGCTGCACGGCCGGGACATTCGCCAGCGCCGCTGTCGAAGCGGAGGCAGCGGGGTCCGGCGTCTCCAACGGCTGGACCACCACGAGGTGCTCACCACGCAGGTGCAGGCGCTCCCGGCTGGTCACCACGGCATCGACTCGCGGGCACGAGGCGACGATGTCGGCGACGAGAGGCGCCGCCGCGATGAGGTGCTCGAAATTGTCAAAAAAGAGCAGTTGGTGGCGCGAGCGGAGGAAATGGAGGATCGCCTCGGTCATCGAGCGGCCGGCGGATTCCCGCAGCCCCAGCGCCTCGCCAACCGCCGGTGGCACAAGGCGCGGATCGATCAGGGGTCCGAGCGGCACGAATGCGGCACCGTCCGCATACTTGTCGGCAAGTTCGTGGGTCACCGCCACCGCGAGCGTGGTCTTCCCCACCCCACCCGGCCCGACCAGCGTCACGATCCGGACGTCCGGGCGGAGCAGCAGGCGTTGCACCTTCCCCAGCTCGTCGGACCGGCCAATAAGCGGGGCAAGCGGCTGGGGCAGCCGCCCGAAGCCGTCGTCGCCGGTGTCCGGACCCCGGGCACGGTGAGGCCGCGCAGCCTGCAGCAGCGCGGCCCGTTGATCGTCGCCAAGGGCCAGTCCGTCCATCAGCATGCGCACGGTCTCGAGCCGTGGCGCCCGGCGCACGCCGCGTTCCAGATCGCTGAGCCCACGGACGCTCAGGCCGGACCGCTCCGCCAGGCCTTCCTGTGAGAGGCCGGCGGCGATCCGGAGATCGCGCAGCATCCGGGCAAAGGTCGGGACATCAGCTGCATCCATGGCGGACCCCCGCTGACGACAAGAACTGGTGCTATGTCGTAGACGTTTCCAGGATCCAGCCTAGCAGGAAATGAGCCGCAACGCGTTGACTGCATCAACATTCCGAGGGGCTACGGTTACTCGACCTCGAAGATCGTCTCCACCTCGACGGCGACGTCGGACGGCAGGGCCTGGAGCCCAACGGCCGAGCGGGCATGAACGCCCTTGTCGCCGAAGACCTCGTAATACAGCTCCGAGACGCCGTGGACGACCGCCGGGGAGTCCGGGAAGCCCGGCGCGGCGTTGACCATCCCGAGCACCTTCACAACGCGCTTGATGCGGGAGAGGTCGCCGATAACAGCCTTCGCCTGCGCGAGCTGGTTGATGGCGCACTCGCGGGCGGCCTGATAGCCCTGCTCGACGGTCAGCTTGTCACCGACGCGGCCCCGGAACTCGGCGCTCGTCGGCGTCGAGCCGGAGAGGTAGAGCAGCCCGGCGTCGGTCAGCACGCCGGCGGCGACGGCCGGGTGGAACGGGGTGAACTCCTTCAGGTTGATTCCGAGCTCCTGCAGTTTCTCTTCCGGTGTTGGCATGGTCTCTCTCCTATTCCTGCGACGCCTTCTCGATCTCGGCGCGAATCAGCTCGTAGTCAGCTTCGTTGATCTTGTGGACGTTGCCCTGGAAGGCGAGCGTCCAGTTCGCCTCCGGCCACCGTTTGGTGTGCTCCATCTTCCGGGCGATCGGCTCGACATCGATCATCTGCTCGTCCTCGAGCCAGATATCCCGCTCGATGGGGAAGCGGTAGGGATAATCATCCTGCTTCTTGGTGGGGCCACTCTTCCAGATCGGCGTGTGATCCTCGAAGCCCGGGCCGGTGACCGTGGTGATCCCGGCGAACTTCTTGACGCCGGTGGTGTAGTAGATGAACTTGTCGCCCGGATTCACCAGCTCCAGCTTCTTGCGCTGGCGGCTCTTCAGGCCCTGGAGGTCGAATCCACGGTCCCGCGTGATGTGGTGGTTATCCAGCGAGCTGACGATGATCCAGTACTGCTTCTCTGCCTCATCGGCCATATGGTGCGTGCCCCCGTATATGGTCGTGGCGCGCCGGGACCGGCACGCCGCGCGATGTTTGTCTTCCGCCTCATTATCGCCCTAATCATGCCGAGACGACTAAAGTGAGTAAGTCAGGAAATCTCCATATCATCGATGTCGATGTGAGCATTGCGAGCCACCGTGGCCCCCTCCCCTGTTATCCCTTAGCCTGAGCCCCTGGCCGGTCAAGTCGACATTCTCCACCCGAATGCCCGCTCCACCATTGTTTTCCGCCACAAACGTTTTTAAGGTGGACACTGCCTCTATTAGGTTGAGGGGATATTGCGCCCTCCGAGATATGGATCCTCGTGCTCCAAAGAACTGATTCTGCTCAGGGCCCAAAATGCAAGTTCAAATCGAGAAACGTCTCTTCACGTCGGGAGAGCCGCAGGTAGGACAACTCGTTGCACTTTTCCACTCGATCATCGGGCGCGACACTTCGAACCGCGACGCACACAACCGGCAAACATAGTCGTAAGCGGGCATGACTATCGGATCTCCAAGTCATCAGACGTCAAAGAGGTATCCCGCGACTTGAAACTCACATCATGATTTCGAGTCTCGTCCCGTGAAGATTCACTGACCACCCTTGAATATCGAGGCCGGTGCGCCTGTTACGCCCCTCGCGTGCGGAATCCAATGAGGATTCAATGCGTTCTTGTGATACTTCAAGCCACTCGCGAGCGCCTAAGGAGAGGGCGACAAGGAACATAACTAGATAAGCCTGATAGGGAAGATCGATGTCCCGGCGAAATATGTCCAACGCCGATAACGTCGCTCCGGCCATGAAGAGAACTCGATTCAGCATAGAACTAACGAAACGACGCAGGATAGATAAGACGATCGAATCCCAAGGCTTGCGTTTGTGCATAGGTTAGTCTTTCGGTTGTTCTATCGATGTAGACGACGCAAGAGCGCACTTGGACCTTCAACGGGGCTGCCGTCACAATACCACTGTACGAACACGGGATCCGCTTCGCTATGTTTGGTCAGATGCACCAGGAAAGCAGTGCCGACACCTGACCCATTCGCCAAATAGGCAGAAGGCGCTCCAATCTCGCGAGAGCAGGAACCCACATCTCTATGGACACGGTATCTACTCAAATTCTGCTGATAGCACCTTGCCGAACGCCGGGGACCGTTAGGTAACCCTCGCCACGCACGCTAGGTAGCCCGATTCGGTGACCCTGCCGATGTTCAACGCATGTCCGGTGGCCAGAATGTGAATACAGGAGCGATGACCTGATGCGCTCCAACGATCCCTGCCCCACATCCTGGAAGGACACCGACATGACCGTTCTCACGCACTCGACCAACCGCCGCTCGTTCCTCAAGGGCCTCGTCGCCGGCAGCGCCGCCCTCGCCCTCGGTGGACCGCAGATCATCCAGCACGCCGCCGCGCGCTCAACCGACACGCTGATCGTGAACAGCGAGGGCACCCGCCTTCGCTCGGGCCCCGGCACGGGCTACGCCATCCTCGCCTCCCTCTCGCAGGGCGCCGAGGTCCAGTACATCGCCTATGGCGGCAGCGCCAACGGCTATGAGTGGGCCCAGGTGAAGGTCTACGCATCCGGAACGACGGGCTACATCGCTTCGTTCCTGCTCTCCGCCCCCGACGGCGGCACGGGTTCCGACCCGGTGATCACCGGCACGGCGTCCACGACCGCCTACGTCAATCTGCGCACCGGGCCGTCCACGGGCTACCAGGTCCTGCGGGTCGTGCCCTCCGGCGCGACGATCGGGACCAGCGCCACGGTGCAGGGCGGCTTCCGCTACGTGACCCACGACGGTCTCGCGGGCTGGATGTCCGACGACTACATCTCGTGGGGTAGCCAGCCGGGCGCAGGTACGTTCACGACCACCGCCTACCTCAACCTGCGCGCGGAGCCGAGCACATCGGCGGCAGTGCTGCTGGTGATGCCGTCCGGCGCGACGGTGACCGCCCTCTCGGGCACAGCCCCGGGCTGGCGGCAGGTCTCCTACGCCGGGACGACGGGTTGGGCGTCGACGGACTACCTGAACTAGCAGCGCACGAGATATTGACCCTTGGACGCCAGAAGGCGCCCTGCGGGGCAAGGGATCGGACATTCCAGTCCAATCCTACTGAGTCGGGGAGTGGGAAATCCCGCTCCCCGGTCGTTCCTCCGTCAGAGACCTTGAACATCCTCCGGCCGGAAGATGGCGTGGACGCCGCGCACACCGTTCACGATCTGCGTCACGCGGAGGTCCACCGCGACGCTGCCCAGCGCCATGGCCTGCGGGCGGTCGAGCCCATATTCTCGAGCCATCAGCTCCAGCATCGCATCGATCGCGATCAGGGTGGCCTCGTCGAGGGATTCGTTGAACCCCATGGTGATCCAGGCGTCGTCTGTGCGGGCGATCGGCGTGGTCAGCGGGAGGTCGTCGCGGAGTCCGAGCGTGAACCGCACCCGGTCCATCCCGCACTCGATCGCCGTGCCGGAGATCTCGCCGTCGCCCTGCGCCGCATGGCCGTCGCCAAGGGAGAAGTAGGCGTCGGGAACGGCGATCGGCAGGTACAGCGTCGTCCCGGCGACGAGCTCCTTGCAGTCGATATTGCCGCCCTGTGGCCGGGCCGGCCGTGAGGGCACCGGCTCGGCCCCGGGCCCCGGCATCCCCATCACCCCCATGAACGGCCGCATCCGCACGGTGTGGCCATCCTGGTTGGTGGCCGTCCCGGCGTCGGCGTCGAGATCCCAGTCCATGCGGGTCTCGCGGTCGTCGATGCCGAGACGCTCGTTGATACCGTTCTTCCACCCGCCGGCGACGGTCCAGCCCCATGGGCCGGGCACGATCTCCTCGAGACGGACCTCCAGCGTCATACCCGGCATCGCGCCGTTGACGGCGATCGGCCCGCACAGGGCGTGACCGTTGTCCCGCTCGGGTGATCGCGGCTCAAAGCGTTCGGCAGGAGCGCCGTCCGGCCCCGGCAGCCCGACCGACCAGCGCGCATCGAGCGTGCTGGCGACGACGGTATCGCCAGGGATCGATCCTGAGCACCGGCGCCCACGCTGTCGAGAAGGTTCCATGGAGCGTCTCGCGGCTCGGATCAAGGGTGTGGATGGCCATTTCTGTCTCCCTCACAAGATGGATCAGGTCTCCCGGGACGGCGCTGCGCTTCAAGGATGCGCCGGTCTCCGGGATAATGGCGCAAACCTCTCTCGTCACCCTATCAGGAGGCACGCCGCATGGATATCCCGACGAACGAGACCGACCTCTGCTACCTGCCCGCCGTGGAGCAGCGGCGATTGCTCCTGCGGCGGTCGATCTCCGCGCGCGACCTGCTGCGCGCCTACCTCTCGCGCATCGAGCAGGTCAACCCGGCCGTCAACGCGATCGTGACGATGCACGCCGACGAGGCGATGGCCTCGGCGCAGGCGGCGGACGACGCCATGGCGCGGGGCGAGCCGGCCGGACCGCTGCACGGGCTCGTGATCGCCCACAAGGACCTCCTGAACACCAAGGGCATGCGCACGACGCACGGCAGCCCGATCTACGCGGACAACGTGCCGGAGACCGATGCGGCCATCGCCTCCCGCATGCGCGCGGCCGGGGCGATCCGCCTCGGGAAGACGAACGTCCCGGCGATGGGCGCCGGCTCGCATACCTTCAACCCGGTGTTCGGGCCGACGAGGAACCCGTACGACACCGGCCGCAGCGCCGGGGGGTCGTCCGGCGGGGCAGCGGCCGCGCTGGCGAGCGGGATGCTCAGCCTCGCGGACGGCAGCGACCTCGGCGGCTCGCTGCGCAACCCGGCGTCGTTCTGCAATGTCGTCGGCCTGCGCTCCTCGGCTGGCCGCGTCACCAAAGCGCCGGTGGAAACCGGCTGGACCGGGATGTCGGTGCTCGGACCGATGGGGCGGACGGTCGCAGACGTCGCGCTGCTCGAATCGGTCCTCGCCGGGTTCGACCCGCACGACCCGACGTCGCTCCCGGGCGACGGCTCGGCATTCGCCGCGATCGCGGACAGCGAACCGGCGGCCGACCTGCGCGGGTGGCGCGTCGGATGGTCGCAGACGCTGGGCGGTCTCCCCATCGAGGCGGAGGTGACCGACGTGCTGGAGCGCGACGGGCGGACGACGCTCGACGAGCTCGGCGCGGAGATCCGCGAGCTGGAGCCGGACTTCGACGGCGCCGAGGAGAGCTTCCGGACCTTGCGGGCGTGGGAGATGGTGCAGAAGCACGGTGAGCTGTATCGCACCCGGCGCGACGAGCTGAGCGAGAACATCGTCGCGAACGTCGAGATGGGGCTGGACCTCACGGCGGCGGACGTCCACAACGCCTACACCGCGCGCACGCGGCTCTACACGCGCATGGTGGGCCTGTTCGACGGGATCGACATCCTCGCCACGCCGACGGTGCAGCTCCCCCCGTTCCCGGTCGATTGGACGTGGCCGCGCGAGGTCGCCGGCGAGACGCAGGACGACTATCTGGGCTGGATGCGCTCGTGCTGGTATGTCTCCGCGACGGGACTACCGGCGATCTCGGTGCCATGCGGGTTCACCGCGGACGGCCTGCCGGTCGGCATCCAGTTCGTCGGGCGGCCGCTCGGCGAGGTGGACCTCCTGCGGTTCGCGCAGGCGTTCGAGGCGGCGCACCCGGCCTGGCAACGCCGCCCGGATGTGTAAACCACCGCTCCATCTACTCCCGGTCGTCATCCCCAGCCGGTGAGCCTGCGCAGCAGGCGAAGCGTGTCGAGGGATCTGTGCTCCAGGCAAGCGGCACGTCAGGCAGGCACAAAGATCCCTCGACACGCGGCCCCTCGCTGCGCTCGGGTCGCGGCTCGGGATGACGTTCCGTTGGTGATGCGAATATCCGCAATGGTTAGCGGGAATCCAGCGGGCCGAGGACGGGCTTGATGTCGACGAGCGGCGTGCCGTCGATGACCTCGAGCGGGCCGACGAGGATACGCCCCTCCTCGATCGCCTTCACCGTCACCTGATGCAGGCCGATCGGGTTCGGTCGGTGCGGCGAGCGGGTCGCGAAGACGCCGGTCAGCGGCCGCGTCTGGTCGCCGCGTGGGTGCACCTGCACGACATCGCGGCGGGACTCGTGTAGCCATGTCATCACGATGATCTCGTCGCCAACGTGCATACCGAGCAACCCGCCGGACAGATGCGGCGCGAGCTCCAGCCAGGCGTCCGGCGCGCCCTCGTCGCCCTGGCGTGGAGCGATCTGCAGATCCGTCAACGGCGAGCGAACGACGCCGATCGAGTTGATGCCCAGCTCCATGATGCCTCCCTACCCTGTTGCCACGCCGAAGAGGCGACCAACTCCCCAGGTGATCGCCATTGTGAGGATCCCCATGCCAACGTTGCGGATGATCGCCGGGCCGACCGGCGCCTTGCCGAGTCGGGCGCTGAGGTAGCCCGTCAGCACAAGCCCGATCACCACCGCCACGACACAGACCCAGATCCGCAGCGACGCGTTCGGGTACATGATCGCGACGAACGGCAGCAGCCCGCCGATGGCGAACGCGATGAACGATGCGCCGGCGGCGTGCCACGGTTGCGTGAGCTGCTCGGGATCGATATGCAGCTCGGCTTCGGCGTGCGCCTGCAGGGCGTTGTGGTCCGTCAGCTCGCGCGCCACCTGTCGCGCCGTCGCCTCGCTCAGGCCGCGCTCCTGGTAGAGGTGCGTGAGTTCGTCCTCCTCGCGCTCCGGCATGTTGGAGAGCTCCCAGCGCTCCAGGTCCACGGCCGCCTCCTCGGTGTCGCGCTGGGTGCTGACGGAGACATACTCGCCGCCCGCCATCGACAGCGACCCAGCGACAAGACCGGCCAGCCCGGCGGTCAGGATGTCGCCGAGTACAGCCGTCGCGCCCGCCACGCCGACAACGATGCCGGCAGTGGAGACGAGGCCGTCGTTGGCCCCGAGCACCCCGGCGCGCAGCCAATTCAGGCGGTCACTCAGCGCGCCGACGTGTGGCTCCTGCGAATGAGGCCTGGCAAACGGTAGATCAGCCATGGTGCACCTCCCAACAGCGAGACCCTCTCCCCAGTATGCGCCCCTTTCGACCGGATTGTGCGCGATGCGATCACCGAGAAGACCTTGCCCGAATTCGGGACCTCCGGTACCGTCATCAGCGGCCTGGGAAGCGCCTACCACATCATGCGGAACGGCGACAGTGCGCTCACCGTGGACATCCGCGTGAGCGGCGATTCCTGACCAGGCGCGAAATCGTCGTGCCGAGCACGGGCAACCGGTCGGTGCCGGCATCGTGTTTGCGGAACGGTCCAGGGGACGGTGCTCCTATCACGTCCACCGCATCCCGTTTTCGGGTCATCAGTCGAGGTATACAGGAGAACCATATGTCTTTGATCGATCAGTCAGCTGCGATGCAGCAGAACCATGCCAATGAGACCAGTGAGCGACGCTTGTCCCGGCGCGCGATGATGCGCATGGCCGGCGGAGCCGTGGCGGCCGCGGCCATCGCGCCGGCGCTCGGCGTGTCCCTGGCGGGCGCGCAGGGCCAGGGCAACGGCCCGCAGAGCCCCGACGCCGTGCCGGAGAACGACTCGCGCATCTTCCCGACGACGCTGACCTACAAGGGCGCCGACGAGGCACAGATCACCGGCTACCAGGTCGTGCCGATCGACATGCTGGGCCAGGCGCTCCCGCTGGTCATGGTCTGCCCCGACGAGGACGGCCTGACCGAGCACATCAAGGACGTCACGCGCCGGTTGGCGATCGAGGGCTACATCGCCGTCGCGATCGACCCGATGAGCCGCGCGGGCGGTACCAGCACCGATGCGGAAGCGTCCGCGAGCCCGGCGGCGATGGCCGGGGCGGACAAGGAGACGCTGGTCGCGGACTTCCAGGCCCTTATCAGCCACTACCAGACTTCCGGCGAGGCGGATCTCGAGAAGATCGGCATGACCGGGTTCGGGTTCGGTGGCGATGTCACCTGGCTCGCGGCGACGCAGATCCCGGAGCTGAAGGCGGCGGTCGCGTGGTATGGCGAGAATCCGCCGCTGGAGGATGTCCCGAACATCCAGGCGGCCGTGCTTGGCATCTACTCCGAGGATGCGGAGGACGCCGCGAACGCGGGTACGGGCGACCTCGAGGCGGCGCTGCAGGATGCCGGCGTCACCTACGAGCTGAAGACGTACCCGGGCACCCAGCGCGCCTTCCACAACGACACCGGCGAGCGCTACAACCAGGAGCAGGCCCAGGCCGCCTGGAACGACATGCTCGACTGGTTCAGCCAGTACTTGATGGCCAGCGACAGCGCCACGCCAATGGCGACGCCGCAGGGCTAGGATTCCCACCACAGATGAACGGCGTCGTCCTTCACCGGGCGACGCCGTTCATTTTGTCGTTGACGATCTGTTGACGCTGGTTCGTCAGGATAGGTTCCAGGGGATGGATGGCGGAACGTGTCCGTCAATCGTCTCCAACGCGCTCATCGAGTCCTGACATAGGGAGTGACGACCAGTGCAAGACCAGACAACCTTTGGCGCGAGGAACGCGCCCCTCGATCTGAGCCAGGAGACGTTCCGGGATCTTGGCCACCAAATGGTCGACCGGATCGCCGACCTGCTTGGCTCGATCGATGGGCGCCCGGTGACACCACAGGCGTCTCTCGCCGTCATGCGGGAGGCGCTCGGTGACCGGGGACTCCCCGAGGACGGCACGGACGCCCGGCAGCTCCTGCACAGTGCGGCAGACCTGCTCTTCGATCACTCTGCGTTCAATGGACACCCCCGCTTCTGGGGGTATATCACCGCGTCCGCCGCGCCGATCGGCATCCTGGCGGAGTTGCTCGCCGCTGGAGTCAATCCTAACGTCGGCGGTGCGACACTCTCCCCGATAGCGACCGAGATCGAGACCCAGACGATCCGCTGGATCGCCGAGATGCTGGGATATCCGGCAGGATCCGGTGGCATCCTCGTGAGCGGCGGGAACATGGCCAATATCGTCGGCGTGACAGCCGCGCGAAAGGCCAAGGCGCCATGGAACATCCGCCAGGACGGCATGGGGGCGGGTGGCCAGCGGCTGCGGATGTATGCGTCCAGGGAAACGCACACCTGGATCGAGAAGGCGGCGGATCTGCTGGGGCTCGGCACCGACGCGATCCGCTGGATTCCGACGGACGACGGGCTTCGCATCGACACGACGGAGCTCAGGCGCCAGATCCGCCAGGATTCCGAGGCAGGTGATCTCCCCTTCCTCGTCGTCGGTGCCGCCGGCACGGTCAGCACCGGTGCGATCGACCCGCTGCCGGAGCTCGCGGCGATCTGCCGGGACCATGATCTCTGGTTCCACGTCGACGGTGCGTATGGTGGCTTCGCCGCCGTGCTCCCGGATGCGCCGGACGACCTGCGCGGCCTCACCATGGCGGATTCCGTGGCGGTCGATCCTCACAAGTGGCTCTACGCCCCCCTCGAGGCCGGCTGCGCGCTGGTACGCGATCCGAAGCACCTGCGCGATGCCTTCAGCGTCCATCCCCCGTCGTACTACCATTTCGATGGCGAGCCTGAGGCGGGAATCAACTACTACGAGTACGGGCCGCAGAATTCGCGGGGTTTCCGGGCGCTGAAGATCTGGCTCGCGCTCCAGCAGGTTGGTCGGCGGGGATACCAGACCATGATCGCGGACGACATCCGCCTGGCGGAGGCGCTATTCGAGAGCTTGCGGATCTACCCGCAGCTCCAGCCGCTTACCCAGGGGCTGAGTATCACGACCTTCCGTTACATCCCGGACGGGCTCACACCAGGCACAGAGGCCGTTGACGCCTATCTCAATAGACTCAACGAAGCGCTCCTCTCAGAGCTCCAGCACTCCGGAGAGGTCTTCATCTCAAATGCGGTCATCCATGGTACATATGCTCTCCGCGCATGCGTTGTAAATTTCCGGACAACGCTGGATGACATCCTCGCCCTGCCCGAGATCGTCATACGGCATGGGGCGGAGATCGACCGGCGACTTCGGCCTCGCAACCTGTAGGGGGCCGGGCCCTGGTCAGGCCAGATAGACTGGCCCCATGGACAGTGAAGACGAGCAGGAGAGCAGAGACATGCCCCTGGCGGCGAAGCGGATCATCGGGTACCTCATGGGCAGCGCGGACGACACCCTCTACGCGCGGCTCGACGCCGCGGCGGGCATGCTGACGCACATCAACTATGCGTTCGGGATCATCGGGCCGGACGGCCGCGCGATGCTGGAGAACGATCAGGTCGACCGCGATGCCTTCGAGCGCATCCGAGACCTGAAAACCCGTCACCCGCACCTGCAGGTGCTCATCTCCATGGGCGGTTGGGCCGGGTCAAAGGGCTTCTCCGACGCCGCGGCGACCCTGGAAGGCCGCGAGGCGCTGGCCGCCTCGACCATCGCGCTTTACCTCGATGGCTGGCCGGATGTCTTCGACGGGATCGATATCGATTGGGAATACCCGGTGCACGGCGGCTTGCCGGACAACGGCTATCGGCCGGAAGATCGCCGGAACTGCACGCTGCTGTTCGAGGAATACCGTCGGCAGTTGGACGAGCGCGGACAGCGCGACGGCCGCCACTACCTCCTGACCGCGGCCGTCCCCGCCGGGCGGGATCTCCCCCGCTCGACGTTCGAGCTGAAGGGAATCGCGCACATCCTCGACTTCATCAACGTCATGACCTACGACCTCTACGGCTCGCTGCGAACCGGGCTTACCGCCCACAACGCGGCGTTACGACCGTCCGGCAGCGATCCGCGCGACGATGAGGACCGCCTGTACGCGAACGTCGCGGGCACGGTCGAGACCTTCCTCGCGGACGGTGTCCCGGCAGACCGGCTCGTCGTCGGCATGCCGTTCTACGGGCGCGGGTTCACGGGCGTCCCGGCGGAGAACCACGGTCTCTACCAGCCGTTCGAGGATATGTTCGCGAAGCGCTACCACGAGATCGTTGCTGGCGATATCGGGACGGACCAACGGCACTGGGACGACAATGCCAGCGTGCCGTGGCTCTACGATCCGGAGTCCCGGACGATGCTGACCTATGACGACCCGGCGTCGATCGGTCTCAAGGCCGCGTACATCGCCGAGCACGGCCTCGGCGGCGCGATGTTCTGGGAGCTCTCCGGCGACAATGAGGGCTGGCCACTGCTGAGCGCGATCGCCGACCATCTTCCGCGCGGATAGACCGCCCCCTTCCCCTTCCTCGACACTCCAGCAGACATCACCGCCTCACGACGCATGGATTGCGTGGTCCATGCGTCGCTGCTGTGCGTGGTCGCGTGCCGGCAACCGCGGCACCATGGCAGGCACGGACTCGTCTTCTCCAGCCCATTGACCTGAGACGCCGGCTCCCCGGACGACGGGCGGCATGGTGCATCTCTACCCATCACGTTCCCAGCGTGGCTCGCGGAATTTGGGTAATTCCTGCCGATGTCCCGGCCGTCCACTCGGGGCAAAGTGTCTCTCAGACGAGGCGTCCTTCACTCCACACTCATCCCGGCAGAGAGGATGCACCATGGCACGATCGAACACGCATCATCCGGCTCACTCAACGCGCGTCGCAGTCCCACCCCACGCGCTCGCGATCGGCGCCCTGATCGCCGCGAACGTGATCTGGGCGGGGTCTGCCGCCGCAAGCAAGGCCGTTTTGCCCGATGTGCCGCCACTGACGATGGCCAGCGCCCGCATCGGGATCGCGCTGGTGATCCTGACGGCGCTGGTCGCGCGCCGGGGCGAACGCGTGGCAACCGGGCGGGCGCCGATGATCCTGGGGTTGACGGGCGTCACCCTCTTCTGCGCTTGCCAGAATCTGGGGCTCGTCTTCACGGACGCGGCGACCACTGCGCTGATCGGCGCCGCGATCCCGGTATTCACCATCGGGCTCGCCGTGCCCCTGCTCGGTGAGCGCCTTCGGGGGGCGCGGCTTGCCGGCTTCCTCATCTCGATGGTCGGGGTCGGCGTCATCATGTCGATCGGTTCGGGCAGCATGGGCGGTCTCTCGGCGGTCTCGAGCCTGCTGCCGCTCGCCAGCGCCCTGAGCTTCGCGCTCTACAACGTCGCTGGTCGCCGGGCATTCGGGCAGAGCAGCACGATCCCGCTCGTCGCCGGTAGCACCCGCTACGGGCTGCTCTTCCTGTTGCCCGCGACCACGGTCGAGCTGGAACACACCTCAATCCATGCCCTGGACCTCATGGACGTTGTCCTCCTGGCGTACCTGGGCGCCGGGTGCTCGGCCGCCGCGTTCATCTTGTGCGGTTATGGGCTCTCGCATATCGAGGCGGGTCAAGGCGCGGTGTACGGGAATCTCAAGCCGGTCGTCGGCGTGGCGCTGGCGGTGGTCGTCCTCGGGGAACCGCTGGGCATCAGCCAGGTCGGCGGCGGATTGCTCGTCCTGCTCGGGATCGGCGTGACCCTCCGCCGTTGGGGGCCGTGGCCCGACCTACAT